>NZ_JAGGOK010000045.1 GCF_018614615.1 Streptomyces sp. ISL-100 | reverse complement strand
GTGGGAGATGACCTCCACCGGGTACCGGTGGCCCTTGTACGACGGCGGCACGGACGACATCAGCGATCCCCTCCCAGCACGGCCAACCACAAGATCATCCCACGTCAGCCGATCAACGTGACAATCCCTAACAAAGCCCTACTAGGTGGCTGGTGTTAAGCAGGGAAATCTCAGATAGCGAGACGGGTGATTGTGGGACAAGTTACCCACTTTCGAGTCGAACATCGTCTCGCCATCTGGGAACTGGATCGAAAAACACCAGCCACCTAGGGCGACATCACCAGAGCACGGGCATCCGCTCCGGGATGCGCTTCATGAACCCGGTGCGCCACACGAGTTGCTCGATCGGCACGGCGAGGTCGAGGCCGGGCAGCCGGTCGAGGAGTACCTCGATGGCGATCTGTGCGTGCCGCTTGCCGAGGGCGGTGGCGGGGCAGTAGTGGCCCCCTCCGCCGAACGACAGGTGCGCGTTCGGGTTCGGCCTGTCGAGGCGCACGGCGTGCGGGTCCTCGAATTCGGCGGGATCGTGGTTGGCGGCCTCGACCAGGACGAGGACCAGCTCCCCCTTCTGCACGGTGACGTCACCGAGCCGCATGGTCTCGGTGGCGATACGGGGCAGGCCGTCGGCGATCGACAGGTTGATGCGCAGCAGCTCGTCCACGGCGGCCGGGATGAGGGCCGGGTCGGCGATCAACTGGGCCTTGAGGTCGGGGTGCTGGATCAGCGACACGAGTCCCATGGTGAGGAACCCCATCACGCTGATGACGCCCGCGCCGAACATCGTGACGCCGACGGTGGCGAGCATCTCGTCGGTCAGGTGCGCGTACTCGGGGTCCTCGCGCAGGGTGGCGAGTTCGCCCATGAGACCGGTGGTTTCCGGGTCGTTGAGCCGGTCCACCATGTGGCCCATGTCGCGGTCCCAGTTGATGCCCGCCGCGGGGATGGAGCGGGCGCTGTTCATGAACGCGACGTGCAGCGACCGGTAGAGGCCGGGCCCGTCGGTCTGGGGGATGCCGAGGATGTGGCAGTGCAGGCCGGTGGAGTAGGGGACGGTGAAGTCGTGGCGCAGGTCCGCCGGCGCTCCTGTCGCGACGAGCTGGTCGACGAGCTGGTGCGCGTGGCGCGTGAGCCACTCTTCCAGCCCGGGGGCCTTCGGGTTGAGGGCCTTCATCACGGCCTTGCGAAGCCCGGCTCCCGTGATGTTGCCCATGTTGTTGACCACCTCGGGGGGGATGGTCAACGCGTACTGGCGCGGCGCACCCGGGGCGGAGGTGTCCTTGAGGGAGAACCGGGGGTCGTCGAGTACCTGCCTGCACAGGCGATACGAGGACACCAGCCAGGCCTCCGCACCGGCTATGGTGCGGACCTTCTTGACCGGCTCGTTCGCGAGGAGGTGCGCGATCTCGTCGGGCAGCCTCGTGCCGTTGGCGTCGAACGGGAACCGGGTGAGCCCGTCGGCCGCGGTCGCCGAGGTCGGGTCGATGGTGGTGGTCATACGGAGCGGTCCTGTTCTTCGGCGGGGGTGATCACGGCGTGGCCCTGATTGCGTGAGGCACGCAGGCCCCAGCCCCGTGCGTACAGCAGCTCTGCCAGCGGCAGCGCCTGGTGGTAGCAGTTGAGCGAGGAGGAGACGCCGAGGATGGCCGGGGTGTCGAGGAACAGCGGCACCTCGGCGCACACGTACTTGATGCACACCTCGCGCTGCAGCTCCGTGGGCGGCCGGCCGTTCAGCTTGTCGGCGAGGAACCGGGCCGCGAGCTGGTCGCACACCTCACGGAACTCGGGGTCGTCGGTCATGAGGGTGTCGAGCTGTGAGCGGATCCGCTGGTAGGCGGGGAGCTCCAGGAGCGCGGACATGGGGCGGCCGCGCAGCCGGTCGCCTTCCGGGTCCAGGGCGGCGACGGCGGCGGTGACCTTGGCCCGTACGCCGCGGAGGTTCTTCACCGCCTTGCGCTGCGCTTCGACGTCGGAGTAGCCGAGGGCCACGAACATCTCGGCCACGTGCATGTCGGTCCAGATGAGATCGACCTGCCGGAAGTGTTCGAGTCCCCACCGGGCGAGATCGGTCACGCGGTCGTGGGTGAAGTAGGAGTTCCCCGACGAGATGCCGATGACGGCATGGTCTCCCTCGTCGTGGATGACTTGGCAGTGAGGTGTATAGGGACGGACGGCGAAGGTGCCTTGAATGGCAGTCGTCAACGTGAGTAGTTCCCATGCGCCGCTAGTCCCAGCAGGACCGTGTGCCCTGGGTGTGGCGGCGTGAGTACAACGGTAACCGAGCACACGGCTGATGATCTAGAGCTACCGGCCGGTGACTCTACGGATCTTCTCGCGGACGTGGGGCGTTGCCCGGCCGGGCCGCCGCGGGTGGCGGTGGAGGTGACAGGGGATGATCGACTTGCGGCGGGTATGTCCCGGCACAGCCGGTCCGGGCCCCATCTCAAGCCGGTGCCTACGGCTGCCCGGCAGCCAGGCGCTCACACCACCAGTCCACCGTTGCCTCGACCTGTTCGCCGACGGGGGTGGCCCGTACCGTGAACGCCGCCTCGTAAGCGCTGGAGTCGACGACGAACGGACGGTCGAACTGATACCGGATCTCCCTCAGTTCGCGGGTCATCGGGCAGAACAGCGATGCCATGCCCAGCACGGCCGGTGGGATCCTGCGCACCGTGACCGGCCCGGATCCCGACTGGACGGCCAGGCGATCGGCCATCTCCCGGACGGACAGGGCGCGTTCCGACGGGACGTGCCAGGCCCGCCCCCAGGCCGGCACTGTCACGTTGTCGAGCTCGCCTCACGGCTGCGGCGGAATTCGCCGAGCAAGGTGCCCAGCCATAGTCGCCATCGCGGTCGCGGCCGAGTTGGTAGAGGTCGTCGAAGCTCTGGAACGGCTCCGGTTCACAATCGGGCAAGCGGACCGAGCAGGTGAGGCTCGTCGGCACCAGGGCGGCCCGGGCGCAGGACCCCGCTGGCTGAACCTCCCACCCCGCCGGGTCCGGCCGCCACCGCGGACGGAAGAATCCCCCGCATGGAACAGGCACTGCAGGTCATCGCCATCGTCGCCGCCGCCTTCGGAACCGCGGCCCTCTCAGCGGTGGCCGGGTTCGGTGGCGGGGTGTTGCTGCTGCCGGTGTTCGTCGCCGTCCTGGGCACTCGGGACGCGGTCGCGGTCCTCACCGTCGCGCAGCTGGCCAGCAACGGCAGCCGGGTGTGGTTCAACCGGCGCGAGGTCGACCGGCGCCTGTTCGGCATCTTCGCGATCGGCGCTGTCCCGGCCGCGGCGGCTGGCGCGCTGCTGTTCGCCACCACACCGCTGCCCGCGCTCACCCGCCTCATCGGCGTGTTCCTGCTGGTCATGGTCGCCTGGCGGCGCTGGAAGCCGCACGCTCCGCCTCGACGATCCCGCGTTCGCCGCTGTCGGAGCCGCCTCCGGCTTCGGCTCCGCCCTGGTCGGCTCGGTCGGCCCGATGGTCGCCCCGTTCTTCCTCGCCCGCGGCCTGCTGCGCGGCGCTTACATAGGGACCGAGGCCGCCTCCGCCGTGGTGATGCACCTGACCAAGCTGATCGTGTTCGGCGCCGCCGCGGTCCTGACCGCCTCCAGCGCGTCCATCGGCCTGGCCCTGGCCCCGGCCAGCACGGCGGGCGCCTGGGTCGGCAAGAAGATCGTTGACCGGCTGCCCGCCCACGTCTTCGTCGTCGTGGTCGAGATCGGCCTTATCGTCTCAGGCCTCCTTCTGGCCATCACCGGCGGCTGATCACCGCGGTAGACCGCCATCCCTGAACACCCCAACGAGGCCGTCGTCACGGACATCTGAGCAGGACCAGGTCCCCCAGCATTGTCAGTTCTCATCGACATTTTCGAGCCGTCTGATCGCTAGGTTCTGCCCGAAACCGTCGACAAACGTTGCTCACTCTCGCTACGAAATCAACTACGCCGACGCCCTCCGTGTTCACCGTGTCGTCGCACACGAAGCAGGATCAGACTGCCCACCAAGATCAACACTCATGCCCACCGAGAACGTCGCGAACCCCCACCTACGTGCTCACACAGAGAGTCGTCCAACAGCGAGGCGGCGTCGGAGACGTCCGTCTTGCGGCCGGGCAGGTTCTTGACCTGCCGGGCGTTGACCAGGATCACGTTCAGATCGTCGGCCAGCACGTAGTAGAAGGGTTTCCAGTAGTCCGAGGTCGCCTCGATCACCACCAGGGTGACCTCAGCGGCCAGCAGATGGTCGAGCAGGGCCAGGACCGCGTTCGTCGTCGAACCCCAGGTCGTGGTCTCGGTGGTGAACGATCCCCGCCGTTTCGTACTCGGGATCCGGACGCACACCTTGGCGTCCTTCTTGCTGATGTCCAGGCCGGCGCACCGTTCGTGCAGTACGTCCACGCTCCCGCTCCCTCCCCATCGGTATGCCGTTCCGGGAGGGCCAGGGTGAATCAGGAATTCTGACGCACGTGCTCACAGCAACACTCCACGGTTCCCGTGGACGGCCCCCAGCACCACGCTGACCTACGAGCTCACAGGCATCACAGAGGCATCGGTTTCGGCCGGAACGAACACTCCAAGGGTCCCGGACCGGCATCACTCCCCATCAGGGCAGACAGAAGCACCCCCGGCGCGCGCCATGGGATTTACCACGCCCCCGGCGCGCACCGAAGGTGCGCTGGATCGCTGACCTGTCTCGCCGACGGCGGTTTCGAGGACGCCACGGAGCCGCTTCCGGCTCGGGCCTCGAAGCTGATTCCGGAGGTGCTCGACATCGTGCACGACCTTGCTGCAGAGAGGGAGTTCTCCGCCAAACAGAGCTACCAGGCGGAGAACGCGGCCCTCGCCGCGGGTCGGCGTGCGACGGTGGAGGACACATTCCGTCACAAGATCGAACAGGCCCGCCGACTCGCGCAGGAGGTGGACAGCACCTCCATCCGCCGTCTCCACCGTGCCCGGGTGGGAACCCTGGAGGGTCAGCGAGATGCCCGTCTTGCTCAGATGGACCGCGACTCCCGGTTCAGCCTGTCCACAGAGCCGGTGGCCCTGGTGGTGGTCGAAGGCTGAGCCGGGAGCACGAAGCGAGCGAGGCGGCGGGCGCCGCCTCGCGTCTACTGGTGGGGATGTGAGTACAGATCGGTGAACTTGACGGCCCGCTGCACCGGGAGCGTGCTGCGCACGGTGCTCAGGCTCACGGAGTCACGTTGCTTGCCCCGCAGGACCGGCCATCGTTCCACCCGGAAGCGCGACTCCTGGTGCGCGCAGTCCTTGACGTAGATCTCGCCGGAGACCTTCAGCGTGAACGTGAAGTCGGCGAACCGTCGGAGGCTGACCGGAAGATGAGGCGTCGGGACTCCGTCCACCACGAAGTCGAGGGCTTTCCCGTCGACCGAGACCGCGCGGAGCGCGGCAGTGGTGTCGCCGGTGAGCCCGCGTATCTGGCCGTCGTACCGATGGGCGAGGTTGCTCTCCCGCCGGAAGATCTGGTCGGCGGAGTAGAGCGGCTTGAACGCCGGATACAGGAGCTCACGATGCGTCCTGTCGTCTCCTCCCCGCCATTCGAGCACCAGGTCGAATCCCGGTCTCGGGAGATTGAGCCGGTGATACCGATCGGAGCGCACCACGAGCCCCGTCGCCACCGACTCCTCCGGAGTCTCCAGCGACTGGTCGTATTCCACCTGCGCCTGCGGGAAGACGCGCAAGAACTCCTCACGCACCAGCGGAATCTGGGACATACCGCCTGCCAGAAGCACGTAGTCGACGTCGTCGGCGAGCTCCTCCAGCGGCATCCGGGTGAGAGAGGCCAAGTCCGGTGCATTCCGACGGCGCAGTCGCGCCTCGCACAGGGCGGCTCGCACGAATTCCAGAGCCCGGTCCAGCTGCGGACGGAAGGCGTTCTCCAGGCGCTGCCGTGTGTACTCCAGCATGGGGAAGGAGGAGAGACCACCGCCGATCGGCACGCCCTGCCTGTCGAAACGGGTGTCGGTCAGCAGGACCTTGAGGCGGCGGGCCGCCAGCAGCAGCAGTGCCCGGACGGTCCGAGGGTCCGGCAGGTGATCGATTCGTACGCCGATCGCCTCCAGATCTCGTTCCAGGTCCGCCGCGATCCGTCGATCCAACGCGTCGCCGGCCTCCGGCACGCCGCGTGCCGAGAGGACCGTCAACTCCGGTTCCATATCGTTCAGGTCCTCGGTCACGGACATCAGGGCGATGTCCAGAGTGCCCCCTCCGTAGTCGAAGACCAGAACCGTGCCCTCAGGCGGACGACCGTCGCGCTCGTGACATCCCTCCGACCAGGCCAGACCTGCCGCGATCGGCTCGTCGACGATGTCGGCGACCGTCACCGGGATGCCCGCCTCCGTGGCCAGCCGGGCGAGTCGCCTCCGACGGGGCCCGTCCCAGATCGCGGGGCAGGCCAGGCGGAACTCCGCGCCCTCGGTGTCGGCCTCGTTGGCCTTGGCCAGCAGGAGCACGTGCCGCAGCAGGGACGCGATCAGGCGGTCCGGGGTGAACTCTTGCGTGCCGAGCGACAGGGGACTGTGCAGGTCGTCAGTGATGTACTGCTTGATGGACCGCACGGCGGCGGCACCACCGATCGCCTCCGCAGGCTCGCCGAAGACGAGCTCGCCGCTGGGCGCGGCGGCGATCGCACTGGGGATCCAGGGGGTACTGCTTCCGATCGGCACGGTCTCGGCGAAGCCGTACGGCAGCCGCTGTGTCACCAGTGTGGTGGCCGTCCCGAAATCTATGCCCACCAGGGGCCTACCCTCGCCCACGCCTTTCCCTCCCCACGGAGGTCGCCCTGGCGACGGCGATCCTCCGGCCTACATCAAGAATGTGCCGTGACTATTGATCGGCGACCCGAACCAGCGCCGGCTCCAGGACGACCTCCTGCGGAGTTCCGGATTGCCATGCGAACCCTGGCCGCTCCACGACCACCCGTTCGGCGGATCCGGCCGTGGTGAACCGGTGGCGCACAGGATCGAACCCGGTCTCCTCACCGGCGACGCCGATATCTGTCACAATTGCTGCCGCCGCCTGGGTCAGGGCCCTGCGATACAGAGCATCGGCGGCGCGGGATCCGTCCATGTCCGTCGCGTGAACCACATGGTCAGCGACCTCGGCCAGCACGGCCGCGAGGACTCGCAGCCCGTCCATCCGAGCCTGCCTCAGCTGGGACTGCGAGACGGCTCTTCCCCCTTGACGTACTTGGCGCAGTTCCTCTTCCCTCCGCTGCACCTTTTCGACAAGGGCCTCGGCTCGCCGATTGGCCTCCACCAGCGTTGAGGAGGCGTCCGTGACCTGCTGCCTCAGAACGTCGGCCTGTTCGGTGGACCGCTCGCACTCGGCCTGCAGATCGGCGATCCAGAGACGCAACCGGTCCCGTTCCGCCCGGAGCTCTTGCACGGCGGCTTCCTGCCGCCTCAGCGCGGCTTTGTACTGGTCGCGCTCCTCCGACAGCAGACGCAAGTTGTCCTCGAACGCTTCACGGGCGTCCGTGCGATGGTCGTCGGCTTCCTTCGCCGGATCGCCCGGAAGTACCGCGTCCTGCGGTGGCTGTTCCTCCAGAGGGTCGACGACGCGCTCCTCGGTCCCGTCCAGTTCCGCCGCGAGGGAGGCCATCGAGCTCTCCGGGGCACTGCTTGAGTGAGGCTCCGTCTTCACCACTGCCTCGACGCCCTCGTGCTCAGCCGTGGCGACCGCCAGAGACGGCATGTGTTCCTGAGACAGGCGATCCGCCGGGAGGCCGAGCAGCTTCCACTGGGCTCCTCCCCTCACCTTGGTGAGACGAGGATCCGTGTCCAGCTCTCTCCGTACGTTGCCCCACCAGGCACTGTCGTACCCTCCTGCCAGCGCGAGCTCATTGGTCCACCGGCGCAGTTCACCTATGGACGCGGTACCGCCCTGCTCTCCGAGGAGGGTCACCAGGACGGAAACCGGGGATTCGGCGAACTCCCGCCGCAGGGCTTCGGCATCTCGTAGCGCGCGGTGCCGCAGGGAGCCGACAGGCGCCACCTCGACGTCGGAGGGGGCGGGGAGCGGAATCTCGGTTCGCTGACCGTCTGACCACTCTACGACCGCGCGCGCGTCTCCTACGAGGCATACGGTTCCGATGCCAGCTTCGTCCGTACCGTCGTTCGGTCGGCGTATGACCAGGTCTCCGCTCTTCACAGCGGGCACACTACAGGTCCACCCGCAGCCGACTCTCGTGCATCCGGGAATGGGCTGGCAGCCTGCTGACCAGAGTGGTGGGAAACGATCTCCGTCAGCGTGGGAGACGATCATCGTGGGTACCTGCGTAGGCCCTGACCAGCGCGTTTCGTCGGTGCCCCGTATCCGCCGGGTCCAGCCCGCTGGGCCGTATCACCTGCTCGGCTGGTCGTTCGGTGGGAACGTGGCGCACACCATCGCCACCCGGCTGCGCCAGCAGGGCGAGGAGGTGGCGCTGCTCGCCCTGCTCGACTCGTACCCACCCGAGTGGCAGGAACTGGCGGATTTCCTCGACGAACCCGACCTCCTGGCCGAGGTCCTGACCAGCCTGGGGCTCACGCCCGAGGCATACAGCGACGGCACGCTGGGCCGTGGCCAGTTCGTTGAACGGCTTCGGCTTCCCGACAGTCCGGTGTCCGGCCTGAGCGCCGACGCCCTTGCCGCGCTGCCGGACATCTTCAGCCGCCACGTCCAGCTGCTGCGTGAGCCGGTGGAGCTCGCTTTCGATGGCGACCTGCTCTTCTTCACCGCGGATCACAGCCGCCCGGCCAACGGTGCCACACATGAGTCCTGGCGACCCCATGTCACGGGGCACCTGAGGAACGTGGTGGTGGCCGGCCACCACCACGCCCTCATGCAGCCGGGCCCTCTGAGGGAAGTCGGTACGGCACTGTCGGCCACTCTGGAGAGCCTGGACGCCTAGCCTCGCGCTTCATGGTGTGGGCTGTTCGACTGTGATCGTATAAGCGAAGAGCGCCTCTCGCCATCGAGAAGGAGGATTGTCGAGGCCCTTGTTCCTGCACCCGTCGGGGGCACCTCCCCGTGCGGAAGCGTATCGGGCCCTACCCGCGCCTCCGTATCAGGGGCGGCAGCCGGGTGGTGGTCTCGCAGGCCGGGGTGTGCCGTGTCCAGGCCGGTGGCCTCCGACCCCAACGGCGGTTGGCCGGCGAGGCAGCCCCGGACGCGACGGGCAGGTGATCGTAGACGCCCAGGGCGTCCTGGCCTTGGCGCATCCCGAGAAACAGGACGCTGCCGCGTCCTGTACCCGCCGATGGGATTCGTCGACCAAGGTGCCGAAGGCGCTGGCACGGACGTCGCACGCTGATCCGCTCTGACCCCGGTGGCGGCATGCATGGGCTCGTCAACTTGCTTGCCGTCAGGGGCTAATGGGTCGTACTCGGTCGATACCACCACCGCCCACTCGCGCGCCCAGTCCCCGACGCGGAACAGCGACGCGGGAGCGGTCAGCCGGTTCTCCACCAGTACCTCGATCACCTGGCCGTGCGTCAGGTCCGCCCGCAGATCGGGTGGACACAGACCGTCGACGATCCCCGCGACGTCCAGTCGGCGCAGAAACTCGGCAGCGACAGGCAGAGCGCCCAGACGCTTGGTCACCACGGACTCGATCACGACCTCCATGCGAGGGCGTTCCGTCCGTGGCCGCGAGGACCGGGAAGTCATCGACACACCCGGACCAACGCGGCCGCACCGGCAAGACCGTCAAACCATCTGATTCAGCGACCCACAAGTACGGGCCCAGTGACACGCCAACCCAGCCTGCGCACAGGCGTGTCCGCAGGTCAACCCACATTTCCGCACCCTAGACAGCACCCTCAACTGTGGAACTCAAGTCGTAGAGGGCACTGATTCGGCGGCTACTTCTTGCCACTCCCAGAGGTTCCTCCATGCCGGAACTCCACCAGTCGGTGTAGGGGCACGGATCGCACCCTCAGAACGCCTCAGACTCGAGATTTACGCTGGTGAAGCCGCTTCGTATCACAGGTTGAACCGGAACTGTGTTGATCTGGCGGCATCGTCCCGGATATCCGGGAGATTCCCCGACCCGAGGCCCTATGCGCCCCTCTGGGTAACCGGCAATGACGCGGCCAGGTCCGACGGGTATGTGCGGCACGTTTCGCAGACGGTGGTGATTCGCGTGTGGTGCTGGTCGCCACGGAAGCGGGGGCGTCCTGGGGCTCCGCACAGCTCGCAGGTGTGCTCTGAGGCGGTCTCGGCGGCGTCGGCGAGGGCGGTCGCGTCGTCCATGAAGCCGCCGTCGTACTCGCCGGCCTCGTCGAAGCGGTCAGCGAGGTGGATGCGCAGGCCGCCGAACCTGGTGGTGACGCTGTCGAGTTGGTAGTCGGGGGCGAGGGCGAGCAGGTCGCGGTGGAGCTGTTCTTCGCGCTCAGGATGTCTCATGAGACATCCGGCATGCTGCGAGAGACGCGTATGACCTGGGGCTCAGCGGCTTTGGCGGGGGCCTCGGGGGCGAATGGGCGTGACTGTGGTTGAGACGCTCTTGTCGAGCTGCTGCCGTAGGGCTTCATTGTCGTGGAAGAGGGCAGCGATCGCGGTGTGGGCGGCCTTGAGCTTGTTCTCCAGGAGCGTGCATTCCTGAGTCTTCTCGGTCAGGCGCTTCTTGAGATCGGCAATGGTCGCATCTCGCTTCGCTTCGCCGGGGGTGGCCTTGCCGTGGGCAGCGAGGTGCGCGTCCCACTCGGCCAAGATCGCGTGAGCGCGGTTCATGGTCGCGCGGCTGACCTGGGCCTCTTTGTAGAGGTTCTCTTTCGTGAGGCGGCCGTCGGTCCGTTGGGGATGTCCTTCGAAGAGTCGGGTCATCGCTGCCCGTAGCGCGGCGGCAGTCTTGGGGCTGACTTGGTCTTCGGGGGTCTCGGCAGGGAGAGTCACTGCTGACCCGCCATCTTGAGCACGTTGCGGATGGTGTCCAGTTCGCGCTCGGCGAGGTCTCGGCGGCAGGCGGGCGTGGAGGGGGTGTTGATGAGCTGGAGCTGCTTGCGCTGGTGGGAGTCGTAGATCGGTAGGTGCTCGGGGCCGATCATGCTGTTGGCGCATCGGTCGGGTCGGCAGCGTTCGTCGAGGGGGCCGATGTGTCCGTCGGGGACGATCGCGTTCTCAAGACAGGCGGCACCGACGGGGTTGGTGTGGTCGGCGGTGCAGTTGTTGAGCATGCCGAAGCGGATGTGGATCCGCGTGGTGCGCAAGAGGGTATCGGCGGTGCGGGCGTCACCGTTGCGCGCTGTGACGGTGGCGGCGATCTGATCGAAGGCGTCTTTGACGCGTTCGGCGCCGGGCCCGAACCCGATCTCTTCGCCGGCGGTGTGACGCTCGTAAAGGTCCTTGATCCTGCGAAACTTGACGTTGTCGAGTGCGTCCCCGAGATACTCGGCCCACTCGGTGTCGGAGGCGGCATAGCCGCGGGTGGAGGCGTTGGCCAGAGCCCTCTTGGCCAGGTGCTTCAACTGGATGCCCGTGGCGATCTCGGAACCGGGGAACTGGTCGGTGAGCATCGCCATCGTCCTGCGGAACATGTGCGGGCGGATGTAAGTGGTGGGGATCTCGTCGAGCCCGGTCCACTCCCGGCCAGCGTTCACGAACGTCACGAATGCCGCCAGCATTTCGACACCCCCAAGGGTGGCGTCCTCCCGGGCGACACGAAGGGGCGAGAAGACCCGCTCGGGATGCCGGGAGATAGCCTCGGCAACCGCGAGGGCCTCGACGAGCGGTTCGGCGATCCACCAGTGCTTGCCGGGGCGGTTGGTGGTTCCTTTGATTTTCGTGGAGGCGATGGCGGGGGTGTTGTAGTGCTCGACAACGGGGTCCCGCAGGATCTCGTGAACCTCTGAGTCGCGCATCATTGACAGGCCCACGACCAGGGTAAAGGCCGCGTCACGCAGTGCCGTCTTCGCTTCCAACAGCGCCTGCGGTCCAATGCCGGGGTGCCAGGGCCCGGTGGTGCCATCAGGCCGGACGACCTGTGCAAGTTCTCCGGTCAGTGCGTGAGACGTGGTTCGCCCCTCGGCCACTGCGTCGAGAACCAGGGTGCGGCGATGAAGCTTCTTCGGGCTCTTGATGTCGGAGAACGCAGTGTAGAGCTCTGCCTCGTAGCCGAGGAGAAGCGTCAACAGCGCCCAGTGAACCTGCGGGTCATCGCCGTCGGAGGCCGGGGCATGAACGGGGACCTTGTTGTCAGGGTCGGCGAGCCACTCCTCCAGCCGGGCGTCGATGCCGTGGGATGACGGTCGGGCGACCTCTTTGAGCTCGCGATGCCGCCGATCGGCGCGCAGGATGTCGGGGGCGAAGTCGTGGATGTAGGCCCAGGCCGCACGGATGAGAGGAAACCAAGTCGTCGGAGGGACGGTGGGGGTGGCGAGAGTCTGGTTGGAACTGGCTCGGGCGACCTGGCGTGCGCTCTGACCAGGCCACGGATCTCCCGTCGGCCAGGGCAGACTCAAGGCGGGTGCGGCTGCCGCCAGGGTCTTGAGGCCACTGACATGATTCATGACCGAGTCCGGGCTCGCGCCCTCGGCTGCCAGGTCGGTGATCCGTTGCCGCAGGTCATCCACCGTCCATGCGTCCGGGTGCGCTGGAAGCCCCTTCGTATGGGCCCACCGGGCAGTTGTCCGGAGACGTGAGGCGATCTGGGCCAGAGTGGAGGGAGAGGAGGCCCCGGCGAGGACGACGCCGCTCCTGAGGACCGCTGGGTGGCGCTGGTTGAACGAGAGCATCATCAACTCGCGTGCCAACAAGTTCCAGTACGGGTCCTCCAGTTCCAGGCTGAAGCAGATTTTCCACATGCTCGCGTTGACGTTCGCGGGCCGTTTGAGGACGCCGTTGAAGTTCCAGAGGTCGGTGTCACCGAACCGGGGGACCCCGGCGCCGGGCTCGCGGGCTCCAGGCAGCAGTGAGCGGCCCTGAACGACAGGTTCGTCGTCCCGGAACAGTGGGGGGCGTCGCTGCTGGGGCAGGGTCTCGATCATGCGTCGAACTCCGTGTGGGCCGCCAGCGGCAGGTCCAGGACGGCCTGGCCGGCGTCGATGTGCTTGCGGGCCTGGGCGAGTTCCTCGGGTGTGCGGTCGTCCAGGACGGCGTGGAGGTTCACCCAGCTCTGCCCCCATAGCCGGGTGAAGGCATGTGGGTCCAGCAGTGTACGAAGTCGTTCCAAGTTCGCCTTGAAGAGGAGGAGTTGAGGAAGGTTGGACGGAAGAATCCAGGCGTTGCGGCACTCCAGGCAACGTAGCGGGGCGACGGCGCAGAGTTCACCGGGGCGACTGAAGGGCGACTGGTAGGGGTTCTTGCAGTGGGAGACGCCCATGTCGAGCTGGCCGGTCATGATGTCCTCGGCCTCCCGCGCGGACAGGCCGGAGTTCTCGAGCAGGCTCTGGTCGATGTCCTCGATCTCGCTGCCGGAGACGACGGTGGGGCCGTCGATGCGATCGATAGCCTGGTTGAGCCAGTGCTGCTGTGCCGTGGCGATCGTCCGGCCGGACAGGATCCGCAGTGTGGTGCCCTGGGCGTAGTGGTTGGCGAAGGTCTCCTCGGTGTGATCGTCTGCGGCGGCGCTGATGCGCCCTTCGGTGACGATGGCCTTCTCGACCTTGGTTGATTTCCGCAGGCGGCCGATGTGCCGGTCGCCTTTGACCTCGACGCCCATGGTGTCCAGCCAGCAGCCAAAGTTCGCTCTGCTGCGACTGGGAGTCCACCGGTCAAACACGGTGATGTAGCCGGGGCGGACGGCAGCGCTGACGAAGAGCGTGTCGGTGACATGCGGCGCCTTGGCTCGGATGCGGGCTGTGAGGGCCAGGAGATGCCGGACCACCTCGCTGGCCTCGCGCCGAGGCCAGTTCACGATGAGCTGTCCGCTGGTCTCGTCGTCCGGAGCTGGGGAATCGGATGGGGGCTGGTCGCGAAACGCCCGGTGCCGAAGATGCCCGGCACGATTCTTGAGCAGGGTCAGCCGAACGCCCTTGGGAAGAAACTCCACATCCGCCTCCCCGAACCCGGTGACCTCTTCGGAGGTGTAGCCGGTGGCGTCCATCAACAAGATGCGGAACGCGTGCAGATCAAGGGTGGTGGGATACAGACTCGCCAACAGCCTGCGTGCCAACGGGAGCCGTGCACCCTGCGGATGGGGCACCCGGCCCGGCCCCGCAGTGAACTCCAGCAGTTCCGGGGGCCACTCACGCGACGGAGGCGTGGACCGGCGCACGTCATCGGCGGATATCTCGTCATGGGCCAGGCCCCAGAGCAGGTCTGGGACGCTGGTCCAGCCGCCCCGGTCGGGATGCTGCCCCTGTTCGGCCAGGGCCCACCCGGCGTCCAGGCGCTTGCGCGTCGCGTGCACACTCTTCCAGGCCGCGCGGACCAGGGCGCGCTTGTCCTCACGGGTGAACTCGTCACGCTCCACCCTCTCCCCGCTGCCGAGGAGTGCGGGGCCTCGGGCCAGCCGCGCCAAGGTCGGAGCAACCGCGCGGTCGGGATGATCGTCCCGACGGATGATCAGCACGCGCAGCGAGGAGGCCAGCATGTAGGGCTTCGTCGAGCTCGGTGCGTTGGCCTCTGGCAGGGACAACTCCCACTGCACGAGTGTGTCGAAGAGTTCCGGATCGTCCAGGCTCGCTCGCTCGGCCCCATCGCCGAGCATCGTCTCCACGTACCGGCAGAGGCGGTGTATCGCGTGCTCGTAGCTCCTTGCCTGACCGGCCGTGATTCCCGTAGCGGCGACGTACTCGGTCCACTCGTCTGCCAGCTGCATGGCCAGCAGCGAGCAACGGTAGTCCGCCGGGTCCACTGCTATGAGGGCTCCAAGGACTTGCACCACCCGGGGACCGACGCCACCGGGCGGGACCGGGTTCGCCACGAAGGGCAGGAGCCGCTCGCGTTCCTCTCGGCTCCGGCCGCCCTTCCGTCGCGTTGTGGTCATCAGTGGCCTCCGCTGGTGCTGGACAGGGCGTGGGAGGCGATTTCGGCGTAGGTCGCCTCGTCGTCGCCCACCCAGCTGGCGAACGCCTCCTCGAACTCGTTGATCAGGTCGTCCGTGTACTGGAGATACTGGTAAGTGGTCTCTGGGTTTGCGTGACCGAGCCGACGGCTGACGATCAGCAGCGGGTTGTGCCGGATATGTCCGGTCAGGTAGGAGCGATGCCGACGGCGGCGGGCCTGTGCATCCGACTCCTGGCCGTCCATGGCGTTCTCCAGGTAGGTCAAAAGCCGCAGAGCGTATGTATGTCTTAGGTCGTGCCATCTCCACCGTCGGGCGGGCAGGTGCGGGGTGGTGTCGTCGGCGAGTTCGGTCATGCGCGTCCAGGCCCGGTGGCGGTAGCCCTTCCAGGCGTCGGCCCCGGGCATGAGCCCGCCGCGGCAGACGAACAAGGTCAGTGCCTCCAGGCCGAACTCGCCCTCGTAGACGGTGATCCGCCGGAGCTTGGGATCCATGGCCGACAACTGGAACTCACGCACGACGCCGTCCAGCACGCCCCGAACCCGGCCGCCGGCCACGTCGACGTCGCCCACCACGAACAGGTCACGGGCCTTGCGCTCCAGGCCCCGGGCCGCCCTGCGGACGATGTCCGGACGCTCCAGCAGGCAGAACAGATCAGCCGAGGAGACCGCGTCCTCAGGGACGTAGATGGTTCGCGCCTTGCCGTACTTCGCGCACGCTTGAACCGTGAACTCCGCTCCCCCCAGGGGCATCCCTGGCCAGAGCCCCATCTCGGGAAGCAGCACCGTCGACCACTCCCGCCACCGTCCCCCCGACCCCAGGGCGATGTCGGCGCCCGCCCGGTCGCGCAGCGGTGACCATCCACGGAAGGTCGGATTCACCTCTGCCCCGGGCAGTTGACCGCCCAGTCCCACGTCCCGGAAATACCGGTACTGCTCGAAGGACAGGTGCCGGATGTCCATGCTGGAGCGGACCCTGGGCGCCAGCGCGTTGCGGCCTCGCGCCGCGACCCTTGCCGGCCGATGTGTCAGGATCCCCCGCTGCACGAGGAATCCGTAGAGGTCGTCCTGAACGAACGACTCCTTGCCCCAGGCAGAGGCGCCGATGGGCTTCTCCTGCCAGCGGGTCCGCTCGTCGCGGTACGACACGAGATCCGACTCCACCGCCGACAGTACATCGCTGCCGAGGCCGGCCAGGTGGTCGTCCAGCCTGCGAACGGCCCGCCCGTAGTCCTTCAACGTGGTCTCGTCCAGCAACGCCGTCGACAGGTACCTGCCGAACTCGCACAACGGCGGCACAGGCGTCTGTGTCCCCTCGTCGAGGAACACCGGTGTCCCGTCGAGTACTCCCCGGCGCTTCAGCAGGGCAGCAACCTCCGCTGCGGAGATCACATCCGCGTCCAGATACCTCTCCAGTAGCCCGGACTGCACAAAGGCAAGATCCACACTCGCCCCTTCCCAGGGGCTCGGGGAGGTACCCCCATCAGCTCACCTGTCTCGTACCGCCACAACGGAACGAGACTGAACCACACATCTCATGAGACAGATTTGAACAGCGGAAAGAAGAGCTGGTCGAGCAGTGTCGTCCAGCCGGGCCCGACCGTGTGAGCCCAGGCGGGAACCTGCCGGTGGCTCCAGATGGATTGGGTGCTCTGGTCCGTCATGCGCCACATTCTGGCGCGTGGGTCTGACAGCGGGGCCGGGATCGCTTCCCGGTGATCTTTACGCGGTCCGGAGGGCTACGGATGGCCGCGTATGGGGTAGGGCTGACATGCTGCGGCGGTTGTCCTCCCCCGGTTCGGTCGGGAGAGGACAACCGCCGTTTGCACTGATCAGAGCTCTCCGCTGACCATGGCTTGCCGGAACATGGACCATTCTGTCGCGTCGAACCGCAACGGTTCGAGGTGGGTGTTCTTCGAGTCCCGCACGGCGATGCCGCCTCCGGGGAGATCGGTGATCTCGACGCAGTTGTGTTCCGGTCCGCTGGCCTTGGCCTTGCGCCAGCGGGCGGCGGAGAGGTCGTGCGCGTACAACTCCGCCTTCTTGTCGTTCACTTCCGGTGCCCTTCTTCCATCTGTGCGATTCGTGCGAGCGAGTCCTCCACCGACAGGGCCGCGGCACGGATGCGTTCGACCGCGTTGGCGAAGGGTTGCGTGCCGTCGCCCTCAACGTAGGTAGCTCCGCTGAGGTTCTCCAACAGCACGACATCTGGGGTGGGGCCTGGGAAGCTGACCAGGCCGAAGCCGCCGAAGATCCCGGGGTGGGCGGTGGAGTCCAGCGGCATGAGCTGGACGGTGACGTTGGGCATCTCGGCGGCGTCCAGCAGCTTGCGCAGTTGTTCGCGCATGGTGGCCGGCCTCACCTCGAACCGGATGTGCAGCGCGGCCTCGTGGATGATGGCCCACAGTTGCAGGGGCTGGCCGGGCCTGGTCAGCACGGCCTGGCGGGCTTGGCGGACCTCTGCGAGTGCCGCGATCTCCTCCTGGGTGCGGGCGTCGCTGGTGGCGGTCATCGTCTCGCGCGCGTAGGCGGCGGTCTGCAACAGGCCGGGAACGGCGAGAGGCGCCCACTCGCAGATCCGCTCGGCGTCGTCCTCCAGTGAGATGTAGTCGGCGTACGCCGGGGACACGACGCCGCTGTAGGTCTGCCACCAGCCCTTCTTCCCGGCGTCCTTGGCCAGGTTCTCCAAGGCGGTGAACACCTCCGCGTCCTTCACCCCGTACGCCTTGAGCAGGCCGGTGGCCTCGGCCGGGCGGATCTGCTGCCGCGCGTTCTCGATCTTCGAGAGCTTCGGGACCTTCCACCCCATCGTGACGGCGGCGTCCTCCAGCGTCATCCCGGCGTCGTTGCGGAGCTTCTTGAGCGTCTGGCCGAGGCGTCGGCGGCGGACGGTCGGCACCAAGGGGGAATGCGGCATATTCGCAGTCTGACACCGCGCCAGGCCGCAACACGACCCGGTTTGAAGGATTCCTTCGCCGGATTGGGCCGAAAGGTTGCGGCCCACTCACGAAAGGGTACATGCTCGGGAGAAAGAAGCGACGCTCGGTCAACTTGCCGTAGCCGTGCGCTACTTGATCCAGTGCCGTGCGGCCGTGTGCCGCGGGTGGGAGGCTGCCGTGTTCGTGGCGACGCAAGCGCAGGCCGCAGCGAGTGCCGGGTTCTACTTACAGGCCCGGCCGACTGGCTTCGCCGTACATATGAACGCCTCGGCGGCCCACTTGCGCTGGGTGCGTGAGCTGGCGGACAAGACGCTGTGCGAGGCCGGTGTGGACACCGGCACCAGCGCGAACGTGCAGCTGGTCGCCTCCGAGCTGATCGGGAACTCGGTGCGGGCCTGCGGGGACCACGTGCCCCTGGTCGTCGAGGTCGACGCCGAGGAGGACGGGGTGTCGGTGAAGGTCCACGACCCCGAGCCGGAACTGCTGCCCAGCCGCCGGCCGGTCGCGCTCGACGACGAGGAGGCCGAATCCGGCCGGGGGCTGGGCCTGGTGGACATTCTCGCCCCCGGCTGGCAGGTCCTCTCCACACCGGTCGGCAAGCAAATCGTGTGCAGCCTGCCCTACGACGAAGGAGACGGCCGTGCCTGAAGTCCCCGCCGAACAGCTTCCGTTCCGGGTCGCGTACGACGCGGCGGCCCGCAAAGTGGTCGTGTGGATGACCTTCGGCAACGGCCCGAAGCGCTCCACGCGGCGCAAGACATTCCCCTCGCTGGAGGCGCTGGCCATCGCGGTGGCCGGGCACCGGTATGAAGCCTTCCTGCAGAGCCGTCTGGCCAACACGCTGGTCCAGGCGGCCGTGACGCATCTGGGGGCGGACCCGACAAGTACCGTGCCGCTGGGCACCCTGCTGCACGGCTCATCGCCCGGTCCGGCGGGACCGCCGTCGGCCGACGGGTGAAGCCCGCCTCGGCCATCGACTCCTGCCCGTCCGGGATGTCCGCTCTCCGGGCGGGCAGGCCGCCTTTCCCGACCAGCGGCAGGGGGCGAACGGTGCCCCACCTGCTGCCGCTTCCCGCGAGCCGATCCCGGCTCGCGGCAATGGGGTCCCGCCGCTTCCCCCGCGCATCGGGCGGCGGGCCCCACTGCCTCTCGTGCTCTCACCGCCGCCCGCCCCGGCGCGGGCTCCTGCCGTCTGCCGATCGAAGGAGGGCTTCATGCCCCGTTCTGCGCACTCGTTACCGTCCGAGAGGATCCTCATCCTCGGAGCCGGGCCTTGCGGTCTGGCCTGCGCGGACGAACTGAAGCGGCTTGGCCACCGCGCCTGGACGCTGCTGGAGGCCGCCCCCGTGCCCGGCGGCCTTGCCTCGTCCGTGGTCGATCCGGCCGGCTTCACCTGGGACCTGGGCGGGCACGTGGTCTTCTCCCACTTCGGCGAGTTCGACCGGCTGCTGGCCGAGCTGTTCACCGCCGACGAACTGCTGCACCACGACCGGTCCTCCTACATCCGCTTCCGAGACCGGTGGGTGCCCTACCCCTTCCAGCAGTACCTCCACCACCTCCCGGCCGAGGACGCCGAGGCGTGTGTGCACGACCTTCTGCTCGCCTGCCAGCGGCGCCAACAGGGACTGCCCGCCGGTTCGGACTTCGCCACCTGGCTGCATGGGATGTACGGATCGGGCCTGGTGGAGCGGTTCTTCGGCCCGTACAACACCAAGGTGTGGGCGATGACGCCCGAGCAGATGGCCTCGTCCTGGGTCGCCGAGCGCGTCGCTCCGGTCGATGCCGGTGAGGTCCTGGCGGCCTTGGCGGGAACCGCTCCGCCCGCCAGGCGGTGGGGCCCCAACGCCACCTTCGCCTTCCCCGCCCGCGGCGGCACCGGGGATATCTGGCGCCGACTGGCCGCGCGCCTCGACGGCGGCCTGCGGACCGGCGCCCGCGTGGTCGCCGTCGACCCGTCGGCCCGCACCGTGACGCTCGCCAACGGCGAGCGCATCGGCTTCGACCACCTGGTGACCACCGGCCCGCTGGACCGGCTCGCCGCCATGACCGTCGGCGCCCCCAACAGCGTGCGGGCGGCGGCCGGGAGGCTGCGGCACACCACGGTGGCCATGGTCGGCCTCGGCTACCGGGCGCCCACCACCGATGAGCGATCCTGGCTGTACTTCCCGCAGGCAGAGGTGCCGTTCTACCGGGCCACGAACTTCAGCAAGTACGCGCCCGCCAACGTCCCCGGCGCCGACAAGCAGGCGTTCAGCGCGTGGATGACCGAGACCTCCATGCTCCCGGGCACCCGCCTGGACTACCACCGGCTGATCGGCGACTGCGACCAGGCTCTGCGGCGCCACGGCCTGGTGCCCGAGCACGCGCCGCTGGCCAGCGCCCACCTGGAGCTGATCGAGTACGCCTATCCGGTGCCCACCGTGGACCGTGATGCGGCCCTGGCCGAGGTGGTGCCGTGGATGGAGGCCCGCGGGATCTACCCGCGGGGCCGGTTCGGGACCTGGCGGTACGAGATCGGCAACATGGACCACGCGGTGAAGATGGGCATCGACATCGCCCGCCGCCTGGTGAACGGGGTCACCGAGGAACTCCTCACCCCGGTCTGCGGTGCCGTGACGGTGGCAGGGGGCCGGGCGTGAACGGCCGCGGCAGCAACCCGACGGTCCCCTTCGCCGGGCACCGCTTCCACCTGAACACCGACGAGACCTTCAGCGTCGACCAAGGCATCCACCTGCTGAACTTCGCCCCCGAGACCGCCCCGGCCCCGCTGTGCGGGCAGCTCACGCACATCCGCGTCCACCACAGTGAAGACCTCTACCGCGACCGCACGGCCCGCCTGGCCGGTGCACCGTCGCTGAAGGTGGTGCCGTTCCGCGGCGATCCGTACCTGTTCTCCCAGATCGGGCAGGTGGGCTGGTGGCGACCCGACCCCACCTCGCACCTGCCCGCCGACCACCTGTACGCCCGCGACGCGACCGGCCGGCTGCACATCGTGCTGCATTCGGGGACCGACCGCGGCGAGCGGTATGCCCTGCGGGTGATCCGCGAGGTCGTCCTGCGCTGTGCCGAGCACCGCGGCTGGACCGCCTTCCATGCCGCGGCCGGCACGGTCGACGGCCACGGAGTGCTGATCGCCGGGGCGTCCGGGGCGGGCAAGACCACCGTGCTCACGGCCCTGGCCGCCCACCGCCGCGCCGACCTCATCGGCTCCGACCGTGTGCTGGTCACCGAGTCCGCGACGAACGTGGTCGGGGTCCCGATCTCGGTGAGGATCGCCGGCGGCACCCTGTCCGCGCTCGCCCCGAACCGGAACCTGCCGCCGCACAGCCTGCTGCCGACCGGCTTCGGCGCCACCCGCAAAGCCTCCTGCACCCCGCACGACTTCGCCCACGCCTTCGCCGCCCGCGTGCGGGAAAGCGCCCCGCTGCGGCTCGTCGTCCTGCCCCGGCTGACCGACGACGACCAAGAGGTGAGCATCGCCTTCCCCTGCCCGGCAACGGCCCGTGCCGCACTCGCGGCGATGTGCTGCACCCCGAATGACGAGGACTGGCTCCACCCGTGGTTCGCCGACCGCACCCGCCACGTGGGCGAACTGGCCCGCCAGGCCGCCGACCTCATGGACGACCTGGTCGCCAGAGTGCCGGTGATGACAGTGACGGCCGGAGTACACACCCCGCACCTGCTGGAACGGATCGCCGACGCCGTCACCCGGAGGCTTTCGTGATACCCAAGCGCATCGCACTGGTCGGCCCGGTGGCCTCCGGCAAGTCCACCCTCGCCACCGACATCGCCGCCCACAGCGGCCTGCCCCACCTCGACCTGGACGAGCTGTTCTGGGAACCCAACTGGACCCCGGTCGACCCGCCGGTCTTCCACGACCGTGTCCGTGACGCCCTGGCCGCAGACACCTGGATCGCGGACGGCAACTACGGCGGCGAAGCCGCCGAGATCCTGCTGGCCCGCGCCGAACTGACCATCTGGCTCGACCTGCCGCTGCGGATCTGCCTGCCCCGGCTGATCCACCGCTCACTGCGGCGGGCCGCCACCCAGCAGGAGCTGTTCGCCGGGAACCGGGAGAGCTTCGGCCACCTGCTCGCCCGCGACTCGATCCTGTGGTGGGGCCCCGCCCACCACCACCGGCATCGCCGCCGCTGGGCGACGCGCCTTAACCCAGGCCGGGCCGACGGCCTGCCCGTCGTCCGCCTCGATCATCCCCAAGCCGCCGCCGTCCGGCTGCAATCCCTCGGTCTGCTCGCCCCGAAGGAGGCATGACCTGCCGTGATCGCCTCAGTCGTCCGCGTGCCCTGGCACACCGCCCACGGCGGCTACGACCGCCTTCTCGACCACCTCCCCGAAGTCCGCCGCATCACCCCGCCCACCGGCCCGCTGACCACCAGGGCCGCCCGTCAGGCTCACCGCCTGTTCGCCCGCAGCTGCCCGCTGCCCTTCTACCCGGCCGAGCACTTCGCCACCGACCTGCACCTGATGGCCTCCCGCAAGGCCGCGCACGTACTGTACGGGGACGAGCAGTACTGGTTCTCCCGCCGCCGCCTGGGCCCGACCGCCGTGACCTACCACCAGCCGCCCGCACACCTCCAGCAGCACCTGCCGCCCAGGACGTGGCGGAGACTGGCGCCGACGGCCGAGCACATCGTCGTCCTCGACCCTCACCAGCAGGCGTTCTTCACCGACCTGGTTCCCTGCGACCGCGTACACCTGGTACCCCACGGCATCGACACCACCGCCTTCACCCCACCGCCCGCCCCGCCGTCCTCGGACCGGCCGTTGGTGCTGACAGTCGGCTGGTGGCTGCGGGACTGGGACGTGCTGGACGCCGTGCACGAGCGGCTGCACCGCCGCTACGGCGGCGGCGTCGAGCTGATCGTCGTCACCCGGCAGGCCCGCAGCCGACCCTGGCATCCGGCCGTCCGCGTGCTGGAAGGCGTCACCGAGCAGACCCTCATCGCGCTGTACCGGCGGGCCGCCGTGATGCTGCTGCCGCTCATCGACGCGACCGCCAACAACGCGCTGCTGGAGGCGATGGCCTGCGGCACCCCGGTGGTCGCCACCGACGTCGGCGGCATCCGCCACTACACGGGAGGGGCAGCCCAGCTCATCCCGCCCGGCGACGCCGCCGCCGCTGCGGAAGCGGTAGAGAAGGTCCTCGCCGAGACCGGCACCGCCGCGCACGCCGTGCGGCGGGCCGCCGCACGAGAACGCGCGGAGCTGTTCGCCTGGCCCCTGGTCGCCGACCAGATGCGCGGTCTCTACCGGCTCCTGGAGGAAGGGCGGTGACCGCGGCAGGGGTGTGGCTGCAGGCCGCCGTGCCGGTGCTGCTGACGCTGCTGCTGGCCCGCGCGGTATGGGCCTTCATCGCGGTGGAGGTGTGCGCGAGGTGGCTGCTCGCCTCCGCCACCCCCACTCCGCCGGAGCCGGAGGCGGTGCCGTGGCTGGTGGTGCTGTTGCCGATGCTGCGCGAGCAGACGACCGCCGCGCAGACGGTGGCCGCGTTCACCGCTCTTGACTACCCGCCAGGCCGGGCCGCCGTCGTGGTCATCACCACCGAACGCGAAACCTCCGCCCGCGCCGGACACCGCGGCCGGCTGGAAACCCTGACCGCCTCCGCACCTCTGGAGGCCGGGCAGCTGCGGGGCCTGTTCCCCGCCGCCCGCTGCCGCGAGGTCGCCGAGACGGTCAACGCCGCCGATCCCGCGGACCGGCTGCGGGTGCTGACCGACCTGTTCGACGCCGAGCCGACCACGGCCGACATCGTGGCGGCCCTCGCCGCCGACCCGCCGGGCGGCCACCTGCCGCTGGTGCACCTGCACCAGCCCGATGTCGGCGGGCGCAAGGCCGGACAGCTCAACTTCGCCCTCGACCGCCTGGGGCAGGTCCTCGGCTCGCTCGGCTGGAAGGAGGACGAACACGCAGGCGACACGTACGCGGTGGTCTACGACGCCGACGCGGTCCCCGACCGCCGCACCCTTCAGGCGTTCGCCACCGAGGCCGCCGCCCACCGGGCCCGCGCGGGCAGGCCCCCGGCACTGATCCAACAGCAGCGACTGCCGCTGCTGGCCCGCCGCCCCTTCCCCGCCGGCCCGGTCGGTCTGCTGCTGGCCGGGGAATGGGTGTACCAGCTGCGGCGCTCGCTCGGCATCGAACTCGCCCGCGTCCGCCTGCACCGCTTCCTGGCCTTCTCCCCGCTGCCGGAAGCGGTGCGGATGTGGCTGCGGCCGATGGTGTACGCCGTGGGCTGCGGCATGGCCGTCCACCTCCCCGCCGCCCGCGCGCTCGGCGGCTTCCCCGAACCGATGGAAGACCTCGGCACCGGGCACCGGCTGTCCCTGCTCGGCGCCGACCTCACCGCCACGTCGGTCGCCGTCCTGGACGAGCCCTACACCGAGCCGTCGGGGCTGGCCAACCTTCACGCCCTGGCCTTCACCGCCTCCGCCCGCCCCGACCGTCACGCGACTGCTGTCGCCCACCTGCCCACCGACCTCTCTCGCCCTGCCAAGTCGGCGCTGGTGGCCCGGGAGTGGGCGGACGAGGCCGCCTGGCTGATCGGCGCCCCGCTGGCCGCGGCGGCCGTCGTCTCCGCCTGGTGGGCCGGGCCGGCCTGGACTGCCGTCGCGGCGGCCGGAGTGCTGCTGCACGGCCCCGTGACCACCGCCCGACTGCTGGCCCTGGCCCCGGCCCTGCACGCGGCAGTCACCCCACCGCCCGCTCTGGCCCCCTGGCCCCGGACATCCTCAGCACACCCGTCCGCCCTGGTCGCGGCCAGTCCCCTTCAGCCGTTCGTACGGCTGGCCGGGCCCTGGCGGCTGATCTTCGCAAAGGTCACCAGACGGCACCGCGGTTTCGGCAAGACTGAGCGCTGACATCACCTTCCCCGACCGCGACCGAGAGTTGGAGCCCCCTGTGGCCGAGCCCGTCACCCCGACCATCCGCACCTCCGCCAAGGCCGTCGTCCTCCACGACGGCCGCGTCCTGCTCCAGCGGGCCAACTGGGAAGGCCAGGACTGCTACTTCCTGCCCGGCGGCGGCCAGCACCCCGGAGAACCCCTCGACCAGACCGCCCGCCGCGAGGTCCACGAGGAGACCGGCCTGAGGGTCACTGTGGAGAAGATGCTGTGGCTGCGGGAGTACATCGGCGCCAACCACGAGCACGCCGGCACCGAGGCCGGAACCCACCGCATCGAAGCGATCTTCCACTGCACCCCCGAAGGCGACCCCGGCCGGCTCGGCGGACACGCCGAAGACGATGTGCAGACCGGCCTGGAGTGGGTGGAACTGGAGAAAGTGCCCGGCCTGAACCTGCTGCCCCACGCCCTGCGGCAGCCGATCGCCGCCCTCGCCACCGCCGGGCCCTCATCCGGCTACCTCGGCGACGTCGCCTGAAGCCCCATGACGGCGATAGACGGCCGGGTCCCGGACGGCGCCCGGGAGATCACCACCGGACAGGCCAACCGCGTCTGGCAAATCGACGGACCGGCGCCGTACGTGCTCAAGCACTACGGCGACCCGGCCCGCGCCGCGAACGAAGCCGCCGCCCTCGCCCTCCTCGCCCAGCACCAAGCCCCAGCCCCCAAGCTCCTGGGGGCCGACCCAGGGGCCAGACCAGCGTGGACCGCGCAAAGCGCGGTCCACGCCGAGCCCGTACCCGCCGACCGGCTCCTTCACGAACTCACCGTCCCCCTGGCCGCCGTCCACCGCATCCCCGGCCCGCACGCCGGACGGCTCGCCGGAGCCCGGCGACACCGCACCTGGCGCGACTACCTGCACAACCGGATCGACACCTACACGGCCGCCGCCCCCGACCTCACTCCGGCCGCAGCAGCCCTCCGCCGCGAACTCGACGCCACGGACACGGACACCGAACCCAGGCTTCTGCACCACGATCTCCAGCTGGGGCACCTCGTCCGCCTGCCCAGCGGCAGCACACTGCTGCTGGACTGGGAACTCGCCGCCTTCGGCGACCCGCTGTCCGACCTCGCCCGCCTCGCTGTCCGCCTCGACCTGCCCGACCCCACGGACGTACTCCACCTCGCCCACCAGACCGATCCGGCCGCCGACAGTCGAATCCGCCTGTACTGGCGCATCCACCAGCTCGCCGACGCCGCCCTCAGCACCGATCCCGCTGTGCGGCAACGCGGCCGGGCTCGCCTCCCGTGACGGAACCACGGCCTCCCACAAGACGCCCACCGTCACCGATGAGCGTGAAGATCCGCCGCTACTTGACGCGGTAACCGCGCTGTTCACCGCCCGATCGCGTCAACACTCCTTGCCTGGCGGCACCTTGGAGACCAAACGGTGTGCGTTCACCCGATTACCCTGTGCACTCGCCTTAATCGGTTCAATGAGGAATCCGTATGAGCTACACAGACCAGGACGTCCGCGAGGGGCCCGGCGGGCGTCTGGTGCGCCACGGCGGCCATCACCCCGACGGGGCGGCCACGTTCTCACGTAAGGGCTGGTCGGCCACCATCAACCCAAGCCGTACCCCTGCGCGGCGCCTCGTGAGCGCCACCCTCGGCGTTCCGGATGCCGGGCTCCTTGTCCTCGGGGGAGACCAGGCCGGACTACTCGACGATCCACTTGTCGAACTCGATCGATGCGCGGACCTAGCTGACGATGGAGGAGACGAAGCCGCTGTGGCGAGGCCGCACCAGTTGTAGCAGGAGGACCCAGCGGCTACTTCTTGCCACTCCCAGAGGTTCCTCCATGCCGGAACTCCACGAGTCGGTGT
>NZ_JAGGOK010000044.1 GCF_018614615.1 Streptomyces sp. ISL-100 | reverse complement strand
CCGGGCCAAGGATGGCCTTCACCCCCGCCCTGAAGGGCGGAGCACTGGCCAAGATCAGAGGTAGAACTCGCTCCGCGCATCGGCCACCTGCGCGTGAGCGCGGGCGACCTCGAGCCGGGCCCTGGTCCTGTTATTACTGCCCTTCGCCTTACGGGACGACGCTGTTCGCGCTTCAGCTTCTTCCCGGCCCGACGCAGAAAGCGCGGGGTGTCGATCTTCGTGCCATCGGAGAGGACAGCGAAGTGCCCCAACCCGAGATTCAACTCCGAGGACCTCTTCAGTCTTGGGCAGCATATTTGACTCGGTCTGCCTGCCGGCTGTCTTACGGGACTTGAAACGCGGCGCCCCCATACGCGGCCGCTTGCAATTGAGGCCGTCGGAAAAGTTGCGGTAGGCGGTTATCCAGATCCCGAAGAGACTGTTGGAGACGGAAGCTGTACCTCAACTGCACGCGGATCACCGTACTCACAACAGTTGGCTTATGACTGAGTATCAGAACATCACACAGGCCGTCACTGCTCTTTCGTTATTCAGGAAATCATGTACGCCGTCTGCGTCGACTTCGCATGCGCGCTGGTGGAGTTCAACGGCGAGAACAACCACATCCACTGCATGGACCACCACTTAGACGTCATCTCATTTGGTCACTGACTATGTAGATAGTGGCTGGCAGCAGCACTGGTGACGCGATTGAATGCCTTGGTGAGCGACTACTGGACACCCGACCATCACGCTGTCGAGCATCAGGACGCGGAGACCCTGGCCAGGTTGCTGGCCGAGGGGTCCGATCCCAATGAGGTCTTCAGCAATATGACGCTGCTGACGCACGCGATCGACGTCGAGGGTGACAGTTCGCTGCAGAGCGGCGATCCGTTGACGGTGCATACCACTGCTGTGTGCTGGCTTTCGGGGCTGATCCAGAGCTGGCAGATCCAGGTGGTCACACCCCCATGAACATGGCCAATCGTTACGGCCACGACCTGGCGGTGAAGCTGCTGCGGGCCCGCATCAGCAGGTGAGCCGCCGATAGCAGATGAGGGTGCAGGCGATGCTGGTGAAGGCGAGGAAGTGCTCGGCCTTGCGTTCGTAACGTCGGTGGAGGCGTCGGCAGCCGGCAAGCCAGGCCATGGTGCGCTCAACGGTCCAACGGTGGCGGCCCAGCCGTTGCGAGGACTCGATTCCCTTCCGAGCGATGCGGTGGGTGACGCCGCGCTCGCGTAACCATCGCCGCAGGTGGGCATAGTCATAGCCCTTGTCCGCGTGAAGCTTTCCCGGCCTGCGCCGTCGCCGTCCGCGGCGGGAACGGACCGGCGGAATGCCCTTCACCAGAGGGATCAAGGCCTGACTGTCGTGCAGATTCGCCCCCGAGATTCCGACGGAAAGAGGCAGGCCAGTCCGCTCGGTGACCAAATGGATCTTCGAGCCATACTTGCCCCTGTCTACAGGATTCGGACCCGTCAGGTCCCCCTTTTCAGGGCCCGCATGTTCACCGAGTCGATCGCGCAGCGGGACCAGTCCAACTCGCCGCGGGAGCCGAGCTCGTCAAGGACCAGGCGGTGGAGTTTGGCCCACACCCTGGCCTTCGTCCACTCGGCAAAGCGCCGGTGAGCCGTTGCCCCCGACGGCCCGAACGACGTCGACGGCAACTGTTGCCACGTGCAGCCTGACGTGGCCACGAACACGATTGCGGCCAGCACCTCTCGGTCACCGTGCCGACGTCGTCCACCTCCCTGAGGCCGCGACGGCGCCTCCGGCACCACCCGCTGGAACAGCTCCCACAACTCTTCCGGCACCAGCCGCTCAACGATCCCCACCACG
Organism: Streptomyces sp. ISL-100; assembly: GCF_018614615.1. GTDB lineage: Bacteria > Actinomycetota > Actinomycetes > Streptomycetales > Streptomycetaceae > Streptomyces. The sequence continues at coordinate 24,208 of NZ_JAGGOK010000044.1, read as the reverse complement.
ACCGACAGCTTACCGAGCCACCCAAATGAGATGACGTCTTATGGCGGGCACCACGCCCGCGGTCCGGCCCCTACTTCGCCAGGTCAGTCGGCTGAGCTCCTCTGTCGATTGTCCGTCAGCACATCGAGCAGAAACATCACCCGCTCCAACCTGCGGGTCAGAGCACTTCAGACTCGCTTCACCACCGGGCTGAAGCCCGTGCACTGCGATTAGTCCCGGTAGCGGGCTCTTCGGTTGCCGTGGGCGACGGGCGGGCCGATGGGGCGTTCGGCTGGGGGCCGCCATCGGCGGTGTTCGTCCTGCCAGGCGGTGTCGGTGGCGGCCTGGGACGCGGGTGCGGTCAACAGTCCGTTCTGGGGGTGGAGTTGATGGCCCGTTCGGTCTTCGAGGTGGTGCTGCGTTCGCGCGGTGGGCAGCCGGTGCGCAGCCGTTTGAACGGGGTGGTGCGGCCCCCGTCGGCCTTGGGGCGGCCCGGATTCACGGTCTGTCCAGCCCGGCGGGTCACGGTGGCGGCCGTCGGTGTCGACGTGGAAGTCGTCGATGGTGAAGCCTGCCGGGACGGTCTGGCGCAGCGGCGGTGGCTTGACCACCAGGACGTGGCCCTGGGCGGTGAGTTGCGCGCGGGTCGCCGGTGCCGCAGGCGCAATCGTCGTTACGGGCCGTACAGCTGCGGGGCCCGCTCGGCTGTCAGGAGGATGCCGAGGGCGTCGGTCACCGCCTTTTCGGGGCCCCGGTTCCGGGAGTGGTCGGCGCGCTTGCCCCGGCCACGCCTCTGGGTGGCCGGATTGGAGTCGCGAAGCTCTCGTCTGCAGCATCGGCAAGGATGAGGTGTAGCGTGCCGTGCCAGGTCTTCACACTGGACGCGGCGCGTGGAGCGCCCGTTCGTTCTTCTCCCAAGGCGCCGACGTCCGTGGGGTGAATGTCGGCGATGGCCTTCTCCTCGAACTCTGGGAGGAGGTGCTCCTCGATGTGCCGCTGGTAGTTGTGCTGGGTGGACGCTGGCGTCTCCTGTGCCGCGTAGCAGCGGTTCACCTACTCACCGAGGGTTTCCCTGCTGGCGTTGCCGAGTTGCTCGCCGCCAGTTCGCATCTGCTCGCGGGGGCGGGGGCGGGTGCCTGGCGGCAGCGCCTGACTGGCGGCGTGTGGCCAGCCTGTGGTCAAGCGCCATGCCGCTCCGGAGCGGGACGTGATGAGCTCCTCGGTCATGAGGGCTTCTCATCCTGCCATGCAGTCGGTTGTGAAAACCGGCAAGCCTGGATACGCCGCCGCAGCATCGGTCCTCGAACAGGAGTGGCCCGCAGCCGGCTCATAGCGTCAGTCGCGTGCGTGTGGGGCGTACCCGCCCCACACGCATGACGTCTTCAGGCCTTGCTCATGGGGTCGCCCTGCCGCCGGTGACGGGCCCTTCCGGCTCGGGTGCCTGCGGCCCCTGTACGTACGCGTCGAAGAATTGGTCCACTCGCGGGTCGTCGGCAGAGGTGACGGCCAGCTGGCGGCCCCAGGCGGTCAGCTTGACCGGCGCGCCCTGGCCGGGGACCGGACTCATCATCCGATAGGGCACGCCCTCGACCTTCTTCCTGAACGCGTTCACGACACTGCGCGGTGCGTTCTCGGCGTATGTCACCCACACGACGCCGTGCTCCAGGGAGTGCACCGCATGTTCGTTGCGCAGCGGCCGGTCGTAGACGTCGCCGTTGGCGTTCTGCCAGGTGGGATGGTGCGGGCCGCCCACGGGCGGGGTCGGGCCGCCGGAGTAGTCGACCGGGCCAAGCACATGGTGGCGCTGCAGGTTGCCGTAGGCCTGCTCACCGGGGACTTTGGCCTTGTCGGAGTCGATGCTCCTCGCGGCCACGCGGGCGGTGGGGTGCCCGTCGTGGGCCGAGGCGATGGCCGTGACGCCCAGGACCACGGCGCCGGCGGCCACCACGGCCGTGGTCACCGCCCACGGCCGCCGCTTGAGCCGGGCGTACCGGGCCTCACAGTCCCGCGGCCTACCGCTCGAAGACTCGCACTGCTGCTGATTCTGTGTCATAGCGGGAATGTAGTGTACGGGGGAGAAAAGAGCGGTGTTGGGCATTTTGGGTCTGATGTGCGTGTCCGATGGGGCCGGGAAGTCGCCGCGAGACGTCGCACGGCCCGGGATGACACTGTCCGGTGGGCAGGCGGTGGCGTCGTGACGGTCGGTCAGGGGACTTCGACGAGTCGCGCATGGCCCTGACAGCCACCCGTTCCAGCAGGCCAGGTCCGGTTCATGTCGTGCCAAGGCCCACGCGTCCGTACAGTCTCATCCGCAGCCGTTTTGCGCGTATGCCCAGGCCAGTTGTTTACGTACTCGACGGGTTGCGCGTCGTTTTCTTGGTTCACTGCCTGACAACGTGCGCACAGCGGCGGGAGGATGGCGGCGCGGGGGCCCTGTCACGGAATCGGTACGAGCAGACCGCCAGGGAGTGTCCGGCGGACCATGACCGCATCGGCGCCGGGTGTCCGTCCGGTGCTGGTGATCGGTCCCCGACGATCCGCCGGACACGGCCTAGAAGGCGCTGTTGTTGCAGCCCATGTTCGAACCGAGGTGGGTGTTCTGTGCGCCCGGGTTGCCCTCGCCGTTGAGCGCGTTGCCCAGCGCGCCGTTGAGGATGCCGACCTCGCCGAGGACGTCTACGTTCAGGTCGTGCGACCTGCAGTTGGAGCCCTGCTTGATCTTGAAGCGGTCGCCCTTGTCGTGATCGCCGGCGTGGGCAGTGCCGGCACCCATGAGTCCGACGCTGGCGAGGGCGGCGACCAGGACGGCAGCCTTGCGAAGCTTGTACATGTCATCTCCGGTGGAGTGAAGCGGGTGCGATCTGCGATAGATCGACTTCGTACAGTTACGGGAGATTAGTACGAAATACCCCAAACCAACCTGCGACGCGCGGATCTCGTGGTCTTGTTGCGGAAGCATCCTGAAGCCGCATCGCATACGAGCGGGCCCTTCGGCGGGGCGGTCCTCGAAGGGCCCGTGCCGGGGGTCGGTGTCCGGCCGTACGGCGGCCCTGGCGGGCGCTCGGGACAGCGTTCGACTGGCTGTCGGTCTGGGTGCAGCTGATGCCCCGGGGCTCGGCGCCGGCGAGTAGCGCAACCGGGGCATCCGCGTTGAGCAGGGACTGCGGGCCGCACTCCTGGTCCGGATGGAAGAGGTTGTTCTGGTTCGGCGGGCTACCACCCTGCGCCGGGCCGGCTGGGGGGGACCTGTGGGCTGATCGGGGGCCGGCCTCCGGGCAGGAGGTGGCGTGGTCTGCCCATTCGTCGGCGTCGGCTTGTCGTTCGCAGAGGCGTATTTCACCGCACAGGGTGCACCGCCGGGCTCCGGTTGTTGGCGGCACAGAGGAAAACACCTTGTCAACAGACAGTGCGTATGGCTCGATCACGAGCTTCTGCGTTCCACGCCGGCGAGAATGAAGTGCACCTCTGCGCCCCTCCTTCGGGTGACCCCTGAACTGCACACCGGAGAGAACGATGAACCGAGCACCGCGTCACCAGATCAGCGGCAGCACACATTGAGGTGCACGCCACCACGTGCGAAGGCGCCGCCCCCGCCCGTGGTGGGCAAGAGCGGCGCCCAGTCTCAACGGCAGTCTCATCCACACGGTTCACCGTCGTTCATCGCCCCGATCCCGGGCAGAGCCACCCGGCGCTTGAACGAGGCTGAACCTCCCTGAACCTCCCTGAACCAGAGCGTGCAGAGTCGCACAGCGCGTTGGGGGACCGATGCTCGCCAGCGGTGCGCAACCCCGCGTTCCGGTGATGGGCGGCAAAGAAGGCTGCAAGGTACCTGTTGAGCCTGTGAGTAGCAGGTCAGAGCCGTGATCAAATCGAACAAGGTCAGCCTCTTCCAAGAGGTCCTAACAGAAGCCGTTCGCGGCATCACGGTCGGCTTGGAAGCTCGTTGGTCCGGTCGTGGGGAAGAGGAACACTCGGCCGGGGATCGTCTCGGACGAACTGTGGCTGCTGATCGAGCCGTTACTGCCAGAGCCGGCGCCCAAGCTGGTCGCTGGGCGGCCGCGGGTTCCTGACCGGCAGGCTCTGTGCGGGATCCTGTTCGTACTGCACACCGGCATCCAGTGGGAGTACTTGCCCCAGGAGCTCGGCTTCGGCTCGGGGATGACGTGCTGGCGACGCCTGGCCGCGTGAAACGAGGCGGGTGTGTGGGACCGGCTGCATGCCGTCCTGCTGACGAGGCTACGGGCGGCGAAGCAGTTGGACTGGTCCCGGGCGGCGATCGACTCCAGCCACGTGAGGGCCACTCGGCGGGGCCCAAAAGCGGACCGAGCCCGGTCGGCCGCGCACAGCCGGGCAGCAAGACCACATTCTCGCCGGCGGGCAGGGTATCCCGCTCGCCGTGTCGCTGACCGGCCAGAACCGCAACGACGTCACTCAGCTCATGCCCTTGCTCGCGAAGGTCCCCTCCGTTTTGGGCCTGGTCGGGCGACCGCGACGGCGGCCTGACACCTTGCCGGCGATCGGGGCTACGATCACGACAAGTACCGCCGCCTCGTCCGGGCCCAGGGCGCCAAACCGGTGATCGCTCGTCGCGGCGTCCCTCACGGCTCAGGCGACGAAGGCCCCGTAGTAGTCGCCGGAGTAACACGCGTCCGTTGGCCACGCCTGAAGGCATGTCGTGGACCCGCCGTCGCCGTGGGCCCCATCCAGCTCGGCTTCTCACCCGCCCACTCCCTGCCGGGCGCGAAGGGAGTCCAGGCCGTTGCCCTGTGTTGTGACGCTGAAGACGCCCACCGGGCCACGCATGCTCTCCTCGCCCTGGTGCACCGGGGCCAGGACGGGGATCAGTGCCCGTAAAGCCTGCAAAGCAGGAACGTGGGTGAGGACGTCATAGAGCCGTCGGCAAGACAGACCCGCACGACTGCGGCTCCGCGGGAACGTGTCGCTGGTGGTACGAAACGGCTTCCACCAGCCCCGGTCGGTGACCACCACGGCCGGGGCGGTCGAGGTGAAGGTCCCGCGTCTGAACGACAAGCGCACCGACCCGGCCTCGGGTGAGCGCAGGCGGTTCTCCTCGTCGATCCTGCCGCCGTGGTGCCGGAAGTCCCCGAAGATCAGCGAGGTGCTGCCGGTGCTGTACCTGCACGGATTGTCGTCCGGGGACTTCGTGCCCGCGCTGGAGCGGTTCTTGGGCAGTTCGGCCGGCCTGTCCCCGGCGACGGTGACACGGCTGACGGCCCAGTGGCAGGCCGATCATGCCGCGTTCATGGACCGCGACCTGTCGGCCACGGACTATGTGTATGTGTGGGCCGATGGCATCCACTTGCGCATCCGCCTGGAGGCGGCCAAAGCGGCCGTGCTCGTGGTGATGGGCGTGCGGGCCGACGGCACCAAGGAGCTGATCGCGATGGCCGACGGCTACCGGGAGTCGGCGGAGGCATGGGCCGGGCTGCTGCGTGGCTGCGCCCGACGCGGCATGCGCGCCCCCGTCCTAGCCGTAGGCGACGGCGCACTGGGCTTCTGGAAAGCTCTGGCCGAGGTGTTCCCCGAAACCCGGGAACAAAGGTGCTGGGTACATAAAACTTCGAACGTCCTCGACAGTCTGGCAAAGTCGGCCCAGCCCGCCGCCAAGCGCGCACTCCAGAACATCTACAACGCCGAGGACAAGGAGCAGGCCCGCAAGGCCGTGGCCGCGTTCGCCCGGCAGTACGGCGCAAAGTACCCCAAGGCCGTCAAGAAGATCACCGACGACGAGGACGAGCTGCTGGCCTTCTTCGACTTCCCCGCCGAGCACTGGATCCACCTGCGGACCACCAACCCGATCGAGTCGACGTTCGCGACCGTGCGGCTGCGGACGAAGGTCACCAAGGGCGCCGGCAGCCGGGCCGCCGGTCTGGCCATGGCCTTCAAGCTCGTCGAGTCCGCCCAGGCCCGCCGGCGTGCTGTGAACGCACCCCACCTCGTCGCCCTCGTCCACGCCGGCTCCCGCTTCGAACGCGGCCACCTCGTCGAACGCCCCGAGACCCTCGCGGGATGAACAGCCTCAACCTATCGATAGAATCTGACCGTTGCTCGCTACTGGACTTCCTCAACGCGCAGGTGGCCGACCGTGCGTGAATCACACCCGCTCCTCACTTTCTTCATGGACGCTGCCGACGGTTGCTTCCCGCCGGTCGACGGCCGGGTGACGGTGCTGCCGCCCCTGCCCGGGGGGCTCGAATGCTCGGTCGCCTTACCGGTCACGCCGTCGTCGCCACCGCCATAACTGACCAGGCCGTCTACGCCCAGGGCCCAGACGGCTTCGGCGAGTCGCTCTCTGCGGACTTCCTGCGCCACCTCGCCGGGCCGAAGGGTTGGATCGGCGTCATTGACGCCACACTCACCGCCCGCGGCACCGGTGGCCCCCCGCGCCTGGCGGAGCTGACCGACGCAGACGACCATTCACGAGTCCGCCACGCCCGGTGGCTGCGGACAAACGTCCAGGTCTACGGTGACGAACGCGGCCTGATCATCCTGGCCGACGGCCTTGCCGGGCGGCGAGAGCTGAGTATCGAACTCCACCGCGCTCAGGCCAGCAGCCGAGGGCATGGGCGGTCCCTCCTCGCCGATGCCCTTTCTCTGGTCCCGGAAGGCGAACCGGTCTTCGCCGCCGTTTCCCCGGGTAACGCCCGCTCCCTGCGCGCCGTCCTCGCCTGCGGTTTCACGCCCATCGGCAGTGAGGTTCTGCTGCGTCCCGAACGGGAGTAACCGGTCTCAGCTGCGGGAATCGTGCAGTGAGCCTCCGCCAACTTGAAGTCGCAGGAAAATGGCTGGTGTGACCGATTTCCGGGGTACTCACACTGGTCGTGGACGGCAGTCTGCGGCGTAGATCGTCCGAAGGAGCGGTCGGCTGGCCGGTGACTCCACATTGCGGGCGGGCGGCCTTCTACGATCCGGTGCATGCTGGCTCCCGAGCTGCTGGAACGGATCACCGCGCGGCGCGCGGAACTGGATGAACGCGAAGAACAGATGGCCAAGCAGCTGGCGGAGCTGCGGGCCGAACGGGACGAACTCGCTGTCACCGAACGGGTCCTTGAGCGGGTGAGTGAACAGCTCGCCGGCGAACGGGCCTCGGCCGCGCCGGTGCCCGGGCAGGTGGGTGGGCAGGCGGTGATGCTGGTCCCGCACCGCACGTCAGGCGTGGAGGAGGCCGCGCTCCCGCCGGACTACCAGCGTATCCTCACCGCCGTGCGGCAGGCCGCCGGACCGGTCATGGCCCGGCAGGCCGGCGAAGTGCTGGGAGTGGACGTCAGCGTGCGGGCCAAGCTGGAACCGCTGCGCGGGAAGCTGGTCAGACTGACCGACCGCGGCTGGCTGCGCAAACTGCCCGACGGCCGGTTCACCACCCGCCTGTGACCAGGCATGCGGCCGCCGGAGCGGTGCGGTGCGGGCGTAACCGGGGTGCTCCCGGCGGCCGTTAAATGTGTGACGAAATCCAAGGAGCACGCTGAGGACACCTGCTCGCTTGTCTACCAGTGCCGTCTGGCGCTGTCCACGAGCACCGTCAACCACCTCACCGATCTGCTGCGACGCCACCTGAAGGCGATACGGTCCAGGTGGCGGATCCTGCCGCCCGGGAGGATCGCGGTGATCGTCCTGGCCGTACTGCGCCACGACCAGGTCTGGCCGACATGGCCGGCGGCAACAACGTGTCCGAGTCCACCGTCCGCCGCTGGCGCGACGAGCTGATCGCCCTGCTCGCCGCGCGGGCCCCGCGCCTGGACCGCGCCCTGAAAAAGGTCGCCAGGCGGGGAGGAGAGGTGGTCCTAATCGACGGCACGCTCATCCCTACCCAGCGCCGCACCGGAAGGGCCGACCGGCGGAACTACTCCGGCAAACACCGCAGTCATGGCCTGCATTTCCTCACCTTGACCGACGAGAGGGGCCGCCTGATCTGGATTTCCGCCGCCCGGCGGGGCGATACCCACGACATCACCGTGCCCGCCACGACCACGTTCTGGCCCACCTGCGCGCCGCCGGTCTCGGTGACCTCGCGGACCTCGGCTTCCGCGGCCTGGACAACGACGTACGCGACCCCGTGATCGTCACCGGCTTCACAGCCACCCGCGCCCACAAGCTCACACCCGGCCAGAAGGACGCCAACCGAGTCCTCGCCACCGGACGCGCACCGGTCGAACACGGCTTCGCCCATCTCAAGAACTGGCGGACCTCACCAAACTCCGCACCGACCCCGCCCGCGCCACACACCTCCTGCGCGCCCTGCTCGTTCCGACGAACCTCGAAGTCAACCGCTGACGGACAGCGGCGTAGGGCTCGACGGCGAGCGGGCCTGGTGAGGATGGCTCACTTCTTGGGCAGTCGTGCGATATCGGACACCGTTCCGATGTGGCCGAGCTTGTCGGGGTTGGACACGGAGTGGATCGCCCGGACCACGCCGTCGACGACGTCGAGCTCGACCACGCCGGCCACGCGCCCTTCGTCGTCGACGATCAAGGCGCCCGGCCGGCCGTTGATCCAGACCGGCCGGAGTGCGGCGCCGAGCGACCGGAGCCGGCGCAGCCCTCCGACGAGCAACTGAACGACGCGCAGCGGCTCGGTCACCGACTTCCCGATCGCCCGCGCCTTGCCGCCGCCGTCGCCGTGGAACACCACGTCGGGTGCGAGCATGCCGAGCAGCGCGTCCATTTTGCCGCCCGCGGCGGCCTCGAAGAACGTACGGGCGAGCTCCTCGCCCTCCGCACGCCGCGCCGGGGGCGGCGTGCTGTCGGCTGCCTGTCCTCCGGCGGCGATGCGCTTCCTGGCGCGGGCGAAGATCTGCCGGCAGTTCGCCTCGGACTTGCCGGTGGTCCTCGCCACGTCCGGGTAGTCGTACCCGAACACCTCGCGCAGCATGAACACCGCCCGCTCCACCGGGGAGAGGGCCTCCAGCAGGACGAGGAACGCCATCGACAGGGAGTCGGCCAGTTCGGCGTGCTCGGCCGGCCCCGGCCGGTCGGTGGACACGACGACCGGCTCGGGCAGCCATTCCCCCACGTAGGTCTCCCGCCGCACTCGCGCCGAACTCAGGTGGTTGATTCCCAGCCTTGTCACCGCCGTGGTCAGGTACGCCTTCGGAGCGGCGATCTCCGTCCCCGCCTGGTGGGCCCGGGTCAGGCCGAGGAACGCGTCCTGCACGATGTCTTCGGCGTCGCCCACGGACCCGGTCATCCCGTAGGCGATGGAGAACAGCAGCGGCCGGTAGCCCGCCGCGTCCGACACATCCGTTGATCCCGGCACGGACCCCTCCCCCGATTCCCCCGACGTACCGCGCAGGGTATCCGAGGTGCCCGGCCTGTGGATCATGCAGGGGGAGGGAGACGCAGGTCACATTCGACTCCTGTCACAGCTCGCCTGGGTGCCCTGTCTTAGAGGGGCAACAGCGAACAACGACAAAGGAATCCACGATGAACGCTCGTTTGAACGTCTTCGCCAGCCCGGTCGCCGCCAAGGCGTGGAAGCACATCATCGCGGCGAGCAAGGCGCTCGGGGACTCGACGCTGCCGGCCGCGACGCGCGAGCTGGTGATGCTCCGCGCCAGTCAGATCAACGGATGCGCCGGATGCATCGACATGCACACCAAGGACGCCGCCGCCGCTGGTGGTGAGACCGCCGTGCGCCTCCACCTGGTCGTGGCCTGGCGGGAGGCCACGGTGTTCACCGATGCCGAACGCGCCGCCCTGGAGCTGACCGAACAGGCCACCCGCATCGCCGACGCGGCCGGTGGCGTCAGCGACGAGGTCTGGGCGAATGCCGCCAAGCACTACGACGAGGACCAGCTCGCCGCCCTGGTGACCCAGATCGCCCTCATCAACGCCTTCAACCGCGGAAACGTCATCGTCCAGCAGCCCGCCGGCGGCTACGAGCCCGGCCAGCACTGACCACCACCCGAACGCCACCCCGGCCGCACGACCGGAGCCCCTCCAACCCCGCAAGGACAAACCCAATGAACCTCGCCCTGTGGACCGTTACCGGACTGCTCGCCGCCGCCTACCTGCTCGGCGGAGCCTTCAAGGTGATCACACCGAGGGAGAAGATAGCCGCCAGTGGGTCCAGCGGAAGATGGGTCGAAGACTTCAGCGACGGCGGCGTGAAGGCCATCGGAGCCCTTGAGGTCCTGGCCGCGGCGGGCCTGGTCCTGCCCGCCGTACTCGACATCGCGCCGCTTCTGGTGCCGCTGGCCGCCCTCGGTCTGGTGCTGCTCATGATGGGTGCGGCGATCACCCGCATCCGGCGTCACGAGACCAAGCTCGTGGTGGTGGACCTGGTCTATGTCGTCCTGGCCGGTTTCGTGGCGTGGGGCCGCTTCGGCCCCGAGTCCTTCATCAGCTGACCGGGGGGCGGTATGAGCGGGCGGGTAGCCCGCCGCGCGGTGATCCGTTCCAGCAGCTCGGGAGCCAGCATGCACCGGATCGTAGAAGGCCGCACGCCCGCAATGTGCAGGAACCGGCAAGCCGACCGCTGACGGACGATCTACTCAGCAGACTGCCGCCCACGACCAGCGTGAGCACCCCGAGAACCGGTCACACCACCCCTTTGACCTGCGACTTCAAGTTCGCGAAGGCTCTGACCGCGTTACTGTGCGGTGACTGCGGGCGGCGTCCTCAAAGCTCAACGACTCAAACCATCAGCCCTCTGACGAAACAGCCAACCGATCCACAGGTATTGACAATTGCTCGTCGTTGGCACGGTGAAACTGTATGTGTCGCCGGCGCGCATGCTGCGTTGAGAGGCTGTAGTGGACCCTCAATTGCCTGTCGTTTGTGCCGAGAGGGAACGCCGTGGTCCCCCGGCGATTCGCCGGGTCGACCGACTTGTGCTCCCCCGCCACGGTGACCGACCGGTTGAACCAGGTCACCGTGCCCCGTCGGGTAGGTGTTCGCGACGGTTATGCCGAAGTTGCTGACCGTGCAGTCGCGGTGCGGGCGCCGGCCGCAGGGGCGCTCTTCCCCGGTGCACCGGCAGACGGTCGGGGCACCGGGCGTTGTTTGTTTGCCCCGGCAGGCCTGCCGGGGCAAACAAGAAATGCCGGGCCGGGAACGACCCCGGTCCGGCATGTACGGAAAAGCGCTCAGAAGCTGAGTTTCGGCTTCTTGAACCCCTTCGGCAGCTTTACCGTGTTGGAGCATTCCATGACCGGACCGGCGGCGGCGGCAGACCCGCCGTCGTCCAGCAGTCGGTACTCCTGGAACACCACGTTCGGCCGGTCGGGCGTCGAGCAGTGCTGCTCCTGCCTGACAATGTGCTCGCCGTCCTTGTCGACGCGGGTCTCGCTCTTGCGGATGCAGACGTTGCCACGGCTCGCGCAATCACCCGCGCGTCCGTCTGCGTACGCGTGCCCGGCGCCGGCACAGATCGCGGCGAGACTTCCGACGATCCCCGAGATGGCGGCGATCTTCTTCGGAGTGAACATGTGCTGCATTCCTTTACAACGTCGGGCCCGGGCGCCTGTGTCATTGACCGGTGTGCGCCCGGGCCCGAGAAGGTGTCGGAACCGATCATTTCGCGTCTGAACGCGCTGCCAACTGCGCCCGACGGCCCAATTACCGCAGCCCGGACGCACAGCGTGATGAGCCGCCGCGCGTCAGGGCTGCCTTTGCCACGGGTACGAGGTGCGTCAGCCGTCCGGAGAAGGCCGATGCGCCCGAGGCAACGCCGAGAAGATGAGCCCTCGGTCGGTTTTTAGTAGGCCTGCTCGGGCCCGTTCTGCGGCCCGTTCTGCGGCCCGTGCTGCGGCTCGGCCTGCGGCCCGTCGTGCGGCCCGTGCTGCGGCTCAGCCTGCGGCTGAGCGGAGTAACCGCCACCGAAGGCCACGGCGTTGGCCGTCGAGTTGGCCACGGCGGTGACCGGCGTCGGCCCGCCCTCGCCGGCGAAGCTGACCCCGGCACCGAAGGCGGACAGCCCGGCGACCGCCACGGCTACGACTGCAGCGCGCTGAAACTTACGCATGTTTAACCCTTTCTTACCCAGGCACGGCGCCTGGCTTGACTACTCAGTGTATTTATTACACACATTTCGCCACATCTCGGGATCTACACTGCGTCGTGTCGGCTTTTCGCCGTATCACGTGTCAGGCGTCGCGCCGGCCGGAAGGATTTGCCGCGCTCGGACTCAGAGCAGGCCGAACGGCGGCTGCTCTGCGTCGGCCGCGTCAGGCGCTCCCGTTGTGGCGGCGGAACAGGTGATCTCGGGTCCGACCCGCATCGTCCCGCCCCCCAGTGCGGCGGGCACCGTCAGGGGCTTCACCGGCGTGCAGGTCTCCTTGTGGGGCGTGTCACCGTCGGAGACCTGACCCTGGATCCGTTGCTGGCAGGTGACGTTGCCCAGGATGTCGCGAGTGCAGGCTTGCGAGCCTTGCCCGGCATATGCATGGGTGATGCTGGTACAGGCCACGGCGAGGCCACCGGCGAGCACCGAGACAGCCGCGATCTTCTTCCTGCTGAACATGTGATGCGCTTTCCTTGCGTTGGGGTGCCCGGCGCGCCCGGACACCGGGCGCGCCGGGTTTCGTCTTCGACACTCAGGCAACCGGCCCGAGGTCGGGGGCCCTTCGAGGTCGGCCCCGAAAGGTCCTGCGCCAGGCACCGGGCACGAACGACGCCGAAGGGCTCAGCCGGTGACCTTGCTGTTGTACTGGCCGCAGGCCGTGTCCAGGGTGCCGGCGAGACCGAGCACACCGACCGGGATGTCGTTCTCGGCCACCGTCTGCGGGCTGCACTCCTGGTAGGGGCGGTAGAGGTCATACACCCTCGGCCCGCGGTCGGAGGTGTCGGCGGCAGCGGTGCCGGCGCCGACGGCGGACAGACCGCCCGCCGCCGCCACTGCTGCGATCACGACCTGCTGAAGCTTGCGCATAAGACCCTCGGATTTTCACTCGTACGTCGAGGCTGATTGCCTACCGTGACTGAACAAACACTAGCAGTAATCAGATTCGCCCTTGCACACTGACCACCCCTGTCAGGGACATCGGCTCAACATCAGGCGGATGGACGCCAATTGGCCGATAAACGGCTGGATTGATCCTCGGCATGTGACGTGACATCACGCGATACAGACGTCGAGACGTCAGATGCAACCCGGCGCCCGCAGTCAACACGGCTACAAGGAATAGGCGTTGCATCCCCAGGATGCTGATGCAACGACCTGGGAGCGATCGCGCGCGGGCACGCAGACGATCAGGTCCCGCAGCCCCCCCGGCATACCGCCGCACGTTCTTGCGGACGACGTCAGTGTCCGGGTGATAGCAGGCGAACCACAGCCTCTCGTGCAGCCGGTTGCCCCCGGCGCACACCTGGTCACCGAAGTGCACCCGGATCAGCCCGTACGCCTTTTCCTCGGAAGCAGGAGTCCGAGCCGGGGATGAGGCGGGCATCCACCTACGACACGGTCGAGTACATGTGGGGCGAGAGCGGGCGGAAGTCCGGCCCGAGCAAACGCAATACACGGGCCGGCGGCATACGCGCCAGCGACCGGTGGCCCGCAACTCGGCGCGGACCGCCTCCAGCGCCCCGTCGAAGTCCCGCGCCGCTGGCACCTCGACGGGTGCGCCGCCGACGTACCGGCCAACAGAGCCCGGCGACGCCGACTTCGACCGGGTGTGGAAGGCACGACCGTACGGGAGAGCGGCTGCCCGCTTCAGTTCGTGGACGATCAGACTCGTCGCGGCCGGGATGCCCACCAGGCTGCCGCCGTAGGGCCGGCAGTACGCCTCGAACCCCGCGGCAGCGTCCGCATTCCGCATCGACAAGCGGCTCACCCAACAGTTTCTGGGTGGGCAAAGGGTCACCGGGCCGCAGAGCGAGGTCGACAGGGACTCCGGCAGCCTCCCGTCGCACCGGCCGATGAACTCCCGCCAGCGCGTCACGATCGCGTACGCGTCGTCCTCCATCGCGTCCGCATCCGCCCGCTCCTGCCGGCGCAAATCAACGTAACTCCTCGCAGACGCACCGACCACAGGCCGCCCCACGACACCCGCGTCGAATCGGTTTTGCAGATACCCGACCAGCCCTTGGCATCGACGAAGTCGCCGACCACCTCACGCTGCAGCGACACATCGCTCTCGCGCAGTGGGAACCGGCGCATGTCATCACCGGCCCACCGCAAACCGCTGCGTTGCGTCTCATGACGCAGCGTCCAGCGCGCAAGGCCTGCTCCAGCGCATCGAGGCCGGCCGCTGCGGGCAGATCGAACGCCGTGCCGAGCCGCGTCGGCACGAACAAACCGTCCTCACGCACCGAACGCGCCGTCCTGATGTGCGACTGCTGAATGTATGCCGGCGGCCGCGGATCCCGTGCCGGCACAGTCGCTGCCGCCACCGTCGGGGCCTTACTGAACGTCCACTGAACGAGCTGTCCAGGGCGCACTTCACAGCGCTGAATGTCAGAAATTCGCATGATGGCGTCTCCTTCGCACAAGACACCACCCTGAGCAAGCAAAGACCGAGCGTGCGGTGATCGCCGTGTGGCCCGCATCTCAAAGCAATGTATGACACTTCGGCCAATGGAGCCTTCCACCCAACAGCGACCGCGCAGCCTCTTAACGGCCACTCACCTCACCAGGTTTCGCAAAAACCACCGAGGAGAAAGAGCCCTCGGCACCCGAAGGCCTCGGCCCACGTGCCGGTACCCGAGAGGCGGGCGCACCCCTACCGGAATTCCGGCTCCAGTCCTTCCCCCTCCCACCCCCACGATGGACAGCGGCGAGGTCTTGTCATGGATCCGCTCCAAACATCACCGACGCCGCATGCCGCATGCTCGGTGGGCGTCTTCCATGAAGCGCTGGAAGCGGGAGTCTTGTCCGTAGGGGCAATCCGCGGTGACCCGGGCGATGGGGAGCGGGGAGTCCAGGGCCCGCGGGATCATGTCGCGGGCGAGGTCGTTCCTGGTGGCGAAGTCACGGTCGTCGGGGATGCGGGCGGCGCGGCAGCGCTCGCGGTCTTCGGTCCAGGACTTCGGCAGGTAGAGGTCTGGGTTGATCAGGGCGTGGCTGCGGGTGGTGGCGTTATGCGGCGAAGACGCCGATCTGGCAGTTGTCGGTCCGGCCCCACCTCGGGCTTTCACGCGGGGCCGGTGCCCGAGGTGTGATCGAAAACGAGAGACTTGTTCCCGGCCTGCAACGATGGGGCTTGTCGAAGGTGTTGTCGGTGGCGAGGAAACAAGCACTTCCCAGGTGAAGAGGCGTATCGGGTCCTCTGCGTGTGTCCGCGTCCAGGGCGGCGGCCGTGGGGTGGTCGGTCAGGCAGGCGGCGTGCTGCTGGTGGAGACCATCCGCAGGACGGGGCTGGATCAGGCGATATCGACGGCGCTGTCGCTGTGGCGCAAACCGCGGACGGTGCACGACCCAGGCAGGATCCTGCTGGACGTGGCCCTGGCCGTCGCGCTGAGTGGGGACTGCCTCGCGGACGTGAGCATGCTGCGGGCCGAGCCGGGTGTGTTCGGGCCGGTGGCCTGCGACCCGACGGCTGCCCGCCTCGTCGACGCCCTCGCCTCGGCCGGGCGAAGACCCTTGAGGTGATCAGGGCAGCACGCGCTGAAGTTCGCGAGCACGTTTGGAAGTTGGCCGGCCCGTTCGGATCCGGATGCGGGCGGGCGGGCGGGCGGCTGATTGTGGACCTCGACGCAGTGCTTGTCATCGCGCACTTGGAGAAGCAGGATGCCACCGCGACGTGGAAGAAGACCTTCGGACACCACCCGCTGATGGGCTTCGTCGACCACGGCCGCGGCGGGTCCGGTGAACCGGTCGCGGCCTTCTGCGGCCTGGCAACGCCGGCTCCAACACCGCGAGCCACCCCATCGACGCCGCGAAGCCGGCCCTGGCCCAGCTGCCGAAGAAGTACGGCGCGGACGCCGCACACTCATCCGGTGTGATTCCGGCGGCACAACCCACGAGTTCGTCAACTGGCCCTCTGCCAGGGGCCGGTGGCTGTCGTACTCGGTCGGCATGACCATCACCGACGCCATCCACCACGCCGTTGTGAAGATCCCGCCTCGGCCCGGGCGGTAGCCGTCGAACCCGGGGGGCGAGATCCGCGGGCGGCGGCTGGGTGCCGAGCTCGACGGCGACTGCCTGAAGGGCCGGCCGAAAGGAATGCCGCTGATCGTCGCAAGGAACGCCCGCACCCCGGGCCCAGTTGCGCTGCACCGACGCCGACGGCATGCGCCTGACCTGCTTCGCCACCAACATCGCCACCAACACCAAGAACGCTGCGATCGCCGAGCTGGAACTGCGGCACCGTCAGCGGCCCCGCGCTGAGCACCGCATCCGGGCCGCCCGCTCCACCGGCCTGCGCACCCTGCCCCTCCACCAGGCCGCGCAGAACCAGAACTGGCTGGAGATCCGTCCAGATCGCGCTGGAGCTGCTGGACTGGATGCCGAGGCTCGCCCTGACCGGCCAGCCCCGCTGGTGGGAGCCCCGACGGCTGTCGCCTGCGGCTGTTCTCCACCGCCGCCCAGCTCATCACCACCGGCCGCACCCCGCACCTCTGCCGGGAACTGGCCCTGGACCGACGTGATCACCAACGCCCCGGGGCCCGGCTCACCCGCCCTGGCGAACCCAGGCTGACCAGCAGCCTTCCCCGTCCCTGCGAACCGCACCAGCCCGCCGGAGCCGTGGAACCCGGCGCCCGCCCGGCGCGACAGCCAGGCCCTCACCCTGCCCACCACCGGCCCAACAATCCGAAACCGCCCGTAAGTTGACCTGGCGAGCCGTCATGAAATGCCGAGGCCCACTGAGCGCGTGCCGCGTATCGCGGTCAGCCGAGGCCGGCGCATCCCTGGAAGCGAATTCTGATCCGGGCCCTGTGGGGGGTGGCTCACCCGCTCGGATGCGCTCGGCGAGCAACTGGTCGCGAGGGTGTGCATGGTGAGTGCATGAACACCACACCTCACCTCAAGAAGACCGTTTCCCCGATACTGCGAGCACTCGCGGTGAGTGCCGCCGTGGGCATCGCTTGTGCGGCGGGGATGGCAACTGCCACATCCGCCGTGGCCGCGACGCCCACCACGCACGCCGCCGCAAAGGCCACCCCAGCCTACGGCGGCGGCGGAGGCGGGGACGGGGAGCACTTCCAGTGCGGCAACGGCCTCCTCCCCATCCTCAACTTCTGCAACTGACGGACAACTGGCAGCAGTTCCTGCCCGCAAACCGCACAACCGCACATGGAAGAAGTCCACCCACCCCTAGGGCGGTCAGGAACAGGGACAGGAACCCTCTCCCTGACCGCCCTGCCGACCACAACCGAAGGCCCGCGCCCACCGCTTTGGCCGGGGCGGCAAAATGCTCAGCGAACGAAGAACGCCATGGCCGCGACGGCTAACCTCGCGCTTTCACGAGGCAGGGCGTCCGGTGGTGATCAGAAACGCGAAGAGTGCCCCTGACCTGCAACGATGAGGACTTGTCCAGGGTCCAAGCCGTCGCATGAAAGAAGCACTCTCCAGGCGAGGAAGAGGATCGCGTCCTACCCGCGTGTCCGCGTCGAGGGACGGTGGCCGCGCGATGGTGTCCCAGGCCGGCAGTGTGCTGCCGGTGGACACGGTCCGCAAGTCCGGTCCGGATCAAGCGTTATCGGCGCCGCCGGCACCGTGACACAAGCCGCGGACGGTGCACGACCCGGGCAAAGTCCTGACCGGATGCGGCGCTCACGGTCGCGCTGGGCGCGCACCGTCCGGCAGACATGGGCATACTGCGGGCCCAATCGTCGGTGTTCGAACCGGTGGCCCGCGATCCTGGCGCCCCCCGGCTCATCAACACACCGGCAGCGGGCCGAAAGCGTGCACTGACCCCACTGCGGCAGGCCCGCACTCAAGTCCGACAACGCGTAGGGACGTTGGCCGGTGACGCGCGGCACCGGACGCGGCCGGGCAGATGGTCGTGGCCCTGGACCACGTGCTGGTGATCGCGCATTTCCGAGAAGCAGGATACGGCCGCGACCCGGAAGAAGACCTTCGGCCACCATTCGCTGACGGGGTCTGTCGACCATGGCCGAGGCGGGTGGCGGGTGGCGGGGAGCCGGTGGCCAGGCTGCTCAAGCCGCGGACCGCGGGCAGCAACACCGCCGCGGACCACATCGAAGCCGCCCCGCTCGCCCCCAAGCAGCTGCCGAAAAAGTACCGACGGGGACAGCAGACGCCGATCCGCAACCACTCCGGCGGGGGTAGCCACGAGTTCGCCGACTGGCTTCCACCCGCGGCCGGTGACACAGGGCGTACTTCCCGCGGGCAGACACCGGACACCGCTCGTGCCGCCTGCACCGGTTTCAGGCGGTAGGGCGAGGCTTATTACCTCAGATCCTTGCAGAACCGATAAGCCACTAGGCCGAATTACTCCATATGCGACAAGGCAGCCACCCGTTTGCCGCGCATCTTGGCTAATGCGGGCACCGTTGGACGGATCATGACGAAGGCAAGCCCGCTGCTCACCCCTGGACCGCATCCCATCAGCGCGAAGAACACGACGCGCACCGTTCGGATGGGCAAGTGGGTATTCACCCCGACCGCCGGCCATCCGATCTGGGGGACCCACGCGACCTTGCACGACAACGACCGGTGCATCGCCCTGCGCTACTCCGCCTGCCTCCTCGAGAACCTGCTGGCGCAGCTGGGAAGCATCGAAAACCAATTCGCAAACGCCTTCACCGGCCCCGGGACCGGCCAGGAGCATACCGGCCGGCCCAACGGGAGGGCCGTTCGTGGGTGAGTCACGCGGCCGTCACTGCCGCCCGGATCCGCCCTCGACTGCCCACTGGTCCCACCCCACCGACGGTCAGCCGCAGGCCGGCGTCTGGGACCGCCCCACGCCCCTGGCCGACCAGCTGAACACACACTGGGACCCGGCAGAGGAACTCGCCTACCTCCTGCACCAAGCCATCGAAGACGAGAGGAACACCGAACCGCCACCCGCTCGCATCGATGACCTGCCGAACATCGAGCAACAACCGGCCACCGAAGGCACCGGGCTCCCCCTCACAGGCCTGAGCGAGATCACCGCCGAACTACCACCCCTACGCCCCGCACCCTCCCGGCGCCGCCGCGCCCCCCGCAAACAGCGCAACCTCGGGGCACTGCGAACCACAAGCTTCTTCCTCGCCGCGCTCGCCGCCGTCGTGGTCTCCATGGTGTGCGTCTTCGGCGGCATGGTCACCTACGACCCACTGCGCCATCTCGCCAGCTACCGCACTTCCGGGACCACGGTCCGATGGTGGCCCCTGCTGGTCTACGGACCATGGATGGTCGCCTCCTTGTCCATCCTGCGCGCAGCCCTCCACCAGCGCCGGGCCGCTCACTCCTGGGCTGTCGTGCTGCTGTTCTCCACCCTCTCCATGCTCCTGTGCGTAGCACAGGCACCCCACACACCGGTCGACGCGGCAGCCGCCGCACTCCCCTCACTGGCCGCTCTCGCCTGCTTCCAGCAACTGGTCCGGCAGATCACCCTCACCCGCCCACCCCGCCAGGCCAACCCACGCCACCGCACCCGGCCAGCACCACCCCCGGGCCCCGCCAGCCGGACACCGACCGGCTGACCGCACCCCCGCACGGCACACACATACCCGTCTACCCCCACACGGCCCGAGACACCTGCCGATCAGACAGCTGTCACCGAGCGCTGCACTTGACCCCCGAAGCTTCCAGTCGGCCCAGGCCAGCGCCAGAGACCGGGCACCGCAGCAGCAGCCGGTCCCCCACCACCACGTCCCTCTCCAGCCCTCAAACACACAACGCGACCGCCCAAGCAAGAGCCATGGCCAGCACCCAGAGCCTCACCGGTGGCCTGCCCACCTGGACGCTGAAGAGGCGAGCGATACAACAGATACCCCCGTCCCAACACGCCGGCACCCTCCCGACCGCAACACCAGTGACCGGAACACCAACTGAGCGCCCTGGCCGGGAGCACACCCTCACTACGACAGCCGACCGAAGCATCCGCACACCATGCACTAGCCGGAGGCACTCCCATTGAGGCCCAGGACACGAGTAACGGGAACGAGCCTGTCCTCAGGCCCCTGAAGGAAACTCTCTCCACCCGCATCGACAACAGCGCTCCCGGGACTACGCCACGACTGTCCGCCCCTGTCCCCGAATCCGCCGGCATGAGCCGTACCAGCAACCGCCAAAACAGCCCCCACGAAAACAAGGGCAACAACTGCACGACATGTGTTCGCCATGCACTAATGAACGATCAACAACGACATACGTCACCAGCCCATACCAAACACCACGCACAAACAAGCCCTTCCAAAAACCGGCCCACCCCACCAACACATCCACACCACCGACACGCACACCACTCCAGCAGCACCAGCCGCAGAACCTCACCAAACACAACCCCACCCGAACCCCAACCAGACACAAACATGCGCTGGAGGTAGAAACCGCACTACCGCAACCACAGCCGTTCCCACGCCTACCCAGACACACCCCCAGGCCCGATCCAGCCCCGACCACACCGGCCAAGCGACGCCCGACCAAAACCCCCGAACACACAGCAGCCACCACCACCCCACCCAGACCGAACACCACGCAAATACCACACCAACCGGCAGAACCAATCGCCCACCCCAACGCACCAGCCGTTACCCAGCAAGAAAACCGACCACCACAGACCTCGCCCAACCCCCGCGTCAACCACACCACCGACCCCAACAACACCCACCCCAAGCACCCACTGCCCAAACGCGCCAACTAAAACGCTCAAGCGTGCGACACGAAGCCGCTCCGCATAAATAAGGACAGCCACATGAAGGAAGTATCGACCGGCTGACCTCAGACCAGCGCCCAGGACCCGCCCCCGCACTCACACACGTCGCTGATAACGGCAGGCGTCTGAAACTGAGCCCTCAAACCCAAGAACATCCCGGCCATCGAGGTGCCACAAGCGCACGAAGCAACCTCCGGCGAACCTTGCCCGAAGGGCGGACACCGTTTGTCCCCGGAACAGAGGGGGCGGACACCGTTGGTCCCCGGGGCAGACGGGGCGCCACCCCAGCCCCTTCTTAACGGTGCGGAACGTGAAACCCCGTCGAGGTCCAGGCCCCTGACCCAGTAAGCCGAACACAACGAAGGCCCAACTCCCCGGCGGGAAAAGGCGATCCAAAAAGCGAACGTCGGCGGGCCGAAAGGCCAGAGGAAACCGGGCGGCAGGACCTTCACCCGTCTCTCGCACAACTCGCCGAATACGGCCTCTGCCAGCCCGGCCCGAAAGGGTACCCACATGGATCAGGTGAGCCTACGAAGTCACCACTGTGTGGGACCGGATCGAGCCGCTGATGCCGGCCGATCCGGTCCGTGGACGGCGGTGGGCCGACCACCGTCGCACCCTTGAAGCCATCGCTGGAAGTACCGTACGAACTCGCCTTGGCGAGACCTGCCCAATGAGCTCGGCCCGTTCCAGACTGCTCACAAACGGCTGATCAGATGGGCTGTCGACGGCACCTGGGAACGGATCCTGGCCTCTGTCCTGGCCGCGGCGGACGCCGACGACGACATCGACTGGACCGTGTCGGTCGACTCCACCGTCGTCCGGGCCCACCAGCACGCCGCGAACCCTGCAGTGTGTCGGGGCATGTTCGATCTGCGCAGCAACAGACGGTTGGTACGACACAGGCGACCTCGTCGAGAAACGATCACAAGGGGACCTGCGCTACCTGTCCCGCGCGGTCGACCGCGTGGGCTGGGTGCACATGATCCCTGTGGCTGAAGTCGAAGGAGAGCTCCAGGAGCACCCGGCAGTCCAGGAGGCCACAGTTGTCGGTGTTCCTGACCAAGACGGCCACGATAAAGCCTGCGCCGTTGTGGTCCCCCACGGCACCGCGCCCACTCTCGACGAACTCCGAGTGTTTCTGAGGGAACGGGGCCTGACCGACAACTACATGCCGACTGGGCTGGTGATTGCTCCCGAACTTCCCCGAACATCACTGGGTAATGTCCGGAAGAACGACCTGCGGCAGCAGATCAAGACCGGTGACCTGGTATACGAAGGGCACCGAGAAGGACACCGACAGCGGCGCATACTGGGGCTCCGGATACGCCCGCGAGGCTGTAGGCACCGCTGTCGTATGGGCAACGCGCCGTGCATTGCACCAACGTGTCGCACCCGGTGTTGCACTGTCGGATCATCCGGAAGTGCAACACCGAGTGCGACACCCGCACCGAAGAGCGGGTACGTCGGCCACCGTGACGTCCAGGCGCAGCCGAACGAATCGCATGGGGTGGCGCCAGGCGCCGCGGTCGATGGCGGTTATCACCTTGGGGGGCGACGTGCAGCAGACGGCCTGGAAGTCTGGAGGCGTCAGGTGGTGATGAGGTCACCGCCGACGGGAAGCCCGTCGACCTGCCCGCTGGTGACGACGGTGAGTTCGTAGTCGTGGCGCGTGCCTTGCTGCCATTGACCGCCGGCCAGGGGGACGGTGGCGATGTTGGACACGGGGCCCGCGGTCCAGTCCAGTACGCCGGCCATGGTCCGCAGCCGTGTGCTGCCCAGGGCGGCGGCGACGGCGCGGCGGTCGGTGGGGTCGGCGGCGGTGCGCAGCGCGTGCACGGCGACCTCGAACAAGGCGTACGCCAGGCCCAGCGGCTGCAGCCACTGACGTCCCGTTGCCTGTTCGTACGTCTCGGCCAGCTCGGCCGTGGTCATGCCGTCGAGTGATGAGGCGTGGGGGTGGGCTGGGGTCCAGTAGGCCAGCGTCGCCACATCGGCCTGGGCCGGGCGCTTGCCGCTGCGCGTGACGGACGGTGGGGAGGCCAGCCATCGTGAGCAGGTGATCAGACGGGGCTGCCAGCCGTCCTCGGCAGCTTGGGCACGGAACAGCGCGAGGTCTTGGCCGGTGGCGGCGCTGGTGATGATGTCGGCCTGCGCGTCGCGGAATGCCTTGACGTGTGCGTCGAGTGCGGTGGCCGGTTCCTGGTAGGGCGCCGGTTCCAGGAGCCGGTGTCCCCGGGCGCGGGCTGTGGGGGCGAAGCCGCGCTGCGGGTGCCGGGACCAGGTACCCTGCGGCCCGTCGTTCCACAGACAGCCGACCGTGTGCCGGGAGCCGTTCACCTGCTCCCAGAGATCGGCGAACGCGTCGGCGATGTCGTCCAGCCCCCAGCAGAAGTGGTAGGTCCAGTCGAAGGGCCGGCTGTCGTCCGCCCCGCGCCCGTAGTAGTAGACCTGCCAGGGGAAGGTGCTCGACAGGCACGGCACACCGATCGCTGCGCAGGCGTCCGCGACAGCCGGCAGGACCTGTGTGCCGGCCAGTGTCAGAATGATCGCCGCGTTCTCGCCCCGGACGAGTTCCTCCACCGCCTCCCGGGCACCTTCGGCGCACGAGCGACTGTCCCTGCTCACCAGCCGGATCCGGTATCCGGCGGGGGCCGACGCTGCCAGCTTCGGTTCCAGCAGGGTCATGGCGAAGTCCAGGGGGTCCCCCAGAGTCGACAGCCGTCCCGAACGGGCGACCGCGACCCCGATCGTCAGGACGCGCTCCCGTCCGTCGCTCAACTCGCTCATCATGCTCCCTTAAAGGCTGGCTCGGCCCGGAAACCCGGTCGCTGACGCACGGCTTAGGCTCCCCTCGATCGGCAGCGCGCAAGGGAGCCGAACGGGTGACACGAGCACCTGCCGGAGCAGAAGGCGAAGCTGTCGCCCGAAGTCGCCGAGTACGCCGTGCCTCCGCTGAGAAAGCGCCTCGTGGCCAGGCCCCCTCGGACCTGGCCACGCAGCCGCGTGCTCTGCTGATCACACGTCAGACGTAGTCGCAGATGACGTGGTCGCGCCCTACTTGGACGGGGCGAGTGCCTGGGCCGCATTGCCGGTAGACGGACCGGCCTTGAGCGTAGGTCCAGAACCCTCCCGACGCGGGGTCGGCGAACATGGCCCCTTCCAGGCAGGAGGTGGCTGACATGTCAGCTGCTGTGGCACTGGTGGACAGGGGACGACGGCCGCGCCGGCCAGGAGCAGGGCAGTGGCCCGCGCCGGGCACGCCCTGGCTGGGCCGCGCCTTTCCGCTTGGTGTACCGGTCAATGTAGGGGTAGGCGAGGGCGAGCGGACAGATGACGGTGGTGAGAGCGCTGCCGCGATAGAGGACGAGGCGGACCGAGTGGCGGCCAACTGCTGCAGACCACGGCCGCGGCTGTGGCGAGGGTGCGCGCGCTGCACCGGGCCGCCGATACCTCCGCTGGCAGTGACTCGGATGGCGGCGGGTGTCCCTCCCCTCGTAGCGT
>NZ_JAGGOK010000043.1 GCF_018614615.1 Streptomyces sp. ISL-100 | reverse complement strand
TACGACGTAGGCGACGAGGCGCTTGTCGCCGGGTACGTCCTCACGCGCGATGACCGCGGCCTGCGCCACCGAAGGGTGAGCTGCCACCACCGACTGGACCTCACCCAGCTCGATCCGGAACCCACGGACCTTCACCTGCTCATCCGCACGCCCCAGATACTCCACCTCACCGTCCGCACTCCACCGAACGACGTCACCTGTCCGGTACAGCCGTCCGCCCGTAGCAGAGAACGGGTCGGCCACAAACCGCTCACCAGTCAGAGCCGCACGCCCAAGGTAACCCCGGGCCAGACCCGCACCCGCGATATACAACTCACCCGCCACACCCACCGGCACCGGGCACAACGCCCCATCCAGCACATACACGCGGGCGTTCGAGATCGGCCGGCCGATCGGCACCAACCCCTCAACATCCGCCTCCGTCGACCACGCCGTCGTATAAACCGTCGCCTCGGTCGGACCGTAAATGTTGGCGACCCGCACACCCGGCAGGACCTCACGGATACCACCGACCACATCCGCCGTCAGCGCCTCACCCGCCAAAACCACCGTGCGCGGCCGCACCCCAAGCCCACCACCACCGGCCACCACCTGCGCAAACGCCGACGGCACACCACTGACCAGACTCACCTCACCCACACCACGCTCACCATCCGCCAGCACCAGCAGGTCCGGCACCACCTCCACACTGCCCCCCGACACCAACGGACCAAACAGCTCAAACACCGACACATCAAAGTTGAACGACGTCGACACCAACACCCGTGCGAACTCAGCCCCGCCAAACTCCCGGGCCGCCCACGACAACAACCCCACCACCGAACGATGCTCAACCACCACACCCTTCGGCCGCCCCGTCGAACCCGACGTAAACATCACATACGCCGGACTCTCCGACCGCAACACCCGCTCACCCGACACCCCACCGTCCAGCACTTCCAGATCCGCGACCGTCGCCGGATCATCCACGACGACCCGCGCCACAACCCCCGGCAGCACCCCTTCCAGCGCCGTCGTAGTCAGGACCACCACCGGAGCCGCGTCCTGCAACATGAACCCGATCCGATCCGCCGGATACTCCGGATCGATCGGCAGATACGCCCCACCAGCCTTCACCACCCCCAACAGCGCCACCACCGTCTCCACCCCACGGCCCATACACACCCCAACCACCGACTCCGCACCAACACCCCGACCGATCAACAACCGCGCCAGCCGATTCGCCCGCACATCCAACTCCGCGTACGACACCTCAACACCATCAGCAACCACCGCCACCGCACCCGGTGACCGCACCACCTGCGCCTCAAACAACTCCGGCAACGTCGAAGCCTCAACCTCAACCCCCGTCTCATTCCACTCCGCCACCACCCGACGAAGCCCATCCCCATCCAACACCTGGACCGTACTCAGCGGCACATCCGGGCCACCCTCCAGCGCCACCTCCAGCGCCGACACCAAACCCTCCGCCGCAGTACGCACCAACACACCCACCGCCTCCGGGTCGACCGGAGCCACCGCATCCACGGCCAGCGAAATTTGATCCGCGTTGTCATTGACCGAGACCGCGAGGGGATAGTTGGTGCGCTCACGCGAGAAGAGCAGCCGGATTCCCTCCATCTCCACGTCCCGGCTTTCGTCCGCGCCCTGCTGCTCGGAGCCCTGGCCGGTGTTGTGCCGGTAGTTGAAGAACGAGGTGAACAGCGGGGTGTCGCCGGCCACTCCGCTGGCCCTCTGCGCCACCGCCAGCGGCGCGTGCTCATGCTCCAGCAGCTCCGCCAGCTGACCACGCATCGCCGACACCGCCGCCAGCACACCCGACTCGCCCACCCGCACACGTACCGGCAGCGTGTTCATGTACGGACCCGGCACCCGGTCCGAACCCGCGCCGGCGTTCATACGCCCGAACAGCACCGTTCCGAACACCACATCAGCTCGACCGCTGACCACCGCCAGCACACGCGCCCACGCCACATGCATGACCGTCGCCGCACTCACCCCGGCACGACGCGCCACGTCGCGCAACCGCTCGTGCAGCTCTGGCTCGAACAGCACAACCTCTCGAGCCGAGTCCGCGCCATTACCCCGTACGTCCACCAGTCCGAACGGCGCCGTCGGCTCCTCGACGTCACCCAGCAACTCGGCGAAGTACCGCTCATGCTCCGAGCGCTCCACCCCGCCACGCGCCTGCGCCACAAAGTCCCGGAATTGAAGTGGCTCCGGCAGCTCCGCGCCACGTCCTCCCAGGAATGCCCGCACCTCCGCCAGCATCACTGCCAGCGCCGTGTGGTCCCGCACCATGTGATGGATGCGCACCAACCCGAGCCACCGGTCACTGCCAGGCACCGCCGCCGCGTGCACCCCGAGCAGCGGCGCCCGGCCCAAATCCATCGACAGACCGCCGGCCGCCAGCAACTCGGCCACGGGGTCGGTGCTCTGCGGATCCAGTACCACTTCCTCGACCGGCAGTACGGCATTCCGCCACACGACCTGTACCGGCTCGGCCAGCCCCTCCCACACGATCGCTGTCCTGTAGATGTCGTGCCGGTCCACCACCCGCTGAAGCGCATCCGTGAAGGCATCCAGGCGATCGCGGGAGTCGAACTCCACCACCGTCGGGAGCACGTACGCGTCCTCGCCGCCTTCCGCCAGCATGTGGTGGAACAGCAGGCCCTCCTGCAACGGCGCCAGCGGATACACGTCCGCCACATTCGCCGCACCACCCTCAACGCCGGCGACTATCCGCTCGATCTCCGCAGCCGTCAGGTCCACCAGTGGCAGCATCTCCGGCGTGATCACAGACGCGTCCGCCGGTATCAGGTTCTCCGGAACCGTGACCGCTTCCGTACCCACCGACAGCGCCAGCTCCGCCGGAGTCGGGGACAGGAACAGCGCCCGCACCGACACCGACACCCCGCGCGCCTGCAAGTGCGCCACGAGCCGGATCACCAGCAGCGAATGTCCGCCCAGCGCGAAGAAATCGTCATCGACCCCGACGCTCTCCAGCCCAAGGACATCGGCGAAGGCGGCGCACAGGATCTCCTCCCGCACATTGGCCGGCCCCCGACCGGAACTCACCGCGTACTCCGGTGCGGGCAATGCCTTGCGGTCCAGCTTTCCGTTCGCCGACAGCGGCAGGCAATCCAGAACCACCACCGCCGTCGGCACCATGTAATCCGGCAGACGCTCACTCACGAACTCGCGCACTGTCGCAGGCAGTTCGACGTTCCCGTCCGTGCCCGCAGCCGGTACGACGTACGCGACCAGGCGCTTGTCCCCCGGTACGTCCTCACGCGCGACAACGGCAGCCTGCGCCACCGACGCGTGGCCGGCCACCACCGACTGGACCTCACCCAGCTCGATCCGGAACCCACGGACCTTCACCTGGTCGTCCGCCCGCCCCGCGAACACCAGCTGCCCACCCGCGGTCCACTTCGCCCGGTCACCCGTGCGATACATCCGCTCACCGGCGCCCCCGAAGGGACAGGCCACAAACCGCTCCGCCGTCAGCCCCGCATGCCCCACGTACCCACGCGCCACCTGCGCCCCGGCGACATACAGCTCACCCGCCACACCCACCGGCACGGGGCACATCGCCCCATCCAGCACGTACGCCCGTGTATTGCCCACAGGCGAGCCGACCGGCACCACACCACCGGCCACCAGCTCCTGGGTCAGGCGGGTAGTGGCCACACCGATCGTTGCCTCGGTCGGCCCGTAGTGGTTGAACACCGCCCGGTCACCGGCAGCGGTCACCAACTCCTGTACCCACGAGGCCGGGGCGGCCTCGCCGCCCAGTACCAGTGCCTTCGCCGGCAGTACGCCTTCTACACCGCCGGCAGCGCTCAACGCCGCCAGATGTGAGGGCACCGCCTTCAGGTAATCGATCCGGTGCTCGGCCAGATAACCGGCCACCGCCTCCGGATCCATGGCCGCACTCTCGTCCAGGATGTGCAGCACACCACCCGACACCAGACTCGCGAACACCACCGTGTTACCCAAGTCCGTAGCCTGCGCCTGCAACAACGCATAACGCCCACCCGGCTCACCGAACCCCACCCGACCCGGCACCGACGCCACATAGTTCGCCAGCCCACCATGGGTCACCGCCACACCCTTCGGCCGTCCCGTCGAACCCGACGTATAGATCACATACGCCGGCACGTCAGCCGCCAGGCCGATGCCCGGAGCCGAATCGGCAGCCCGCGCCAACTCCGCCCGCAGCCGCGGGTCATCCAGCCGCACCACCTGCTCCGTCGCAAGGCCACCGGTCAGGCCCTCCGCCGTCTCCCGAGCGCCCACCACCAGTACCTGAGCCGCGCTGTCCGCCAGCACGAACGCGAGGCGGTCCGTCGGCTGCTCCGGCTCGATCGGCAGGTACGCACCGCCGGCCTTCCACACCGCCAGGATCGCGGTGATCATCTCGACGCCGCGAGGCAGGCACAGGCCCACCACCGATTCCGCACCGACACCCCGGCCCATCAGCAGATGAGCCAGCCGGTTCGCCCGCCTGTCCAGCTCGGCGTACGACACCTCGACGCCGTCGGACACCACCGCCACCGCGTCCGGCGTGCGCGCCACCTGCGCTTCGAACCGTTCATTCACCAGGGTGGACGGGAGATCGGTCGACGTGTCGTTCCACTCGGTGAGCACACGGTGCCGCTCATCAGCCTCAAGCACCTGTACGGCACTCAGCCGAGTCCTCGGTTCGGTTACGAGCTGCTCCAGCACCCGCGCCCAACGGTTCGCAATCCCCTCTGCCGTCTTGGCGTCGAGCAGGTCCGACGCCACCGTCACGGAACCGCCCAGCCCCGCCGGGGCACCCTCGGCGTCGAACGCCTCACGCACGGAGAAGTCCAGGTCGAACTTGGCCGCGCGCGCCGTCCCGGCCGATGCGGCCGCCGGCGATTTCACGGCCGCCTGGTACCCGGCCCCGGACCCGCCACCTTCGCCCAGCGGGCCCAGTTCGGACCGCGCGTTGTTCTGTACGGTCAACATCACCTGGAACAGCGGATGCCGAGCCAGGGAGCGGGCCGGGGCGAGCTCCTCGACCAGCTTCTCGAACGGCACATCCTGGTGCTTGAACGCCGCGAGTCCCGTCTTGCGCACCCGGGCCAGCACCTCACGGAACGTGGGGTCCCCCGACAGGTCCGTGCGCATCACCAGTGTGTTGATGAAGAACCCGACCAGATCGTCCAACGCCTCGTCGGTACGTCCGGCCGCCGCCGTGCCGATCGGGATGTCCGTGCCGGCGCCGAGGCGGGACAGCAGCATCGCCAGCGCGGCCTCCAGCACCATGAACGTGGTCACGCCTTCGGCCCGGGCCACCTCCACAAGGCGCGCGTGCACGTCCGCCGATACGTCGATCGGCACCCGGTGCCCGCGGTGGGAAGCCACTGCCGGACGCGGACGGTCGAACGGCAGCTCCAACTCCTCCGGCGCACCCGCCAATGCCTCGCGCCAGTAGGCAACCTGGCGAGACATCAAACTTTCCGGGTCTTGCTCTTCGCCGAGCAGCTTGCGCTGCCACAGCGCGTAGTCGGCGTACTGCACCGGAAGCGGCTCCCACTCCGGCGCCCGCCCCTCGCACCGCGCCGCATACGCCACCGAGACATCCCGGGCCAGCGGCGCCGTCGACCAGCCGTCGCTGGCGATGTGGTGCATCGCCACGACGAGCATGCGTTCGTCGGGCCCGGCCTCGAACA
The DNA here is from genome assembly GCF_018614615.1 of Streptomyces sp. ISL-100. Lineage (GTDB taxonomy): Bacteria > Actinomycetota > Actinomycetes > Streptomycetales > Streptomycetaceae > Streptomyces. Next base: position 77,669 of record NZ_JAGGOK010000043.1, on the reverse strand, counting down.
GCCACGCCCGGATCGGCACCTCCGACGCCAGATCGAAGGCATACGCCGCCGCCTCAGCCACCGCGTCAGTCAGGTCCGCGGGCGCGACCTGGACGACAGCCAGCTCCCAGTCCAGGTCGTCGAGCTTAAGGATGCGCTGGTAGGGCTCGCCGTCAACCACCTCGAAGACCGTACGCAGCACCTCGTGCCGCCCGATCACATCCCTCAGCGCCGCACCCAGCGCCGCACTGTCCGTCCCGCTCGGCAGCGGCAGTACGACGGGAGTGTTGTACGTCGCGCTCGGCCCCTCCAGCTGCCAGATGAACCACAACCGGCGCTGTGCGTATGACAACGGAATCATCAGGAGTCCTCCTGGACACGCATCGGCTGCAACGCCGGCCTAGTTTTCTTGTCGGTTCCGAGCCGCTGTGCAAGCGATCAGCCGGACGGCGGCGAGCCGAATCGTGAATGTATTGCCGAGGAGTCCCATTCATCAGGCGCATGCGCAGATGTAGCCATTCCCGCACACTCCAATGGCCTTTCCAGTGATCCACTATGTCTCAGGGGTACGCCGATGTTCAATGTTCCGCGGGGCCGGGCCGACCGCAGGCCACTGCATCCGGTGCGGCCGTGTTCAACTGCGCCGGTGCGGCAGTTGAACACCGCTGTGGGCCGCAGGGCGGAACCTTGACGCTGCATCACGGGCCATGCCACCGTAAAAACTGCCCAGAAGAACTTAGTGAGGCGTCGCATGCAAAGTGAGCCGACCGAGCCATTGCCGCATATCAACCTGGTGGATCCTGAGCTGTATTCGCACGGTGACCCTTTTGCGCAATGGCGATGGCTTCGCGCCAACGCGCCGGTCTATTGGCATCCGCCGACCGAGCTCCCGGGTTTCTGGTCCCTGACCAGGTACGAGGATGTCCGGACCGCATACCGCGACGCGGAAACCTTCAGCTCGGCCCAGGGAATCCTCCTGCGGCCGGCCGACCACGGGGCCGACCCCGGAGGCGGGCGCACCCTGGCCCTCACCGACGCGCCCCGGCACCGCCAACTCCGGGGACTGGTCGACGAATGGTTCGCGGTCCGGTCGGTCCGCGCACTTGAGCCGGAGATGAAAGACATCGCCCGGCGAGTCGTCGACCAGGCCGTCGAGCGCGGAAGCTGCGACTTCGTCGCGGAGATCGCCGCCCGGGTCCCGCTGTACGTGATCTGCAAGATGATGGGTGTGCCGGAATCCGACTGGCAGCACCTGTACGACCTGACCAGCCAGGCATTCGCGGCGGGCGACCCGCTCACTCGCAGGTTCGCGCATCTGGACATTCTTGGGTACTTCGAGAAACTCCATGCCGAAAAGGCGGCGAATCCGACCGACGATCTGGTGAGTGTGCTGGCGACGGCCAGCATCGACGGCGAACGCCTGAGCGCCGAAGATGTCATCCTCAACTGCGACAACTTGCTGGTCGGCGGGACCGAGAACACCCGCATAGCGGCAGCCGGCGGCATGCTGTCGTTCCTCGAACACCCCGGCCAGTGGCGGATGTTGTCGGAGAATCCGGCTCTTCTGCCGTCCGCCGTCGAAGAAGTCCTTCGCTGGACATCCACCGCAACGCACATTATGCGTACCGCGGTAAGGCCGGTCGAGATCCACGGGAAGAACATTGCGCCGGGCGACCGAGTCGTATTCTGGCTCCCGTCGGCCAATCGCGACGAATCAATATTCGACAATCCTGACCAGTTCGACGTGAACCGGCAGCCCAACCGGCATCTGGCGCTGGGTTTCGGTGAGCATTTCTGCCTCGGCAGCATGCTCGCTCGTGTCGAGCTACGACTTCTCTACGGTGAGCTGCTCAGCAGATCTGTCGACATCGAACTCGACGGTGAGCCCAAGCTTCTTGATTCGATAGTGGTCAACGGCCCCGAACGTCTCCAGGTCCGGCTGACACCGAGCGCCGCGTAAACCAGGGGGCAGCCCAGATGTACACACCGGAGTCCATTGCGACCACTCGCGATGAATTGAGCACGCGGACGGCAGCAGTGGTCGCCGGCCTCGGAACGTGCCTGCCGGCTGCGGAGTTCGACAACACGTCGCTGGCGGCCGGCTTGGACACCACCGACGAGTGGATTCGTACGCGCACCGGAATCGCCGCACGACGCCGGGTCGCTCCCGAAGTGTCCATGCGGGATCTCGCCTGCGAAGCCGCCGCCAACGCGCTGAGTTCGGCGCGCCTCGAAACGGCCGGCGGGCTGATCCTTGCCACCACGACACCGGACCGCCCCTGTCCGGCCGCCGCCCCGGAGATCGCACAGCGCCTCGGCCTCGGCCAGATTCCCGCCTTCGACATCTCCGCCGTCTGCAGTGGCTTCCTCTGTGCCACGGCGGCGGCCACCGGCATGATTGCGGCCGGAATCACCGACAGCGTCCTGGTCGTCGCGGCCGAGACCTACTCTCGAATCGTCGACCCCACGGACCGGTCCACGGCCGTGATCTTCGGTGACGGTGCGGGGGCGGTGCTGCTGCGCCGCGGCTCGGCGACGGAGCAGGGCGCTCTGCTCGCCTTCGACCTCGGCAGCGACGGGTCGGGCAAGGACCTCATCCACATCCCGGGCGAGGCCGAACAGCCCGACGAGCAACGCTGGTTCTCCATGGCCGGCCGGAAGGTCTACCTGCGGGCTGTCGAGCAGATGACGGCTTCGGCACTTCAGGTCATGAAGGACTGTGCCTGGACCCCCGAGACCGTCGACGCCCTCGTACCGCACCAGGCGAACGCCCGCATCATCCAGGCGGTGGCGGACCGGCTCGGCGTACCGCCGGAGCGAGCAGTGTGCGCGCTGTCCCGTGTCGGCAACACGGCGTCCGCTTCCATCCCGCTGGCGCTGGCCGAGGCGCTGGCCACCGGGCAGTTGAATTCCGGCGCCCGGACCGTGCTGACCGCCTTCGGCGGCGGACTGGCCTGGGCGTCGGCCGCACTGACATGGCCTCAGCTGACAGCCGTGACTTCAGAGATCTGAGTGAAAGGAATCCGCAGATGTTCGTCGACTATCTCGCCACCATCCTCGGCACGGTCTACAAGGTCCCCGGAGACATCGCTCCCACCCAGTCGTTCGAAGACCTGGAGGTGGATTCACTGTCCTTGGCAGAACTCGGCGCACAGCTGGAGGACGACCTCGGCGTCACCATCGACGAGGAGATTCTGACCGCCGCGACCACCGTGGCCGAACTGTCCAAGCTTCTGGAGGCACAGGGAGCGGTCGTCCCCGCATGACCAGCTACGGATACCGGCGCCCCGACGTCGTGATCACCGGAATCGGAATGGTGACACCGTCCGGGGCCGACACCAGCACGGCCTGGAAAGCGGCCTGCGCCGGGCAGTCCGCGGGCGCGGCCGATCCGCGGCTCGCGGGACTGGGGGTCGATTTCAGCTGCGCTGTTTCCGGCTTCGATCCGGAGCTGGTTCTCGGCGGCGACGCCCGGCGTATGGACCCCTTCACTCAGTTCGCCATCGCTGCGGCCCGCGCGGCCGTCGCCGACGCGGCACCGACCGACGGATCCTGGGACACAGCCAGGACCGGTGTGGTGCTGGGCACCGCGGTCGGCGGGCAGGGCACCTGGGAGGAACAAGGACAACGGCTGCGGGACAGGGGGCCGCGCGCGGTCAACCCGCTGACCGTCCCCAAGGCCATCGGTAACATCGCCGCGGGCTCCGTGGCCATGAACCTCGGCCTGCACGGGCCCTCGCTCACCCTCTCCACCGCTTGCGCGGCGGGCACCACCGCGCTGGGGTACGCCCTGGACCTGCTACGCGCGGGGCGTTGCGACGTAGTGCTGGCCGGCGGTACCGAAGCCGCGGTGACGCCCCTGGTGTCCACTGCCTTCGACCGGCTCAAAGCGCTGTCCCGGCGGGGTGTGGACCCGTCCGGTGCGTCCAGGCCGTTCGACGAGCACCGTGACGGGTTCGTCCTGGGCGAAGGCGCCGCGGTGCTCGTCCTGGAGCGCGCGGACGACGCCAAGGCTCGCGGCCGACGCGCCTACGCACGGGTTCTGGGCTACGGCGCGTCCTCCGACGCCCATCACCTCACCGCGCCCGATCCCGACGGACGCTGCGCGCAGCTCGCCGTGCGGCTGGCGCTCGAGGACGCGCAGGTCGATGCCGCGGACGTCACGCTTGTCAACGCCCACGCGACCAGCACCCCGCAGGGCGACGCCGTCGAGGCCGGCCTCATCGAGCGCGTATTCGGCCGCAACACCGCGGTCACCTCCACCAAGGGCGTGACCGGCCACATGCTGGGGGCCGCGGGGGCCGTCGAGGCCGCGTTCACCGCCTTGTCGATCGAGCAGGGAGTGATTCCGCCCACCGCCAACTTCCAGGCACCCGGCCCTGGCATCGCCGAGATCGACATCGTCCACGGCGCACCTCGCCACGCCCCCGTGTCCGTCGCCGTCAGCAACTCGTTCGGCTTCGGCGGCCACAACGCGGTCCTCGTTCTCGGCAGCGCCTGAAAGGCCGGAAGAGGGGAACTCAGTATCCGGACGGGCGTACCAGGCCTGTCTCGTACGCGAAGACCGCGGCCTGGGTCCGGTCGCGCAGGCCCAGCTTGATCAGGATCCGGCTGACATGGGTCTTCGTGGTCTGTTCCGCCACCACCAGACGGGTGGCGATCTCCGCGTTCGACAGGCCCTGCGCGATCAGGGAGAGGACCTCGGTCTCGCGTTCCGTCAGTTCGCCGATGCGGCCCTTGACCGGGGCGCGCGGTGCGACCGTCACCCGGGAGAATTCGGCGATCAGGCGTTTGGTGATGTTCGGTGCCAGCAGGGCGTCACCGGCCGCCACCACCCTTACCGCCTGGGCGAGTTCGGCGGCGGAGGCGTCCTTCAGCAGGAATCCGGACGCGCCCGCGCGCAGCGCCTCGTACACGTACTCGTCGAGGTCGAAGGTGGTGAGGACGAGCACCTTGACGGTGGCATCGGCGGGTGCGGTGAGGGTGCGGGTCGCCTCGATGCCACCGAGTCCGGGCATCCGGATGTCCATCAGGACGACATCGGGGTCGAGTTCGGCGACCTTGGCGATGGCCTCCAATCCGTCCACGGCCTGGCCGACAACCTCGATGCCGGGTTCGGCGTTGAGCAGCACAGTAAAGCCCTGGCGGACCATCATCTGGTCGTCTGCGATCAGCACGCGGATGTTCGTCATTCGGCGTCCTCAAAGGTTTTTCCAGGCTGGGCAGGGCGCTTGGTTGGCGGTCCGGTGCGGTGTTGGCGGCCCCGGACGGTGACCGTCCAGGGGCGACAGTCGATCTCCACCCGTACCTCCGCTCCCTGGGCGTTCCGCAGCGCGTTGCCGAGTACCTCCTGGATGATACGGAACGCCGGCAGCCGGCTTCGTAAGAACCACCCTAGACATGCTCCGCCGGCTCCGACCGGGCAGCACGCCCCTTGCGGACAACCCCGCCGCTCTTTCGCGGCCGCCCCTGTTCGTACGTACGGAACGCCGCCCAACACGCCAGCAGGGCAAGGGCGAACACCGGCAGCCAGGCCACCCGGACGAGCACCCAGAGGGGGCTGTCGGGGACGGTGTGCAGGCCGGTCAGGGGTGTGCCCACGAGCAGGCCGAGGGCGGTTACGGCGATCACCGCGGTCTGGTGCCAGAGAAAGATGGTCATCGCGGAGAGGTTCACCAGTGCCACCGCCGCCCAGGCGGCGGGGCGCCGCAGCGCTCGCCGCAGCGGGCCGAGGAGCAGCAGGGCGGCGCCGCACTGGGCGAGACCGAAGGAGACGACGGCGAGGCTGGGCGGGTCGAGATTGGAGACCGAAACGCCGGGCACCCCGACCATGGACGCCGGGTAGCCCGCCCACAGGACGAGTCCGGTGGCGACGGCGGCGCCACCGAGCAGCAGCACCCAGCCGGTCGTACGGTCCCGCAGGGCGCCCCGGGCCCAGGCCGCGCCCAGGCAGTACGGGACCAGCCAGCCGGCCGGCACATTGATCCAGCCGAGCCAGGCCGGGCCGTCGAGGCCGAGGCGGAACAGGTCGACGTACAGGACGACGGCCAGCGGCCACAGCGGGTGCAGCTTCGCCACCAGCGGGGTCGCCGCTGTCAGCACCGCGAAAACCAGCAGGAACCAGAGCGGGGACCACACCAGCTTGCACAGCGCGCGGATGGTGTCCTGGTTCGCCCCGGAAGCGAGCATCACGCACACCACCACAGTCCACACCACCACCAGGACGGCTACGGGCCGCAACAGCCGGGCCATCCGGGCGCCGAGCCACCCGCTGTACGTCAAGCCCCGGGCGCGGGAGGAGGCGTAACTCTTCGCGCCCACCTGCCCACCCACCAGGAAGAACACTGCGAGGGTCTGTAACACCCATGAGACCGGCGTGAATTGGGGCATGTAACGGAGCGGGCTGGCGCCGCGCACCGTGCCGCTGTCGCTGACGAGTGCGGTCACCAGCCAGTGGCCCAGCACCACGCCGAGGATGGCCATGGCCCGCAGAGCGTCGACGGCACGGTCGCGGTCGGGAGGAGTCGCGGAGTCGATCCGCCGGACGAAGTCACGCATGACGGCTCCCCCGGGCTTCTCCGGACGCGGGCTCTCCGGACGCGGCTTCTCCCGAGACGATCCGGGCGATGTTCCGCAGCGATACGGAATCGCGCTTCAGGTAGTCGCTGTGGCCGCTGTCGCCGGCTGCGAAAGGCCGGGCGCCGAACTCGGGCGACACCGGGTCGGTCCCGAAGCCGACTGTGGTGAAGGGCAGTTCGAGCTTCGTGTGGGGAACATTCGCGACCCAGTCGGTGCTGCCCCGGCCTGCCCAGACAGTGGCCCGGGTATGGAGCGCGGCGGCATTGTCGTAGCCGGTACCGGGGCTGCCGTACAGAACGATGTCAGCGACCTCCAGTCCGGAGGCTGCCCGGCCGCAGACGACGGAACCGTAGGAGTGACAGACGAGGGAGGTCCGGGCGGCGGGCTTGAGGTCGTTCAACTTCCGTACGAATTTCCGCAGTTCGGGGGCGGCGGCGTCGGCCCGTCCTGGGGTTGTTGCCCCCGGGCTCACCGTGGCGGGCGTGTCGTATCCGAGCCAGGCCACTACGGCGGACCCTTCGCCCAGCTCCCGCTCGAGCGCGACGGAGTCGCGTCGCAGGCGCCAGTACTTGTCGAGACTGGTGTCCGAGCCCGGGACCAGTACGGCGATCCGCTCGGCCCGCGACAAGTCGCCGTAGACCTCGACGGTACGGCCGCCGTCACGGCCGTCGAAGGAGAGAAAGTGGCGCCCGGGGCCCGCCATGGTGCGCAGTTCGGTGGCCCGCTTCCGGTCACCGTGACCGACGGCCATCCGCTCGGCTGCCCGGATGCCGTCACGCGTGGCGGCGTACCGCTCGGCGAGAGCGGTGGGGGTCGCGGCGCGCATCGGGGCAAGCGGGGCCGGAACAGGCGCCGGGACGGCCGCCGGGCGGGCCGCACCCGACACCGGCACGGCCACCGAGACGGTGATGAGTGCAGCGAGCAGAGTGCGGCGCAGAGTGTTTCCGCGCGAGCCGGGCGACGCCATGGGGGATGGTCCTTCCGTACTGGAAATCTTTCGAACTCCGGCACTGAAGTTACGGATCACGCCTCGTGGTCTGCGTCCCTCCTTGGAGGGCACCTTCCAGGTAGCTCTCAAGTACTACGGGTCGCAGGCGGGCGTGGGGGCGTCCAACCTCTGTCCGACCTTTCGTACGGCGCTGTCGGCCGTCTATCGTCCCGACTGACCGGGTGCTCGGAGAACCAGGCCGCTACGTTGCTGTTCAACTCAGGGAATGGACGCAGTCGTTATGCGCTCAGCATTGGTGACCGGCACAGGACTGATGGGCACGTCGGTGGCGTTGGCTCTCCGGGCGCGCGACGTGACCGTACATCTTCGGGATGTCGATCCGCAGGCGTTACGGACGGCCGCGTCGATGGGGGCCGGAACGGCGCAGGCCCCGACGGAAGTCGTGGATCTGGCGATTGTGGCGGTACCGCCGCCGCTGGTCGGCAGGGTGCTGGCGGACGTACAGGCACAGGGTCTGGCGCGGCACTACACGGATGTCGCGAGCGTCAAAGCGGAGCCACAGCAGGATGCCATCGCCCTTCATTGCGACACCTCGCACTACATCGGAGGCCATCCGATGGCCGGCGCGTCCCGCAGCGGCCCGCTGACGGCCCGGGCCGACCTGTTCGAGGGGCGTACGTGGGCGCTCACACCGACGGCGGACACCGATACCGAGACGCTCAACACGGCCTTGGAGCTGGTGTCGTTGTGCGGCGCTGTGCCAGTCGTGATGCAGGCCGCCGTGCATGACCGAGCCGTCGCGCTGGTTTCGCACGCACCTCATGTCGTGGCGAGCCTGGTCGCCATGCGCCTGGAGCATGCCGAGGAACGTACGGTGAGCCTCGCGGGACCGGGCCTGCGGGACCTCACCCGCATCGCGGAAGCCGACCCCCGGCTCTGGCTGGACATACTGAGCGCCAACGCCGCCGCCGTGGCCGACCTGCTTGAGGAACTGGGCTCCGACCTGGGCGAGATGGTCGACGGCCTGCGTGCCATCACCGCGACGGATGAAAGCAAGCGGAGCGGCGGTGTGGAGATCGTCGAGAACGTGCTGCGCAGGGGCAAGTCGGGGCGCGCCCGGATCTCCGGGAAACATGGAACCCAGCCCGAACGGTTCGAGGTGGTGACCGTCATGATCGGGGACCAGCCGGGGGAGCTGGCACGGCTGTTCGCGGATGCCGATCGCGCGGGTGTCAACATCGAGGACATCCGCATGGAGCATGCCACCGGCCAGCTGGCCGGACTGGTCCACGTCAGTGTCGCGCCCGGCCTGACGGCGCCCTTGAGAAAGGCCCTTCAGGCACGGGGATGGCGCGAGCGCTGAATCGACGGGGCGTCGCCGGGGCTCAGTAGGCGGAGTCGACGTTGTCGATGGAGCCGTACTTGTCGGCGGCGTAGTTGGCGGCCGCGGTGATGTTGGCGACCGGGTCGGTCAGGTCCCGCGGGGTGCCCGCGACGTGGTAGGCGTCGAAGGTGGGCTGGATCACCTGAAGCAGCCCCTTGGACGGCGTGCCGTTCTGCGCGTTGATGTCCCAGCCGTTGGCTGCGTCGGGGTCGCCGCCGGACTCACGCATGATGTTGCGGTGCAGTCCCTCGTAGGTGCCCGGGATGCCCTTGGCCTTCATGATGCCCAGAGCCTCGCGGATCCAGCCGTCCAGGTTGTCCGGGTAGGAAGGCGCCTTGTCGGCCTTCTCTGCCTTCTCTGCCTTCGATGCCTTGTCGGCCTTCTTCGCGATGGCGTCGGCCTGGGCGAAGACTCCGGCTGCCGGGACGGTGGCCGCGGCGGACACGCCGTGCGAAGCCGGCTGGGCGGCCTGGGCCGGGGACGGGGCAAGGGTCAGGGCCACTGCTGCGGCTCCTGCGGCGCACATCCCGGAAGCCGAGAACTTACGGATTCGAGCGGTACGGGTGGCACGGTTCAGGGACTGAGCGGGCGTACGGATGGAAAGTCTCCATTCAGGTGGCGTCAGGGACAGCCGCGGGGGCCGGCGACGGCGAGGCGGAGCAATCAGCTCCCCGGGGCTCGATCCATGGTTAACGGCTGACCGAGATGTCGGCAAGGACCGGCTTTACTGCTCGTCTACGTAGTAAAGAGACGACGAGGCGCCGACCGCCGCGCCCCAGGACGGCAGGACCGCCCACCGGGTCTACTACCCCGCTTCGTATGTGACCCAGGACCTATGGGCCGACTCACAACCACAGGCCCCCGCCGGGGGCTGTCCCGCGACTTGGGCGAGGACCTCCTCCAGCCACCTCACATGGGTTTCCAGGGCGCGGTCCTTGCAGTGGTGGACGAAGCAGGCAGGCGCCGACGCGCGCCTGGCCCAGCGCGGCAAGGTCTACGCCTCGGGGCCACCCACGCGCCGAGCTGAACTACCCCTTCAAGCCCTACGGCCGCGCGGCCGACTTCAACGCCGCACAGCGCGCCCTGTCCGCGCAGGCGATCGCGCACTGGTGGTCCTTCATCCATGGATCGGCGCCGCGCTCTCAGGGCGAGCAAGGCATGCCGGAACAGGGCCGGCGGCCGGGCCCGGGTGCTTCAGCCGCGTACGGCGTCCGGGGGCGGCCACGCCACGACGACGGGCCTGGGAGCCGTGCACCGCTGCGACCTGTGGGACGCGGCCTGAGGGCCGGCCCGTGGGCTACGACCGGCGGCGCGGTTTGCCGCGCTTGCCGCCTTTCGGGCCGCCGGATCCGCTCCGGGGGTTCTTGCCGGTCGCCTTGCCGGACGACTTGCCGGCTGCGGGCTTTCGCTGTGACGCCGCGCCCGCAGCGGGGCGTTTGCGCTTCGGCTCCGCCTGGGCCGGGGGGCGGCCCCGCGTGCTGTTGACGGTACGCCCGCGGACGATCCCGATGAATTGCTCCACCAGGTCGGTGGTCGCATCCTCCGGCCACGACAGCGCGACGCGCGACTGGGGGGCGTCCGGCACCGGCCGGAATGTGAGGTCCTTGCGGTGGTGCAGGCGGGCGAGTGACTGCGGGACGACGAGTACGCCCACCCCTGCCGCCACCAGCTCGACGGCGTCCGCTGTCGTGGCCGGTCGCTCGTTCGCGGGCTGTCCCGGCAGACGCTCCCAGACGAGGGTGTCGTCGAGCGGGTGCAGCACGAGCTCGTCGGCAAGGTCCTCTGTGGACACCTCGTCCAGCGCCGCCACGTGGTGGTCCTTCGGGATCACCACGACAGTCGTCTCGGTGTAGAGAGGAATCGCGCTGAGGTCCGTCCGGTCGACCGGCAACCGCACGAAACCCGCATCGGCGCCACCGCCACGCAGTACGTCGAATGCCTCGGCGGCGGACACCCCGAGGAGGGTGAGGGGGACCTCCGGCAGCCGCTCGTTCCAGATCCGCACCCACTTCGTGGGCATCACTCCCGGCACGTATGCGAGCCGGAACAAAGGGGATACTTCCGAGCCTGTCACCCCGCAAGGTTACCGTCATGGTCAGAGGTGGCACGCACGCTCGATACCCTTGACACATGACGTCGCACCAGAACACCCAGACCATGAAGCCCGCCACCGCGGCGAAGAAGCTGGGTGTGTACCTCGAGGCCACCCCCGCCGAGTTCCAGGAGGGTGTCGTCTCGCGCTCCGAATTGAACGCACTGCAGGCCGATCCGCCCCAGTGGCTGCTGGACCTGCGAGCAAAGGGCCCGCACCCCCGTCCCGTGGTCGCGGCGAAGCTGGGCGTCTCCATCGCCGGTCTCGCGCGTGGCGGAATCACGGAACCGCTCACCACAGAGCAGATCGAGGCGCTGAAGGCGGACGGTCCCGAGTGGCTGCGGCAGGAGCGCGCCAACCTGGCCGAGGTCCGGAAGGAAGCGGTGCGTATCAAGGAGAAGAACGCGGAGCGGGCACAGCTGCGCTCGGCAGACCCGACCGACTGAGCTAACGGCGCTCCAGCACCCCCCGGACGAAAGCCGCCTGGCCGGCGTGCTGAAGGTCGTCGGCGATGACACTGACGAGGCGGACACCGAGCGTGACCGGGGGCGACCAGCTCTCGTCGACGATCCGGTCCAGGTCCTTGTCGCGCAGGTCTCGGATGAAGCTCACGGTGCGCTCGTGGACCGCGTCGTAATAGCCGAACAGCAGCTCGTCCGAGCTCACTCGCACGGCCGCTACCTGCTTGCTGCTGTGGCCGTAGCCGGTCGCCTCCTTCGCGAAGGGCAGAGCGAAGCGGGCGGCCCAGTCCTCGGTGATCCAGATCTGTTCGACCCCGGCCACGTCCGCGACATGGTCGTCCTGGATACGCGTCAGGTGCCACACGAGCCAGGCGATGGAATTCGCCCCCTCGCCCAGCCGCGCGCTGAGGTCATCGGGCGGGAGGCCTTCGACGGCCTCGTGCACCACTTCCCGGATCCGTTCGAACGCATCCACCAGAATGCCGGCACTGTTCATGCACCCACCATGGCCGCTCACCCCGGCCCCTTGCGTCATCGACACGCACCGGGATCTCGAACGGACGTCCACAAAGCCAACTACCGCTTCGGCAAAGTCCGTTCACATGCGTGGTCGAACTGCGCAGCTCGCTGATCGTCAGTGACCGGTGGTTCCGGAACGAGCGATCCGGAGTCGGTACGTACGTAAAGGACGCCGGTCCAACCGCTTACACCGCGGCGTCGCACCCGGGCGTGCCAGACAGGCGTCAGCGGTACGTCAGCGAAACGACAGTGGGGGGACCGATGCTGTGGGCGGGCCAGTTGCCCACAGCATCTACCGTACCGACCGCATCACCCGGGGGAGCCCCACATGCACATCTCCGTCCGTCGACGTTCGGCGGCCGCGGTCGCTGCGAATCCGCCCACCGCCGGAACTGTCCGAAGACCGGTGGCACACGTGCTGGTCATGGCTCTGACGGTGGGTCTGCTGACCATCGGGGCACTCACCGGCGGCGCGAGCCCCGCTCTCGCCGCAGGCCCTCCGACCCAGGGCCGGTTCTACATCCAGAACGTCGCCGGCGGTAACCAGATCTCCGGTGGCGGCAGTGTGGCACAGACCACCCGGCCCAAGGGCGACGAGGACGACCAGCAGTGGGAGTTCGAGCAGATCGCGGGCAGCGCCGGATTCCGGATCAAGAGCTCGACCAGGAGTGGACAGTGCCTCGGCCGGGAGAGCGGCAACGCCGGAGCGCTCGGAGTTATCAAGACCTGCTCCGCCACCGGTACGGAATGGAACTTCGAGCACCAGGCCGGTGAGCGGTACCGCGTCCTCGTGCCCGGCCTCCAGACGAAGCTCTCCGGCGTGGCGCCCGGAGACGCCGCCGCGGACGTCCGGCTCTCCGACGAGGCCGGCGCACACGAGGAGTGGTTCGTCACCCCCATCGACCCGCCGAAGAAGCCCATGCCCACGGACCCCACGTTCGACCAGATGACCTACCTCACGGCCCACAACGCGTACCAGAACAGCGAGGACATCGACACCCCGCTCGCCCCGAACCAGCCGCACTCCATCCAGGGGCAGCTCGACGCCGGTGTCCGCGCGCTGATGCTCGACGTCTACGAGTACGAAGGCCGGATTCTCCTCTGCCACGGGTCCTGCAGCATGGGGTCGATGCCGCTGCTCAAGTCGCTCCAGACAATCACCACCTGGCTGGAGGCGCACCCGGACCAGGTCGTCACCGTGTTCCTTGAGGACAACGTCACTTCGGAGCAATTGAAGTCGGTGTTCGACCAGGTCCCCGCCCTCACCAGGATGATCTTCAACCCGAGGGCCGCGCAGGTGCAGGACCAAGGCTGGCCCAGGGTCTCCGAGATGGTCGCGAAGAACCAGCGGTTGCTGGTCTTCTCCGACGCCGGCGACGACGCGCGCGAGAAGTTCGGCGTCATGCGGGCCAAGGACTGGACGGTCGAGAACTACTGGTCCATGGGCCCGGGTCTGGGCAACTCCGACTGGAGTTGCTACACCCGCTGGGGCGACATTCCGCTCAGCAAGGAGGAGCCGAAGTTCCGCCGTCTCTTCGTGATGAACCACTTCCGGGACGTGCCGATGAGCCCGACGTACGGGAACGACAACGAGCAGCTCCAGAACCGCGCGGAGCGCTTCTGCATGCCCGCCGCCCGCAAGAAGCCGAACTTCCTGGCCATCGATCAGTACAAGGACGGCAACCCCATGGCTGCCGTGGAGGCTCTCAACACCTACACCTACACCGGCGAGTCCCGTGGTTCCAGCGGCAGTTGGAAGGTGCCGCGCCTCGCCGTGATGCCGCTGGGCGACTCGATCACGCAGGGCGTGGGCAGCTCCACCGCGTCCGGCTACCGGGCCGATCTCGGGGCGCTGCTGAAGGACCGCGCGGATGTCGTGGACCTCGTCGGCACGCTGCAGCACGGTGCTGTGGCCGGCATGGACCTGGATCACGAAGGGCACTCGGGCTGGCGGATCGACCAGCTGTCCGCCAACATCGAGACCTGGCTGGCGGCGGCAAAACCCAACGTGGTGCTGCTGCACATCGGCACCAACGACATGAACCGTGACTACCAGGTCAGCACCGCCCCGGCGCGACTGGGCGGGCTCATCGACCAGATCCGCGTCGCCTCCCCCAGCACGGTGATCCTCGTCGCCTCCCTGGTGCCCTCCACCACGCCCGAGGTCCAGAAGCGCATCGTCGCGTACAACGCCGCGATACCAGGAGTGATCGCGGCGCGCGCCACCCCGACCGGTCTGGTGCGCCAGGTGAGCATGGCGGACGTCACCACAGGCGACCTCAACGACACGCTGCACCCCAAGGACAGCGGATACTCCAAGATGGCCCGCGCCTGGTACACGGGCATCGCCAATGCGGCCACGGCCGGCGCGATCAGCGAGTTCGTGGACGTCAAGCCGGCCCCGCCCAGCAGGGGGCACGCCGGTGACTACGACGTGGACTTCAACGGCGACGGCAAGGCCGACTACCTCGTCGTCGACGACAACGGTGCCACCCGAGCCTGGATCAACCTGGGCGGCGAAGGCCGCGGCGGCTGGGATTCCCTGGGCTACGTCGCCAGCGGCTCCACCTGGTCGGGCAGCCAGGTCAGGTTCGCCGACGTCGGTGGTGACACCCGCGCCGACTACCTCGTCGTGGACGACAACGGGGCGGTCCGCGCCTGGATCAACACCGGTGGTGACAACCGTGGCGGCTGGGCCTACCGGGGCTACATCGCCACCGGCTCCTCCGGCTGAACCGGCGAACAGGTCAGGTTCGCCGACATCAGCGGCGACGGCAAGGCCGACTACCTGGTCCTCGGCGACAACGGTGCCACCCAGGCCCTGACCAACGTCACCACTCCCGACGCCAACGACCCCTTGGGCCGCATCACCTGGGCCGACCAGGGTGTCATCGCGAGCGGCTCCTCCGCGTGGACCGGCGCACAGGTCAGATTCGCCGACATCGGCGGCGACGCACGCGCCGACTACCTCGTCGTGGACGACAGCGGAGGGATCCATGCCTTCGTCAACAACGGCGGCAACGGCCGTGGCGGCTGGGCCGACCAGGGCGTGTTCGCCACCGGCGGCGGGGTGCCCGGTGCGCGTGTCCACATCTGATACCGCTTGACGCCACGGGGTGGTCGCGTGCCGCTCGGCGGGCACTGCCAGGGGCGCGGTCGCGCGCCCCTGGCAGTGCTCGTACAGGGCGGCACTCCACTCGGGCCACACCGGCGATGTATCGGACGTCACTCGGTCCGTGCCGCCACCCCGCTCACACCTTTGCCCCTTGCGTTCGCTTCGGCTCGGTCGCTCAGGTGCAACTGTTCTCCTCCGTGTACTCGACCCGCTTCATGGCCATGCGCAGCAGCGGCGGCGCCATGACCGAGGTCACCACGGCGACGAGGACGATGATCGTGTAGCTGTTGGTGTCGAGGATGCCCAGCCGCAGGCCGACCATCGCCACGATCACCTCGATGACGCCACGGGCGTTCATCCCGGCGCCGAGTGCCAGCGCTTCCCATTTACTGAGCCGGCTCAGCCGCGCCCCCAGGTAGGCGCCGGCGAACTTGCCGAAGATCGCGACCGCGAGCACGATCAGGGCCGCTGCGAGCACCTTGGGGTTGGCGAGCGCCCTGAGATCGACCCGCAGTCCGGCCGTCGCGAAGAAGAGGGGGGCCAGGAAGGCGAGGACGACCGTACGCAGGGAGGCCGTGCGGGCCCGTGCGAACTCACCGCTGGTGCCGATGAGGGCGCCGCAGACGAAGGCTCCGAAGATGGCTTCGAGTCCGAGGGCCTGCGTGCCGGCCGCGGCGAGGAGGATCATCGCGGCGGCCATCGCGACCGTACGCTCCTCGGACCCGTTGCTCAGCCGCAGGACTGCCCGCACGACGGGCCGGCCCACCACCACCGCGACCAGCACGACGAGCAGGAGGCTGACGAGTGCGATGGCGACCTTGCCCGTGGTCAGCCCGCCGACGGCCATCGCGGATACGACCGACAGCATGAACCAGCCGAAAGCGTCGTCGACGACGCCCGCCACGAGAGTCAGCTGACCCACGTTGCGGTGGATCAGGTTCATGTCCATCAGTGTCTTGGCGATGACCGGGAGCGCGCTGACGCACATCGCCACGCCCAGGAAGAGGGCGAAGACCGTCGTGTCGGCCGTCCCCGTGTACAAGATCTTCGCCAGCGGATAGCCGAGGGCGATACCGAGGGCGAGCGGGATGACGAGTCCGGACAGGCTGACCCGCAGCGCGGTGCGTCCGCGGCGGCGTACCAGGGCGAAGTCGAGTTCGATGCCGGTGAGTCCGACGAGCAGCAGCACGGCGATCTGACCGACGGCGTCCAGCAGGTGGGTCTGCTCGGGACTGGACGGCAGCAGCCACGCGGCGGCCTCCGGTGCGAGCCACCCACAACACAGGGCTCCTCAGGAAGATGAAGAACTCAGGTTAAATCAACGGCCCCTTGAGCGACCATCACTGACAGGCTTCGTATGCTGCCTGGTACTGCGGTGTCTCAGGGGCGATTCCGTCCTCCGCCCCTATCTGGAAGCCACCGAAGTGGTCGGGGTCCGGGAAATTCCGTACGCCGTTCGCGCGCATGCATGCGGAATAGGCGGCCGGATCAATTTTCGCCGGTCCTCCCGATGATGTCTCGCCCGTAGGTCTGCTGTTCGTCGACCCGGGCTTGGCGGACGAACTACTGGAACAGCCGCTCACCACTAGAACTACACCCAGAACAACAAGGAAAAATAGGCGGTGCACAACTTCCTCCATATCAACGGTCAGAGTTTCCAACTGACCAGTCTCGACAGTTGGACGCGGGTATGGCGATGCCCGGCACCGCACCGACGCTCCTTCTGCGCGGTGCCGGGCCGGGCACTGTGACGCCGGCGGTGACTACGAAGTCCGGAGGGCTTCGGTGGGCTGCATGCGGGCCGCCCGGAGCGCGGGGAGCAGGCCGGCGATGGCGCCGATGGCGATGGCCGCCCCAAGTCCCCCTCCCCAGGCGAGCGGTGGCACGACGGTGGCCCAGCCCTTGATCTGGGCGTAGAAGGCGGTGGCGACGACTCCCAGCGCCACCCCGACCGCACCGCCCATCGCGGCGAGCAGGACCGCTTCGGACAGGAACTGAAGACGGATGTTGCCCTTGGTCGCACCGAGTGCGCGTCGGAGCCCGATCTCGGAGCGGCGTTCCAGGACGGAGATCACCATGGTGTTGGCCACTCCGATGCCGCCGACGAGCAGGGCCACCGCCCCGAGCCCGAGGAACAGGCCGTTGAGCGCGGACTGGGTCGCGGCGCGGGCCACGAGAGCGGCCGACGGCTGGCTGACGTCGACTTCACTGGCGTTCGCCGGGTTGGCTGTCGCCGCGAGCACGTCGCGGACCTCGTTGACCTGATCGGTGTCGGACCGTACGTAGACCATGGACGGATGACCGTCGAAGTTGAGGTACTTCCGTGCGGCCGGATAGCCGACCAGCACCGACGAGTCGAGCTCGGGCGCCAGGGTGGCCGAGTTGAGGACCCCCGCGATGTAGAACCACTGTCCGCCGACCCAGATGCGTGCGTCCGGGTGGACCTTGGCGATGCCCAGCCGTTTGGCGGCGGCCGAGCCGAGCACGGCGACCGGCTGTTCGGCGGTGGCTGCGTTGAGGTAATTGCCGCGGGCGACGGTCGTGCGTACCGCGGCGGGCAGATCGAGACTGGCGGCGCTGACCGTGATCGCGTTGGTGTTGATGCTCTTGATGTACGGGCTGCGGAAGGCGTTGGCCTTGGTCTTGCCGGTGCTCTGGACCGTCTCCACCGGGCCGACCCTGGCGATCACCGCCGGAGCGTCCTGGGGCAGTTTGGCGTCCCCGCCGCCCAGCATCTGACCCGGTGTCACGGTCAGCAAGTTGGTGCCGAGTTTGTCGATCTCGGCGAGCAGACCGGCCTGGGAAGAGGCGGACAGCCCGAGGACCGCCACCATCGCCGCGACGCCGATCGAGATGCCCAGCGCCGAGAGCGCCGCCCGCATCCGCCGGGTGCGCAGCCCGACCCCGGCGGTCCGCGCCATGTCGGCCGGATGCAGCCGGCCGGGAGCCGTGGTCGTCATGGCAGATGCCTTTCGGTGTCCAGGGGCTGTTCGTCCGCGGTGACATCGGCGACGATCCGGCCGTCGTGGACCTCGATGCGGCGCGGCAGCCGGGCGGCCAGCTCACGGTCGTGGGTGATCATGATGATGGTGGTGCCCTCGGCGTTGAGTTCCTTGAGCAGCTTGAAGACCGCGGCCCCGGAGACACTGTCGAGGTTGCCGGTGGGCTCGTCGGCCAGCACGATCGCCGGGTTCCCTGCCAGAGCCCTGGCGATCGCGACGCGCTGCCGCTCACCTCCCGACAGCTGGGGCGGGCGGTGGTTGATCCGGTGGCCGAGCCCGACCCGGGCCAGTGCCGCGCCCGCGGCCTTCATCCGGGCGCCGTGCCTGACGCCCGAATACAGCATTCCGTCGGCCACGTTCTCCAGGGCTGTGGCGTGCTCGGCCAGGAAGAACTGCTGGAACACGAAACCGATCCGGGTGGCCCGCAGTCCGGCCAGCGCGTAGTCCGACATCTTGGCGACGTCTTCGCCGACGATCCTGACGGTCCCCGAGGTGGGACGGTCCAGGGTGCCCATCACCTGCAGGAGGGTGGACTTCCCCGAACCCGACGGGCCCACGATCGCCACCAGGTCGCCCCGGCGAATGGTGAAGCTGGCCCGGTCCATGGCCACGACCGGTGACACCCCGGGATAGATCTTGGTCACGTTCTCCAGCTGGAGGACCGGCTCACCGAGCTGCCGGGCCCCCGTCGCTCGTACCTCCGTCTCGACTTCGGTCATGACGACGGCACCACGATGCTCTGTCCGGCCTTTAGGCCGGTTCCGGTGACCTCGACCTTGCCCGCGGCGTCGTCGAACAGGCCCGGTTTCACGGCGATCAGACGGTGCTTGCCACCGGCCTCGACGACCTCGACCGCGTATCCGCCGCCGGCCAGCGCCAGCAGTGAGTTCACCGGCACCGACAGCACGTCCTTCACGGTCTCCGTGATGATGGACACCTGCACGGGCGCCTGATCGAGCTGGCCCGTCTCCTTCGGCTTCAGCGGTCTGATCTTGACGTCGATGGTCGGCTGGTCGTCCCCTTCGTCGCCACCTTGCCCACCGCCGACACCACACCGTCGATGGTCTTGTCGGTGGGCAGCGTGATGGTCACCTTGTCACCGGCCGCGACGTCGGCCTGCTGGCTGGCGCTCAGCTCGACGGTGACCTCCCGGTCGGTGGACGATGCCTGCATCAGGCTCGCGCCACCGCCCGCCGCCGCGCCGGCCACTCCGGTGACCTTGGTGACCCTGATCTCCTTGGCCGGCATGAACACGGCCTGTCCGAGCGGGAGATCTCCTGTCTCCTCGAGGCCCACGTCGTCCTGCAGCTCCAGGAGGGCGTTGTAGGTCTGCCGGCCGAAGTAGTCCGAATCGGGGTCGAGTTCGTCCTTGGTGGCGTATTTGAGGGCGACCAGTGCGGCGTTGAGCTGCTTGACGTCAGCGCCTTCGGTCCCCCAGGACAGGGCCCGGTAGACCGGAACATAGCCGCCGTAAAGCATGATCACCGGCTCTCCGTCGACCCGGTAGAGCGTCTTGCCCTGCTTGATCACCTGGCCGACGGCAGGCATCTTGGTGACCGTGCCGCTGGCCTTGTTGATCACCTGGTAGTCGCCGGCGTATCCCAGCGTCCCGTTCTCCAGGGTCCGGGCGGAGAGGGTTCCCTTGGTCACCTTCGCTGTCGCGGTCGGGGTGCCGTTCTCAATCGTGGCGTCCTTCGTCTTGGTGCCGAAGGGATCGGCGATGACGACGCCCACGCCCGCCGCGACCAGAACCACCAGCGCGATGGCGAGGACACGTCCGCGCCGCCGGCGACGAGGAGGGCCGTCGTTGTCCTCGGAGGAGCCGGCAGCCGCGTTCTCCTCCAGGGTCTGCGAGGTGCTCACGAGCCGCTCCCGGATCCCGTCCTCTGCATGTTCTGCGGCTGGTACTTCTTGCATGCCTTCTCTGCCTTCTTGAACTGGGGCGACTGCGGATCGACGTCGCCGCCGGTCTCCGGGAACTGCCAGCCACCGTTCGCGTCGGCGTCCGGGAACTTCGGCACGCCGTTTTCACGCATGCACTTCGAGTACTTGAGCTTGTCGGCCGCGGACCAGGTGTCGTCGCCGTTCCGCTTCTCCTGGTCCCCACCCATGAGGTGCTTGCACTTGTCCTCGACCTTTTTGAACTCGGGCGAGTTGGGGTCCGTCCCGGGCGGCAGGCCGAGGCCGCCACCGGGCTGCGGGTCGGGGAAGTCGGGCATGCCGTTCTTGCGCATGCACTTGGCGTACGCCAGCACGTCCTCCTTCCCGGTGGCCTTGGGAGTCTCCGACTCCGAACCGGGCACCTCCGCCACGGTCTCCTTCGGTTCGTCGCTGCCGGAGCAGGCCCCGGCGACCAGCGCGACGCTCATCAGCAGAGCGGCCATCGCGCCGCTCCGGCGCAACCGTCCGTTCCGTCCCGCTTTCGGGTCGGTGCCCTCGATGGCGGTAACTACCATCTTCGTCTCCATTGCTCGCTGGTTCTCCGGCATGACTCCTTTCTACGGAGGCAGCGGTTTCACCAAGGTTTCGCTCCACCGGGCGGCCGTTCACCGGCATTTGGCATGGAGAAGCCCCGGTCCGCCGCATCGACTCGATGCGGCGGACCGGGGCCGGCAAGGTGCCCGGCGGCGCCCGGGCCGGCTGCTAACTCCCCGGCGGGGGCGCGCCTGCCGGCGAGAACTTCTCGCAATGTCTATGGCGCCGTCGATGTAGGGGGCCCAGCTGTCGGGAGCCTCCACCGCGGGCGAGTGGTCCGGCCTTCCTTCTGCCGCGACGAAAAGCAGCAGGTCACCGCGGAAGAGGCCCGGTGTGAAATTCTTCAGGAGCTGAACGTTGTTGTCGTTGACCTTGCGGATCTCGGAAAGCAGTCTGACCTTCGTCCGCTTCTCCGCGTTGGGGCCGCCTTCAGGGGTGTCCGCATGCAGGGGGTAGCCGTCGAGAACGGCCAGCAGGGCCACTTCGACCGCCTCGACGGTCGGTCCGGTGAAACGAGCCCCTCGCTCACCCGGGCCGAAACCCATGCCGTGCCAGGCCTGATCTCCCCTTTTTCGTGGTGGTTGGGCTGGTCTACCGGGCGGCTTCGTGCGTCTTCATCTCTTCGACAAGGCTTGTCGGACGCATGTCGGTCCAGCTCTCCTCGATGTATTCCTGGCAGGCCTTTCGCGTGTCCTCTCCGAATACGGCCTTCCAGCCGGCCGGGACGTCGGCGAAGACGGGCCAGAGCGAATGCTGGCCTTCGTCGTTCACCAGCACGAGGAAGGTGCCGTTTTCGTCATCGAACGGGTTAGCCATAACCACTCCCCTGAGTTGACCGCGTAAGACATGAAGGACCGTAGTCGGGCACCCGGGGAACGACAAGTTTGAGCACTTGGACGCCAATTCCCGTAAATAGCTTGCCTGCCGCGGGGAATAACAAGTACGGCCGAATCGTCACGGTCGCCGGCCCGGGCACACGGCCTCGCGGTGAAACCCTGAGGAAACCGGAGGGTGGGGAACATACTGGATGAGGTGGTCAAGGTGTTCCTGGCCGGCCGTCCAGCTGTGCATCGACGAAGACGAGAAGACGAAGGGGGGCGACGGGTTGTGCGGGTGCTCGTTGTGGAGGACGACGAGGAGATGGCCCAGACAGTGGCCGTCGGTCTGCGCCGTGCGCAGATGGCCGTCGACGTGACGTTCGACGGTCCGAACGGTCTCGAGCGAGCGCTGTTCCACGACTACGACGTCATCGTGCTCGACCGGGACCTGCCGGGGATGCACGGCGACAAGGTGTGCGCCGAGCTGATCGCGGCCGGGTGCCGGAGCCGGGTGCTGATGCTGACCGCGGCGGCGACGGCGACGGATCTGGTCGACGGGCTCAGCCTGGGCGCCGACGACTATCTCCCCAAGCCCTTTGATTTCCCTGTCCTGATCGCGCGGATCGGCGCTTTGGCTCGTCGCGCCCATCCGGCCGTGCCACCCGCCCTGCGCCACGGCGACCTCGTGGTCGACACGGCCCGGCGCAGCGCGAGCCGGGGGGACCGGCTGCTGGAGCTGGCGCCCAAGGAGTTCGGTGTCCTGGAACTGCTCCTGGCTTCCAAGGGCCGGGCCGTCTCGGCCGAGGAGTTACTCGAACGCGTCTGGGACGAGGCCGCCGATCCGTTCACCAGCGCCGTGAAGATCACGATCAGTCGGCTGCGGGCCAAGCTCGGGGATCCGCCGGTCATCGAAACCGTGGCCAAGAGCGGCTACCGGATCTGAAGCTGAGGACGCCCATGTCGGTCATCGCCCGGCTCACGAGCCGGATCGCCCGCTCATCCCTGCCCCGCCGCACGGTGCGGCTGCGAATGACTCTCCTGTACGGGGGGCTGTTCCTCGTGTCCGGCGCCGCCCTGCTGGGTGTTACGTACGTCCTGACGAGCCGCGCCGTCTCCGCGCGGCCGGCCAAGGGCTTCATCCCGGCCCCGGGCACCAGCGACGCGCTCCCGCCGCCCGAGGGCGCTCGGGATCCCCTCAGGCGCAGCGGTTCCGAGATGCTCTCCAACGCGGCGGAGCAGATCCTGGCGCATCAAAAGGCCGTCGTCATGCAGGAGTTGCTTGTACAGTCCGGGATCGCGCTCGCCCTGATGCTGGTGATTTCGATCGTGCTGGGCTGGATCGTCGCCGGCCGCATGCTGCGCCCGCTGCGTACGATCACGGCGACGGCCCGGGACATCTCGGCGACGAGCCTGCACCAGCGCCTGGCGCTCGACGGTCCCGCCGACGAGCTCAAGGAACTGGGCGACACCTTCGACGGACTGCTGAGCAGGCTCGAAGCGTCCTTCCAGGCTCAGCGTCAGTTCGTCGCCAACGCCTCGCACGAGCTGCGCACTCCGCTGGCCCGTCAGCGGACGCTCGGGCAGGTCAGCCTGTCCGATCCCGACGCGACCGTGGAGTCCCTGCGGGCGGCGCACCAGCGCATCCTCGCCGCGGGGGCGCAGCAGGAGCGGCTCATCGAGGCGCTCCTCACTCTGGCCAGGAGCCAGGGGGGCATCGACGTGCGTGAACCGTTCGACCTGGCCCGGATGGCGCATGAGGTGGTCGAGGCGAGGAGCGCCGAAGCCCGGTACCGGGGCATCACGTTCCGCTGTTCGATCTCACCGGCTCTGGCGGCCGGCCACCGTAACCTCGCCGAGCGTCTCGTCACGAACCTTGTCGACAACGCGCTCCGGCACAACATGCCCCACGGCAGGATCGACGTGACCACCCGGACGGTGGAAGGCCGCGCGACGCTCACCCTCACCAACACCGGTCCGCTGGTCCCGCCGAACGCCATCGAGCAGCTCTTCCAGCCCTTCCAGCGGCTGGGTGCCACTCGCGCCGCGCGTACCGAAGGGCTCGGGCTGGGTATGTCCATCGTGGCGGCCATCGCCGACGCCCATGACGCCGACATCACCACCAGCGCGCGACCGGGAGGCGGGCTGACGGTCACCGTCACGTTCCCCGACGTGAGCAACCGCGCTGCGGCCGCCCTGCCCCGGCCGGAGCAGGCCACGGCCCGGGCGTGGTAGGGCTCATCCCTCCGGGCCGGCGCAGAAGCCGGTGACGGCGGAGTTCACGGCCGCGGGCCAGCCTGAACGACGCTGACGCGCCTCCTGGCCCTGAGCTACAGGCTCAGCCGCGAGACCACCTTGCCGGTGTTCGCCGTCGCGGTGACGCCGAGACCATGCGGGCCGTCCGGCGCTTGCTGACACTGATGCCGTCCGGGCTCGGAGGCGCGCCCGGACGGCTCTCGTCAGACATGCCGTTACGCACACCGCCGATCTTTCAGCCATCGAGACCGAACAAGACGGCTTCGGCGCACGTACTGGACGTACAAGCACGCCGGTACGGACGAGATGACGGATGAAGGACGGACGAGATGGCCGTAATCACCAGAAGTGTGTGGGCTTGGCCGAGTCGCGGGAGCATCGCCCTGCTCGCCTGTGGAGCGCTGGCAGGCGGAGGACTCGCAGCCGCCGGCGTGAGCGTGCTGGAGCCGCGGACGGCGGCCGCCTCCAGCCACCGGGAGGCGCCGCTGATCTCGGGGCAGCCGCAGTTCGACAACACGGACGTGTACGCGTTCGTCAGCCCCGACCACCCCGACACGACGACTCTGGTGGCGAACTGGCTGCCGTTCCAGGAGCCGGCGGGCGGCCCGAACTTCTACACCTTCGCCAACGACGCCCGCTACGACATCCACGTCGACAGCGACGGTGACGCCCAGGACGACCTGCTGTACCGGTTCACGTTCAAGGACCACCGAAAGAACGAGAACACCTTCCTCTATAACACCGGTGCGGTGGAGAGCCTGGACGACCCGGACCTCAACTTCACCCAGACCTACGACATCGAGCTGCTGCGGCTGGAGCACGGCAAGACCGTCTCGCGGCACAAGCTCGCGAAGAGCCTTCCGGTCGCCCCGTCGAACGTCGGCAAGGCGTCGATGCCCGACTACCAGAAGCTGCGCGACCAGGCGGTGCAGAAGGTCCCCGGTGGGCTCAAGGCCTTCGCCGGTCAGGCCGACGACCCCTTCTTCCTCGATCTGCGCGTCTTCGACCTGCTGTACGGCGGTGATCTGTCGGAGGTCGGGAACGACACCCTCAAGGGCTACAACGTGAACACCATCGCCCTACAGGTGCCGAACTCGTACATCCGCGAGTCCGAGAAACAGCCGGTCGTCGGCATCTACTCGACGACGGAGCGCAAGAGCGCCTCCGGCCACTGGACACGCGTGTCCCGGCTCGGCATGCCACTGGTCAACGAGGTCGTCAACCCGGTGAAGGACAAGGACAAGTTCAACGCGTCCTCCCCCGAGAACGACGGCGACTTCCTCAAGAACGTCACCGAACCGGAGCTGCCGAAGCTCATCGAGGGCATCTACAAGATCAAGGCTCCGGCGGAGCCGCGCAACGACCTCGTCTCGGTGTTCCTGACCGGGGTCAAGGACGTCAACCAGCCGCCGGACGTCACACCGTCGGAGATGCTCCGCCTGAACACCTCCATCAAGCCGGTCGCGGAGCCCAAGCGGCTCGGCGTACTGGACGGCGACAACGCGGGCTTCCCCAACGGACGACGGCTGACCGACGACGTGCTGGACATCGCGCTTCAGGCCGTCGAGGGCGAGCTCGTCGGTTCGAAGAACGATCTGGGTGACGCGGTCGACGCCAACGACAAGAAGTTCGGCACCAGCTTCCCGTACGTCGCCCTGCCCACCTCCGGCTCCGACGGCAAGAAGGCGGCGGAGGCAGACACCAAGGCAGCCGCCACGGGCCTGACGGGCGGGATGTCCTCGATCACCGCGTCGTGGGACGACAACACGGTGATGCTCGTCTCGGCCGCCTCAGGGGCCGTGGGTGTACTGCTCGTCGGCCTCGGCACGGCCTACGTGCGCTCGCGTCGTCAGCCCGTACGCCGGTCCTGGCTCGGCTGACCTCCGGCCGCAGAGCGCGCATTGGCGTAGTCCGTCAGCCCGGTCAGCCCCGCAGCGCGGCCGGGCCACCCCACAGAGAAGACCCGAAAGAAAACCGAGGAAGGCGAGAGGCAATGCTCGTACGGAAGCCGCAGCCGCAGTCCGTGTGGTCGCGTGAGCGATGGCATGCGCGATGGCATGGGCCGCGGCGGTGGCGGATCGC
Organism: Streptomyces sp. ISL-100; assembly: GCF_018614615.1. Lineage (GTDB taxonomy): Bacteria > Actinomycetota > Actinomycetes > Streptomycetales > Streptomycetaceae > Streptomyces. Next base: position 51,961 of record NZ_JAGGOK010000043.1, on the reverse strand, counting down.
GGTGGTCGTGGCGGTGGCAGCGGGGCTCACCGCCACCTCGGTGGCGATGGGGGCCGACGGCGACCCGGACCGGACCGGGCGGGACACACCCGCTCCGGCGGCGGACGTGTCCGTCGAGCGGCTGACGGCCGGGGACCTCGCGCAGGGCATCGACGCCCTGCACAAGCACCTCCAGCGGCAGCCCAAGGACGCCACGGGCTGGGCGACGCTCGGTACGGCGTACGTCGAGCAGGCGCGGACCAGCGGTGATCCGACACGGTATCCGCAGGCGGAGAAGGCATTCGAGCGGTCGTTGAAGCTGCGCCCGCCCGGCGAGAACGATGCGGCACTCGCCGGGCGGGCGGCGCTCGCCGCTGCCCGGCACGACTTCGGGGCGGCGCTGGGTCAGGCGGACCGGGCGCTGCGCGTGAACCCGTACAGCGAGCGGGCGCTGTCCAGCCGGGTCGACGCCCTGGTGGAACTCGGGCGTTACGACGAGGCGTTGCGAGCGGCTGAGCTCGCCGACCGGCGCCGGCCCGGCATTCCGGTCTTCACCCGGTACGCGTACGTGCTGGAGCTGCACGGTGACGCGAAGAGGGCGCGCCAGGTGTTGCTGCGTGCGCTGGAATCCGCGTTCACCCCCGCCGATGTGGCGTACGTCGCCACGTCACTCGGCCAACTGGCGTGGTCTCAGGGCCAGTACGGGCGAGCACAGGGCCATTTCACGACTGCGGTGCGCGCCGATCCCAAGTACGTGCCGGCGTTGGAGGGTCGCGGCCGTACGTATGCCGCGCAGGGGCAGACGAAGCGAGCCCTGAGAGATCTCGAAGAGGTCGTACGGCGCTACCCGCTGCCGGGTCAGCTCGCCGCACTCGGCGAACTGCAGGAAGCGGCCGGGCAACCCGAGCGGGCCGAGGAACAGCACGCACTCATCGGTACGTGGACCCGGCTGGCTCGCGCCAACGGAGTCGCCACCGATCTCGAATCCGCTCTCATCGAGGCAGATCACGGCGACGCCGAGGAGGCATTGAAGTCGGCGCGCGCCGAATGGTCGCGCCGCAAGAGTGTCCACACGGCGGACGCGCTCGCTTGGGCGCTCCACGCGAACGGCAAGGATCAGGAGGCGCTGACGTACGCGAAGAAGGCGACGGCCGAAAGACCCGGCTACCGGAACGCTTCGTTCCTCTTCCACCGGGGCATGATCGAGCACGCCCTCGGCGACGACAAGGCCGCGCGGCGCTCTCTGCGTGCCGCGCTGGATCTGAACCGGGGCTTCTCACTCACGGGGGCGCGCGAAGCGAAGTCCGTGCTCTCCGGGAAGTCCGCACTCTCCGGGCCTCGGGGGGAGTCGTGAATCGCCGTACCGCTGCTTCGGCTCTCGCCACGCTGGTGGCCGGAGCGGCCTTGGCCCTGCTCCCCGCCCAGGCGGCGCAGGCTCACCCCCTCGGCAACTTCACCGTCAATCAGTACGACGGACTTGTCGTCACTCCGGGCGAGCTGGAAGTGGACCACGTCGAGGATCTGGCAGAGATTCCGGCCGCTCAGGAACGGACCCGTATCGACGCCGACGGAGACGATCGGCTCGCTTCGGCCGAACTGTCGGCATGGGCCCGGTCGCGGTGTGACGCGGCGGCACGGGACGCTCGGGTCGAGCTCGCGGGCGGGGCATCACGGGGTGGGAACGTCGCCTCCGTCTCGGCGGGAAGCGCGAAGGCTCACGTACGTCCAGGGCAGGCGGGGTTGCAGACCTTGCGCGTAACGTGCGAGCTGACGGCGCCGCTGCCGCGTGACGAGCGAATGCGCCTGGCGTACCACCCTGCGACTGTCACAACCGGAGCAGGGTGGCGGGAGATCACGGCGCGAGGCGACCGGATGACGTTGTCGGGGTCGGACGTGCCGAGGGACTCCGTCTCGCGGCGGCTGACCGCGTACCCCGACGATCAGCTCTTCACGCCGCCTGAAATCCGGTCCGCCGCCTTCACGGTACGTACCGGCGGGCCGGCACTCGCCGGAAGTCAGGACGAGAGGAGCGGTTCCCCGGCAGCGGGCGTGCTGCCGCGCGGGGCGGACCGTTGGGCGGAGTCGCTGACCGGGCTGGTGGCCCGGCACGAACTGACCGCAGGTTTCGCCGCACTCGCGCTCGGCGCATCCCTGCTGCTGGGCGCCATGCACGCACTGGCACCGGGGCACGGCAAGACGATGATGGCGGCCGCCGCCACGGTGGGCGGCCGAAGTTCTCTGCGCGACGCGCTGGCCCTCGGGTTTTCGGTGACCATGACCCACACCCTGGGCGTCTTCGCGCTGGGCGCACTGATCACCGCGGGCTCGGCGGCAGCGCCTACCGTTGTTTCCTGGCTGGGCATCGCGAGCGGCATGTTGGTCGCGGGGGCGGGCGCGCTGCTGCTGCGCAGGGCGTGGCGACAGCGCCGTCGTCCCCATGGGCACAGTCACAGCCACAGCCATGCGCACGGCCCGGTGAGCACTCACGCCCACGGTGACGACCACGACCACGACCACAGCCACGGCCACGGCCACGGCCACTCCCACGCTCCTCCCGCCCCCGGCCTGCGCGGGATCATCCTCCTCGGCTTCGCCGGCGGGCTGGTCCCGAGTCCGTCCGCCGTAGTTGTCCTGGTGGGAGCGGCTGCACTCGGCCAAGCCTGGTTCGGGTTCCTGCTGGTCCTGGCGTACGGAGCCGGGCTGGCGCTCACGCTCGCGGCGGCCGGGTTCGCGGCAGTGCGGTTGAGGGAGACCGTGACGCGCAGGCTGACCCGGCGATTGCGAGGCCGGGCGGCTCTCTCCCGTGCTCAGCGCGCGGCCCCGCTCGGCACGGCCGCCGTCGTCTTCATGCTGGGGTGTGGATTGTTGCTCAGAGGGGCTGCGACAGCGCTCAGTTAAGACACCCAGCACAAGGATCCAGGGCGCGCCACGGGCGCGGCGACCGGACGAGACGAGACCTGAAGGTCCGTCCGGCCGCCGCGCCCCCGATCAGCCCCAGACCTGGGAGTAGTGCCTCCGATAGCTTCTGCGGTCATGAGCCGACCGGATCCAGCGGGTGGCCACCAGGCCCAGAAGACTCACAGCGACGACCACCAGTCCCGGTACCAGGGTCCGCAGGGAGACGCTTCCGGCCGGTAGCGTCGCACCTTCTGCCACTCCCGGAACAGACGTGCCGGCGACAGCCGGTGGCAAGGCCGCGCCGCTACCGTCCTCGGCCGTTGTGGCGGCGCCGGCCACGCTCACTCCGAGGGCTGCCATCGCCGTGGTCACCGGTTGGAAGTAGGTGAGACCACCGGTGGTGCAGTCGCCGTTGCCGCCCGAGGTCAGCCCGAGCGCCAGCCCCTGTGCGAACAGCGGGCCACCACTGTCGCCCGGTTCGGCGCAGACCGTCGTTTCGATCAGTCCCGTCACTGTGCCCTCGGGAAAGTTCACCGTCGCGTTCAACGCGGTCACCCGGCCTGAACGCACGCCCGTAGTGCTGCCACTGCGGAAGACCTGCTGGCCGACGAAGGGATCGGCGGCCGCGGTGATCCGTACTTCCCGGCCACCGCCGATGCCCACTACGCCCCTGCCACTGGAGGCGTCACCGTTCTCGTACTCGACGAGCGAGAAGTCGTTGCCGGGGAAGCTGCTGGCCGTCGTGGTGCCGATCCGTTCGGCGCCCTGCGCGTCCTGGAACCAGGTGGTGCCGACGGAACCGCAATGACCCGCCGTCAGTATGAAGTCGTTCTGGCCGTTGGTGACGTTGAATCCTGCGGAGCAGCGCCCACCGCCGGTGAAGACCGCATCGCCACCACTGGCCCTGGTGGTGAAGGACCCTGCGGTCCGCTGCATGTGTACGAAGCCGCCGATCTGGTCGGCAAGGCCGGACAGGCGTGACCAGTCTCCGGCTGAGACTGTGCTGTCGGCATGCACCACGACCTCGTTGGACGCGTAGTCCACCACCCATGCGGTGCCCGGCACTCGGGGCGCAGCGCGCAGCGCATCGGTGGCCGAGCGGAGTTGTCGCATGCTGTGGCGGACAACCTTGGCACGTGCTCCCGCCCGACCGACCTCGACCGCCGCGTCCGCATCGGTCACTGCGACGACCGGTTGCCCGTCGGAGCCGATCCAGCTGCCTGCGGTACGCGATGTGCCGAGCCGCGAGACAAGACTCGCGCCCAACTCGGCGGGCTGAACGGTGCCGCCCTCGTCTCCGTCCCGAGTGGCCGGTTCGCTCGCCATCGCGGTCGTCATCATCAGACCGCCGCTGAGCAGTCCACCGACGGCTGCCAGCCGCGCGAGCCTTTGCAGTCTGCGTCGTGCATGTCTCATCCGACACCCTCAAAGCCGTTCCGACACGACGTCACCAACGCCGGGAGCCGCTGGAAGCGGTCCCTGCTACATACGGGTCGTCATACGACGCTGTTCACTCAGCACTGGCCGGTCGCGCGAGGCCACCACTTCCTCACCCACCTCATGGGTTGAACGCCGTCCCACCACCGTCCGTATACAGGGGCGGGTCCCTTCGCACAGGTACGGGCCTACGCACGCAGGGGAGGCAGTTCATGGCCGGCACCAATGTCACCGCGCTCTTTCGCGCGTCCACCGCGCACAGTCCCTCGTACTTCACCCTGAACCGGGCAGGGGCCGGCGCGGCCGGCGAGATCACCGACTTCTGCATTCCCTGCAACCCGTACTTCCCCACTCCCGAGATGTTCGACGAACTCGGAAGCCGGCTCCGCGAGATCCTGACGTACTACCCGAGCAGTGCGGACACCATCACCGCCGAGTTGTGCCAGGTGCTCGGACTCAACCCGCAGACCGTCGCCATGGGGAACGGCTCCACGGAACTCATCACGTGGATCGACCACTTGCTCGTTCACGAGTCGCTGGCCGTGCCCGTCCCCACCTTCGGCCGGTGGACCGACCAGCCGATGGAAACCGGCAAGCGCGTCGACATGCTCCTGCTGCCGGAAGCACATGGCTTCGGCCTGGATCCGGAATCATTCGTACGGTTCATCCGGACGCGTGGCTCCCGCGCGGCAGTCATCTGCAACCCCAACAACCCCGACGGTGGCTACCTGCCCAAGCATCAGGTCCTCGCGATCCTCGACGCACTCCAGGACCTGGATCTGGTGGTTGTCGATGAGTCCTTCCTGGAGTTCGCCGACGCCGAACCGGAACCGAGCGTCGCCGCGGAGGCGGTGCTGCGGACGAATGTGATCGTGCTGCGCAGTCTGGGCAAGAACTTCGGGCTGCACGGTGTGCGCTTCGGTTACCTGGTGTCGAATCCCGGGCTCGCGGGGAAGGTGCGCGCCGCTCTGCCGAAGTGGAATCTCAACTCCTTCGCAGAGACAGTGGTGTTCATGCTGAAGGGACACCGCCAGGAGTATGCGGACAGCATTCAGCGCTCGCGCCGCGACCGCGAGGAGATGACCTGGTGCCTCTCCCAGCTCCCGGGCCTGACCGTCTATCCCTCACAGGGCAACTTCGTCTACGTACGGCTGCCGGAAGGCGCGGACGGGACGGTTCTGCGCGACCGGTTGCTCTCCGAGCACGGAGTGCTGGTGCGTGACTGCGCCAACAAAGTCGGCAGTTCCAGCCGCTTCCTACGGCTCGTGGTACGCCCTCAGCAGGATGTGGCTCGGCTGATATCGGCGCTCGAGCAGGTGTTGTACGGGCAGCTTCCGCAGACACCCGGGCCGGCGCTGATGCTCGCTAGGGACTGTCAGCAGACGGCTTCCGCCCATGACCTCGGTCCGGCGCAGGTGCAGAGCCGGCCCCCCAATGCCGTGCTGCCCGGGGCGATGGCCCGAGGCTATACGTCGGGAACCGCAGCGGTGGACCGCCTCGTCAGCCCGGCCTGATGCGGGCCCAGTGCATCTTTCGATGTAGCGCGGGTTCGTCCTTGCTCACGACGAGGGCCGGGCGAGAGGCCCCGACCATGGGGACATGACCGAAACCCTGCCCTCAACTGTCTCGACGTCCGGCGCCGGTGGCAGCCGCCTCGCCCTGCTCGACGTACTGCGCGGGGTGGCGATCCTGGGCACGCTGATGACCAACGTGTGGATCTTCACCGCTCCCGGTGCCGAGTGGGGGATCTTGCAGAGCGGGACCGGCGGGAGCGGCCAGGGAACCGTACCGGCAGTCGCCGAGTTACTGTTCCGAGTGGCGGCGGACGGGAAGTTCCTGTCGATGCTGACGATCCTGTTCGGAGTGGGTCTGGCGATCCAGTACGACTCCGCGGCACGGCACGGCCGGCCCTGGCCGGGCCGCTACCGCCGGCGGGCGCTGTTCCTGTTCGCCGAGGGGACCCTGCACTTCGTTCTCGTCTTCGCGTGGGACGTACTCATGGGGTACGCGGTCACCGCGCTGCTCGTGGCATGGCTGCTGACCCGGTCGGACCGGGCGCGGCGGCGGGTCATGTGGTGGGCGGCCGGGCTGCACCTGGCCGTCATGGGCCTGCTCACGGCGGTGCTCGTGCAGGCCGGCGCCGGCCAGGAGAGCGGGGGCGGTGTCTCGCGCGAGGTCGTGGACCTGTACGCGCACGGCAGTTACCCGGACCAAGTGTCCTTCCGGCTGGAGAACGCGCTCGCCCTGCGGCTGGAGCCAGTCCTTTCCTTCGGGCTGCTGGTCTTTCTCTTCCTGCTCGGGGTGCGGCTGTTCCGGGCAGGTGCATTCGGCGCGGACGAAACAGGGCGACGACTCCGCGCCCGGATGCTCCGCTGGGGGCTGGGGCTGGGAATCCCTCTCACCGCGGCCGTCGCGATGGCGGGCCAGGACTGGTTCCTGCTGGGCCGCTACTGCGCCGCGCCGCTGGTCGCCGTCGGCTACATCGGCCTGATCGGTGCAGTGGTGGACCAGGTGCGGCGACCCGGCCCGTTGACCACCGGCCTCACCTCGGTCGGCCGGATGGCCCTGTCCGGCTATGTGCTGCAGAACGTGCTGTGTGTGGTGGTCTCGTACGGCTTCGGACTGGGCCTCGCGACCCGGTTCACCGGGTCGGCCCACACGTGGTGGGTGATGGGACTGTGGGCCGCGGTGTGCGTGGTGCTGATGGTGGGGGCAACGCTGTGGCTACGGCGCTTCCGGTACGGCCCACTGGAGTCGGCACAGCGGTGGGTCCTGCGACGCTGAACGCGATCCGCCGGCACGGACGCTGAACGGCAAGGGGCCGGGAGAGCGATTCGCTCTCCCGGCCCCTTCCCCACATGCCCTGGCCGCCTGTGTGGCGGTAAATCAAGCGCGGTCGGCCCAGACCGTGTTGAGCTTGCTCTGGTAGTAGAGCGGGGTCAGGCCGAGGACGAAGGCGAGCAGCAGGCCGACGACGCCGGAGCAGTCGGCGGTCACGCCGGCGGCGCGCTGTGCCTGGGCAATGCGGGAACCGGTCTTCACGATGGAGACGAACGGCGGGACGATCAGCAACGAGCCGAGGGTGACGGCCACGACCGCCATGCCGGGCTTGACCTCAATGGTCGGGTCGATCGCCTTCACCTGCTTGTTGACCTTGTAGTACCAGACCAGCCAGTAGATACCGAGGGTCACCAGGGTGAGCAGCCAGGTGACGACCGGGCTGGAAGGAGCGCCGGCGGGCGCGGACGTGCGGACGTCGGTGGACATCAATTTCCCTACTTGCTTGCTGTGCTTCCTGCCGCCCGTTCTGGCTTGAGCCAGCCCCCGGGAACAGGGAAGTGATGAGTGTGTTGCCTCGCGTTGGAGCTGTTGCGGCGAGGGCTTACGAAGCGTATGGGTGCTGAGCATGCCAAAGACGGGCGGGGGCATTACGAGTTCATTACAACGCACATACCGCCCGCGCAGTGAGCCATGCGCGGGCCGGAGTTGGGGCAGCTAGCGGGGAAGTTCGCCTGCCGTCTTCTCCAGGCGCAGTAGATCGTGGGGGGTGAGGCCACAGGCGCCACAGACGGCATCGACCGGCGCGCCCTTGCGCACTGCGCCGACCGCCTCCATCTCCACATCTGCGCGGGCAGCGTCTACTGCGGCTTCGGCGTCACGCAGACGGTTGACGGCCAGCTCAAGAGGGGCGAGATCCATTGCCGGATGGTCCCACAAAACCGCGCTTCGAAGGAACGGGAGACGGAGCGATCACTCCCTCGCGGAGGCAGTGCGACGACGAAAGACCTTCAGCGTCCCCGGGCGATAAAAGCTGTACCAGTCCTGCCGTTCGGCGGCCGGTGCGCCGATGGTGGTGCGGCGGCCCGGGGATCAGCCACGCCACGTCGCCGTCCGGGGGTCCTCCTCTCCCCCGGTCGGCCCCCCCTCGGCACGTTGTGGAGGGGCTTGGGGATTGCGCAGCAGATCTCTTCGTCGGAGAACTCCTCGTAGGCCACGGCGCCCGCGCCGCTCACGCCGGCACTGCGGCTCCGCCTGCGAGACCCCACAGGACCTTCACCTTCGTCTTGCGCTGCTCGGCCACCACACCTCACTTCGGGTGATGGACGCCGGTGGCGTCAGGGAATCGCTCGTCGGACGCCTTGGTGGCCAGTCGCTCACGCCACCAGTTCACCGTCGCCTTGACCTGCTCGTCGACGGGGGTGGCTCGTACCGCGAATTCGGCTTCGTAAGCGCTCGTATCAACTACAAATGGACGGTCGAACTGATAGCGAATTTCCTTGAGTTCGCGGATCAGCGGGGAGAATACCGACGCGACACCCAGCACGGCCGGCGGCAGCCTGCGGACCGCGACCGGCCCCGTTTCCGACTGAGCGGCAAGGCGGTCGACCATCTCCCGGGTGGACAGGGCGGGCCCCGTCGGAACGTGCCAGGCCCGACCCCAGGCGCGTTCCTCGTCGGCGACCTCGGCCAGGGCCCTGGCCACATCGAGGAGGTAGCTCCAGCTGTGCGGGGCGTCCGGGTCCCCGAGCGTGGAGACCGGCTTGCCGCGCAGCAGTCGCGGCATGACCCACGCGGCCAGGTGCCCGCCGTCGGTGACGCCGGGCCCGAAGAAGTCCGAGGCCCGTACCTCGACCGCCTTGATACGGCCCTGCTCGTGGAGTTCCCGCGCCTGCTCCCAAACGGCCGCGCGCACCCGGCCCTTGGGGCCGACCGCCGCGAGCGGCAGTTCCTCGGTCATGGGGCCATCAACCGGACCGTAGCCGTCGAGGTTGCCCAGCATGACCAGGACGGCCCCGGTCGCCTCGGCCGCCGAACAGACCGACGTTGCCAGCGGCGGCCATTCACTCGCCCAGCGATGGTAGAGCGGTGCGGCACAGCCGTAGATCGCGGCCGCGCCCTGCGCGACGTCGATCAGTCGCTTGCTGTCCGTCGCGTCCAGCGCCACGTGCTCGATGCCGGGCTCCGGGCTCCGGCCCGACTGGGTGACGACGCGTACTGAATGGCCCTTTTCTGCCAGCAGCCGAGCAGTGGCCGCCCCGGCGGGCCCGAAACCTATGACGACATGAAGACTCACGCTCGCACACTAGCGCGAGCGCGGCGGGCTAGGTGAGGCTCGACGGGACGATCCCGTAACGGCGCATCTTGCGGTACATGGTGGCGCGGGAGATGCCGAGATCCTGCGCGGTGCGCTGGACGTTGGAGTTGCGGTCCATCAGCCCACGCAGAATGGCATCCCGTTCCAGCGCTTCGATGGTGGTCAGGACCTTGTGGGACGACACCCGGCATTCCGGCGGGAGATCCTCCACTTGGATGATCCCGCCGCAAGGGCGCCGTGCGAGGCCACGGATCACCGACTCGAGCTGGCGGACGTTCTCCGGCCAGGGGCAGCGCCGTAGCATCGCCAGCGCATCCGGGGAGCAGCCGCTCTCCGCGCTCGGGCGGTATTTGAGCAGGAAGAACCGGGCCAGCTGCTCGATGTCTCCATAGCGATGGCGCAGCGGCGGCAGCTCCACGGAGGCGCCGCACAGACGGTCGAGCTCCTCGTTGGCCGTGACCATGGACGGTTGGCTGGTCATGACCAGTTGCCCGCCGGCGGCGTTGTCGGGGTGCGCCAGAAGGCTTGTGAGCTGTCGGCGCAGGTGATCGCCGAACAGGTGCACATCGCGCAGGACGAGCACCGTCGACGGTTGAGCGCGCAGCTCGCGGACCTCGCGCAGCCAGTGCTCGGTGGCATGCGGTGATTCCGACGGCGGCGCTTCCACCGTCTCGAGCCGGCGACCGTCGCCGTGGGCTCGGTGGATGGCATGGAGCAGCGTCCGCTTTCCGGCACCGGCTTCTCCCACGAGATGAAGCCAGGATCCGGCGAGAAGCGCCGCTTCGGTTTCGGCGACCGCGCGCAGCCATTGCGGGGAGGAACCCACCAGTCCCAGGCCTGATCGCGCGGGACCAGCGCCGTTGGAAACGGCCGGTCCGGGCTGGGGGCGTCCGATGACCCGGACTCGGAAGACGGCGCCCGCGTCGCTGTTCTCGCGCCGGCTACGGCTGACCCGGAGTTCGGCGACCCGTCCGGAGGGCAGGGCGATGCTCCGTGTCCCTTCGAACCGGGGATCGTCGGCGATCTCGCGGGCGTGGTCGAGGAGCGCGTAATGATCCGGCCCTGTCACTGCTGACCTGAACTGCTCGTTCATCATGACGCCCTCACGATTGAGGGCCAGGACGGGTCCCGGGCGCACCGAGGAGCAGGCGTCCAGGTAGTCCTGGAAGAGGGCCCGCTCGCGCCGCGAGCTGATCGCGGCGATCTCACTTTCGATCTGGCCCCCGACGGAGCGGGCCAGGGCCATGAGCATGCAGGCGGACCCCTGACGGACCGTGGTCAGATTGAAGGCTCCCAGCAGTGTGCGCCGAACGGGGTGGAGGATCGGCACGGCCGCGCAGTGGAAGTCCCGCAGCTCCTCGACGTAGTGCTGGCTTCCGGCAATCATGACTGGTCGGCCGCTGGCCAGCGCGGTGCCGATGCCGTTGGTGCCCACATAGCGCTCGGCGAACACGTGGCCCGGGGCCAGTTGCACTCGGTTGAGCCGCGTCGTAAGACCCTCGTGGGAGAGCTTGCGGGACAGCACCACGCCGTTCCGGTCGGTGATCATCGTGGACACCGGGTCGTCGGCGAGCTGCTCGTGCAGCCTGTCCAGGATCGGTAGCGCCGCCCTGGCGAGCGGGCTGTCCAGATTGGGGTTCTCCAGGTACGGAGCGTCGATGCGGCCCGACTTCACCTCGTACTCGATCGAGCGCTGCCACGAGGCGACCACGAGCGGGCGGGCGTTCGGATCCTTGGTGACTTCCAGGTACAGCTCTCTGGCTGCTGTCAGCGAGCTGTCAGGTTGACGTCGAGGCATTCAACACTTCCGTATCACGCGCGCCGTCCCTCGGTGGAGTGATTGGAACAGCTCAATGACGCCACGCCTATGGCGTGTACCACATTGAGACATCCCCGGACCGCTTCTGAGACATCGGCCTGCGAGCGGCTGACTGTGTAATCGGCGCACCAGTCACCCGCCAGTCGCAGGGAGCGCCATGAAAGCCGTGCAGGTCATCGCGTACGACGAGCCGCCCGTGCTCGTGCGATTGCGGGAGCCTGCTGCGATGCCCCGGACCGGGGCGCAGCGACGGCGGGAGTCGTGGCGCCGACCCCGGCGGTGAGAAGTATGCCGGCGGCGAGTGCCGCGAGGCGCTGACGGTTTTGCATGGCGTCCCCCAGTTCTCCTGGTACGGGGACAGTGTTGTCACTCATGAAGACATACGTGACAACCGTATGGTTGCACGCGCCATATCCGATATTCCAGTCCCGGAAATGCCGTTGGCTTGGCCGGCCGCTGACCGCATGCGCCGAAGGACGGGCGGCCTAGTTTCCGCTCCCGCGACGAAGCTGTGCCGACAGGTGGTGTTGCAGTGGCTGACCGACGGCCGCGAGGTCGTGGACGAAGTTGAGCGTGTCCTCGTCCGTCAGGGTGTAGCGGCGGCGGGTGGCGTTGACCTCCTTGGCGGTGGGAGCGAGAGCCACCTGATGGGTGGTGAGGTCGACCGCGCCGTCGGCCGCACGGCCGACCGAGATCTCCGCGATGCCGGTGGGCTGGGTGATCAATGCCTCCACGCGCCCGTCGGGCTGCAGCCGCCACCAGCCGCTCTCCCGGGCCGACGGCCGCAGCGGGGTGCCATCCGCGTCGAGCAGCCAGGCGCGCGCCTCGTAGCGGAGAAAGGGCCGCCCGTCATGACTGAAGGTGACCTCCTGCGCGTACGCGAACTCCTCTGCGAGCGTCGGGTACGTGCCTCGGCCCCGGCCGACCCAGGTGCCCAGGAACCCGGTCACCGGCGCGAGCAGGGCGTGCGGCGCAGGTGCTTCGTCCAGTCGAAGGGCGTCGGGATACGGGTGCTTCTGAGCGGGGTCGAAGATCATGTGCGCTCCTGGAATCGAGGCCGGTGCCGGGTGGCACCCTCCGAAGAACCTAGTGGTGCGCGAGGTGCGGGTCCGGGGTGGGGCGAGTGGGCGTGTCCAGGACTGTGGCGATGCTGTTCGCGAGGTACGGGATGCGGTGGGCGGATACGCCGGCGATGTTGATACGGCCCGATCCCGTGCCGTAGACCGCGAACTGCTCGCGCAGGCGCAGCATTTGGTCCGCGGTCAGCGGCAGCATCGAGAACATGCCCTTCTGCTGCGCGAGGATCCCCGCCGGCCGGTCGCACCCGAGGGAGTCGAGGTGCGCGACGAGGTCGGACCGATTGGCATTGATGCGGGTACGCATGGCGTCGAGTTCGGTTCGCCAGGTGGCGTACAGGCCCGGGTCGTCCAGGATGGTCGTGACGATCGCGGCGCCGTGCTCGGGCGGCATCGAGTAGAGCACCCGGGCGACGTTCTGCAGGGTCGACTCCACATGACGCAGCGCCTGCTGCGAAGGGCCGAGGACGATCGCGCAGCCGGTCCGTTCGCTGTAGAGGCCGAAGTTCTTCGAGCAGCTCACGGCGATGAGCATCTCCTCGACCCGCGAGGCCATCGTCCGGGTGGGCAGCAGGTCCGCCTCCAGACCGTCGCCGAGTCCGTGGTACGCGAGGTCGACGAAGGGCACCCAGCCGTGGTGGGCGGCGAGCTCGGCCAGCGTGTCCCACGCTTCGGCGGACAGGTCGACGCCGGTGGGGTTGTGGCAGCAGCCCTGGATCAGGACGACGTCGTTGCGCCGGGCCTGGCCCAGGTCGCGCAGCAGGCCGGCCTGGTCCGGCCGGCCCTCGGCGTCGAGGTAGCGGTACGTGCGTACGGTCAGGCCGGCGGATTCCAGGATCGGGCGGTGGTTGACGTACGACGGATCGCTGATCCAGACGGTCGCGCCGGGAGCGGTCCGGTGGACGAACTCGGCGAGCAGGTTCAGCGCCCCGGTACCGGCGACGGTCTGTATCGCCGTCGCCCGGGATATCAGGTCCTCGGTGCCCAGCACGGTGGAAGTCATCGCCCGGTTGAACGCCTGGTTGCCCGACAGGCCCCGGTACTCCTTGGATTCGCCCCGCTCCGCCAGCCTCAGTTCGGCCTCGCGGACCGCGGCCATCACCGGGGTGGTCCCGGTCTGGTCCCGGTAGACGCCGACCAGGAGGTCCAGCCGCTCGGGGCGGACGACGGCGCCGAGTTCGGCGACCAGGGCGAACAGCGGGTCGGTGGGCGGAGGGCTGAGCAGCTCAAGCATTGGGGAGCACCTTGGGACGATGACGAGTACGGGTATTGGCGAGGACGACGCCGAGGGTGATGAGTGGTACGCCGACGAGCACAGCCACCGTCAGCGGCTCGTCCAGAAGGGGGATGGCCAGCAGCGTCGCGACGACCGGGCTGAGGCTGCCGACGACGGCGCTGCGCTCGGCGCCCAACCGCCGGATGGCGAAGGCGTACAGCAAGCCGGCGCAGAGCCCGACGCCCACGCCCTGCATCAGCACGAAGAACGTGAGGTCGGGCCAGGTCGCTGCGGCGAGGTTGGTGGGGAGTACGCCGGTCAGGGCGAGCAGGGCCACCACCACGAACGAGGGCGCGCACAGCAGCCCGATCGACCCGATGGGGTCGAGGTCCACCTCGCGCAGCCCGACGGTGTAGAGCGCCCACAGACCGCTTGCGAGGAGCAGCATCCCGGACCCGAACAGGACGTCCGCGTCGACCGCGACGACGTACGGCGAGACGAGGGCGACGACGCCCATGGCGATCAGGCAGAGCCCAGCCGCCTGCGTCCGCTTCATCCGCTTCGGGACGCCGCGCCCGGTCGCCATCATGAGTACGGATACGAAGAGCGGGACCATGCCGGGCACGATCGCCCCCACGAAGGCCGTCGAGGTCAGCGAGCCGCCGTACATCGCGGCCAGGAAGAACGGCACCCCGGCGCCGCCGACGATCTTGAGCGCCGTCCATCGGCCGACGGCGGCGAAACGCCTGCGGCGGCGCCACAGCGCCGGCGCCAGGACTATCAGGGGCACGCCGAACCGGAGCAGCGCGGCATCCGCCGGTTCGAGCGTCGACGTACTGAGGGCCCGCGCGCTGAGCGCGAACCCGGCCCAGATCGCCACCGTCAGCAGCAGGGCCACCATCCCCGCGACCTCGCCCGGGCGACGCGTGCCGCGCTTCGGGCTCGCGGGGGCGGGTAGAGCCGCGGGTGCGAGCTCGGTCGTACTCAAAGGGGTTCCTCCGGCGGGGCATGGTGGGCGGCGCGGCGCAACCGGCCTCGGCCGGGTCTGTCAGGCCGTCCGCAACGCTATGGCAGGAGGCGGGGCAGCCGATTGCTATTTCCACCCCGGATTCCTAGCCTGGGGGCAGAATCTGCCAAGGAGTGCCCGATGGACGCCGTAGACCTACAGATCATCCGCGAATTGCAGGCCGACGGGCGGCTCTCCAACCAGGAGCTGGCCGACCGCGTCCGGCTGTCGCCGTCGCCGTGCCTGCGCCGGGTCCGGCGGCTTGAGGAGGCAGGTCTCATCCGGGGCTACACCGCGATAGTGGACCAGCTGACGTTCGGCCTTCCGATCACCGTCTTCGTGAACATCCGCCTCGAACGGCACACGTCCGACATGGTCAGCACCTTCGAGGAGCACGTCGGCCGGATCGAGCACATCCAGGACTGCTACCTCATGACCGGTGACAGCGACTATCTGCTCCGCATCGTCACCGAGAGCCTCGAAGCGTACGAGCGCCTCGTCCGCGACCGGATCCACGCCATCCCCGGCATCGCCTCGATCCAGTCCAGCTTCGCCTTCGGCAGCGTCAAGCAGTCCCGGATCTATCCCCGCCCCGCACCGCCACGGCCCTCCCCCTGGCCGGCCTGAGCCTGCCTGGGACTCCAAGGACGCGTGGGCTGGTCAGTTCGCCCCTGCGAGCCCCGGCGCGCCCCACACCGGGAACCAGCGGGCCAGGTCCGGCTCGACCCGCAGGTCGTCCGCGAGCAGCGCCCTGACCTGGAGTTCCAGGGCGTTGTCGCGCTTCTCGGTCCTCCCGGGCAGCGGCGCGAAGGGGTAGAAGGTGCCGCGCTTGTAGAGGTAGATGAGCGCGAGGGCGCGGTCCCCGGCCGCTTCCCGGAAGCCGATCAGCGAGCAGAGCAGCTGCGGGCCGAATCCGGCGTCCTGGAGGAGGGTGTTGACCGCGTGCAGGTCGTTGACCAGTGAGGCCGTGTCATCGGCGGGGTGGCGGACGAGCAGCCAGGTGTAGCCGTACGCGTCCTGGCTGAACTCGACCGGTACGCCGCCGCGGCCCGTATCGGCGTCGAGCAGCTCCCGCACGTCCTCCTGGAGCGCGGCGAAGGCGCCGCCCTCCACGCTGGCGAAGCACACCGAGCCGACGCCGGTCGGGGTGAAACCGGCAGCCGCCTGAAGGGTGATCGCGGCGGCGGGCAGGCCGAAGAGCTGGTCGAGGTCGGGGCGTACGGGCTTGCTGCGGCCGAGGATGGTGTCGAGGAGTCCCACAGGAAGATCCTCTCTTCAGGGTTACGGGCCTGCGTTACGAGCGGTGTTGCCGGCGGCGTTACGGGCGGCCCAGCTGCATCGCGATCCTGCCGAGCTGCTCCAGGCGCTGCTCCAGCGTCGGGTGCGAGGAGAAGAGCCTGCTCAGGCTCTGCCCGGAGGAGAACGCGGGTGCGAACCAGAAGGCGTTGAACGGCTCCGCCTTCCGCAGGTCCCGCGTCGGGATGCTCGCCATCTGGCCGGTCACCTTGGTGAGCGCGGCGGCGAGCGCCGAGGGGCGGCCGGTCAGCAGCGCGGCGGCGCGGTCGGCGGACAGCTCACGGTAGCGGGAGAGCAGCCGGGTGAGCAGGAAACTGATCGCGTAGACGACGGCGCTGACCAGGGGTATCAGGAGTATCGCAAGGGCGGCGCCGTTTCCGTCGCGGCCGTGTCCCGCCCGGCCGAAGCCGCCCCAGAGCGCGACCCGGGTCATCACGCCCGCGAGGACACCGAGGAACGACGCGATGGTCATCACCGCGACATCACGATGGGCGACATGCGACAGCTCGTGCGCGAGTACGCCCTCCAGTTCCTCCGGCTCCAGGCGACGTAGCAGGCCGGTAGTGGCGCAGACCAGGGCGGTGTTCTGGCTGCGGCCGGTGGCGAAGGCGTTCGGTACGTCGCTGTCGGCGATCGCCACGCGGGGCTTGGGCATGTCGGCGAGGGCGCAGATGCGGTCAATGGCGCCGTGCAATTCGGGCGCCTGCTCGGGGGTGACCTCGCGGGCACCCATGCTGAAGGCCGCGATCCGGTCGCTGAACCAGAACTGCGCGATGAACAGACCACCCGCGATCAGCAGGATGACGGGCCACGACCCCCGCAGGACGGCCAGCAGGACGCCGATGAAGACGACGTACAGCAGCCCGATCAGGAACATCGTCGTCACCATGCGTGTGGTGAGCCCCCGATCCGGCACATAGCGGGAACGAGACCGGGTCCCAGGCATGTCAATCATCACCCTCCGGGCGGAGCGCTGTCGCCGTCCCCCTGCCTCGATTGTGCCCCTCCGGTTCATAAAGCCGGGGTGAGCCGTCGGCCTGGCTCCAGCCCGCTCGCCGGACCGTTTCCGCCGGCGCGTCCTGATTCAGCGGTGGCGTCACGTCCCGGTTGCCTTCGGCCACCATTGTGCGGTCTGGCGAGCGTGGCCCCCAGACGTAAACCGGGAGAAAATAGTTCCTTGGGCAGACAAGCAGGTGGTCATGGTGAGCGGCACTACTTTGCCGGCCGATCCGTCGAACGCCGAGCAGGCGCGCGCCTGGGACGGCGAGCAGGGGGCTTACTGGGCCGCACACGCCGATCAGTTCGACCGGGCGGTCGGCGCCTACCAACCACGTTTCCTTGCGGCCGCCGCCATCGGCGCCGGTGAGCGGGTGCTCGACATCGGCTGTGGAACCGGCGAATCGGCCCGTGCTGCCGCACACCTGGCGGTCGACGGATCGGTGCTCGGCGTCGATCTGTCGGGCGAGATGCTGCGAGTGGCACGGCGGAAGGCCGCCGGGGAAGGGCTGGGCAACGTCCGCTTCGAGCAGGCCGATGCCCAGACATATCCGTTCCCCGACGGGGAGTTCGATGTGGCGATCAGTCGCAGCGGATCGATGTTCTTCGCCGAACCAGTGAGGGCGTTCCGCAACATCGCGCGGGCTTTGCGCCCCGGTGGCCGCCTGGTGCTGCTGGTGTGGCAGGCGCCGTCCCGCAACGCATGGTTCCGGGCCTTCGCCACGGCCATGGCCGCGGGCCGGCCCCTGCCCGTACCTGCGCCCGGTACGCCGGGTCCGTTCTCCATGGCCGACCCGGACGAAGTACGGGCCCGGCTCACCGCGGCGGCCTTCACCGAGCCGCGCTTCGAGGACCTGTCCGCCCCCATGCACTTCGGGCCGGACGCCGGCCGCGCGTACCCGTTCGTCTCCGGACTCCTCGGCTGGATGCTCGACGGCCTTGACGACAGCGGCCGCCGCCGCGCCCTGACGGATCTGCGCGCGAGCCTGGACGCCCACGAGACGCCGAGCGGCGTGCTCTACGAATCGGCCGCCTGGCTCGTCACCGCCGGTCTGTCGCGGCGGGCCTCAGCCATTGCGGCCCCATGAGGTGAACTCGTCGGCGAGGCTTGGCGGGTTGGCGGTCTCGGCTCGCCGGGCGATCTCCTCGTAGTACTCCAGCTCGTGGACGATCACTGGCACGGCGGGGTCGGTCGGCTCGTCGTACCAACGGGATACGTCGGCGGCGTCGGGCTTGGTGCGGGCATGGCTCGAATCCAGGCCACGCCGATGAAGCTCTTGGCCACGACGTGGATCTCCGCGCGCCGGAACCCGGTGGCCGTCAGGCCGCTGTAGCCGTGGGAGACGAGGTCCTGGTAGAGCCCGTCCGAGAAGGCGGCCACCAGATGGGTCGAGGGGTCGTCGGCGAGGGCGCGGCGCACGGGGTCGGAGTCGAGGACGCGGAACAGGGCGACCACGGAGGAGCCCGCGTATCCGCTGTCCGCCTCGTGGACGATGCCCTGGTGGAGGCAGGCCCGCATCCGGACGCGCTGCGGGTGCGGGGCTGCGGCATTGGCCTCGGCCAGCGCGGAGGCGAGGCCGTCCAGGAGATCCGGCACGACCCGGGTCTCGTCGATGCCCGGCTCGAACACGAGCAGATACCCGTCGCCCTGCGCCTGACGGCCGCACCTGTCCCAGATGATGCCGGCCCGCGCGCATGCCGCGCGCAGCGTCCCCAGCAGAATCCGCTGCAGACGGATCATGTCGGTGTTGTCGCGGGCACTGTACTTCTCGATGTCCACGGCGAGACACAGACGCCGCAGTCCCGGCGGCAGTTCCTCGCCGCCCTCCGAGGCGTCGGCGTCCTCGTAGGTGGCGAGCGCCCAGACGCCGGGCAGCGCCGCCCGCTCGTGGGCGAGCGGTGCGGCGGCCGGCCAGAGGTCGTCGGCCGCGAGCCGGAACGGCGTCTCGTGCGGCGTCTCCGCCTCCCGGCGCCGGAACGCCCCGCCGAGCACCGGCTGTACGGTGACCGCGCTCAGGCTCAGCCTGCCGGACAGCCCGGTCGCAGCCGCCGGGAGCCGGACGACTGCCTGCGCCCAGCGCCCGTCGGGGCGCAGCGCACCGCTTCGTCCTGGTGCCCGGAAGACCCATTGGATCCGGTCCTTGCCGAGCCCGAACGCGGCGACCTCCGCCCCGTCGGCCGCGGTGCTGCCGGGGGCCGGGTACAGGGTCACGGCGTGCGGACCGTCGTCGAGCACGACGGTGAGGGTCGCCTCCCGATAGTCGCGGCCGCCCGGCAGCTCCTCGAGGTCGAAAGGGAAGCAGAGCAGGACGTCGCGTGGCGCCGCGCGTCCCGCCGCCGTGACGCCGTCGGTGACCGGGGGCAGGGCGTAGCCCAGGGGGCGCCCCAGGGAAGCGCCCGCGACCCGGTCGCGTACGAGAGGTCCGCCTTTGGGCACCGCGGCGTCGCGGGCGAACAGGTCGATGGTTGCCAGTACGTCGTCCTGTGCACCGTCCTGTGCACCGTCCCGTACATCGTCCTGTCCCATGGTCCTGGCTCCCCTTGCCCCGCTTGTGCGGCTGTCGTCAGTCGTCGTCCGTCCCGGTCAGCAGGGCGGCCTTGTGCAGTCCGTCCAGTGAGAGGACGGTCAGCCGGCTGTAGCCGACCCGGATGACGCCCTTCTCGGCCAGTTCGCCAAGGACGTGGTGTACGCGGCGTTCCCTGGCGCCGACCAGTCCGGCGATCTCCGCCTGGGTCAGCCGTGGCCCGATCAGGACGCCGCCGCCCTGCGGCCGGCCGTAGTCCTCGACGAGGTCGAGGAGGACCCGGGCCACCCGGGTGGCGACCGGGCAGCTGCCGAAGTCGCCCCGGCGCCGCACCGACCAGCGGTTCTTGCGCACCAGCATCCGGCTCACCGCCAGAGCGGCCGCGGGATGCCGGTCCAGGCAGCCGAGGAAGTCCTGCTGCCCGATGCGCTGGGCGGTCACCGCGCCCGCCGCGGTAACGCTGGCCGACCGCGGCCTGTTGTCGAACGCGGCGAACTCCCCGACGAGTTCACCGCCGAGCCGGACGGCCAGCAGCGCCGTGTCGCCGTTCTCCGAGAGTGCCGTGACCTTGGTGACGCCGGTCACCAGCAGCAGGGCGAACGTCTCCTGCCGGCCCTCGGCCAGCAGGATCTCGCCGGGGGCGTACGCGCGGGGCGTACCCAGGGATCGCAGGTCCTTTGCGGCCTCCCCGGAGCCGGCGAGCTCCGCCAGGAGCGTGCCGTGCGGCCAGTGCTCCTCGGGGTCCGTGCCTTTGATGTACTTCTCCGGCATCGCGGAACCTTCCCGGCCTGACCGGCACCTCGCGGCAGTTGTGACGTACGGCATCGTAATGCCCTGACGAGCACAAATACCCTCGTTTCGCAGGGAGGTTGAGGATTCCGCACTGCTGTCGACAGAGCGCCCTCAGCGCAGCGGATTCATGCGCCGGCCTCCCGGGGGTCCGGCAGGACGTTGGCGTGCACGGTGTGGACGCGGTAGTGGAACTCCTCGGCCCCTTCCATGACTTGGTCCCTGAATGCCCCCCACACCTCCTGCAGCAACGGCATCAGAGCGGGGTCGGTGGTGTCCGCGTTCCGGCGGGGCCCGACCGACGTGAGAACGTTCAGGTCCATCGGGCGGTCGCCGACGAGGACGTGCACGGTCTCGGGGCGCGGGCCGAGGCGCGGGACGTCCTGGGGCCATGTGATCCTGATCGGGGCCGTCGTGCGGGTGCTGCGGTGCGGCGCGCCGTGGGGTTCGAGGTGGTAGCCGCTGGGCTGGTCGTTGGTCACCAGAGCGGTCCTGCCGCTCAGTCCGACGCCGACCACCCAGAAGTACAGCGGCTCACCCGTCTGGTTGGTCACGGTGACGCGGTAGCGGTCCCTGTCGTACAGCCGCTCCCCCACCGCGTCCAGGGGGCGCCAGATGCCGCTGTGGGCCGGGTCCTCGATCTCGAAGCGGACCTCCACATGGGCGGACAGCAGGGCCGCGTCCTGCGGGTCGCGCAGGGCGCGCACCCGGTCGCCCCGCGCCAAGTCCTCCAGCAGTCCGGTGATCCGGGAGACCTGCGACGGGGTGGCCCCCAGTGGCTCCCGGAAGGGCAGGTTGTCGTGGTTCAGCACGGTGGCGGTGCCGTGGTGGAGGCGTACGGTGGCGAAGGGCCGCCCGTCGTGGGTCTCGGCCAGCCGGGGGCAGTCGGCGAGTTGTCGGCGCAGCGCGTCGGCGAGTGCGCCGTCGCCCTCGATGCACACCAGCCTGCGGTCGTGGACGCGCAGCGGCAGCGCGTACGTGCCAGGTGGCAACTCCGCCGTGAACAGCCCGGCAGGCAGGGGTGCGTCGGCAGTGGCCGCGTCGGCCTCCGGCGTCGTACGCAGCACTGCGTCGCCGCCCTCCATGGTGTCCACGGTGGCCTCCACCGTCACGTCCTCACCTTCGGCGGGCTCGCGGTCCGTGGGCTCGCGCCAGGGGTCGTCGTGCGGGAACACCATGCGCACGGTGTCGTTCGGGTCGAGGCCGAAGACGGCACCTCCGGGGACGACGAACCGGCCGTCCCTGCGGACCAGGGGCATACGTTCCGGCTCCGAGCGCTCCTCCAGCGAGAACGGCAGCCGCCCGGAGGGCCCTCCGGCGTCGGGCCACTGCGACATCTGCTGCTGCTTGACGCGGTCGCGCAGGCGGGCGATCAGTACCGACCAGGGCACCTGGCGCGCGGCGGGCGTGTCGAGCACGTCGGCCAGGGCGGCGGTGAACACACCCTGGCGGCCGGCGCCCGGGCGGACCTCGGCCTCGAACGCCGAGCCGTGCTGCCGGCACGCCGTCAGCCGGACGACTTCACGGACCAGCGGGGCGTTCCGGCGGGCGAGGGCGGCGGCCCTGGCGAGCCCGTCGTCGTGCGCGACCTTGGCCGGGGTCACCGACTTGAGCCGCCACCGGCCCGAGTCGTGGTCGGGGTCCCGTACCGCTCCGCCGGAGTGGCAGCAGTCGAGCACGCACGTGACGTTGGGCGTGATGCGGGTGAGCACGCGGATCATGTCGGTGAGTTCGGCGGCCAGAAAACCCCGGAAATCGGTGGGTGTGCTCTGTTCGATGTCGTCGGGAACCAGATACTGCAAATCTCCCCGCAGCGAGCCGTGTCCCGAGAAGTACACGACGACTCCGTCGCCGTGCCGGGTGTCGCGGCACAGCTGTCGCAGCGCCTGTGAGATGCCCGCGTAGGAGGCTTCCTTCTCGACGTGGGCACGGATGTCGGTGAAGCCGTGCTTTCCCAGCACGCTGTGCATGACTTCGACATCGGTGTGCACGCCCGTCAGGTTGAACGTCTGAGCGCCGATCAGCACCGCGCGCAGCGTCATGTCATACCCCCACATGGATGAAGGGCGCCCAGTGGTACGGGTGCCGGTCGTCTGCCTCCGTGGAGCGCAGCTGTTCACTGTCCCTGGTCCCGGGGTGGGGCCAGGACCTGGACCGGGACGCGGGCCCCGGACGCACCCCGGCCCGGTCGGTGAGCGCACGGAACTCCTCGTCCCGTTCGGCACCCGACAGGTCCCGCACCTCCAGCTGGGCCTTCGCCAGTGCCGTGCCGACGGAGGCCGTCGGGTCGTCCGCGAGACGGCGGTAGGTTCGGGTGATCACCAGGCAGCCGGTGCTGTCACGGACGGGCCAGAGCGAGACCACGGCGTGCCGCGCCCCGGTGATCAGCGCCGCCCGGGTCAGCCCGAGGACGTCGCCGCCGGCGGTGGCGGTACCGCGTCCGGTGTCGCAGGCGGACAGGGTGAGCAACTGCGGGGCATGCGCGGCGGCGAGCAGGTCGGCGAGACCGAAGTGGTCGTCCCCGGCGAGCTGAAGCCGGCTGCGGTGGGGAGCGAGGTCGTCGACGAGCCCGTGGGTGGCAAAGTGGAGCAGCTCGCAGCCGCGCGCCGCCTCCAGCACCTGCTCGCGGGTCGCGGCGGGCCCGGTCAGCAGTCGGTGGCGGGGCAGCAGCCCGGCGATCTCCACGGTTTCGGCGGCGGTGCCGGGCAGGGCCGCCAGCCCGTGGCGGGGAGCGATGGCGGGGGCGCCCACCAGGAGCGCGCCGAGCTGTGACCAGGGCCGCTCCGGCAGCTGCTCGTGGAGCCGGGTGAGGAGGGAAGCGGCGGGGAGGTACGACAACTCATGGCCGGCGCCGAGGACATCGCCGTTCCAGGGGAGCGCGTGGAAGGGCAGGAGCGCGAGCCCGGCGGGCGGGACCACGATCACCTGCCGCCGGTCGCGGAGCAGCCGGCGGAAGGGCTCCAGCAGCAGTGCGGCCAGCTCCTGACCGTCGGCTTCGCCGTCGCCTCCGGCGTCCCTCCCGGCGCACCAGGCGTGGAACCGGCGGGCGCTCGCGACCGTACCGTGGGCCCACCGGGCGTGGCGCCGCGCGCGCAGCGTCTCACGGGTCATGGCCCAGCCGACGACGTGGTCGTCGTGAAGGTGGTACGTGAGGAGGAGGGCGTCCGGGGGCAGTGCGGCGGCCACGGCGGCGGCGTCCGGCGGCTCGGTGTGCGACGCGGTGAACGCGGCGGGGGCGAGTCTGCGTACCTCCGACTCGGCCGCGTCCAGGCCGCGTTCCACTTCGTCGATGCACCTTCTCCGCTCGTGTGCCGGCGCGGTGACCGCGCTGCGGCGGACGGCCGCCGCCTCGGTCTCGAACTGCGCCGACCAGCGGATCTCGGCGGCAAGCCAGTTCCTGACCGCGGCGCGCGCCGCCCGGTCGTCACCCGCGGCGTCGAGGGCGCGCACGGCATCGAGGAAGCCGGAGCGGGTGCGCTCGGCCCGGTCGAAGGAGGCGGCGGCCGCGTCGGGTCCGCCGCCTTCCAGCAGGGACAGCACCGCGGCGTGATGGAGGCCGGCCACCACCGGATCGTCGGCGGACGAGGCGCGCAGCGCGTCGCGTGCCAGCCTGATACGGCGCTCTTCGTACGTCGCCAGCCCCCGCAGGGCGTGGCCGGCCGCCTGGTCGTACACGCGCCGCCCCAGCTCCAGGTCCGCGTGGAGCGCGGGCAGTTCCCACGGCTGCGCGGGTCCGGGGCCGTCCACGCCGATCCGCCGCGCATGGGGTGCGGCGCGCTCGGGCTCCCCCACGCTCAGCCACAGGGCGGTCGCCTGGATCGCGGAGAGGTGCTCCTCGATCGCCGCCACTTCGGCCCTGGCCGCGTCCGTGTCGCGCAGGTCGAGATGGGCGGAGCAGCGTACGAGTCCCGCGAACAGCGGGTCCGTGATCCGTTCGGCCTCCCGCAGCGTCTGGTGGGCGTGGAGGTCGGCCTCCGCATCCAGCCCCGCCGAACGGGCGCGCCGGGAGCGGAACCGGGTCTCCTGGGCGCGGGAGGTGAGGAGGCCGGACTCCAGCATGCCGAGCGCGGCCCGTACCGCGTCCGTGACGGCCGGATCCGCGGTGGCCAGAAGTCTCTCCGCGACCTCGATCGCCAGCTGGGTCGAGGAGCGTGTGGCGGCGATCAGATCCGGGTCCCGCAGGGCGGTCGCCTGGTCGTTCAGGACCGTGGCGCACTGGACGACGCTCAGGCACTCGGCCAGTTCGGGCGGCTCGCCCCGGTCGGTCCGCTGCCGGATGCGGTCGAGGTGTTCCTGCTGTTGCAGGCCGGTGAGCACGAACGCGGCGAGGCGGTGGCCGGTCCGCTGGTACGTGCCCGCCGCGGCCCCGGCCGTCGGGTGTCGGTGGGTACCCGCGCGGTCGGCGGTGAGGCGGTTCGCCAGCAGGCCGGCGCGCTTGCTCTTGATGATCTCGCCCTGCGCACTCCAGTGCCGCGCACGGTCCTCGACGATGTGGCGCAGCCCCCGGAGCCACGACGTGCTTCCGTCCGTCGTCGCCCAGTTCACGACCTGCTCGGCGGTCTCGGACTCGCCCTCCCCCGCCTCCTGGGCCTCGATGAGGCCGAGCCCTCGGTGGACGCGGAGCAGCGCCGCGCACGCGCCGTCGCCGCCCTCGACCGCCAATTCGAGGGCCTGATCCAAGAGTTCGTGACATCGCGTGTGCCGGCCGGCGAGCCGATGCGTGTGTGCGAGGCGCAGCAGCGCCGCCGCCCGGCCGCGCGAGGATCCCGCCGCACCGTACGACGCTGCGGCTCGCTCGTAGTGGCCGGCTGCCGCCGACAGCGCGTCCGGGTCCGGGTCCGGCAGGGTGGGTGCGACGGCGCAGTGTTCGGCCGCTCCCGGGGCGCCGAGCTCCCAGTCGCCGGTGAGGAGCGCGGCGAAGCCCTCGGCGGCGGGGCTGCCGGTGGCGTACTGCTCCGCGTGCCGCAGCAGGGGCGTCGCCGCCGCCCGGCCGCCCGCCCGTACGCGAAGGTCGGCCGCGAGCAGCAGGTGATACGCGGTGGCGTCCGCGTGACCGAGGTCCATGAGCTCCTCGTACAACCCGTCGAACCACTCCAGCGGCTGCAGCACGTCGTCGGCCGACTCCCGCTCGGTCCACGGTGTGTGTGCCCCGTACCGGAGGGTGCGGGACCGGGCGGCGACCGAGGTCGTGGCGTGGCCGAGCGTCATACGAGCGGAGAGCAGGACGACGCCGACCTGTCCGGCGAGGTGTGCGCAGAGCCGGACCGGCGGATTCGTGATCGATGCGATGACGGCCTCCATCCCGGAGCCGGCGTCGGTCAGCGCGCGGACGGCTTCCTGCCGGAGGGGGACGGGCGCCGCGCCGGGGTGCCAGTTGTGCTCCATGGCGAGGGCGGCGGTCCGCAAGGCCTTTTCCAGGTGTGCGTGATCGGGCGTAGCGGGTGTGGACGGCCTCAGGAGCGCGAGGGCCCGTTTGGGTTCGCCGGCCGCGAGCGCCGCCGCGGGCACGAGCCAGCTGCCCCACGTGATGTCCTGGGTGCCCGGTCCCCCGGAAAGGTACGGCGCCGGGTCAATTCCCCTCTGTTCGGTCAGCAGCAGTCCGATCAGCCGCTCATGGGCTTCGTCGGCCCCCTCGACCCCGGCCACGCCCCCGCGCTTGGTGTTGGCCATGTCTTCCCCCTGTCCCCGCAGTATGAGCCGGGACTTTGATACCGCACCACTCCCGTGGCCGATTCCGCAATACGACGGGTTGTCCGCCGCTGGTGGATGGCATGTTGCAGACCCGATCCGGAGTCATGTGCATGTGGGGGCGAGCGCCATGGAGCGGCTGTCGCAGCAGGTCAGGAGGGGTTTGCCGCTCGTGCGGCACAGGGCGGCGCCCCGGCGCACAACAGAGTTCCCGCGCGCCCTCGAAAAGCTTCACACTCCTGCGCGCGGCTTCGAGTTGTCCGACAAACACACCGATGGCCGACTGTGGCCTGCCACTCTGTTCCAGTCGGCACACAGGGGCGGAAGCCGTCCCTGGGCGACATCGGGGGAACATTCGGGGGGACACATGGCATGGGCGATGAAGCGTGCCCTGGCGACGCTGGTGGCGGTGCTCTGCCTGATGGTCCCCTTGGTGGGGGCTTCGGCCGGCACAGGCATCGAAGTTCCGACCGAGCTGGACCGTACGGCGGGAGCGATCGCTTCGGCCAAGAGGCAGGGCACCCTCGTGGTGAGGGTGGAGCAGCGGCTCGCCCTGGGCGAGGGCGATGTGCAACAGGGCATGCAACGCGTCGTCGATGCCAAGAAGAAGCACGACGTGGATCTGGTAGTCGTTCAGACAGGCCGCGACAGCGGGCCGGGCGGCGCCGTGCTCCTGCTGCTCGCGGACGCACGGGCAGTCCCCGAGGACGCAAGAATCAGCACACTGCCCGACAAGGTCCTGCGGGCCGCCCAGGATCTGAAGCTCTGCGCCCACCGGGGCAAGCTGTGTCAACTCCTCAACCAGAGCAGCGGACAGCAGAACCGGACGAAGGAGGCCGGGCTCCCCAAGGCCGTTCCGCGCATGGCGCGGGACGAGCGGGCGGCACTCGAAATGGCCGGACACTCGATGGACATCGAGCCGCACAGGATCCTGTTCCCCTCCGGCGAAGGCGCGGACGGGACAGGCATCGGTCCGGCCGGAATGGTACTGCTGACGCTGCTCGCCGCCGGTACCGCGCTGTTCGTACTGACGGTGCTCAGGACCAGGTACGTGCCCGGATCCGTCGCCGGACGCGCACGTGCCGCCCGGTCCGCGCCCGCCGCCGGGCCCGTACCCGCCTTCCGGCCTGCCGGCATCGCCGGGCCGGTGCCCGCGCTGCCGCAGCGCCCCCCGCGCCGGTCGTGGCCCACCTACCCCGCGCAGCCCGGCCCGGGCGGCCCGCGCGCCGAGCCGGACGGCCCCGTCCGCCCGGCGACCGTACGCACCCGCCTCCATCCCCAGGGATACGTCGAACTGGACGGTTGGCTGTACCGCGCGAGCTGGGTCGAGCCGTATCTGGACCCGCCGGACCCCGACGCGACCGTCGACGTCACCGACCGCCGACCCGGAATCCTCCTGGCCTACGCGCCCGGGGACTCCCGGACTGACTCCCGTGCCTGATACGGCGCCGGACGCGACGACTGCACGACATCACGGACACGACAAAAGGATCTCGTCCCATGAACCCAACGATTCCGGGGCCGCCGGCCACGCCGCCGCAGGACCTGCCCGCCGCGTACGCGGACATCGAGTTCGGCAACAACGCGCAGCGATTGCCGCTCTTGTTGTGCCTGGACATCTCCAGCTCCATGGCGGGCGAGCCGATCCAGCTGCTCAATGAGGCGCTGACTCTCTGGGGGCGCGAGATCCAGGAGGATGTGGGGCTCAGCTCCAGCGTCGAGATCGCCCTGGTGACCTTCGGCGGCACGGGGATCGGGGTCTGGCAGGGCCCGCATCTCCTCGACCCGCGGGCCACCGCCAGTCCGTTCGTGGCCGCCCACCAGTTCCGGCCGCCGCAGCTGTCCGCCTCCGGCGTCACGCTGCTGACCGAGGCCGTAGAGACCGGGATGCGCCTGGTCGCGGCGCGGAAGACAGAGCTGCGCCGCTCCGGACTCCAGTACTACCGCCCTCAGATCTGCCTGGTGACCGACGGTCTGCCGACCGACAGCCAGGGGATGGCCACGGACGCGTGGCGCCGGCTCGTGCCGACGCTCGCCGCCGAACAGGACGCCAAACGCTTCCGCTTCTACGCCTTCGGCATTGGCGGGATCAGCGAACGCGGTCAGCAGGTGCTGCGGGAACTGGCGCCGAAGTACCACGCCACGCTCAAGGGTTTCCCCTTCCGCGACCTGCTGCAGACCATGTCGGCGAGCGCGAGCGCCGAACAGCAGGGCGCGGAGGAAGAAACCTTCGAGCAGTTGTTCAACCGGTTCAAGACTCAGCGTTCTGCCTGGGACTCCTGAGCGACGAGCGGCGAGGGGTGAGAGGTGAGGGCGATCGAGGTGGTGGGGGCAACGGGAAGCGGACGCGTCCGGGGCGGGTCGTGGCGGGTGCACGGCATGAGCGTGCAGGGATATCGGCACGCCCAGCAGGGGATGCCGTGCCAGGACGCCTGGGGGCAGTCGCACACCGGCCCGCCCCATGCCCCAGTCACGGTCCTGACGGTGGCGGACGGCGCGGGCAGCAGACCACGGTCGCAGGAGGGTGCGCAGCTGGCAGTGCGGCTGGCCACGTCGGTGTTCGGGGCGCGCCTGGGTGAGCGGGAGGGGGCGCCGCGGGACGCCGAGGACCTCCGCATACAGCTGCGGGGCGCCTTCCTGGAGGTGCTGGACGCGTTCCTCGACGGCACATGGGAACTGTCCGGCGACGGCACGGGTGGCCCGGCGGACTTCGCCACCACCCTCACCGTGGTGGTGCTGGGTCCCGGCTGGCTGGGCTACACCTCGCTGGGGGACGGATTCGTGGTGCTGCGGGCCGGTGAGGAGAACGGCGAACCACAGTTCCATCTGCTGCCGCAGCCCGAGTCGGAGAGCGAGTACGACAACGAGACGACCTTCCTCAGTTCGCGGGATGCCGCGCTGAGGGTGCGGATCGCCTGCGTACGGGACGACGGTGTCGACGGCGTCATGCTCTCCACCGACGGTCTGGCGCAGGCCGCGCTGTCCCGCGCACAGGGACCGGTGCCGCTGGCCAACCGCTCGTTCGCCGCCTCGGTGCTGCGCTCGCTGGACCGTCCGGGCCCGGACCCGCGGGCCGACGCGCGGGAGCTGGAGGCGCTGCTGCTGTCCGACCGGCTCACCGCGCTCAATGCCGATGACAAGACGCTGGTGCGGGCGGTCCGTACGACGGGCGGCCCGGAGGGAGGGAAGCTGCCGTGACGGGACGGAAGGTACTTCTGGACGGACGGCCGGTGGTGCTCCTGGACCCGCCGCTTGGCTCGGGCCTGGAGGCGGCCGTCCATCCGGTGGAGGGCGCCGACGACCTGGTGGTGAAGGTCTACCACCAGCCCGACGCCGCGCGCGAGGACCGGCTGCGCCGGATGCTGGCGCTCAATCCGCTGGCCGGGCGCCCGGTGAACGGTGGGCAACCCCCTGAGCTGGCCTGGCCGGTGGGACTCGTGCACGGCACGGACGGCGGCTTCCTCGGTTACGGCATGGGGCGCTTCGCCGGACCCGAACACATCCAGCTCATGGCGCTGTTCAGCAGGGAACAGCGGCTGCTGAGATTTCCGGCCGAGGCCGACTGGCGGTTCCTGCTCGGGATCTGCTGGAACCTGGCGTTCATGACGGCCAGGCTGCACCACGAGGGCCTGGTCATCGGCGACTTCTCGGCGAAGAACGTCGTCGTCGACCAGCGTGGCTTCGCGACGTTCCTCGACTGCGACTCGATCGGCTTCACCGCCCCGGCCACCCGTGAGGCGTTCCCGGCCACCCTGCACACGCCCGACTATGCCGCCCCGGAACGGCTGCGGGGCGCGCCCGGAAGCGCGCCGAGCGACGACTTCGCGCTGGCGGTACTCGTCTACCAGCTGCTGACCGCCGGGTACCACCCGTTCGGCGGGGTGCCACGGGACAGCGAGGACGGCGTACAGGTCTCGGACAACATCTCGGCCAGCCTCTCGTTCGTCGTACGGCCGGAATCGGTAAACGTACCGCGCGGCATGCTCGATCCGACGGTGCTGCCGCCGGCCGTGCTGGCGCTGGCCCGCCAGGCGTTCGGGCCCGGGCTGGGTGACACGGCGCAGCGACCGACGTCACGTCAGTGGCTCGCGGCCCTGGAGGAGTCGCGGGCAGAGGGCGCGATCACGATCTGCCCGCGCCGGCCGAGGCACGCCCACGGGGCCCATCTGACGAGGTGTCCGTGGTGCCACCGGGCCGACGCGACGGGGCACGACGCCTTCAACGCGCCGCAGTCGGCGCCGCCGTCGCCTCGCACCGCCTTTCCGCCGCCGCCACCCGGCAACCCGCCACAACAGCCGGAGCCGCCGAAGGAAACGGCCGGCGACCCCTGGTCGGACTGGATCAAGCCCCTCCTGATCGGCGTGGCCGTGGTGCTGTTCTTCCTCCTGCGTATCCACTGGGGGGTGTGACGGCGTGACAGACACCTTCGTTCCGGCGGACGTCGCAGGCCCCCACGGCCGGGTGTTCGCCCGGATTGCCGAGGACCTCGGCCCTGCGGGATCGGAGGCCGGCAACCTCCCTGCCATCCTGCGCACCGCACGGGCCCGCATGGCGCAGCCCATGCGGGTGGCCGTGGCCGGCCAGATCAAACGCGGCAAGTCGACGCTGGTCAACGCGCTGCTCGGCGAGGAGGTCTGTGAGACCGGTCAGCTGGAACTCACTTTCAATGTCTCCGAGTTCCACCACGCGGAGCGGCCGCGGCTGCTGGTCCATTTCAAGGACGGCCGTCCGGCCGAGGAGTGGCCGCCCGATGCGCTGTCCCGGCTGACCGTGCGCGACGCCGGAGGGCTGCGGCAGCTGCGTGCCATTCGCAAGGTCGAGGTGGGCCGGCCCAGCGCTCTGCTGCGCCGGTTCCGGATCGTGGACACTCCGGGGCTGGGCAGTGTGCACGGGACGGACGCCGGCAACACGCTGTCCTTCCTCGGCATCGACGATCCGGTGGAGCGGGAGGACGCCGCCCGGTTGCTCGAGGAGCTGGGCGGGGACGCCCGGTCGGTGCACGCCCTGAGCGCGGCCGAGATGGACCGGGCCGACGCCGTCGTCTTCGTCTTCAGCCGTGGTCTGGGACGGGCCGACCAGCAGGCGGTCGACAGCTTCGCCGGGGCGTACGGGGCGGTCGTGAGCCCGCTGAAGGCGTTCGGGGTGCTGTCGCGCAGCGACCAGTACTGGCCTCCGGTGGGGGAAACCGGTCCCGACGGGATGCCAGCCGACCCCTTGGACTACGACCCGATGGTGACGGCCCGCCGCATTGCCGACTCGTACGCGCAACGGCCCGCCGTGCGGAGGGTGTTCCGCACGGTCGTGCCCGTCGCGGGTCTGCTCGGCATCGCCGCCCAACGCATGCCGTCGGAGGCGTTCGGACCACTGTCGGAGCTGGCGAAGGTGCCGCCCCGGCGGCTCGCGGACCTCATGGAGGACGTCAGTCTCTTCTGCGGCCGCGAGTACCCCCAACTGCCGGTCCCGGCCGGGGTCCGCGCCGGTCTGGTCGACCGGATGGGGGCGTGGGGGGTCTTTCTGGCCTGCGGCTGTCTGCGGGAGGGCCTGGGTGAGGACGCGGTACGCCGGACTCTGCTGGAGCGCAGCGGCGTACTCGCACTGCGGGAGCTCGTCCTGCGGCACTTCGGGAACCGCGCCGGGCTGATCAAGCTGGACCACGGCCGGCGCGAGATCGCCGACGAGGTGTCCCGGCTGCGGGCCACGGCGCAGCTCGCCGGGCGGCCGGTGCCCGCCGCGGCGGACCGGGTGGCCGCTCGGCTGGAGCGGCTCCAGGTCACCGACCCGGGGCCGGCGGAACTGGCCGCACTGGGCGCGTACTACAACGGCGGGCTCGACCTGACGGCGGAGCAGGAGTCCCAGCTGCTGGCGGTCACCGGCGAACACGGCACCAGCTGTGCGGCCCGGCTGGGCCTGCCCGCCGGCACACCGGTCGACACGCTGCTGGCGACGGCCCGCCGTCACGCCGCCCAGTGGGCCGGGCTGTGCTGCGACCCGCTGGTCGACCGGCCCACGCTCTCCGTGGCGAGGGCGGTGCTGCGCTCCTACGAGCGGGTGGCGGACCAGATCGGCCGGGCCCGGGAGCTGCTGTACGGGATGGACGACGCCGAAGGGACGGGGCGATGAGCTGGGAACCGTACGACCCGGGCGCCGGGGCCGCGTCCGAGGTGGACCTCACCGACTACACGGATACGTCGTCCCCGGTCAATCTGACGGACGAAATGCTTCTGGGCGACCCGGTGGACCCGGCGGCTCTGGCAATCCCCTACGACGGCTCCGGAACGGAGGCGCCGTACCCCGGTCCGGCCCTCGGCCCGCCGGGCGCGGTCCCCGACCTGCCGAACTTCGATCCGGCGCAGAGCGATCCCGCGGCCGTCTCCGGAACTCCGGCTGAGGCCATGGAGGTGTGGCGGCCGCACACCGGTGAGGGAGCCTGTGCCATCGGTGCGCAGGGCATGGTCCTCACCTATCTCACCGGCCAGGAGTTCAGTGAGGAGCAGCTCACCCAGGAGGCGGCGAGCATGGGCTGGTTCGACGGTTCCGGTACCGCGCCCGCCGATGTGGGGAATCTCCTGGAGCACCACGGTGTCCCGGTCGAGCATGTGGAGGGGGCGTCGCTGGAGCAGCTGGAGCAGGTGGTCTCGAGCGGCGGGGCGGCCATCGTGGGGGTCGACTCCAGTGAGATCTGGACCGCTGGGTACGACCCGGCGGACGACCCCGTGGGCGGTGTGCCGGGCATTCCGGGTCAGGACGCCGACCATGCCGTGTGGGTCACCGGCTTCGACCACAGCGACCCGGCCAACCCGATGGTGATACTCAACGACTCGGGGCATCCGGACGGCCAGGGTCTGGCGGTCCCGCTGGACGAGTTCATGGGCGCGTGGCAGGACTCCGGCAACCTGCTGGTGGCGGCCGGTACCCCCGGGGCGGTCTCACCGTGAGCCGTACCGAGCCCGGCATGAGGACCCGTATCGAGCCCGGCACGAGTCGCGTCGATCGTCGACTGCCGCGCTGCGAGTACCTCGTCAGGACACTGCGCCGCTCACGGATCTTGTCCGAGCTCGCGCCCATGGAGTGCGGCATCGGCTGGCCCGTTCCGATCGCCGTGATCCAGGACGGCGAGCCGCGGGTCTTCGCCCGGCTGCCGCTTTTCGTCCTGCGTCCCGACCCGGCCGGCGGCGCCGACCTCTTCCCTCCGATCGCCACGGCCACCGTCGGCTGGTCGACCGGGCGCCTCGTCGAGTACACCGATCTGCGCTTCAAGGAGCCGCACCGCTCCCGGCAGGAGTGGGCGCACCCGATCGGCCGCTTCCCCCACCCCGCCGTCGAGGGGCTGTCGAACGCCGGATACCGCGCGCTGCGGACCCGGTTGTTCAGCCTGTACGACGAACTCTTCGCCGCGTTCTCGCTCGGGCGGCAGCCCGACGCGGCGGTGACCGCGGAGTTCCGGGAGCTGCTGGGCCGGCTGCTGGAGCCCTGCCTCGTCCCTTCCTACCGGCGACTCGCGCCGAAGTTCCTCCGGCAGTACCTGCCCGGCGACCATCTGCCCGACGAAGGGTGAACCACCATGCGGGACAACGCAATCAGCCGTCTGCGTACCGACGTGCTGGCCGCCTACCCGAGAGTCCTCGACGAGCTGCTGGACGAGCTCGGCCCCCGTCGGCGCGAGTTGCTCGCGCGGTCCAGGGAGCGCCTGGAGGCCGGCACCTGCCATGTGGTGGTGGTCGGTGAGTACAAGCGCGGCAAGTCGTCGCTGCTCAATGCCCTGGTGGAACGGCCCGGCCTGTTTCCGGTCGACGTCGATGTGGCCACCTGTGTGGTCTCCACGCTGGCATGGGGTACCGAGGAGCGTGCGGTGGTGCACCTCGGGGACCCGGGTGGCGGGGGCGCCACCCGGCGGCTGGAGCTGACGCTCGCGGAGCTTCCCGCGTACGTCACTGAGCAGGGCAACCCCGGCAATCACAAGAAGGTCCGGCTGGTCGAGGTCCAGGCCCCGGTGCCCCAGCTGGAAGGGGGACTGGTGGTCGTCGACACCCCTGGTGTCGGCAGCGTCAACGGTGAACACACAGCGGCCACCCGCGCCTTCCTGGAGCGGGCCGACGGGCTGGTCTTCGTCTGCGACGCGATCGAGCCGCTCGCCACGTACGAGCTGGACTTCCTGAGCGAGGCTCTGGAGAAGTGCGAGGTGGTCGTCACCGCTGTCACCAAGACCGACAAGGTGCGCGATGCCGGTCCGGTGGTCGCGGGCGCCCGCGAGAAGCTCGCCGGACGCCTGGGGAGGCCGGCCGACAGCCTGGTGATCGTGCCCGTGTCCTCGTTCCGCAAGCTCAAGTGGCTCCGGGACCGCACCGACGATCAGCTGCTCACCGACTCGGGTTTCCCGGAACTGGACCGCGAGTTGTGGGACGGGCTCGCCGCCACGAGTTGCGCGGCACAGCTGCGGCGGGCGCTGGACGGGCTGGGCGACTCCCTGGCGACGGCAGGGTCGCCGCTGGTGAACGAACTGGCCGCGCTGGAGTCCGACGCGTCCCTGCGGAGGATCCGCGGCCAGGTCGAGGAGACCACCGCCCGGCTCGCGGAGCTGAGTTCCGGCAGCGCGAGCTGGCGCTCCGAGCTGACCCGGCGCCTCGAGGTGGACACCCGGCAGACCCGCGCCGCGCTGCAGGACGCCTTCGACGCTGTGCTGCGCGGCTACCAGGAGCAGGTGTCCGCCGGGGCCGACCCGGGCTCGGACGAGCTCATCGGCGCGGTCGCCTCCGGCATGCACGGGGCGCTCACCGAGGCACATGACCGGCTGGCCGGCGTGGCCATGCAGATCATGGCGGAGTTCGCCCGGCACACCAGTCTCCGCCTCACTTCACCCGAGGCATCCCAACCGCCCTTCACCCCCAGCATCACGGTCCCCACCGTGCCGCTGAACGTCCGGCCCGCCCGTGTCTTCGACCAGCTCCGTGCCAGTTGGTCCACCGGGATGGCCGGACTCGGCGCGGGAGCCGCCGTCGCCATGATCGAACCGTTCAGCGGCATGGCCGTGGGAGGCGGGCTGTGGATCGCGGGCGTCGTGCAGGGTTTCCGTAACCACCGGCAGGATCTGCGCGAGCGGGCCCAGCGCGAGCGTGACGCGCGGCTGCTGCAGCTGGTCTGCCAGGAGATCGCCGCCAACCGGCGGCATGCCTGCGACTCCTTCCAACAGGCGTACGGGGATATCGCCCAGTCCATGGTCAAGGAGCTGAACGCGCAGCTCGCGGCCCAGCAGGAGTCACTCGCCGAGTCCGGTCGCAGGCTCCAGGAGGCGAGCCGGCAGACCAAGGAGACCCAGACGCGAAGGCGCGGCGAGCTGTTGGCCCGCCAGGAGCGCTACCGTCGGCTGCAGGGCGAGCTCGACCGGCTGCGCTCCCGTGTGGACCGCCTGGCCATGCGGTCGGCAGCGCCCTCCCGGCCCCGGCCGGGACCGGCGGTCCTGGCCACGCGGTTGGCGCCGCCCGGGACACCGCAGCGAACCGCGTCCTCCCCGGTCGCCGCCATGGCCGGGGTCACGGCGGCCACGGTGGCCGGCGAGGTCGCGGTGGACCTCGCCCTGGACGCCGCTCTGCACGCGCTCGGCCCGGACTCCCCCGCCGGCGCGGCGACCGCCGTCCCCGGCCAGGGCCCCACCGATGCCTCCGGGGTGGATGCGATGTCCGGGCCGCCGGTGATCGACACCACCCTCCCGCCGGCGATCGGCGCGTCCTTCGACCCCGACCAGTTCGACACGCCATGACCGGCGGCACGACCGGTGGAGGCGCGACCGGCGGCGTGGTCTACGGCATCGACTTCGGCACCTGGGCCTCCGCCCTGGTCGTACTGCGTCCGGGGCACCCCCCGCTGCCGGTACGCGATCCCGTCAGCGCTCACGGGGCGACCTCCGTACGCAGCGCCGTGTGTCTGCTCCCCGACGGATCGACGGTGGTCGGGCAGGCGGCCCAGAACTCGCGTCTGCGACGCCCCGAGCGGTTCCGGGCCGAATTCAAGCGGGAGTTCGGCGAGCCGTTCCCGCACCGGCTCGGTGAGCGCAGGTTCAGCAGCGAGGAGCTGACCGCGCGGGTTCTGGGCTTCCTCGTGGAGCAGGCCCGCCGGGCGGTCGGGGCCGAGCCGGAGCGGGTGGGGATCACCGTTCCGGCCACCTGGGAGCGGGCTCGCCGGGGGCTCATGCTGAACGCGGCCGAGGCCGCGGGCCTCCGGCCGGAGACGGTCGAGGTGCACACCGAGCCGGTGGCGGCCGCCGTCTACGCCCTGCACGACCATGGGATGGACCGGGAACGGACCGTCCTGGTGTACGGCCTGGGTGGCGGTACGTTCGACCTGGCGATCGCCCGGGGTACGAGGGACGGCTTCACCGTCCTCGGCTCCCCCGGCGGTCTGCCCCATGTCGGCGGGCTGGCCATCGACCAGGCGGTGCTCGGACTGATACGGGACCGCTGTCCCGCCGCCGCCCTGGACTCCCTGCGCTCTTCTGGCAGCGACGCGGACGGTGACAGCGACGCGGACGACCGCGGGGCGGGGGTGCTGCGCCGCAGGACCCAGCTCGCGGAGGCGTGCACCGCGTTCAAGCAGCAACTGTCCGTCTCGTCGGAGCACACCGATCTGCTCACCATGCTCGATCCGCCGGTCGAGGTGACGCTCACGCAGGCCGAGCTGACGGAGGCTGTCCGTCCGTTGCTGTCGGACACCGTCGCGGAGTGCGAGCGGGTGCTGCGGTCCCACGGCCTCGGCTGGGCGGATCTCGACCTCATCGTCCCGGTGGGCGGCAGCTCCCGGCTTCCCATGGTCGGTGAGCTGCTGGCCGCCCGCTCGGGGCGGCCGGTGATGGACGTGTCCGAGCCGGAACTCGCGGTGGCCACGGGGGCGGCCTGGCTCGCCCGGGGTGCGGTTCCCGCCCGCGTGGCCGCGCCGCCGCAGCCACGTCCGGTACGTACGTTCCCGGCCGGGGTCAGGGCATTGCTGGACGCCGGTCTGACCGACCGTATGGTGCTGGAGGCGGTACGACGTGCCCGGACCTGACATTCCCTCGCCCGACGGGCTCCCGCTGTCTGACCAGTGGCAACGGCTGGTGAGCACCTGGGTGTCGCGGCACGACCTCCCCTTCGAAGCCGACGCGGGTTCGGTGACGGTCGGGTTCGACCACCCGGAGGCTCGGCGGAAGATCACGCTGGCCTTCACGACAACCCGGAATCAACTGCTGCTGGTGCTGGTCACGGACGACCGTTACCTGGCGGAGGATCAGCTCGCCCTGGCGGCCGCCGCCGCCAACGCCTGGAACGTCGAGCGGCTGGCCCCCATGCTCGCGGTCTGCGGCCTCGGCGGCGCCCGCCCCGCGTACCTCAGCGGCATCCGTACACTGCCCCTGGCCTGCGGGCTGTCCCGGTCGGCCTTCCACGCGATGGCCGACCAGTGGCTCGATGAGGCACGGGAGCTGTTCACCTGGTGCCATCGGGAGTTCCGGCTGTGAGCCGCCCTCGGCACCCGCTCCGGCCCGTCCGGCATGACGCCCCCTACAGGGCGGTGGCTTTCCGTACATGATCCAGGCTGGGAGACGCGAGCACGTCATGCAGCTGCTGGAACACCTGACGTGCGGCAACGGCGTTCCAGTCCTGCGGGAGCAGTTCGGCGGGCAGGCCGGGGTCGAGGTAAGGGAGTCGGCGCCACTGAGTCAGCATGGGTACGTAGTGACGGAACGCCTCGCTGCCGGCTACGTCCTCTCTCGCGCCCAGGCGTTTCGCGACTGGACCATACGTATCGGTGAACGACGCGTACTGCGCCTGGATGGCTGGGAAGTCCCACCAGGAGCCGACCGATGTGCGCAGGTCGCTGAAGGCGGCGTAATCCGAGGTGAAGAGGTGCACGTAGTCACTCAGTCCAAGCCGCGTGAGTGTGCTGCGGGCATCCTTCAGGAGACGGCCGGGTGCCAGCCAGACGCCGGGCGCGAGGTTGCCGAACCCGAGCCAGGTGAGACGGGTGCGCAATTGGTAACGGTGCGCTCGTTCGGACTCGGGTACGGAGAACACCGCCATGACCCAGCCGTCTCTCAACTCGGCCGGCTCGAGGCTGCCGAAGATGCGTCGGTCACCCTCGTCGAAAACGGTGTGCATGGCTGGGCTGAGCCGGTATCCGGTGGCGGAGCGGCGTTCCGGTTCCAGTACACCGCGCTTCTTCAGCCTGGAGATGGCTGAGCGTACGGCTTGACTTTCCACGTCCAGCTCGGCGAGCAGCACGATGAGGTCGGCGATCGAGATCCACCCGCCGAGCCGGCGGAGGAACGCTCCGTAGACCGTGTTGATCAGAGAGCTTGGCCTGGAGCTTTCCACATGATCGCCTTCCGTCGTGTGCGGTGGCGATCCTATCGAGCGGCAGTGTCGGGAATCGACGCCGGGCAGCCCGTCACCCGACGTCACGCCGTTGGGGCGGTCCGCTGTGGGAGGGGAGCCTCGGCGTGGGCGCCGGAGAGAAGGTGGCCGGCTCCTGGGGCGATCGCGGGAAGGTCGAGCGCACGAAGCATCTGGTGGGCCGTGCAGACCGCGGCAGACACCACCGGCTTGCCCAGAAGCTGCTCCGCCTCCTCGATGGCCCCCAGTGAGGGCATCTGCACGCATGCCGAGAGGACGACGGCGTCGGCGTCCGCGTAGTCCAGTGCGCGGGCGAGGCCCGGCAGCTTGGAGGGGTCGTGGGCGGCGACCTCGAGATTGTTGGGGATTTCGAGCGCCTCGTAGTCGAGGACTTCGATGCCTTCGTGGGTGAGGTAGTTCACGACGGTCTTGGTGAGGGGCCGCATGTAGGGCGCGAGCAGGGCGATCTTCCTGGCCCCGAGGGTGTGCAGTCCGTGGACGAGGGCGCCGGCGCTGGTGACGACCGGCGCCGGCGCTCCGTTTTCCGCGGTGCGGGTGTGGAGGCGCTCCTCAGAAGTGCGGTGGTAGCCCAGGCCCATGCTCATGATGGCCACCAGGCACGCGTAGCCGAGAACATCCACGTGAGCGTCGGACAGTTCGACGGCGCACCGGTCCGAGTCCGCGTCCATGGACTTGAGCTGTTCCGGCGTGACATGGGTCATGCGCATCCGGCTGGAGTGAAACGTGAAGCGTTCCGGGGCGATGGTTTCCCTTGCGCGCAGGATGGCGGGCACTTCGGTTTCCATGGTGACGTTGGAACTCGGCACGATCTGGCCGATCCGGTAGGTGCGGGGGGACACAGGGGCGCTCCTGTTGCTCAGTTGGCTTGTGTGAGGGTGGCTGCGGGCGGTGCTTGTGTTTCAGCGCGCGTCGGTCACGGGGTTGGTCAGGGTGCCTATGCCTTCGACGGTGGCCTCAACAGTGTCGCCGGGGCTGAGGAACTCGGGCGGGACCATGCCGGCGCCGACGCCCGAGGGGGAGCCGGTGGCGATGATGTCCCCGGGCTCAAGGGTGACGCCGGAGGTGATGTCGGCGATGAGCCGGGCGATGGGGAAGAGCATGTGGCGGGTGTTCGACTTCTGCTTGGTGACACCGTTGACGCGCAGTTCGAGGTCGAGTTCCATCGGGTTGGGTATGTCATCGGCGGTGACCACGGCCGGTCCGAGGGGTGCGAAGGTGTCCTGGCCCTTGGAGAAGAACCACTGGCCGGAGCGGCGCTGGTCGCGGGCGCTGATGTCGTTGATGATGCTGAAGCCGAAGATGTAGTCGAAGGCGTCGTCCTCGCTGACGCCGAAGGCACTCCGGCCGATTACGACAGCCAGCTCGCATTCCCAGTCGAGCTGGTTCGTCAGGTTGGCGTTGTGGCGGATCGGCTGTCCAGGGCCGGTGACAGCGGTTGCGGGCTTGCTGAAGAGCACCGGACGCGGAGGCAGTTCCTTGTCGGTGTCCAGGCTGCGGCTGGACTCCTCGACATGCTCGACGTAGTTCAGCCCGACGCCAATGATCTTCCCTGGCCGCAGAGGAGCGCTCAGCGTGACGTCGTCGATCGCGTGGACGGCATCGGACGGCCATTCAGCCGGGTCACCGGCCAGCAGGCGCTGCGCGGTCTCGCGGGCAGTGTCTCCGGCCTGGACGAAGGACAGCAGGTCGAGAGGGAGTTGCTCGCCGTGACAGGCAGCCAGCGCAGCCAGGTCGATCACACGGTCGTCGATCTGTGCGCCCAGGCGGGCGGAGGCGTCGTTGTGGGTGTAGGTGACCAGGCGCATGGGAGCTCCTTGCGGGATACGCGATAAGCGAGGGGTACGGGCTGGAGGATGGGGCGGTGGTGAAGAGGTCAGGTTTCCGCACCACCGCCCCGTTACCGGGGACGATGCGGGGCACAAGGCCCGTCCCCGGTCGCGCTGCCGTTCCACGACCGGTGTCAGGGCCGGCGGGTGGTGGTAACGGCGGGCGCGGGTCTAGGCGGTGGGCTGGTCTAGGCGGTGGGCTGGTGCCCTCCGTTGTCGGTGTAGGCCTCTTCGCGGTAAAAACCCAGGGCGCGCATCACGGGGAAGTCGTTGAAGGAGAACAGACAGGCGTCGTCGCCCTGGTCGAGGTTGTGGTGCTCATGCCAGACCCAGGACGGGACGCAGAAAATGTCGCCCTTCTTCCACGTGAAGCGTTGTCCGGCGATCACTGAGACGCCGTGGCCCTTGGCTGCGGTGTAGATGACCGATCCGGTGTGCCGGTGGGCCCGGGTCGCCTGGCCGGGACGCAACAACTGCATGTGAGCGCTCATCGTGGGCATGACCGAGCCGCCGGTGACGGGGTTGGTGTACTCCGCGATCAAGCCGTCGTAAGGGGAGCCCTCGGAGGCCTTGGCCAGGCTGCGGAGCGACTCGTAGGTCGGCTCCCACGGGTAGGCCAGCAGCGGCGAGTAGGGCTCGGTCCACTTGTCCACGCCGTACGGCAGGAGGTTCGCGCCGTAGGTGAGGACGGAGGAGTTGATCACCTTGCCCGGCTTCTGGTACAGCTCCGGGTGGACCTCGTAGAAGCCCGCGTCCAGCGCGTTGACCAGAGGGATGTCGAGGCCGTCCTGCCAGATGACGGAAGCATCGTCGGACTCGTTGCCGTGTTCATGCCAGGTGCCGTTGGGCGTGATGGCGAAGTCGCCCGGGCTCACCCTCAGCTTCTGGCCGTCGACGATGGTCCAGGCGCCGGTGCCCTCGTGGACGAAGCGCAGGGCAGCCGCCTGGTGCCGGTGGGCGGTCATGGCTTCGCCGGGGCCCATGATCTGCAAGCCCGTATAGAGGAGCCCGACTGCGGCGCTGACGTCCTTGCGGCCCGGGTTGACGAGCATCACCACTCGCCGGCCCGCATCGTCAGCCTTCACCATGTCGAGTGCCTTGTGGACGAGGG
Source organism: Streptomyces sp. ISL-100 (assembly GCF_018614615.1). Taxonomy (GTDB): domain Bacteria; phylum Actinomycetota; class Actinomycetes; order Streptomycetales; family Streptomycetaceae; genus Streptomyces. Next base: position 10,827 of record NZ_JAGGOK010000043.1, on the reverse strand, counting down.
GCTGCAGTTCATCGTACCGCCACAGCACCGGTACGGACTTCGGCTGCGGGAACCACGGTTCGATGTCGTTGGCGACGGTCCAAAGAGCACCGGCCTCGCGTCCCGCGAGTTCGGCGTAGTACGCGGTGAGTTCGGGTGTGTCGGCCACCCGGGCGCGGCCGAGCTGGTCGTCGTCGTACTCGGTGGTCATGCGTCCTCCTTTGTGGTGCTGGTGCTCTCGGTCAAGAGCGGGGCGGTGACGGGGTGTGCTGTCTGTTGCGCAGGGTCGGTCGTGAATGTGACCGGCGTGCGGGGTGTGTTGTCGACGTGGAGCTGGAAGACGTCGAAGCGGTTGTACTGGCCGACGATGTCGTGCATCTGCTTGGGCTGGATGCACTTGGACAGGTCGATCTCGGCGTAGACGATGCCCTCTTCGTCGATCAGCGGTTCGGTGACCGGCCTGCCATCGGGGCCGAAAATCCCGGACAGTGCGCTGCGTGGACGCGCGAGGGTCCGACGTACCTCCTCGTCATCGCCCGCGATGGTGTCGACGATCTCCGGCGAGATCGTCGAACAGGCCACAACGGAGAAGACCTTGCCCTCGAAGCTGTGAGCCGCGGTACGTACAGCAATGGCGTCCGCCATGTCGTAGTCGGCAGGGGCGACCGGCAGGGCGATGTAGCAGGAGGCATGCACCAGTTCGCCCTGTGCCAGCAGGGTGAACCGGGCGAGGGTGTTGGTGTTCTCACCACAGGCGAGCGCACCCAGCGGCCCGACAGGGGTGGAGTGGACCCGCAGGGAACTGCCGTCTCCCCCGGTCCAGGTCAGCTTCTCGGCCCAGGTGGGCACCAGCTTGCGATGCACACCCAGCAGTTCGCCGTCGGGGCCGATCGTCAGGAGAGTGTTGTAGAGGACGCCCAGGCTGTGCGGACCGCGCTCATTGACACCGATCACAAGGACAACGCCGTACTGGCGAGCCGCCGCGCGCAACGCGTCCACGTGCGGGCCGGGTACATCGATGGACGCGCGGTAGAGACGCTCGAACCACGGGGAGCCCTGCACCGGATTCATGGTCCAGTTCCAGTACGGATAACCGGGGACGAAGACCTCGGGAAACACCACAAGTGCGGCGCCGGCCGCGGCGGCCTCAGCGATGAGTCCGATTGCTTTGTCGACGGTCGCGGCGGGATCCAGATAGACCGGCGCCGCCTGGACTGCCGCAGCGGTGAAGCGGGGTAGATTTTCCATCAGTCCTCCTGATCAGCGGGCTGTCGGAGCGGCGGCAGCTTCGATGGGCGCGAGCCAGCGCTGGTGCACGGGCGCGGTGGCTTGCCGGAGCAGCTGAAGCCGGGGCGGGATACGGTCCGTTCGCGCCCCAGGAGGGCGCCCGCTGCCCGCCTTCCAAGAGGGCGGCCAGGGAGCCGCCGGGCCGACGTAGCCCTGGGCGGCCGCAGCGTGCAGGGTCCAGAGGGGGTCGTGCAGCTGGGCGCGGCCGACAGCGCACAGTTCAGCCCGGCCGGCCAGAATGATCGAGTTCACATCGTCATACGTCGAGATGGCACCCACCGCGATGGTGGGTACTCCGGTGGCGTTGCGGATCAGATCGGCGTACGGCGTCTGGTAGCTGCGACCGTATCGAGGCTGTTGATGGGCCACGACCTCGCCGGTGGACACGTCCACCGCATCGGCGCCGGCCTCTGCGAGAACGCGGGCGATGTTGACGGCGTCCGCCTCGGTGGTGCCGCCCTCGGCCCAGTCTGCGGCGGAAATGCGAACGACGAGAGCTTTGCCCGCGGGCCAGACAGCGCGGACCGCGCGCAGCACTTCCAGCGGGAAGCGCAGTCGTCCGGCAAGGCTGCCGCCATAGGGGTCGGTGCGCCGATTGGTCAGCGGCGAAATGAACGAGGACATCAAGTGCCCGTGGCCGTACTGGAGTTCAAGGGCGTCGAAGCCGGCGTTGTGGGCGCGTTGCGCTGCGGCGACGAAGTCTCGTGTGATGACGTCCATGTCCTGCCGGGTGGCTTCACGCGGCACCGCGCTGCGTTCGTCCCAGGCCAGTGGTGAAGCGGCGACCAGTGGCCAGGCCCCCGCGTCCAGGGGAACGGAGCTGCCGTCGGGGCGCGGTGTGTGCGTGGCGCCGCGGCGTCCGGCATGGGTGAGCTGGATGCCGAGACAGGTTTCTGTTTGACGGTGGACGAAGTCGGTAATGCGCCGCCAGGCCGCTTTCTGTTCGCCGGTGTACAGCCCCGGGCAGCCGGTAGTGGCTCGGGCGTCGGGGCTGACGGCCGTCATGCCGGCGAAGACCAGACCGGATCCGCCCAGCGCCTGGGTGCTGAGATGGACGAGCTCGAAGTCTCCGGGCACACCGTCACGCGCGGTGAACAGGGCGGTCGGGGGCACGACCACGCGGTTACGCAGGCGCAGGCCACCGAGACAGAAGGGGCGGAACATCGGCGGAACGTTCGCGTCCCCGGGCCGCGCAACTCCCGACGAGTCATCTGCGACATGGCTCCGGCCGACTGCGGCCGTGAACTCCTCATCTCGGACTCGCAGGTTGTCGTAGGTGACCCGGCGGCTGCGCGTGAGGAGGTTGAAGGCGAACTGGTGCGGCTGCTGGCCGGTGTAGCGCCCGACGTTCTCGAACCATTCGAGGCTCGCCTGCGCCGCACGCTGGGTGGATTCGACGACCGGCTTACGTTCGGCCTCGTATGCGGCAAGCGCGGTAGGGACGTCGGGGTGCTCATGAAGGCAGGCGGCGAGAGCGAGTGAGTCCTCCATGGCGAGCTTGGTGCCGGAGCCGATGGAGAAGTGAGCGGTGTGGGCGGCGTCGCCGAGCAGTACGACATTGCCGTGCTGCCAGGTCTTGTTGCGGACCGTGGTGAAGCGGATCCATTTGGAGTTGTTGGGGATGAGGCGGTGGCCGTCGAGGGGTTCGGCGAGTATGTCCTCGCACAGCCGGATGCTGTCCTCGTCGCTGGTCCCGGCGGGGTGGTCACGGGCGGCGAACTTGTCGAAGCCGGCACGGCGCCAGGAGGCTTCGTCGATTTCGACGATGAACGTGGAGCGGGTGCCGTCGTACGGGTAGGCGTGGACCTGCAAGGTGCCGAAGTCCCCCTCGGCGACGATGAAGTTGAAGGCCTCGAAGACCTTGTCCGTACCAAGCCACATGTAGCGGCAGTTCCGCTCGTCGAGGTCCGGGCGGAAGGTGTCCGCGTACGCCGCACGGGTGGCCGACCGCACGCCGTCACCGGCGACGACCAGGTCGTACTGGGAGGAGAGTTCCTCCACCTGGGGCGCCTGGGTGCGGTAGCGAACGTCCACGTCCAGTGCGGCACAGCGTTCCTGAAGGATCTGCAACAGCCGCTTGCGGCCCAGAGCCGCGAAGCCGTGGCCTCCCGAGGTGAGCACCTGCCCCTTGTAACGGACGTCGATGTCGCTCCACCGCGCGAAGTCGTTTGACATGGCGTCAAAGATTTCGGGGTCGGCCTGCGCTATGCCGTCGAGCGTCTCGTCGGAGAAGACGACACCGAAGCCGAATGTGTCGTCAGGCGCGTTGCGTTCCCAGACGGTGATGTCCCATCGCGGGGAGAGCTGCTTGGCCAGGGCCGCGAAGTACAGCCCTCCAGGCCCTCCTCCGATTACTGCTACGCGCACTGCGTCCTCCTTGTGGTTCTGAACAACAACCTATGCCGCTTTCTTTGCGACCATCAATAGATCGACATAGACATCGAGTGTGTGACTCGGTTACGCGAACAGTTCGGCGGCTTGCGGGCCGGCCTTGGTGAGGACCTCCCGCACGTCATCCGGCCAGGGGGTGGTTCCTGTGGCACGGGCGGCAGAGTGGGCGATCACCATGCACCCGACGGCGGCAACCTCCGCCCTTTCGCCCCTGACGGTGAAGGCGTAGTGCAGGGAGCTGTTTCCGACCTTGGTGACCCGGATTTCAGTAAGGACCCTCTCGCCGAACCACAGACGGGCCCGGTAGTCGGCCTCGAAGTGGACGCGAGGGGTGCTGCCGAAGAGGTGCGCCAGTCCAAGACGCCGCAACAAGGCCGCTTCGGCGGCTTCGGCCCAGCGCACCACTGTGGAGTGGTGGTAGTGACCGGCCGCGTCGGTGTCCTGCCACTCCACGCGGCTCTCGACGACGACGCTGGGGAGGTTGCGCTCCCGACCTTCAGCGGATCCGGCTGCACAGCTGTCCTTCGGTGGAGCGGAGTGGGCCCGCCTGCGCAGTTCGCCGCGCTGGAGCTTTCCGTTGCTGGTACGCGGCAGTTCGGCGATGAACTCGATGGCGCGCGGGTACTTGTAAGGCGCGATCGACTGCTTGACATGGTTCTTCAGTTCCGTGGCGGTCGCCTCGCCGGCGACGACGCCTGCACGGAGGACCACGTACGCCTTGACGAGCATCCCGCGCTCGCTGTCCGGCGCGCCGACGACGGCGCATTCTTCGACGTGGGGGTGGGCGGCGAGCGCCTTCTCCACCTCTGGCCCCGCGATGTTGTACCCGGAGGAGACGATCATGTCGTCACTGCGGGCTACGTACCAGAAGTACCCGTCGGCATCCCGGATGTAGGTGTCGCCAGTGATGTTCCAGCCGCCTCTGACGTACGTCGCTTGGCGCGGGTCGTCCATGTACCGGCAGCCGGTGGGGCCGGTTACCGCGAGAAGGCCGGGCTGCCCGTCGGGGACGGGCCGGCCTTCTTCGTCCACCACACGTGCCCGGTATCCGGGGACAGGTTTCCCGGTGGAACCGGGCCGTATGTCGTTGTCAGCGGCGGAAATGAATACGTGCAGCATCTCAGTGGCACCGATGCCGTCGATGATGCGCAGCCCCGTAGCGGCATGGAATTCCTCCCACACTGCCGCCGGCAGCGCCTCACCGGCTGATACGCAGCGGCGCAGTCCGGCCAGCCGGCCCACTGCGCCGGCAGACATGATTGCCCGGTAGGCGGTGGGTGCGGTGAAGAGCACGGTGACACCGTGCTCTTCCACCAAGTCGGCGAGCTGTTGCGGGGCGGCCTGCTCAATCAGCAGGGTTGCCGCGCCCACGTGCAGGGGAAAGACCACGAGTCCGCCGAGGCCGAAGGTGAAGGCCAGCGGAGGCGTGCCGGTGAATATGTCGTCCTGCCGCGGCTTGAGGACGTGGCGGGAAAAGGTGTCGGCGTTGGCCAGTACGTCGCGATGGAAGTGCATGGTCGCCTTCGGCCGACCAGTTGTTCCGGAGGTGAAGGCGATCAGGGCCACATCGTCGGCCGCGGTGTCGACGTTGCTGAAGCGCCCGTCCTTGGTCGCGCAGCGCGCAGTGAGATCCGCTTCTGTGGTGCCGCCGTATGCGAGTACAGCGAGGCCGGGGGTGTCGGCAGCGGCAAGCTCGTCGAGGTAGCGGTGGTCGCATACGGCAACAGTCGGTCGGCCGATGTCGCAGAGGTCGGAGAGCTCCGTGGCACGCAACAGCGGCATGGTGGTGACGGCGACCCCGCCGGCCTTGAGCACACCGAACCAAGCAGCCACCAACCAGGGGTTGTTCGGGCCGCGCAGCAGGACGCGGTTGCCTGGGCGAAGCCCGAAGTCCTGGGTCAGCACCTGAGCGACCTGGTTGGCTCGGATCAGCAGGTCGCCGTACGTCCACCGCTCGGTGGGAGTCAGCAGGCAGTCACGGTCGGGGCCCCAGCGTTCGACAGCGCCGTCGAGCAGGTACTGGGCCGCGTTGAGCCGGTCCGGGTAGTGCAACTCCGGTAGGTCAAAGCGGAGTTCGGGCCAGAGAGGCAGGGGCGGGAGTCGATCGCGACAGAAGGAATCGACGTGCGCAGACGGGGAGAGCTCCATGGGGCGGCACCTCAATCTCGGGGCAGCGGGGAGAGTGAAGTTAGTATCTCGCCAAAATTGCGGCCGTCAATATTTCGACACATTCAATTTTGTTAACAGCGTGTTGCACCCCGCTCGCCTCAGACCACCGGCAGGCACACCCGAACGGTCTTGCCACGCCGGTCGGCAACTACAGACACTTCCCCGCCCGCCTCCGCGACGAGAAGTCCGACGATCGCCAGCCCGCGGCCACCCTCGGCCTCCAGGTCGACCGGACCGACGTGCGGCAGGGACGGATCCCCGTCGGCCACGTCAAGCCGGAGCCACCCGCCCCCAAAGGTCACGGTGACGCGCAGCCTGTCGGCTACCGACGCGGCATGCCGGACCACGTTGGTCACCAGCTCACTGACAGCCAGCAGCAAGGTGCCGGAAAGATCGAGGGAGATCCGCCACGCCTCAAGGACGGCACGAACCCGGGCCCGGATCGGCGGGACAGTGGCGGCGGTCGGACTGAACGACCAGTGAGTGAACGTGCGCCGACCCGAGGGCGGGCCGGTGCGAACCACAGCAGCAGTGAGCATGAGGAGCTCCCGAGCAGGAGGGCGTACGGCCGCGGATTGCTCGTGTAACGGAGGCCGAGTGGGAACCGGTGATGTCCAGTATCCAGGGCGCACCCTGGACGTCGCCAGGTTGTTGTTACACGTGTAACATGCTAAGCATCTCCCACGGGAAAGCGCAAGCATTTCGGACAAATGACATGAAGACCCTGCTTCCCAACTGATTCGAAAGGGCCCCCATGACGCAATCCGCTCCGGTCGACCTCGACCACGCGTGGCCTCCGCCTCCCTACCGGGCTCCAGAGCCCCCAGTGGTGACCGAGGACGGCGTACGCCGCTTCGACGCGATCACCTACGCGACGACTCCCGGCTACCGGCCCCGCTTGCTCGACGTCCACATGCCACCGGGTGACGATCCGGTTCCGGCGGTGGTCTGGATCCACGGTGGAGGGTGGCTGGACGGCGACCGGCGCTACCCGCCGCCAACCGTTCCCGTCACCTTGCTGCACGGCTCGATCCTCGGAGCTGGACTGGCGCTCGTATGCATCGACTACCGGCACAGCCTTGAAGCGCCCTTCCCGGCCCAGCTCCACGATGTGAAGGCTGCCATTCGCTATGTCCGCAAGTACGCCGCCGATTTGGGCATCGACCCGGAGCGCATCGGCGTCTGGGGGGAGTCGGCAGGTGGTCATCTCGCCGCACTCACGGGGCTCGTGACACCAGGAAGCCCCAGGGGCCAGGCCCTGGAAGGCAACGAGGGTGTGCGAGAGGGGCATTCGGCGGTCCAGGCGGTCGTGGACTGGTACGGGGTCTCCGAGCTTGGCGCCCTGCTCTCGCATCCCATGCCGCCGATGCCGCCGGGCGTCGAATTCCCCGATCCCTACGCGGCACTGCTGGGCGGCACTGCCGAGGAGCGGCCGGAGCTGGCGCGGGTCGCCAGCCCTGTCACGTACGCCGAAGGGTCAACTCCCCCGCCGTTCCTTCTGGTTCACGGCACTCAGGACGCTCTCGTCCCGTACAGCCAGAGCGAGGCGCTGGCCAAGGCTCTCCGGGCGGTGGACGGCGATGTCACGCTCCAACCCGTGGACGGTGCCGACCACATCTTCATCGGCGCCCCGGATGTCACCCCGATCGTCACCGAGGGTGTCGCTTTCCTGGCTCGCCACCTCGGCGCCTGACCGGCATCTGCCGCCCGTTGCGAGGGGGCGCGCCACTCTGCCGCGCCCCCACCTTCGGACCTGTGTTCCGAGTCCCCGTTCATCAGATCTGGGCCGCGGGCATTCGCGGCCGCGAGAGGCTCTCATGTCCCACACTCCGGTCGCCGCCCCTGATACTCCGGTGGCCGCCACACGCCGCAGATCCACTCCTGCTCCGCCCGGAGCGGGCGTGGTTCCTTTGGGGATTTTCTGCGTCCTCGTCACCGCACTGCTGGGGATCACCGTCCACTCGGATGCCGCACAGCCGCCCTTCCAAGGGCCGGACGAGCGCTGGCTGGGTTGGATGGGAGGTCCCCACGACGGTCTCTACGCCGCCATGGCTGCTGTCCTGAACTGGTTCGGCGGACCGCTGGGGGTCGTCGTGCCCGTCGGTCTCCTGATCTTCCTGATCATGCGAAAGCGCAGGTGGTCCGTCTTCTATCTGCTCGCCACGTACCTGGGCGGAGGCATGCTGGTCGTCCAAGTCCTCAAGTACCTGGTGGACCGTCCCCGCCCGGAGAACCCGATGGTCCGCGTTGACCACGGCTCCTTTCCCTCCGGGCACGCTGCTGGGGCAGCCATGCTGGTGGTGATGATCGGCGCCCTCTTGATCCCCATGGCCCGCCGACGCGCGTGGTGGGTCGGGGGTGTGCTGTTCACCTTGGCGATGATGTGGAGCCGTACATGGCTGCATGCGCACTGGCTCAGCGACACCGTCGCCGGCGCGGCGGCCGGCGCAGGCACCGCTCTACTGTCGTGGTCGATATTCCGGCACAAGCTGGCCCTGGAAGGTTAGGCCGTCTGGCGCTGGACCAGCACGGTCTCTATGCCGGGCACCGGCGGCGCCGTCCCCTTCTCAATCAAGTCGTGCAAGGTGTCCGCGATGAACGCCGCCGAAGGCAGTTCGAGTCGAACCGTGGTCAGTGGCGGCTGCTGCAGGGCGGACAGCACAAGGTCGTCGGAGCCGACGATGGCCACGTCGTCCGGAATGGTGATGCCCTCTGCCTGGAGGGCATGCATCAGGAGGGCTGCGTACTCGTCGTTGAAAGCGAAGACAGAGTCCAGCTCCAAGGACATCCAGCGCTTGGCCAAAGCCCCGGCGGACTCGCGGGTGTAGGCGAGCTCCACCGGCGTGACGGTCGCCATGTGCTGGGCGGCGACGCCCTGGGCCCCGGCCAGCCGCGGTCGGGCGAAGGCGTCGAGCCCACGCTCCTGCGGCATGACCACTCCGATCCTGCTGCGTCCGCGCCGGATGAGGTGTTCAGCGGCGGCCGCGCCGATGTCGGCGTGGTCGAACGCCACCGTGTGAATTCCTTCCATCGGGCGAGACGCGAAGGCGAGAAGTCCGCGGACGCCGGCGCGGCGCAGGAGGTCGGCCGCCTGGACCGTGAGCCCGTCGCCGTCCAGGGCGAGCACCGCCGCGGGCCGCAGTTCGGCCCAGGAGCGGGCGGCGCTGACCGGGTCAGGGAAGCGGCCGGCGTGCAGGACGGTGGTGTATCCGTGCCGGTCGAGTTCGCTGTGCAGGTCGTCCACCCAGTCGCTGACCAGGCGGCCGATCGCGGAGATCGACGCCGGCATCAGGACCAGATTGCTTCGCCCGGCGCGCAGAGAACGGGCGGCCGCGTGCGGCACGTAGCCGAGGTCCTTCGCCGCGGAAAGCACTCGCGCCCTGGTGCTCTCGCTGACCCGGTGCCCTTGAGTGTCGTTGAGTACGAAGGACACGGTGGCGCGGGACACCCCGGCCAGACGCGCTACGTCCGCGCTGGTGATGGAGGCTTGGGCGGGTGTGTCTCGGGCCATGACGTCCTTCTTCGCTCCCCTCGGTCCGACTGACCGCTTCCTTCCAAGGTTACACGCGTTACTGGTGAGTCGGCGGACAGCACTGCCGGGGCCGCGACCAGGCGATACGACGGACCGGTCCCTGCTCACGGCGCCATCCTGGCCCAGGACCCGCAACATCTGCACGACGCACTGCGCCGTGTCGACCTGCGGCGCCTGGGCGCAGCCGTCAGACACCAGGCCGAGGACGCTGCGCAGTTGCCGGCGGTGTTCACTCCTACCGGCCGCGAACGGCGCGGAGGGTGGCACCTGCCACGACGGCAGTTGCCACCCTCCCGCTCGGAGCTGAGCTCAGCCCAGTCGCAGGCCATGGCCGTAGGGGAAAAGCGGATTCACGGAGTCGTTGGGTACGTCCTCGCGGCTCGACGCGACACTCTGCATCGAGCTGGGCAGTTCGAACGGCAGGCGCCCTTCGGCCGCTGAGAGGCCGAAGAGGACATTCAGCAGCGCAGTGTCCGAGGCGCCGTAATTGGCCACGAGCGCCGCCGCGTGTGCGGCAATCTGCGGTATGACCGCAGGACGGTCGAGGAAGATGTCCACGACCGTGGGAACCGTGGCCGCGACGTCGAGCACTGGACGGAGTTCCTCCTCCGTGAAGTCGAGACGGCCTGCCCGGAAGAAGGACTCAAACCCTGTGGTCCGTCGCTTGTCGTAAGGGGCGGCGATACGCAGGATCGCCACGTCGGCTTCTTCGGGCGTCGCAACGACTGTCGCGTACCGCGCGGCGACATCTACGTCGACTCCCTCGACGTAGATGCGGACGTCGCCGGCGAGAGGAAGCCTGGGAGCCGCAGCGTTGTCCGGCCGGTCCTTCAGCACAGTGATGGAGCGGCTCTGCGCGGCAAGACCCGCCTCGGTGAACCCGGCGCTTCCACAGACTTCGGCGGCTGTGTCGGGGTTCGCGTACGGATCCTCGAAAAGGCCGAGGATGAACTTCTCCCGCAGGAGGCGTGCCGCTGAGGCGTCGATCCTCTCGGCCGTCACCCGTCCGGTGCGTAGCAGTTCCAGGACCAGATCGGGGGCAGCCTCGCCGCCCAGCTGGTCGGCTCCGGCATCGAGGATGCGTTCAACTCGGGTCAGGCGGTCCAGGTGCTCGGCTCCCCAGGCGCGGGCGGGGAAGGGTGCTCCGAAGATCTCCGTGTCGGTCACCAGACCCCAGTCGGTGCAGATGATGCCGTCGAAGCCGTACTCTCCGCGCAGCAGGCCAGTAATGACACCCTTGTTGAAGCCGAACCCGATCTCCTCGTGGTACGTGCCGATCGGCATGGCGTAATACGGCATGATCTGCGAGGTCCCGGCCGCGAAGGCGGCTTCGAAGGGGATCAGGTGGTAGTCGAAGTTGTCGCCGGGTTGAAGTGCTCTCCCGGCTGAAGCCGGGAGATTCCTGCTTACCTTGCGGCAGCGGGCTTGACGCGCTTCGCGCGCCTGACGACTGCCCTCCCGGCAGCCGG
>NZ_JAGGOK010000042.1 GCF_018614615.1 Streptomyces sp. ISL-100 | reverse complement strand
ACCGGGCCGGTTTCAGTTTGTTCACTTCGCAGGCCGTTCGCAGGCCCCGGGGAGGGTTGCCTTCCTCGAGGCGGGGGTAGTACGGGCTACGACCCATTTGCACCCTGGCTGCGCGGGAGGAAACCACGTGATCTTGGAAGCTCTCGGCTCTATTGCCCTCGGATTCGCCCTTGCCTGGGCGGCTGCCCACCGGCTCGCGGACCGGCTGCCCTCACGGCGCCTGGTCCTGGCCGCGGGCCCGCTCGGGGCCCTGTTCGGTGCGTACGTCACTCATTCCGCACTGGGGCCCGGTCATGTCGTCGCGACACTGATCGGCGCGGTGGCGGTGGGAGCGGTCCTGCTGTCGCTCCTCATCCGCCCCAGGGGTCGCATCCGCCGTTCGGCGGCGGCGTAACGTCCGGTCGCTCGTCCGTCTGCGGGGTTACGCCGCCAAGCCGAGTGCCGCCATGCGCTTCGTGTGGGCCTCGGTGATCCGGGAGAACATCCGCCCCACCTCCGCCAGGTCGAAACCGTCGGCGACGCCGCCCACGAGCATCGTGGAGAGCGCGTCGCGGTCCGCCACGACCCGCTGCGCCTGCGAGAGCGCCTCGCCCATCAGCCTGCGTGCCCACAGCGCGAGCCGGCCGCCGCAGCGCGGGTCGGCCTCGATCGCGGCGCGTACCTTCTCCACCGCGAAGTTTCCGTGCCCCGTGTCGTCGAGCACGGCGAGCACCAGCCCGCGCGTGTCCGAGTCGAGCCGCTCCGCGACCTCGCGGTAGAAGTCACTGGCGATCGAGTCGCCGACGTACGCCTTGACCAGCCCTTCGAGCCAGTCGGACGGCGCCGTCTGGCGGTGGAAGTCGTCCAGGGCCTTCGCGAACGGCTCCATGGCCGCCGTCGGCTCCTCGTCGATCGCGGTCAGCCGGTCCCGCAGCCGCTCGAAGTGGTGGAACTCCGCCGACGCCATCTTCGCCAGCTCGGCCTTGTCGGCGAGCGTCGGGGCGAGCTTGGCGTCCTCGGCGAGGCGCTCGAAGGCCGCCAGCTCTCCGTACGCGAGCGCGCCCAGCAGGTCCACGACCGCGGCGTGGTAATTCGGCTCGGTGGACGCCGTCGCCCAGTCCTGGGCGGCGATACCGGTCCGGGGCGTCTCTTCGGGTGCAGTGGCGTTGTCAGGCGTCTCCATGAACCGCACAATAGCCCGCCCTGTGCGGTGCGTAAGGGCCTGGTCAACCACTCACGTCACACCGATCCGGGAAATCGTCCCAACACACATGCGCGAATCCGGGGTACAGTGGTAATGCGCCTCGCAGAGTGCCCAGGGCATTACGCGGCGCATTTGAATGAGGATGCCCGGTCGGTGGCCCGATCGGCTCCGACCCGACAGCCCTCCACGCGGGGCGTACCAAGGCGTACGACCGCAAGATGAGGGGCCCCCTCAGCGGCACGAGCGCTTGAGCGACGGCACGTGGTCCCGCGCCTCCCGGCCCATTTTTTTGGCCGGACGAACACCAGGCACGGTACGACCCCCTTCGTTCGCGTCGCGTCGCGTCTCACAGAAGAGGCAGCACCCTGACTACGTTCCGAGACCTCGGGATCCTTTCCGAGACCGCCGAGGCCCTTGAGGCCGTCGGCATCATGTCCCCCTTTCCCATCCAGGAGATGACGCTCCCCGTCGCGCTTTCCGGCAGCGACGTCATCGGCCAGGCCAAGACCGGCACCGGCAAGACGCTCGGCTTCGGCCTTCCGCTGCTGGAGCGCGTGACCGTCCCGGCGGACGTCGAGGCGGGCCGGGCAGCGCCCGAGAAGCTGACCGAGGCCCCGCAGGCGCTCGTCGTCGTACCCACGCGTGAGCTGTGCCAGCAGGTGACCAACGACCTGCTGACCGCCGGCAAGGTCCGCAACGTGCGCGTGCTCGCCATCTACGGCGGCCGTGCGTACGAGCCCCAGGTGGAGGCGCTCAGGAAGGGCGTCGACATCGTCGTCGGTACGCCCGGGCGTCTGCTAGACCTGGCCGGCCAGAAGAAGCTCGACCTTTCTCACGTGCGGTCGCTCGTCCTCGACGAGGCCGACGAGATGCTCGACCTGGGCTTCCTGCCCGACGTCGAGAAGATCATGAAGATGCTTCCGCCGAAGCGCCAGACGATGCTGTTCTCGGCGACCATGCCGGGCGCCGTCATCGGCCTCGCCCGCAAGTACATGTCGCAGCCGACGCACATCAGCGCCACGTCGCCCGACGACGAGGGCGCGACCGTCGCGAACATCACGCAGCACGTCTTCCGCGCGCACAACATGGACAAGCCGGAGCTCGTCTCCCGCATCCTCCAGGCCGACGGCCGCGGACTCGCGATGATCTTCTGCCGTACGAAGCGCACCGCGGCGGACATCGCCGAGCAGCTCGAGAAGCGCGGCTTCGCCTCCGGCGCGGTCCACGGTGACCTCGGCCAGGGCGCGCGTGAGCAGGCGCTGCGCGCGTTCCGCAACGGCAAGGTCGACGTGCTGGTCTGCACCGACGTCGCCGCGCGCGGCATCGACGTCGAGGGTGTGACCCACGTCATCAACTACCAGTCGCCCGAGGACGAGAAGACGTACCTGCACCGCGTCGGCCGCACCGGCCGCGCGGGCGCGAAGGGCATCGCCGTCACGCTGGTCGACTGGGACGACATCCCGCGCTGGAAGCTCATCAACAAGGCGCTGGACCTGCCGTTCGACGAGCCGGAGGAGACGTACTCCACGTCTGCTCACCTGTACGAGATCCTGAGCATCCCCGCCGGCACCAAGGGCATACTGCCCCGGGCCGACCGGACCCGCGCGGGTCTGCGCGCGGAGCAGGTCGAAGACCTCGGCGAGACGGGTGGCCGCGGGCGCAAGTCCGCACCGGCCGCTGCGGCTGCCGCGCCGGCCGTCGTTGAGGAGCGTGCCCCGCGTACGCCGCGTCAGCGTCGTCGTACGCGCAATGGTGCGCCGCTGTCGGCCGACGAGGCGACTGCTGTTTCGGCGCCCGTCGAGGCGCCGGAGGCCGCTACGGCCACCGACGCTCCTGCCGAGCCGCGCACTCCCCGCCGCCGTCGCCGCACCCGTGCGGCCGAGGCCGCCGTGGAGACGGTGGAGGCCCCGGTCCCCGCCCCCGCGGCGGAGCCCGAGGCTCCGACGAAGCCCCGTCGGCGTACCCGCGCCGCGAAGCCGGTCGAGGCCACCTCCGAGGCAACCGCGACCGCTACCACGACCGCTGAGGCCGAGCCGGAGGCCGCTCCGGCCAAGGCACCGCGCCGCCGCAGCCGCGCCGCCGCCGTGGACACCGCCGAGGCCCAGGTCCCCGCCCCCGCGACGGAAGCCGAGGCCCCGAAGGCACCGCGCCGCCGCACCCGCGTGGCCGCCGACGTGGACACCACCGAGTTCCAGATCGCCCCCGCGGCGGAGCCCGAGGCTGCGAAGGCTCCCCGTCGCCGTACGCGCGCCGCGAAGCCGGTCGAGGCCACCGCCGAGGCAACCGCGACCGCCGACAAGGAGTCCGCACCGGCCAAGGCACCGCGCCGCCGCACCCGCGCCGCCGCCGTGGACACCGCCGAGGCCCAGGTCCCCGCCCCCGCGACGGAGACCGACGCCCCGAAGGCGCCCCGACGCCGCACCCGCGCGGCCGTCGCCGCCCAGCCGGAGAGCTGAGCGAACCACTCCTGATGGCCCGGTCCCCGTTCGCGGGGGCCGGGCCATCAGCCGTTAGCCTCATCGCATGAGCAGGCCGCCGACGTTCACCCCGCCCCCCGGTACCCGCGCGCTCGCCCTGCGCACGTCGCGCGGCGTATTCGCCGCGCTCGAAGCGCAGCCACAACGCGCGGAGCCCAGGGGTACCGCGCTCCTGCTGCCCGGCTACACGGGGAGCAAGGAAGACTTCATCGCGATGCTGGTGCCGCTCGCGGACGCCGGCTACCGGGTCGTCGCCATCGACGGGCGCGGGCAGTACGAGTCCGAGGGCCCGGACGGCCAAGAGTCTTACGCCCAGCGGAAGTTGGCGCTCGACGTACTCGCGCAGGCAGAGGCTGCCGGTACGCCGGTACACCTCGTCGGGCACTCCCTCGGCGGTCAGATCTCCCGTGCGGCCGTACTCAACGACGCTTCGCCGTTCGCGTCGCTGACACTCATCTCGTCGGGCCCCGCCGAGGTTTCGCCCGCGCAGCAGCAGAAGATCGCACTGCTGACGCAGGCCCTCGGTGCCATGACCATGGCTCAGGTGTGGGAGGCGATGCAGGCGCTCGACCCGCCGGAGGACGCCGAACTCGACAGCAGCGCCCTGCGCGCACGCTGGCTGCGACACGCCCCCGGGCAGCTCCTCGCCACCGGCAGGCAGTTGACGGGCGAGCCGGACCGCGTGGACGAACTCGCCGCGGTGGGACTGCCGGTGCATGTGGTCTCGGGGGCTACGGACGACACCTGGCCCGTGCCGCTGATCGACGAGATGGCCGAACGGCTCGGCGCGTACCGGACGGTCATCGAAGGCGCCCAGCACTCACCGAACACCGACCGACCGGAGGAGACCGCGAAGGCGCTGGCAGGGTTCTGGGACGCTCTGTAGTACCCGTCGCAGGCTCAGTACTGCGCCTGGAGGTGCTGCCAGAAGCCGTCCCGCAGCGCCCGGCGCAGGTCCGCGTGGCCGCGCAGGGAGCGCTGGAGCAGCCGCTCCGCCTCCACCAGAAGCTCCTGGTCGACCGAGCCCGGCAGGTACGGGTGGCCCGGCAGCAGGTCGGCCAGTGATTCGCGGCCCCGCGCTCCCAGCCACGCAGCCGCGATCTGCGCGCCGATGAAGCGGACGTCCTCGCGGGTCGGCCGCGGGGTGCCCTCGTTCTCGTACGTCGTCACCGGGCGCCGTGTGACGTACGGCTTGCAGAATTCGAGGTCGAACGTGCGCTGGCTGTCGACCTCCCACAGGAGCGGTTCTGCCTGGTTGCGGCCCTCGCCCGCTTCAATGCCCCACAGGTGGACCCGCGCGCCGTACCCCTGGGCCGCCTCGACCGCCGACACCAGGTCCTCGTCGCCGCCCACCAGCGCCGCGTCGCTGATCGCGCGGTGCCTGGCCAGCGATTCCAGGTCCGTACGGATCAGGGAGTCGACGCCCTTCTGCTGATTGTTGGCGTTGAGGTTGCCGAGGCGGACCTTGACGTCGGGCAGCTCGGCGATCGTCTGCTGCTCGGCGGTGTGGATGCGGCGCCTTGCCCCGTCGTACCAGTAGACCCGCAGCAACCTGCTGTCCGCGAAGATCGTGCGGGCCTTGTCGATGAAGGCCTCGATGATCCCTTCCGCGTCGAGGTCGAAGGACCTGCGGTCCTCGGTCCCGGTCACCAGCAGGCCCGCCGCCGCGTACACATACCCGGCGTCGACGAAGATCGCATGGGTGGAGGGGGTCTTCGCCACCTCGGCGAGCATGCGCTGGAGCAGCTCGTTGGTGCGTTCCAGGCGGGCGGTGACCCTGGCCAGTTCAATGGGGCCCGAAGGCTGTGCGTCGTCCATACGGCTCTCATTGTCCGTGGCGTGAGCGAGCGGGCACAACCGGTCCCGCTACCAGTGAGTATTTAGAGAGTCGAAAGTTTTCTTTAGCGTAGGGAATGACTGTGGCGTGCACACCGTTGTAACCCTTAGAGAACGCGGGGCGCCTAGCCTCGCGTTCCCACACATAGTTCTCCAGCAGGAGGATCAGACGAAGGGAGAAGCCTTGCGCTTCGAAATCATGCGCCTGGACGACGTCGACGGCTCCGCCGTTGACAGCACCGTCGTGGACGCCGCCTCCGTCAACCGGATCGTGCAGCGGGCCGCCTCTGTCGGCCAGCGCATCTATATCCGCCCGGCCGAGACCTCGGCTTCATAACACTCAGCAGTAGTGGTTTCAGTTAGAGGTAAGCGCCCCCGTACACCGTGTACGGGGGCGCTCGTGCGTCAGCGGCGGCCGTCAGCTGCCCTGGATCACCTGGGTGACGCCGTTGATGATCTGCTGCACCGCGATCGCGGACAGCATCATGCCCGCGAGCCGCGTCACCAGGACCACGCCGCCGTCCTTGATCACGCGGATGATCAGCAGCGAGTAGCGCATGGTCAGCCACAGGACCACGTGCATCACGACGATCGCCGCCCACACCGAGACCTGCGCCTTGACGCTCTCGGCGTGCTGTACGGCGAGGATCACCGAGACGATCGCACCCGGACCCGCCAGCAGCGGCATCCCCAGCGGTACGAGCGCGACATTGACGTCCTTGGTCTGCGTCGGCTCGTCGGTCTTGCCGGTGAGCAGGTCGAGCGCGATCAGAAGCAGCAGCAGACCACCCGCGATCATCAGCGCGGGAACGGAGACATGCAGGTAGTCGAGGATCTGCTGGCCGAGGACGCCGAAGACGGCGATCACGCCGAAGGCCACAGCGACGGCCTGCCAGGCCATCCTGCGCTGCACCTTGGCAGGCCGCCCAGAAGTCAGGCCGAGGAAGATCGGCGTGATCCCCGGGGGGTCCATAATCACAAAAAGGGTGAGAAAGAGGGATCCGAAAACGGCAAAGTCGAGCACAGTGAGGCCTTGCGAGAAGAGGGGTCGTACGAGGGAGGGGGTACAGCGTTACGGCGTTACGGACTTACGGAAGGAGACTTCCGCCCGCGCCCGGCACCGGGAACGCGCCGGTCGCCCGCCGCGTGATCTCGCCGTAGATCTCGGGGTCCGTGGTGAACTCCCCGAGCCGTACGGTCTTGCGGCTGCCGTGGTAGTCGCTGGACCCGGTCGTCAGCAGCCCCAGATCGGCGGCGAGGCCGCGGATGCGCGCGCGGGTCGGCCCGTCGTGGTCCATGTGGTCGACCTCGATCCCGTCGAGGCCCGCGGCGGCGAGCGCAGCTATCGCGCTCTCGGAGACGGTGTCGCCACGCTTGGCCGCGCCGGGGTGCGCGAAGACGGTGACTCCGCCGGCCGCCTTGACGAGGCGGATCGCGTCGAAGGGGTCGAGTTCGTGCTTCTCGACGTACGCACGGCCGCCGTTGGCCAGCCAGTCGGGCGTAAAGGCGTCGGAAACGCTCTCGACGACGCCGAGTTCCATCAGCGCGGACGCGATGTGCGGTCGGCCGACCGAGCCGTCTCCGGCGATACGGGCGACCTGGTCCCACTCGATCGGTACGCCCAGCTCGCGCAGCTTGCCGACCATGCCCTGCGCACGCGGCACCCGGTCGTCCCGTACCAGCTCACGCTCACGCGCCAGCTCGGGCTCGTCGGGGTCGAAGAGGTACGCCAGCATGTGCAGCCCGATGCCGTCGAGGCGGCAGGAGAGCTCGGCACCGGTGACGAGGGTCAGCCCCGCCGGAAGCGCGGCAATCGCCTCGGCGTGGCCGCGCGTCGAGTCGTGGTCGGTGAGCGCCACGACGTCGAGTCCGGCAGCCGCGGCGTTACGCACCAGCTCGGCGGGGGTGTCCGTGCCGTCCGAAGCCGTGGAGTGGGTGTGCAGGTCGACGCGCACGACGCTTGACTCCGGGGCTCGGCGGGACGGGGGGACCGGTCAAGGATAGCCGGGAATCGAACGCCCCCGGTTCCGGCCGAGCTCACCCAGGGCTCAGCACAGGAGCCGCGGCGACAGCGCGCCGCACGGCACCAGGTCCACCTCCGCGCCCGCATCACGCAGATCGGTCAGTATCAGTTCGTCGTACATCATCAGGCCCGACTGCTCCGGCCAGACGATCGCCCACAGCCACAGTCCGCACGCCTCGCCCGCGAAGACCGCGCGGTCGTCCGGAACACCGGAGAGATGCCACAGGGGGGTCGGCCGCCCTGCCGCCAGGAGCTTGGCCTGGGGCGGGCTGTCCATGTTGATGTACGCCCCGGGATCGGGCCCTTTCACGCCCGCGTAACGCGCACCGAGGCCGACACCGAGCTCCTCCGCGACCAGCAGCATCTCGCCGAGGCCGCCGAGCGGCCCGGGCCCCGAGCAGGCGACGACCGTGGCGCGGGAGCCACTGCGGTCGTCCCCCGCGCACGCCACCCCCGTGAACAGCCAGCCGACGGGGAGTGGCCACGGCATCCACACCGGGACCTTGGCCCGCTTCAACGCGACGGTGAGCGCCTCGACGCTGGGCGGGACCACGGGCTGCAGCGGGTGCACCACCCCGTGCACATCACACTGCCAGGAGTCGGCAAAGAGACCGGGCGCCCTGACCCGGCCACCGCACTTCGGGCAACTGGGTTCGCCCCTCATAGGGCCCAACGGTCCTCCCCGGCCGTCCCCGCGTCAAGGACGATCACCCGTCCGGCGCCGAATCCACGCATCGGACGATCAGTCGAGAGGCACCGATGCTCGCAGCGGGTCGCGCAGGTCCGTGCCGTGGGACAGCCAGCGCTCCTGGAGCTCCTGCGCGCCCTTGACCCGCTTCCACGCCGCCTCGTTCGGCGTCATGGGCAGCAGGGGGAGGAAGCGCACGGGGTCCATCGGGGCGTCCAGCTCCAGATCCTCGACCAGGCCACCGGACTCCGCGACCAGTACGGAGCTGAAGGGCGCCCCCGGCCACAGCGGCTCCCCCAGGTCCAGCGAGGCGCCCGGGGCCACGATCACGCCCTCGACCTGCGGGGACGCCGCCAGGACCGCGAGCGGGCGCAGCACCTTGTCGGTGTCGGCGAGGCCCGCTCGTACCGACAGGACCAGCTCGGCGCGCGGGCCCTTCACCGGATCGGCGAGGACCGCGGTCGGGTCGGCCATCGGCTGGGCCGACATACCGAGGGTGGCGTAGCGGATGACGTCACCGTCCACAAAGCGCAGTACCTCCATACGGTCCGTACCGAGGAACGTGACAGCGGCGCGCGCGTCCGGTTCGCCCAGCGTCGTACGCAACCGGGCTTCTACCAGCGCAAGAACATCTCCCATGCCCGCGAGCATAAGTCGCGTATGGAACGGGCAAAGGGAGAGCCTTGACACAACAGTGGGCTGATACTCTTGGCCGCTGGTCAGGGCAGCACGCAGAAGCGTGGCTTTCGAGCCCCGACATCACGTCATCCCCCAAGGGGGACCGGCCGGAGGAGGTGGGGCTGCGGTGGATCGAAGTCGTCCCGGCAGTACCAACCGCTCTTCCGCACCGTCAGTGTTGTCAGCGTTCTCGCTGTTCCCCAGGGTTCTCCCCGGGGCCTGAAGCCCTTCGTACCCGGTCGCCAGCCGGTGAAACCAACGGGGCTCACGGCACTTCGCGCGACGGAAGAGCACTTCGTTTTTGCCTGATCCGTGTCTGAGCGAACGCCGTCACCGCGTCCCCGCGGTGCCGCCCGCTTTGCCGACGTACGGCCGCCCCGATGCCGTGGCCCGCACGTCTCCATTCCGGGCAGTGCCACGCCTCGCAGACGGCTTCTCCGTGAAGGAGCCCGCCATGTCGATGATCCGTGACCTGCGCGCAGCGGTCCGTCCGTCCCTGCGCAAGAGCAGCGCCGTGTACAGCAGTTACGACACCACCCGGGACCCGTCCGCGAGCAGCGCGGTCGTGGACTGCGCGGTCTACCGCGACGGGCGCCGGCTGAAGAACGCCGAATGCCTCACTCCGCACGAGGCGATGGTCCGCGTCCGGGAGGGCGGCGGCTTCGCGTGGATCGGTCTGCACGAGCCGACCGAGGCCGAATTCGCCGGTATCGCCGCCGAGTTCGGGCTGCACCCGCTGGCCGTGGAGGACGCCGTACACGCGCATCAGCGGCCCAAGCTGGAGCGGTACGACGACACGCTCTTCACCGTCTTCAAGACGATCCACTACGTCGACCACACCGAACTCACCGCCACCAGTGAGGTCGTGGAGACCGGCGAAGTGATGTGCTTCACCGGCAAAGACTTCGTCATCACCGTCCGGCACGGCGGCAAGGGCTCGCTGCGCGCCCTGCGCCACCGGCTCCAGGACGACCCGGAGCTGCTGGCCAAAGGGCCTTCGGCGGTGCTGCACTCGATCGCCGACCATGTCGTCGACGGGTACATCGCGGTCGCGGCCGCCGTGCAGGACGACATCGACGAGGTCGAGATCGACGTCTTCTCCGCGCCCGCCAAAGGGAGTCCGCGCGGCTCGGACGCCGGACGCATCTACCAGCTCAAGAGGGAAGTCCTGGAGTTCAAGCGGGCCGTGGCCCCGCTCCTTCGCCCGATGCAGCAGCTCAGTGAGCGGCCGATGCGGCTCGTCGACCCGGACATCCAGAAGTACTTCCGCGACGTCGCGGACCACCTCGCGCGCGTGCACGAAGAGGTCGTCGGCTTCGACGAGCTGCTGAACTCGATCCTCCAGGCGAACCTCGCGCAGGCGACGGTCGCCCAGAACGAGGACATGCGAAAGATCACGTCCTGGGCGGCGATCGTGGCCGTACCGACGATGATCTGCGGCGTGTACGGCATGAACTTCGACCACATGCCGGAGCTGCACTGGCGGTACGGCTATCCACTCGTCCTGGGCTCGATCGTGGTGGTCTGTGTGTCCATCCACCGCACCCTCAAGCGGAACGGCTGGCTCTGACGACGAGCGCGAGGCCGGCCAGGATCACCAGCAGGGCGGGGTAGGCGGCCACCGGCGGCTGCTGCCCCAGCCAGAGGGCGGCGATCAGGGCGGCGCCCGGGGTCTCCAGGAGTATCGCCGTCGAGGTGACGGAGGGGCCCAGGGTGCTCACGACGCGGTTGAGGAGGGAGTGGCCGAGGAGCTGGGCGGCGGCGGTGAGAGCGGCGAGCTGGAGCCAGGTGGTGGCGCTGTACCCGCCCAGGTCGGCGCCCGCGACCAGGCAGGTCGCCAGCAGCACCAGCGCGGTGGTGGAGTAGCAGACGTAGGTGTACGCCGTCGTGCTCACCGTCCGCCGCACCTCGGCCC
Organism: Streptomyces sp. ISL-100; assembly: GCF_018614615.1. Lineage (GTDB taxonomy): Bacteria > Actinomycetota > Actinomycetes > Streptomycetales > Streptomycetaceae > Streptomyces. The sequence continues at coordinate 109,089 of NZ_JAGGOK010000042.1, read as the reverse complement.
CGAGCAGTACGTACCCGGCGGCGGCGATGCCGCCGCCGAGCGCGAGCGCGTCGCCCGCGAGGGCGCGGGGCGAGAGGGTCATGTCGACGCCGGTAAGGATGACGACGCCGACGACGGCGAGCACGGTACCGGCCCACACCATGCGGGGCGGCCGGTGGCCGCGCATCCGCAGGAGGATCGTCGTCCAGATCGGCGTGGTGGTGCACAGCGCGGTCGAGGACGCCACGGAGGTCATCCGCAGGCTGGGCAGCCAGAGCCCGAAGTGCAGGGCGAGCAGCGCCCCGGCCGCGACGGCGAGCAGCAGCGGCCTGCGGCCGATGCGGCGCAGCTCGGCACGGTGCTTGAGCAGCACCACCGGGCTCAGTACGCCGACCGCCATGGCGTTGCGCCAGAACGCGATGGCGAGCGCGGGGGCGGCGGTCGCCGCGATGAGCGGCGCGGAGAACGACACGCTGGCGACGGCGACGCCGAGGAGGACGAGGTCGATGCGGGGCGCGGCGTGGAGTCCGGGCGGCTGCGGGGTCTGGGTTCTGCTGCCGTCGGTGCGGCGGGCTGTTGCGGGCACGGGCTCACGGTAAGGGGCGTGGCTTTATTACGGAACTGTCCGAACTGGGGCTGGGGGCTTGCCCCCGGTTCGGGAAGGGGCGGGTAGGGGAAAGGCTCCGCAGGACACCGCCTAGTAGGCTTGCGGCCATGACGCAGACCTTGCTCGACCAGGCCCTCGTCGAGGAGGCCACCAAGAAGTCCGGGCTCATCTGGGTGCGCGGCACCGGCCCCGCCCGATCGCTCTGGCACGTATGGCACGACGGCGCCGCCTACGTAGTAGGAGACGGCCCCGGCGAGCAGCCCTTCCCGGGGCTCGCCGACGGCGGAAGCGCCGAAGTGACCGTACGCAGCAAGGACAAGGGCGGCCGGCTCGTCACCTGGACAGCCACCGTCACCGAGCACCCCGCCGGGACCGACGCCTGGGACGCGGCCGTAGCCGAGCTCAAGGGCAAGCGGCTGAACGCTCCCGACGCCGAGCAGATGACCGAGCGCTGGGCCCGCGAATGCCGCGTACTGCGCCTGGAACCGCAGAGCGTGACCACCGACCTCCCGGACGGGTCACTCGCCGCCGCCCCGCTGCCGACGAGCGCCACGACGCGGCTGCCCGTACCGGCAGGGCTGCCGCGCCTCCTCATGAAGCGCAAGAAGAAGCGGCAGAAGGACTAGGACGGGTCCGACGTCTTGGGAAGCTGGCCGCCGTAGTCAAGGGTCTCGCCCTTGCCCGGCGCCTCCAGCGCGAACTCCTTGTCCCAGTCGGCCAGCCTGACCACGCCCGCCCCGCCCGCCCGCTCCAACTTCAGCGGATACGGCGTGCCCATCAGGGACACGGCCAGGCTCCCGCCGACGCCCTTGCCACCGATGACCTCGATCGTACGGACGCCGCCGACCCGCTCGCGCTCGCCCTTGGTCAGCTTGCCGTGCAGCCCGAGCAGGCCGTCGAGCAGTACGTCCTTGTCCGTGAAGCCGCGCAGCTGGTCGTACGCCGGGTCACCGTCCGGGACCTTGACGTACTTGTCCTCCAGCTTGCCCGCGGCCGCCTCGTCGGACTCCGACGGCTGCCCCGTCCCGTGGTCCCAGAAGTCGGCGCCTGCCTTCATGAAGAGCTCGTCGTCGATGCGCAGCAGTTCGAACGTGCTGCCCTTGGAGGTCACGGACCCCGTGCCGCCGTCCTCCTTGAGGCGCATGTCCAGCTTGTACGAGCGTCCCTTGCTGACGACGGTGCCCGAGAGCCGCACCGACTCCGCGTCGCGCGCCGCGTTCCGCGCCTTGGCCTCGATGGCCGATGCCGAGAGTCTGCCCACCCCGTTCGTCCCCTTGTCCGGGTCCGGTTTCGGTTCCTCACCGCAGGCGGTGAGCGCCGCGGTCAGCCCGACGCACACGACGCCGAGTAGGGCAGCCCGGCGGGCTCGGGCGGCCGGGGGAAATGCAGTCACAAGCGCACTGCCTCTCATGCGGGTGTCCGGGGTGGCAGCAGGCAGCGTACCTGTGCTGTCTACGCCGTCCGGCAGAGAGCCGTCCGGACGGCCCCTTTGGAGCGGTGCCGACCGGCACGAGCTAGCCTGAAGCCGTTATCGGCCCCGTTTTGTCCACAAAGTGAGGCGCACCATATGGCATCAGGCGCCCCCCGGGTCTTCGTCTCGCACCTCGCGGGCATCGCCGTGTTCGACCCGAACGGTGACCAGGTCGGCCGGGTCCGTGACCTGGTCGCGATGCTGCGCGTCGGCAACCGGCCACCGCGCCTGCTCGGCATGGTCGTCGAGGTGGTGAGCCGGCGCCGGATCTTCGTCCCCATGACCCGCGTGACGGGTGTCGAGTCGGGACAGGTCATCACGACGGGCGTGGTCAACATGCGCCGCTTCGAGCAGCGTCCGACCGAGCGCCTTGTCCTCGGTGAACTCCTCGACCGCCGGGTGCGCCTCGTGGACACCGGGGAAGAAGTCACCGTCCTGGACGTGTCGATCGTGCAGCTGCCGGCCCGCCGCGACTGGGAGATCGACAAGGTCTTCGTACGCAAGGGCAAGGGCGGTGCGCTGCGGCGTCGCGGGGAGACGCTGACCGTGGAGTGGTCAGCGGTCACCGGCTTCTCGCTGGAGGAGCACGGACAGGGCGCGGAGAGCCTCCTGGCCACCTTCGAGCAGCTGCGCCCGGCCGACCTCGCCAACGCGCTGCACCACCTGACGCCCAAGCGCCGCGCCGAGGTGGCCGCCGCGCTCGACGACGACCGGCTCGCCGATGTACTCGAAGAGCTGCCGGACGACGACCAGGTGGAGATCCTCGGCAAGCTGAAGGAGGAGCGGGCGGCCGACGTCCTGGAGGCGATGGATCCGGACGACGCCGCCGACCTGCTGTCCGAGCTGCCCGAGGAGGACAAGGAGCGGCTGCTGATGCTGATGCGGCCGGACGACGCGGCCGACGTACGGCGGCTGCTCGCGTACGAGGAGCGGACGGCCGGTGGTCTGATGACGACCGAGCCGATCGTGCTGCGGCCGGACGCGACGGTCGCGGACGCCCTGGCCCGTGTACGGCTGCAGGACCTCTCCCCCGCGCTGGCCGCGCAGGTGTACGTCTGCCGGCCGCCGGACGAGACGCCGACGGGCAAGTACCTCGGGACGGTGCACTTCCAGCGGATGCTGCGCGAGCCGCCGGGCACGCTGATCGGCTCGGTCGTGGAGTCCGACCTGCCGCCGCTGTCGCCGGGCACGTCACTGCCCGCCGTCACGAGCTACCTGGCGGCGTACAACATGGTCGCCGCCCCGGTCGTGGACGCGAGCGGCTCGCTGCTCGGCGCCGTGACCGTCGACGACGTACTCGACCACCTGCTGCCCGACGACTGGCGCGAGACGGAGTTCCACGAGCCGCCGCAGACGCCGGGGGTCGCGCGACACGGGAGGACCGCCCGTGGGCAGTGACAGGAACGCCGAGCCGAGGGAGCGGGGCCGGACCGCCACGGGCGCCAGCGCGCTGCCACGGGCGTCCCGGGCGCGCCTGGACCAGCCGCGCCCCGCGCGCAAGCGGCTGCTGCCGGAGTACGACCCGGAGGCCTTCGGCCGGTTCTCGGAGCGCATCGCGCGCTTCCTGGGCACGGGCCGCTTCCTCGTCTGGATGACTCTGACCATCGCTCTGTGGGTCGTCTGGAACATCTTCGCGCCGCCCGCCCTGCGCTGGGACGAGTACCCGTTCATCTTCCTGACGCTGATGCTGTCTCTCCAGGCGTCGTACGCCGCCCCGCTGATCCTCCTCGCGCAGAACCGCCAGGACGACCGTGACCGCGTCACCCACGAGCAGGACCGCAAGCAGAACGAGCGGTCCATCGCCGACACCGAGTACCTCACACGAGAGGTCGCGGCGCTGCGAATGGGGCTCGGCGAGGTGGCCACCCGGGACTGGATCCGCTCGGAATTCGTGGACCTGGTCAAGGATATGGAGGAGCGGCGCTCCGTATTCCCGCCCGAACCCGCTTCCGAGAGTGACGAAGCCGACCGCTGACAGGGCTTTCCCCGTGTGGCGGTACGCGCCGTACCATCGGCGTATGGCTATGGAAGACGCGGTGCGCGAAGCACTGGCGACGGTGAACGACCCCGAGATCCACAAACCGATCACTGACCTCGGCATGGTCAAATCGGTGGAGATCGGGGCGGACGGCGCGGTTGCCGTCGCGGTCTATCTCACCGTCTCCGGCTGCCCGATGCGCGAGACCATCACGAAGAACGTGCGCGAGGCGGTCGAGCGCGTCGAGGGTGTGACAAGCGTCTCCGTCGAGCTCGACGTGATGAGCGACGAGCAGCGCAAGGAGCTCGCGGGCGCGCTGCGCGGCGGCACCGCCGAGCGCGAGGTGCCCTTCGCCCAGCCCGGCTCGCTGACGCGCGTGTACGCGGTGGCGTCCGGCAAGGGCGGCGTCGGCAAGTCCTCGGTGACGGTCAACCTGGCCGCGGCGATGGCGGCGGACGGGCTGAAGGTCGGCGTCGTCGACGCGGACATCTACGGCCACAGCGTGCCGCGCATGCTCGGCGTGGACGGCAGGCCCACCCAGGTCGAGAACATGATCATGCCGCCGTCGGCGCACGGCGTGAAGGTCATCTCGATCGGTATGTTCACCCCGGGCAACGCTCCCGTGGTGTGGCGCGGGCCGATGCTGCACCGAGCGCTCCAGCAGTTCCTCGCGGACGTGTACTGGGGCGACCTGGACGTGCTGCTGCTCGACCTGCCGCCGGGCACCGGTGACATCGCCATCTCGGTGGCGCAGCTTGTCCCGAACGCCGAGATCCTTGTCGTGACGACGCCTCAGCAGGCGGCGGCCGAGGTTGCCGAGCGGGCCGGCTCCATCGCCGTACAGACCCACCAGAAGATCGTCGGCGTCGTCGAGAACATGTCCGGCCTGCCGTGCCCGCACTGCGACGAGATGGTCGACGTCTTCGGCTCCGGCGGCGGCCAGAAGGTCGCCGAGGGGCTGACGAAGACGACCGGTACGAACGTGCCGGTGCTGGGCTCCATCCCCATCGACGTACGGCTGCGGGAAGGCGGCGACGAGGGCAAGCCCGTCGTGCTCAGCGACCCGGACTCGGCGGCGGGCGCCGCTCTGCGCACGATCGCGGGCAAGCTGGGCGGCCGCGCACGCGGCCTGTCGGGCATGTCGCTGGGCATCACCCCGCGCAACAAGTTCTGACGCATCCGAAGGGGGGCGCCGCTCCGAGCGAGCGGCGCCCCCCTTCGTCGTACAGCCGCCTCTCGGCGCTCAGTCCTGGTCGTACGTCGTGATGTCCTTGACCACCGAGAACCCGAGCCCGTACGCGCTCATCCCGCGCCCGTACGCCCCGAGGATCACGCCGTCCTGCCCGGCCCCCGCGAGCACCCAGCCGTATTCCGACTCGCGGTAGTGGAAGGGCGTCGGTACGCCGTCCACCGGCAGCGACAGCGACGACCAGGCCGGCCCCGACAGGTCGTCGGCCAGCTCGAAGGCCGTCTCGGTCTGCTGGTCCAGCCAGTCGTCTCGCAGCGAGTGGTCCAGCTGGGCGGGCCAGGTGGACAGGAGCAGGCCCGAACCGGCCAGCCAGGCGGCGGAGGAGACCGAAGTGGCCTCCAGTACGCCCGTACCGTCGCCGCTGCGCCGCACGGGGCTGCTGGCTACGGTGACAACCACCGCGAAGCGTTCCTTCTCCTGGCCATCGTCGGCGGCGGTGGGCCGTATCGACGGCTCCTCGCCGTGGCCCGTGGAACCGTGCTGCACCGTGCCGTCCGCCGCCGTGCCGACCTGCATCAGCCAGCGGGGCCCGGTGAACGCGTCATCCAGTCCGTACCAGGGGAAAGGTGCCCGCAGATAGCCGTCGACCGTACGCCGGGCTGCTGGCACCCCCTCCGCTGTGGACGTGCTGGGCGTCAGGGGTGCTCCCTGCGCTCCGACCCGACTCGTGGTCTCCATCTATCCGGCCGCCTCCTTGTTCCGTGGCGTCCGGATACGGCCCGCCCCCCTCGGGCGTCCTCACATCCGGACAGATGGAGGATATCCACCTTGGTGCGGCTCGTAGGGAAGGGCAGGGCTCAGGTGGCGTCGGCGTCGAACGGCGGCCGCTCGGCCTGAGCGGGGCTTTCGCGCTTCCTGAGCAGGTCGGGGATGCCGGTGGAGTCCTTCGACAGGTTCGCCTTGCCGGCCGAAACGTTCGAACCGCTCGCCGATGCGGCCGACGACCCGCTGTCGCGCCCGTGCACCGCGTCCGCGACCTCGGCCATCTCGCTCTTGAGGTCGAAGCTGCTGCGGATCTCCTTGAGCCCGAGGTCGTCGTTGTCCATCAGCTGCTTGCGGACAAAGGTCTTGGGGTTCAGGTCCTCGAAGTCGAAGTCCTTGAACTCCGGGCCCAGCTCGGAGCGGATGTCCTGCTTGGCGCTCTCGGAGAACTCACGGAGCTTACGGATCATCCCCGAGGCGTCCTGGATGAGCTTCGGCAGCTTCTCCGGCCCGAAGACAAGCACGCCGAGAACCACGAGCGTCACCAGCTCGAGTGCGCCTATGTCACTGAACACCTTGTTGCTCCTTGGGTTCTCCGCGCCCGCGGGTCGGTGGGCCTCCCCGCCGCAGGCAGAGGACCGGTCCGGGCCCGGTCCACGGTACCCGCCCAAACTGTCCGGACGGTACCTTCACGTAACACTCGGGCGCCCGTCTCTCAGTCGCTGTCCGCCGAGCCGAGCGTCACGGACACCGTGCGCTCCTCGCCCGCGCGCACCACGGTCAGTTCCAGCCGGTCGCCGGGGCGGTGGGCGCGGATCTTGACGATCAGCTCCTGCCCGTTGTGCACCTTCTGGCCGTTGACCTCGGTGATGATGTCGCGGGGCTTGATCCCGGCGCGGGCGCCGGGACCGCCGGGTGTGACCGACGGGCCTTCGGCGCCCTTGGTGCCGACGCGGGCGCCGTCGCCCGCGTACTTCATGTCCAGCGTCACACCGATCACCGGGTGCGTCGCCTTCCCGGTGTTGATGAGCTCCTCGGCGACGCGCTTGCCCTGGTTGATGGGGATCGCGAAGCCCAGACCGATGCTGCCGCCCTGGCTGCCTTCGAGGCCCGCGCTGTTGTCCGCCGCGCGTATGGCGCTGTTGATGCCGATGACCCGGGCGTGGGCGTCCACCAGCGGACCGCCGGAGTTGCCCGGGTTTATCGGGGCGTCGGTCTGGAGCGCGTTCACATAACTCACGTCGCTGCCGTCGCCCTTCTCGCCGCCCGCGGTGATGGGCCGCTCCTTGGCGCTGATGATCCCGGAGGTCACGGTGTTCTGAAGGTCGAACGGCGCGCCGATGGCCACCACCGGGTCACCCACCCGGACGTTCTCCGAGTTCCCCAGGGGCAGCGGCTTCAGGCCGTCGACCCCGATGACCCGGACGACGGCAAGGTCGTAGCCGCTGTCCTTGCCGACGAGCTTCGCCTTCGCGGTCTGGCCGCCGCTGAAGGTGATGTTGATGGTGCCGTCGGCTCCGGCGGGCTCCACGACGTGGTCGTTGGTGAGGATGTGGCCCCTGGCGTCGAGTACGAAGCCGGTGCCCGTGCCCTGCTCGCCGGCCCCGCTGACGTGCAGCGTGACGACGCTCGGCAGGGCGCTGGCCGCGATGCCCGCGACGCTGCCGGGTGCGCGGCCCTTGTAGTCCTCCTGCTGCGCCTGCGGCAGTTCGACGCGGGCGATGCCGCCGTTGCGTTCGATGTACGCCCCGACGCCGCCGCCGATGCCGCCGGCGACCAGGGCGACCAGCAGCGCCCCGACGAGCAGCGTGCCCCGGCGGCCCTTCTTCGGCCGGCTGCCGCCCGCGGGGTCACCGGGGTGAGTAAGCGGCTGCTGGGGCACGCCCCAGGGGTCGTACTGCAGCCACTGCGAGGGCTGGGGCTGCTGGGGCGGCGCCATGGCCACTCCAGCCCCGTTCGTCACAGGCGCCGCGTGCGCTCCCGGTGCTCCCGGTGCTCCCGGTGCTCCCGGTGGTACGAACGTGCCGTGCGGCGGGGTCGGCACCGGGCGCTGCACGGGCGGCGCGGGCGCCCAGGGCCCCGGGCCTCCGTACGGCGGCGTGGCGTACGGATCGGGCGCGTGCAGGGGCTGCGGACGCGGCTGCGGGACAGCCACGGCGACTTCGGCCGCGCGGACCGCATCCGATTCCGATTCCGAATCCACGGCGGACTGCGCCGGCTCCCGCTCCGGTTCGGGACGGCTCCACCACTTTGCCTTCGGCCCGGTGGGCTTGCCCTCGTCCATGCTCTCCCCGCAACCCCACGAGCACGCCCGCAGGGCCGTGCCACCTCGTTGTCCGTGCCCCCACGGGGGCACCCCTCCCAGGATTCAACCAGTCTCAGGGAGAAACGGGCAGTCCGGGCTGTGAAGGAGTGGCCGACTGAAGCGGCGGCAGCGACAGCGACAGCGGCACGGTCACCGACGGACGGTGGCCGGGGGCGTACGCCAGCGCCAGGGCGGAACCCGACCGGCGTATCAGCGGCAGGGGGGTCTGACCGGTGAGTGCGGGCGCCGAGAACGGCTGCGTCAGCGCGTGCCCCTGCGCGCCGCCCTGCCCCGTCCCCGCTCCTAGGAGCCTGGACGGCACGGCGGCGTTGGTTCCGGCATTGGAACCGGCGCTCGCACTGGCACTGGCTGCGAGGAGGCTGTTGCCCGTACTGCGGCGGCGGTTGTTCTCCGCGACGACACCGGTCGGGCTTGGCGCGCGCTGGGGCGTGACGTTGTTACCCGAGCCGCCGCCCCTCGCGGTGGTTTCGCCGACGGAGCCGACCGGCATGGCGCCGCCGAGCGCGAACGCCGCGAGCGACACGGCGCTCGCTGCCGCGAAGGCCAGCCGCCTCCCGCGCCCGCCGGAACGCTCCGCCTCGGCGCGGCCCACGTCATGGATGCGGAAGCCACGCCCGGGCGCGGCGCCGGGAAGCACGCCGACGTGCCCGGCGGCCGGTGCGTACTCGAAGTCGAAGTTGTTGCCGGGTCTGCCGGGTCTCGCTCGCGGGGTGTCGGGGCCGAAGACCCCGTTTCCGAAGCCGCCCTGTCCGAACGGCCTTGGGCCGTCGCTGTCGTCACCCCCGGGGCCGCCTCCGGGCAGTCCCTGGAGACGGGCGAGCAGTCCCTCGGAAGGCGGCGGCGGCGCGGTCGTCGAGAAGACGCTCTTCAGGCGGCGCTGTTCGTCGGCCTCCGCCTTGCACTTGGCGCAGGTCGCCAGGTGCGACAGGACGCGCTCGCGGACGTCATGGCTCAGCTCGCCGTCCACCAGGGCGGCCAGCCGGTCCCCCAGGTGCTGTTCGGCAGAGGTCGGTCGGGTGCCACTCACTCGACTCCGCCCTCTCCGCCCACCACGGTGACGCCGCTGCCCACGCTCGCGAGCGAGCGCTGCTCGGCACGCGCCTCGGGAGACCGGTGCTGCAGAGCCTTGCGCAGGTGGGAGCGACCACGGTGGATCCGGCTGCGTACGGTCCCGAGCTTGACGCCCAGCGTCGCGGCGATCTCCTCGTACGACAGGCCTTCGATGTCGCAGAGCACGACCGCCGCACGGAACTCGGGGGCGAGGGTGTCCAGCGCCTGCTGCACGTCCGCGTCGAAGTGGGTGTCGTTGAAGACCTGCTGCGGGGACGGCTCGCGGCTCGGCAGCCGCTCGGCCGCGTCGTCGCCGAGCGCGTCGAAGCGGATGCGCTGCTTGCGGCGGACCATGTCCAGGAACAGGTTGGTCGTGATGCGGTGCAGCCAGCCCTCGAAGGTGCCGGGCGTGTACGTCGACAACGACCGGAAGACGCGGACGAACACCTCTTGGGTGAGATCCTCGGCGTCGTGCTGATTACCGGTCAGGCGGTAGGCAAGGCGGTAGACGCGACCACTGTGCGTGCTGACGATCTCCTCCCAAGTGGGAGGGGTCCACGCCTGAGATTCCGCATCTGAGGCGAACGTCGCGGTCTGCGCGGAGTACGTGGAAGGTGTGCGGTCAGCAATGTCGGTCACGGATTTCGGCTCACCCGCCGACCTGAGAAAGCGCCGCAGCACTCCTCCCCGATCCACAGGCGCAGCCGCACCTCCCCTATCGGCTCTGGTGGTGTCCAGTGGAGCCCCTACCATAGCCACCTCGCCCGTTAGCTCCGGATAAGCATCTTTACGCGAATTTGGAAGCCGCATGCGGTCCTGATCCATGTCTCCCCCTGTCCTCTTTCAACGCCCGGTCCCATCTGCGGGTTCCCGACGTCAGCGGATACAGTCACGGGTGCGCCAACTACGGGGACAGGAGAGGGCCATTACCGCCAACCGGCAGACGAACTGGGCGTTCGCCGACGCCTATGTCGCCGAGGACGAAGCCCTGCACTGGGCGCGTGATCGGGCCCGGGAGGCAGGACTCCGCCCGGTGTCACCGGGAACCGGTGCCGCGCTGCGGCTTCTCGCTGCCACCGCGGACGCCAAGGCGGTGGCCGAAATCGGTACGGGTACGGGCGTTTCCGGCATCTATCTGCTCAGCGGGATGCGGCCCGACGGCGTACTCACCACGGTGGACCCGGAACCGGAGTGGCAGCAGTTCGCCCGTGAGGCGTTCCGAGCGGCCGGCTACGCCGCGAATCGCGCGCGCTTCATCCCCGGGAACGCCCTGGACGTACTCCCCCGCCTCGCCGACGGCGGGTACGACATCGTCTTCTGCGACGGCGACCGTCTCGAGTACATGGACTACCTCGCTGAATCGTTGCGCCTTCTGAAGCCCGGCGGAATCGTCGTGTTCGAGGGCGTTTTCGCCGACGGCCGCACGGTCGACTCCGCGGCGCAGCCGCCGGAGGTCCTGCGCCTGCGCGAGCTGCTGCGCGAGGTGCGCGAGAGCCACCGGCTCGTCCCTACGCTGCTCCCGGTGGGCGACGGCCTGCTCTGCGGAGTACGCCGCAGCTGACCGGGGCCGGCAGACCCCCCCGCACATAGCACTGCCCCGGCACGCTTGCGGCGTACCGGGGCAGTGAAAAGTTTGGGCGCTTCCGCGTCAGCCGACGACCTTCTTCAGAGCGTCGCCGAGCGCATCGGCCTCATCCGGAGTCAGCTCGACGACAAGTCGTCCGCCGCCTTCGAGCGGAACGCGCATGACGATGCCCCGCCCCTCCTTGGTCACCTCGAGCGGGCCGTCGCCCGTTCGCGGCTTCATGGCCGCCATGCTCGTTCCCCTTCCTGAAACCAGCTCATCGCAGCCGGCGGCCCCGTGTCGGGCAGCTGTGTCACCGGCATCGAACACATTGCTTCCAGGTCATTATCCCGCATGGCGGACCCCAATGACCAACATCGCTCGGCATCGCTTGTGCAACGCGCTCTCTCAAAACCACTCAATTCGGCGGTCAGCCTGCGATACTTCGCCGCCGCCGGGCCCCCACCGACCTCACATCGTTAGACGCAGGTCACATGTGCAGCCCCGGTGATCTCCGCCATGCTGGGCACAACATGCCTGCCCAAGCCGCAAAAGGGGACCCATCAATGGCCGACACCGTGCTCTACGAGGTGACCGACGGACTCGCGACGATCACGATCAATCGTCCCGACGCCATGAACGCCATGAACACCGAGGCAAAGGTCGCCCTGAGAGACGCGGTGCAGGCCGCGGCGGCCGACCCGGCGGTACGGGCGGTCCTGCTGACCGCCACCGGCCGGGCGTTCTGCGTGGGCCAGGACCTCAAGGAGCACATCTCCTCGCTCGCCGCCGACCGCGAGTCGGGCTCCGGCCAGACCATGAGCACGGTGCGCGAGCACTACAACCCCATCGTGCGGGCCCTGACCGAGATGCCGAAGCCCGTCGTCGCCGGGGTCAACGGTGTCGCCGCGGGCGCCGGTGCGGGCTTCGCGTTCGCCGCCGACTACCGGGTCGTCGCCGACACGGCCGCCTTCAACACGTCCTTCGCCGGGGTCGCGCTGACCGCCGACTCGGGGGTCTCGTGGACGCTGCCGCGCCTGATCGGCCAGAGCCGCGCCGCCGACCTGCTGCTTTTCCCGCGCTCGATCTCCGCACAGGAGGCGTTCGACCTGGGCATCGCCAACAAGCTGGTGCCCGCCGCCGACCTGGCCGCCGAGGCCGCGGCCGTCGCCCGCACGCTGGCCGCCGGCCCCACACTTGCGTACGCCGCCCTGAAGGAGTCCCTGGCGTACGGCGCGGGCCACACCCTCGGCGAGACCCTCGAAAAGGAGGACGAACTGCAGGCGAAGGCGGGCGCGTCGCAGGACCACACCATCGCGGTGCAGGCGTTCATCGCGAAGGAGAAGCCGCAGTACGTCGGCCGGTGACAGCCCGGTGACAGCACGCCGGTCCCGCTAGGCCCGCGCCGCCCCGCCGCGCGCCACGCACTGTGCGAGGTGGTCGTCGACGAGACCGCACGCCTGCATCAGCGCGTACGCCGTCGTCGGGCCGACGAAACGTATGCCGCGCTTCTTGAGCGCCTTGGACAGCGCGACGGACTCCGGAATGATCGCGGGAACGTCCGAGATCGTCCGCGGGGCCGGGCGCGTCGCGGGGTCCGGGGCGTACGACCAGATCAGGGTGTCCAGCTCGCCGGCCTGCCAGCCGGCGAGCGTCCTGGCATTGGCGAGGGTCGCCTCGATCTTGGCGCGGTTGCGGATGATCCCGGGGTCGGCGAGCAGGCGCGCGGCGTCCTCGTCGGTGAAGCTCGCCACCGATGCGATCTTGAAACCGGCGAAGGCGGTACGGAAACCCTCGCGCCGGCGCAGGATCGTCAGCCAGGACAGACCGGACTGGAAAGCCTCCAGGCAGAGGCGTTCGTACAGCGCGTCGTCGCCGTGGACCGGGCGGCCCCACTCCTCGTCGTGGTACGCGACGTATTCCTTGGTGGACAGGCCCCACGGGCAGCGCAGGCCGCCGTCCGGGCCCGGATCGACTCCGCCGATCATGACTGCGGCCCCTCGTCCGGCTCGTTTCTGAGGCGGTCGTCCTTGAAGAGGTCCGCGCCGCCGACCGCCCTGGCCTGGACACCGGCCAGCGCGGCCTCCAGCTCGGCGATCCGCGCGTCCCGCCAGGCCAGCTCGGCGCCGAGGCGGCCGAGCACGTCGTCGACGTCGGCCATCCGGTAGCCGCGGGGGGCCTGCGGCAGGCGCAGCGCCTCGACGTCGGCGCGGCCCACCGGGCGCGTCGCGGGCAGCGGGTCCACCAGGCGTTCGGGCACCGCTTCGGGCAGCACCCCGCCGCTGTCGCCGCCGCCTCCGCCGACCACAGCGAGGGTGACCGCGGCGACCACGACCACCATCGCCACAACCAAGAACAAGAACACGAGGTCTCCCCGGGGCACGCGCAAAGCGGAAACTGTCCAGTCCCGATCGTGCCATGCGGCACTGACAGTTAAGGTCGCAGGCGACCGACGCGAGGAGGAAACACGGTGCTCAGGCTGGGACAGCGCGAGTTCGGAGCGCACGAGCCGGTGATCATGGCAATCGTGAACCGGACCCCGGATTCGTTCTACGACCAGGGGGCGACGTTCCACGACGAGCCCGCGCTCGCCCGCGTCGAGCAGGCGGTGTCGGAGGGGGCCGCCATCATCGACATCGGCGGCGTGAAAGCCGGGCCGGGCGAAGAAGTGAGCGCCGCCGAGGAAGCGCGGCGCACGGTCGGTTTCGTGGCCGAGGTGCGCCGGCGGCACCCGGACGTGGTGATCAGCGTCGACACGTGGCGGCACGAGGTGGGTGAGGCGGTCTGCGAGGTGGGGGCGGACCTGCTGAACGACGCGTGGGGCGGCGTCGATCCCCGGCTGGCGGAGGTCGCGGCCCGTTATGACGTGGGCCTGGTGTGTACGCACGCGGGCGGCGCGGAGCCGCGGACGCGGCCGCACCGGGTCACGTACGAGGACGTGATGGCGGACATCCTCGACGTGACCGTCGGGCTGGCGGAGCGGGCGGAGAAGCTGGGCGTACGGCGCGACGCGATCCTGATCGACCCGGGACACGACTTCGGCAAGAACACCCGGCACAGCCTTGAGGCGACGCGGCGGCTGGGCGAGATGGTGGCGACGGGCCGCCCTGTCCTGGTCTCGCTGTCCAACAAGGACTTCGTCGGCGAGACGCTTGACCGGCCGGTCAAAGAGCGGGTGGTGGGGACGCTCGCGACGACGGCGGTTTCGGCGTGGCTGGGGGCGCAGGTCTATCGGGTGCACGAGGTTGCGGAGACGCGGCAGGTGCTGGACATGGTGGCGTCGATTGCGGGCCACCGGGCCCCGGCGGTGGCGCGGCGGGGGCTGGCCTGAGCCGCCCCGCCCCTTCCCGGCTGTGACATTTTTGCGGCTCCGCCGCGTGGGGGCGCCCGCCCCGGACCCCGCTCCTCAAACGCCGGCGGGGCTGAGAGCGCCCGCGCAGCGGCAAGGGCCCGCAGTGCTACCTCTCCGACTCCTTCGAGACCAGCGCCACCGCTTCGTCCACGCTGTCCGTCACGTGGAACAGCAGCAGATCCCGCTCCGACGCCTTCCCCTGCGCGATCACCGTGTCGCGCAGCCAGTCCACCAACCCGCCCCAGTACGCCGTACCGAAGAGCACGATCGGGAAGCGCGTGACCTTGCGGGTCTGGACCAGCGTCAGGGCCTCGAAGAGCTCGTCCAGCGTGCCGAGTCCGCCCGGCAGGACCACGAAGCCGTGCGCGTACTTCACAAACATGATTTTTCGGACGAAGAAGTAGCGGAAGTTCACGCCGATGTCGACGTGCGGGTTGATGCCCTGCTCGAAGGGCAGCTCGATCCCGAGCCCGACCGAGATGCCCCTCGCATCCCGCGCCCCCTTGTTCGCCGCCTCCATCGCGCCCGGACCACCGCCCGTGATCACCGCGAACCCGGCTTCGGCCAGCCCCCTGCCGAGTTCCACGCCCGCTTCGTAGTCGGGCGTGCCGGGCCGCGTGCGCGCCGAGCCGAAGACGCTGATGGCGGGCGGCAGTTCGGCGAGGGCGCCGAAACCGTCCACCAGCTCCGCCTGCATCCGCATGACCCGCCACGGGTCCGTGTGCACCCAGCTGGTATCGCCGTTGGAGTCCAGCAGCCGCTGGTCGGTCGTGCCCGGCTGGATCTGGTCGCCGCGGCGCACCACAGGCCCCAGACGCTGCTCTTCCGGTACCCGCTCCTCTTCAGGAATCGCCATGCCGTACTCCCTCCGTGCCGAACATTGTCCGGACAGCGTAGGTCCACACACGTGACGAACAGTGAAATTCAGGCAGTCAGCCAGGCGCGAAGTCGCTCCTCGCAGTGCGTGATTCGCTCGACGGCCACGTGCTCGTCCCGCTTGTGCGCGAGAAGCGGGTTCCCCGGACCGTAATTGACCGCCGGAACCCCGACCGCGCTGAAGCGCGAGACGTCGGTCCAGCCGAACTTGGGCTGCGCGGTGCCGCCCACCGCCGCCATGAACGCCGCGGCGGCCGGATGCGAAAGGCCGGGCAGAGCGGCCCCGGAGTGGTCGTCCACGACGAACTCCGCGATGTCGCAGCCCGCGAAGACCTCGCGTACGTGCGCGAGCGCCTGGGCCTCGCTGCGGTCCGGCGCGTAACGGAAGTTGACCGTCACCGTGCACGCGTCGGGGATGACGTTGCCCGCGACACCGCCCTCGATCGCGACGGCGTTGAGACCCTCGCGGTACTCCAGGCCGTCGATCACGGGCCGCCGAGGCTCGTACGCCGCCAGGCGGGCCAGGATCGGCGCCGCCGTGTGAATGGCGTTGGAGCCCATCCAGCTTCGCGCCGAGTGCGCCCGCTCCCCCACCGTCCGCAGCAGCACCCGCAGCGTGCCCTGGCAGCCTCCCTCGACCTGCCCGTCGGACGGTTCGAGGAGTACGGCGAAGTCGCCCGTCAGCCAGTCGGGATGGGCATCGGCGATGTGCCCGAGGCCGTTCAGGTGCGCGGCGACCTCTTCGTTGTCGTAGAAGACGAAGGTCAGGTCCCGGTTGGGTTCGGGGACGGTCGCGGCGATACGCAGCTGAACGGCGACCCCGGACTTCATGTCGCTCGTACCGCAGCCCCACAGGATGCCGTTCTCGTCGAGCCTGGACGGCACGTTGTCGGCGATCGGGACGGTGTCGATGTGCCCGGCCAGCACGACTCGCTCGGCGCGCCCCAGGTTCGTACGGGCCACCACGTTGTTGCCGTACCGGTCGACGGTGAGGTGCGGCAGTGCGCGCAGCGCCTCTTCGACGGCGTCGGCGAGGGCCTTCTCGCTGCCGCTCACCGACGGGAAGTCGATGAGCCGGGCGGTCAGCGCGGGGGCGTCCTGGAAGAGGTCAAGCGGTGTTTCGGCCATGCCCACGAGCCTAACCGTCCCCGGCCGGAAGGCGACGGGGTCGTCCCCCCGGCAGGCCGGGAACGGCCTCCAGTACCTTAGGCAGCGTGCCTGAGTCCACCTCTTCCGTAACTCGCGGCCGCCCCCTGCGCATCGCGGCGGGTGTCGCCGTGCTGCTCGCGCTGGCCGGGTATCTGGTGGCGCAGTACGTGACCGGCGGCGGGGGCGCACCGCGCTGCACCGTGCGCTCCGCCGAGGGCGACGGGACGACGTACGAGCTCAGCCCCGAGCAGGCGGTCAACGCCGCGAAGATCTCCGCTGTCGGCACGTCGCGCGGGCTGCCGGAGCGGGCAGTGACGATCGCGCTCGCGACCGCGCTCCAGGAGTCGGCGCTGCGCAACATCAAGTACGGCGACCGCGACTCGCTCGGCCTTTTCCAGCAGCGTCCCTCGCAGGGCTGGGGCACGCCGAAGCAGATCCTCGATCCCGGTTACTCGTCCGAGAAGTTCTACGAGCACCTGGAGAAGGTCCCCGGTTACTCCCGGCTGCCGCTGACCGTCGCCGCCCAGCGCGTCCAGCGCAGTGGTTTCCCGCAGGCGTACGCGAAGCACGAGCCGGACGCGGCGCTGCTGGCCGCCGCGCTCACCGGGCGGGCGCCCGCGTCGCTGACCTGCTCGGCGCCGCGCGACGCGCAGCCGGGGAAGCCGGACGACGTACGGGCCGCGCTGATACGGGACTTCGGGCCCGATGTACTGCCCAAGGCCCAGGCCGCCGGATCCCAGGACGAAACGGGCACGGCAGGCGCAGCCGGTGCAAGCGCGAAGCTCGGCAGCACCCCGGCCGCCGCGACCGTGACCGTGCCCGTACCCGCCGCGCAGGCAGCGACGTCCGGCAGCACCGCCGGCGACCGGCGCGGCTGGGAGCTGGCGCACTGGGCCGTCGCCCACGCCGCCGAGCTCCACATCGAAGAGGTCGCCTACGCCGGCCGCGTGTGGGCCACCGGCGATTCAGGTGATTCCGGACAGCCATGGCAGTCCGGAAACGCGCAGAACGGCTCCGCAGAGGTGCGGATCACCACCGCGCAATAGTGCGGACGATCACCCGAAAGCGGTAAGCGGACCCCGCCGCACCATGGTTGCGCACACGCCTGCGGACCCTCACCCCTCCGTTCCCCAATTCCCCGGAGAACAAAGGGATCCGAGCCTCCGGCACCCCTTCCCGGTACGGGCCATTTGCCCGGGTTCATCCGGAGCCGATAATGCGACGCATTGCAAACTCTTTACCTTGGCGCGCCGCAACCTCTCCCACCCCTTCAGCGGTTGTCATGGCGTCTGATCGTCGGACAGACCGTCTCCATCAACGTCTCTCCCGCCTAAGGAGCACCATGTCTCTCCCCCTGACCCGCCGGATCGCCCGCGCCGCACTGCTTGTCGCGGCCGGCGCAACCTCCGTGGTCGGTGCCGCCGGCGCCGCGAGCGCCGCTGACCTTCCCACCGCCGCCCCGAACCTGGGCGGCCTGACCGCCCTGGACGGCGCCGGTCTCGGCGACTCCGTCGACAGCGCGGCACAGAAGGGCTCCAAGGCAGCGGGTGACACGGGCAGCAAGGCCGTCAAGAAGGCTGTCCCGGCCGTAGGCAAGACCGTCGGCAAGGCCGGCAAGACCGCCACCCCCGTCGCGCAGAAGGCTGCCGGTGACGTCGCCGGAAGCGTCGGTGAGGTCCTCGGCGACACCACCAAGACCGCGGCCGGTGGCGGCCTGCCCACGGACGCCCTGCCCGCCGGCGGCAGCCTGCCGACCGGCTCCCTGCCCAGCACGGGCCTGCCGCTCGGCTAGTCCGTACGCACGCAGGAGGGGCCCCGGGGAGTTCGTACCCCCCGGGGCCCCTTCCGCGTACACCGCCCGTCAGCCGCCGAGGCGCTTGACCGCCGCCGCGACGCGCTCGTCGGTGGCCGTGAACGCCATCCGTACGAAACGGCCTCCGGCGGGCCCGTAGAAGTCGCCCGGGGCCACCAGGACGCCCAGCTCCGCCAGGTAGGCCACCGTGTCCCAGCACGGCTCGTCACGCGTCGCCCAGAGGTACAGGCTCGCCTCGCTGTGCTCGATCCGGAAGCCGTGGGCCTCCAGCGCCCCGCGCAGCGCCGCCCGCCGGGCCGCGTACCGCTCCCGCTGCTCCGCCACGTGCGTGTCGTCGCCGAGCGCCGCGACCGTCGCCGCCTGGACGGGCGCCGGCGTCATCATGCCGCCGTGCTTGCGGATCTCCAGCAGGTCGCCGAGGACGTTCGCGTCACCCGCCAGGAACGCCGCTCGGTACCCGGCCAGGTTGGAACGCTTGGAGAGCGAGTGGACGGCGACGAGGCCCTCGAACGTACCGCCGCACACATCCGGGTGCAGTACAGAGACGGGCTCGGCCTCCCAGCCCAGCTCCAGGTAGCACTCGTCGCTGAACACCAGCACGCCGTGCTCGCGCGCCCACGCCACGATCCGGGTCAGCTCGTCCTTGGCCAGGACGCGGCCCGTCGGATTCGAGGGCGAGTTGAGCCAGAGCAGCTTGACGCGGGTGGGGTCGAGGTCCGCGACAGGATCGTCGTACGCGACCGGCTCGGCGCGCGCCAGCCGTGCGCCCACCTCGTACGTCGGGTAGGCGAGCCGCGGGTACGCCACCTGGTCTCCAGCGCCCAGACCCAGCTGCGTCGGCAGCCAGGCCACCAGCTCCTTCGAGCCGACGACCGGCAGGACGTTGGTGTGCGCCACACCGCGCGCGCCGAGGCGCCGCTCCACCCAGCCCGTGAGCGCGTCCCGCAGCCGGACCGTGCCCCACACCGTCGGATAGCCCGGGGAGTCCGCTGCCGCGACGAGAGCCTGCTGGATCAGCGCGGGGACCGGGTCGACGGGCGTGCCGACGGACAGGTCCACGATGCCGTCCGGGTGGGCGGCAGCGGTCGCCTTGTACGGCTCCAGCTTGTCCCAGGGGAAGGTGGGCAGACGGTCAGTGACTGCGGACACGGTGGATCGCTTTCTCGTCTATCTCTGGCTTGTCTCTGGCTCTGGAAACGCCTCGGTCCCGTACGGCGGAAAAGGCCGTACGGGACCGGGGCGGCGCACTTGCCTCGCCGCTTACTGGTTCTGCGGCGGGAGCGCTGCGATGAAGGGGTGGTCGCGCTCGATCAGACCGAGCTTGGAAGCACCACCGGGCGAGCCGAGCTCGTCGAAGAACTCGACGTTCGCCTTGTAGTAGTCCTTCCACTCCTCCGGGGTGTCGTCCTCGTAGAAGATGGCCTCGACCGGGCAGACCGGCTCACAGGCACCACAGTCGACGCATTCGTCCGGGTGGATGTACAAGGACCTGGAGCCCTCGTAGATGCAGTCGACCGGGCACTCCTCGATGCACGCCTTGTCCTTGACGTCGACACAAGGCTGCGCGATGACGTAGGTCACGCTGTCGTTCCTCCTCGATAGGGCGCGGCGGGCCGATCTGCGGCTCCGTCCACGTGGCGCGCGGGAGCGCGGCGTCGTCGATGCCCGCCTCTAGTATCTCCGTTCCCGGGCACGATCCGAACAGGAGGGGCGGGCAGAACTGTGGAATTCACTACCGGCGGACGACTCGAGGTCCGTATTTCGCCTGATGACGTGGGCAAACGTGTATCAGTCAGGCGCCTGGACGAAGCCGGAGTGCCGGGGGCGAGGTTCACTGACACGGTTGGTGTTCTCACCTCCTGGAACAGCGGTGTGCTGACGATCACACGCCGCGACGGCGAGTCCGTCCACATCGCGGAATCCGCCCTGGTCGCGGGCAAGGTCGTGCCGTCCGCCCCGGCCCGCCGACGCGGTCCCGCCGCGACCTTCGAGGAGCTCGCGCGGGTCTGCGCACGCGCCTGGCAGCCCGTCGAGAGCGAGCCGCTCGGCGAGTGGCTGCTGCGCGCCGCCCAAGGCTTCACGCGGCGCGCCAACTCGGCGCTGACGCTCGGTGATCCCGGGATGCCCGTCGGAGCGGCGCTGGAGCGCGTACGGGAGTGGTACGCGGCCCGCGGGCTTCCCGCGTACGTCCAGGTCTCCACCGGGGCCGAGGGCACTCAGGAACGTCTCGCCGCGGAGCTGGAGCAGCTCGGGTGGACGCGCGAAGTCACCGCCGAGGTACGGATCGCCGCGCTCGCACCGATCGCGGATCTGGACGCGGACGTCTCCCGGGTGCGGCTGGAGCGGGCCTGCGACGCGGGCTGGCTCGCGCGGTACCAAAGGTTCCAGGAGCCGGGGGCGCACGTGCTCAAGGTCCTGGAGAGCGGGCCCTCGGTGTGGTTCGCGTCCGTCCCCGGCGAAGGTGAGGTGCCCGCCGCGATCGGGCGGTGCGTGGTCGACGGGCGGTGGGCCGGGTTCATGGCCGTCGAGGTCGATCCGGCGTACCGGCGGCAGGGGATCGCCAGTGCGGTGATGACGGCGCTGGCGCGGCGCGCGCTGTACGAGGGCGCGTCGGCCGCGTGGCTCCAGGTCGAGGCCGACAACGACGGCGCGCGGGCGCTGTACGACGGCATGGGCTTCGCCACTCACCACAGCTACTCCCACTTCCGACCGGCCTAGGCGGGTACAAAGCGCGTATGGGACGACCCACCGAACACGAACTGCGTCAGCGGTTCGCAGAGCAGGCCCGCGCCGAGCGGCCGGACCTCGCGCTGTTGTGCCTGCTCGTGGGCGCGGAGGCGGATGCTTCGCTGGACGAGGCCGGGATGGACGCGGCCGAGATCGAACTCGACCGGCTGGCGGGCCTGCTGCCGTTTCGCCCCGGCGGGGCGCGGGGATGGGCGTCGGCCGTCTCCGAACTGCTGGGGGCGCGGTGCGGGTTCGGGGGGACGCCGGGGGATTACCAGCGGCTGGAGTCCTCGCTGCTGCACGAGGTGCTGCGGCGGCGGCGCGGGCTGCCGATTCTGTTGTCGGTGGTGTGGATCGAGGTGGCCCGGCGGGCGGGTGCGCCGGTGTACGGGGTCGCTCTGCCGGGGCACTTCGTCGTGGGCTTCGGCTCCCGGGAGGAGCAGGTGCTGGTCGACCCGTTCGACGGGGGGCGGCTGCTGACCGGGGCGGACGCGGAGCTGCTGGTGGCGGGGGCGACGGGGGAACCGCTGGATCCCTCAATGCTGGCGCCGGCCGATCCGCTGGAGATCGTGCTGCGGATCCTGAACAACATCCGGGCGTGGGCGTCGGCCCGCCCGGAGCGTACGGACGTCCAGCTGTGGGCGGTGGAGCTGTCCCTGCTGCTGCCGTCGCATGCGGCGCGGCTGCGGTTCGAGCGGGCGCAGTTGCTGGTGCAGCGGGGGGATTTCCTGGGCGGAGCGGCGGAGATGGAGGCGTACGCGGACGTGGTGGCGGCGGTGGACCCCACGTCGGCGGAGACGATCCGCCGGCGGGCGCGGGCGGCTCGGGCACGGCTCAACTGAGCCCCCGGTTCTGGTGCCGGGGGGCGTGCCGCCGCTTCCGGGGGCCGGTGTCTGGTGCCGGGAGGTGCCGCTCCGGCGGCGGTGTCTGGTGCCGGGGGCGTGCCGCTCCGGGGGCGGTGTTCGGGACTGCATGATTCAGCCGCCCAGCAGCGCCCTTTGTACGAAGTCCACTCCCTGCGCACAAATCACGCTCTACGTCCCGAACACCACCCCCTGCGCGACCCGCCCCCTCCCGCCGGTGGGCGAGTGCGAGTTGTTCCCGGTCGAGGCCGCCAAGGCCACCCGGCCACCAGTGGTCCGGCTGCGTTTTGTGACCGCACCCCGTGACGGCGGGAGGGGGTCGGGACCGTGGGGAGCGGTGTCCGGGACGTAAAGCGTGATGTGTGGGCAGGACGCCGGGGATGCTTTCGGGCCCCCCGCGTCGCGCCTAAATCGTGCAGTCCCGAATGCCGTTCCCGTAGGGCCCGGCACCCGGAACCATCACCACTGTCAGCTCGGGTTGAGGCTGATCTCCTGGACGCGCTCCGCCGGGGTCTTGCCCACC
Organism: Streptomyces sp. ISL-100; assembly: GCF_018614615.1. Taxonomy (GTDB): domain Bacteria; phylum Actinomycetota; class Actinomycetes; order Streptomycetales; family Streptomycetaceae; genus Streptomyces. The sequence continues at coordinate 86,860 of NZ_JAGGOK010000042.1, read as the reverse complement.
AGTGCCGTCCGCATGGCGAAAGCCACGTCGTCCACGGTGACCGGGTGCTTCTTGCCGTCGCCCTTGGTGATCTGGATGTTGTCGAACACGCCCTCCAGAAGCTGGTCGATCGCCGGCTTGTTGTAGACCTCGACCAGGCGGCCGTCGATCGGCTTCATCGAGAGGATCTTCGGCAGGGACCTGGCCGGGCCGAACTGGATCTGCTTGCCGCCCGCCTTGATCGTGACCAGGCCGGACATCGCGGGCTTCGCGAACTCCCGCATGGCCCGGTCGAGCTCGGCCTGGCCGATCGTCGGGGCCTTCGTGGCGACCGGCAGCTCCACCGTGTTCGGCTTGCCGGTTTCCACCTGGGCGCGGTACGCGTCCTTGACCCGGATCATCGAGCGGGCCACGTCGAGCTGCTTGCCCGCCTTGCCGGGTACGGCGATCGCCTTGCCGGGGACGAACTTGATCGTGCCCTCGCTGGCCGTGCCCGAGGTACCCGCCAGGTCGGCCAGCGCGACGCTCAGCTTCTCTTCGTCGACCAGGATCACCGGCTCGGCGACGCGCTCGCCGCCGAAGAGTGAGCCGATCACGGAGGCGGGGTTGTAGTCGCTGCCCGCGGCGCCGCGCACGGTTTCCTGACTGTCCAGGGAGAGACCGGCCTTTGACGGAGCGAGCTGCGTCTGCTTGCCGTCGACGGTGAGCACCAGGGGGGTGGCAGCGCTCTTGCCCAGGGCGCCCTCGAGCTTGCCGACCGCCTCCTCCTTTGTGCCGCCGCCGATGTCCACGCCGAGGACAGTGGTGCCCTTCGGTACGTCGGAGTGGTTCATCAGGAGTCCCGCGCCGTAGGCCACTCCGGCCAGGCCCACGACCGCCACGGCCACCAGGACCAGCTTCGAGCGGCCCTTCTTGGCGGGGGCGGAGGGCGAGGAGGAAGCAGGCGGCGCGGCCGGGCCCGGAGCCGGGGGCGTCGGGTCGCCCGGGTGGTGGGGCGTCAGGTCCGGTGCGAAGCGGGCGTCGGCCTGCGGCGGGGCGAACGGCGAGTGCCGGTCGGCCGGCTGGACCACGGGGATGCCGCTGGTCAGCGTGTCACCGGAGACGTTGCCGCCTGTGGGAGGACCGGCGGCGGGGTTCTGCGGGGTCAGTACCGCCGTGTCGTCGGTCATGCGCGGCGGCCCCGAGACGGGACCGGGGAACGGTGAGCTGCCGATCGTCGGGCCGGGGAAGGTGGAGCTGCCGGTGGCCGGTCCGGTGGTCGGGCCCGAGGGGCCCACGGAGCCCAAGGGGCCGACGGGACCTGAAGGGCCGGCCTGGCGCGGGCCCGCGCCGAGGCCGTTCGCGGCCGGCGCGCCGGGCGAGCTGCCGGGGCTGCGGCGCGGCAGGGGCGCGGTGGCGCCCTGGCGCTGCGGCTCTTCCGGCGTGAAGTACGGGAGGTCGGGGCGCTGCCCGCCGCCCTGCGACGGGACAGACGAAGCTGGGGCCGGTGCGGCGGGGGCGGCCGGCGGCGTGGGCCCGGCCGACGACTTCCGCGGCGCGAACCAGTCGCTGGCCGGCGGCTTGTCCTCGCCGGAGCCCGAGCCCGAGCCGGAGCCCGAACCGGATCCAGGCGCCGAGCCGGGCTCGTCCCGCAGCGCCGTCGCCGCGGTGTCCCGTGAAGGCTCGGGCGGGCGCGGCGTGCTGCCGGTGCGCTCGCCGTTCGCGGGCGAGGAGGGCGGGTCCACGTCGCCCATGGGCGTACGCATGACGACCGGCGGGATCGGCCGCGACCCGGGGATGTTGATCCGGATGCGCGTGGTCAGCGTGGTCTCGGTCCTGGGCTCGTCCGGCTCCGCCGGTCCGGCGGCTTCGGCGGTGCCCTGCGGGCCGTCCTGCCCGGGGTGCGACGACGGATACTGGCGGGATCCGTACGGCGGCGTGCCCGAGGGGTACGCGGCTCCGCCACGCCCCTGGGGGCCGGAGGACGAACTGTCAGTTTCACGACTCAAGGCAGGTTCTCCCGGTTAGCTCCGCTCGCCCGCTCTTACCTGGTACTGCGGGCGGCTCGGCGGCGCGCACCACCATACTGGCCGCCGCCGACAGGCGCCCCGCACCCTTGGCAGCCGGGTTGCGACGGCTGTGCGGGCGCGGCCGATTCACGGACTCAAGTGGTACGTCATTTGCCAAGTCGGGCGCCCACCGCGCCCGCTTGCGGCAGTTGAAGCATCGTGGCACAGATCACAGCGATGGCCATTCCGCCCAGCATGTAGGCGTACGAGACGGAGCTGCCGCCGATGAGCAGGTCACCCTCGGGGCGGCTGACGGTCAGCAGGACGATGGCCACGAGCCATCCGGCGGCGGACGCGCCGACGCCGGACCGGGTGCCCGTGGCGTGCATGCCGCCGTAGAAAAGGCCGGTCGTCGCGAGCAGCGCCAGCAGCAGGCCGCCGGGGAACCACGCCGCGTGGACGAGGACGCCCGCCGCGCCGGTGATCGCGCCGAGGAGGACGAGGAGGGCGTACGCGCCGATACGGGCCGGGGTCAGGGTCATGACGTCACTCCCGCGAAGAGGTCGGTTTCGCGGCTGCCGGCGGAACCGGCGCGGTTGCCCGGTGCCGATTCACCTCGTACCAGCTCGTAGAACTCCGTCGTGAGGACGGGCTGTCCGAGGTTGTTGGAGAGGGCGAAGAAGTCGCCCTCCACCGCGATCTGGGTGGCGTGGGCGCGCATCGCCGCGATCTTGGCCGCGGCGTACGGCGTGCCGTCGATCTCCGTGGTGATCACCGTGTCGTCGACCACTCCGGGGATGTCGTCCACGGAGCCGGTTCCGGGGAAGGTCACCGGGGCCGCGCTCAGGCGGCCGAAGCCGTCCTCGGCGTAGCTGCGCGGCACGCGGTTCCAGTAGATCTTGGCGATGGTGTGCGGCGCTCCGAGGTCCGGGCGGAACTCCGCGTCGGCCGCGAGGTCCGCCGCGCGCATCGCGACGCGGTGGGCCTGGATGTGGTCGGGGTGGCCGTAGCCGCCGTCCGGGTCGTACGTGACGAGGACCTGCGGGCGTACGGAACGGATCACCTCGACGAGGTACGCCGCCGCCTCGTCCACCGGCGTGGCCCAGAAGGCGCCTTCGCGGTGGTTCTGCGGGGCGCCCATCATTCCGGAGTCGCGGAACCGGCCGGGGCCGCCGAGGAAGCGGTGGTCGGTGACCCCCAGTTCCTTCATCGCGGCGGCCAGTTCGGCGACGCGGTGGGCGCCGAGGGTGTCGTCGCGGTCGGCGGCCAGGTGCGCGAGGGCGGGCGGGATGACCTCGCCCTCCTCGCCGAGAGTGCAGGTCACCAACGTGACCCCGGCGCCCTCGGCGGCGTACTTGGCCATGGTGGCGCCGTTGTTGATCGACTCGTCGTCGGGGTGCGCGTGCACCAGAAGCAGACGACGGCCTGGGTGGTCCTGGTCCGTCATGGGACCACCCTACGAGGCGCCGCTCAGAACTTGATGCCCCCGATCATCCCGGCCACGTTCGTGGTCAGTTCGTTGATTGTGGGGGCGATGGAAGAGCTGGCGAGATAGAAGCCGAGCAGCACGCAAACCACCGCATGTCCGGCTTTGAGACCTGATTTCCGGACCATCAGGATGACGATGATCGCCAACAGCACTACCGCCGAAATCGAGAGTGCCACGGCGGTTCACCTCCACTTACTCAGGTCGAAATCGGGCATGCGGACAGTCGCCAGCAGGTTCATACCCACCAAGCGCTACGGATCATAACTATCCGTGCGTACGCATTGATCGGTGCACGGCAGCACGAGGGGCGCATGGCGTTTGCCGATGGGCGGTAGCTTCGGGCATATGACGTCTAATCAGCTCTCCTTCCCCCGGCAGCACGCCAGGACGCAGCGCTTCACCCTGGGGGCGCCTCGCGCGTTCACGGTGTCGCCCGACGGGACGCGTGTGGTGTTCCTCCGCTCCTCCTCCGGCACCGATCGGGCAAACCTGCTCCGGGTGCTCGATCTTGAGGGGGGCGCGCAGGAGCGCATCGCCGCGGATCCCGGAGAGCTGCTCGACGGCGCCGCCGAGCAGCTGTCCGCGCAGGAGAGGGCGCGGCGCGAGCGCAGCCGGGAAGGCTCTGCGGGGATTGTCGGTTACGCCGTCGACGCGGCCGTGGAGCTGGCGGCGTTCACGCTGTCGGGGCGGCTTTTCGCGGCCGAGCTGCGGGCCGGCACCGCGCGGGAACTGCCGGCGGCGGGGCCGGTCCTCGACCCCCGGCCGTCGCCCGACGGCCTGCATGTCGCGTACGTCGCCGGGGGCGCCCTGCGGGTGATCGGCGCGGAGGGCGACGGCGACCGGGCGCTCGCCGAGCCGGAGGACGAGAACACGACGTACGGTCTGGCGGAATTCGTCGCGGCGGAGGAGATGGCCCGCTCGCGCGGCTTCTGGTGGTCGCCGGAATCGGACCGGCTGCTGGTGGCCCGCGCCGACGACACGGCCGTGACGCGCTGGTGGATCGCGGACCCGGCACAGCCGGAGCGCGAGCCGGCGCGGGTCGCGTACCCGGCTGCGGGGACGCCCAATGCCGAGGTGCGGCTCTTCCTGTACGGGCTCGATGAGGGTGGCGAGCGTACGGAGGTGGTGTGGGACCGGGCCCGGCATCCGTATCTGGCGCGGGTCCACTGGTCGCAGGGGGGCGCGCCGCTGCTGCTCGTGCAGTCGCGGGACCAGCGCAGCCAGCTGTACCTGGCGGTGGACCCCGGGACCGGTGCGACGCGGACCGTGCACGTGGACGAGGACGCGGTGTGGCTGGATCTTTTCGACGGGGTGCCGGTCTGGGCGCCGGACGGGCGGCTCGTACGGATCGCGGACGAGGGCGGGGCGCGGGTCCTGACCGTCGGCGACCGGGCCCTGACCGGGCCGCAGTTGCAGGTGCGGGCGGTACTGGACGTATCGGACGATGATGTGCTGATTTCCGCTTCGGCGGGGGCGGAGGCGGCCGCTCCGGAGACCGGTGAGGTGCATGTCTACCGGGTCAACGAGCTGGGCGTGGAGCGCCTTTCGGAGGGGCCCGGGGTGCACTCCGCGGTCCGGGCGGGCGGGGTCACCGTACTGGCTTCGGCGTGTCCGGAAAGCAGCGGCACGGTGGTGCGGGTGTTGCGCGACGGCAAGCGGGAGGCGGTGGTGGCGTCGTACGCCGAGGAGCCTGTGCTGCGGGCGCGGGTGCGGCTCGTGGAGGGGGGCGCGCGGCGGATTCCGTGCGCCGTTCTGCTGCCGACGGGTTACGAGGAGGGGGACGGGCCGCTTCCGGTGCTGATGGACCCGTACGGAGGGCCGCACGCGCGGCGCGTCGTCGCCGCCCACAATGCCCACCTCACCTCGCAGTGGTTCGCCGACCAGGGGTTCGCGGTGGTCGTCGCCGACGGACGCGGCACGCCGGGGCGCTCGCCCGGGTGGGAGAAGGCGATCAGGGACTCGTTTGTGCTCACGCTCGACGATCAGGTGGAGGCGCTGCACGCGCTGGCCGAGGACTTTCCACTGGATCTGGGACGGGTCGCGATCCGCGGCTGGTCGTACGGGGGCTACTTGGCGGGGCTCGCGGTGCTGCGGCGCCCCGATGTCTTCCACGCGGGGATCGCGGGCGCGCCGGTCACCGACTGGCGGCTGTACGACACGCACTACACGGAGCGGTATCTCGGGGATCCGGGCAGCCGGCCGGAGGTGTACGCCGCGAACTCTCTTGTCACCGAGGAGGGGCAGCTGTCCCGGCCGGCCGATGAGCACCGGCCGCTGATGATCATCCATGGGCTGGCGGACGACAATGTGGTGATGGCGCACTCGCTCCGGCTGTCGTCGGCGCTGCTGGCCGCGGGGCGGCCGCATGAGGTGCTGCCGTTGTCGGGAGTTACGCACATGACTCCCCAGGAGCAGGTCGCGGAGAACTTGCTGCTGCTCCAGGTGGACTTCCTGCGGAGGTCACTGGGGCCGGCGTAAGCCTGCGGGGCTTTCCCCTACCGGCCCCTTCCCGCTGTGACACTTTGCGGCTCCGCCGCGTGAGGGGCGGAGCCCCGTGGGGTGGGGCCCGTGGGGCCGCTCAACAGCCCCGGCACGGCGCACCCCGGGGGCCGGGTCAACAAGCCGGAGGCACAGGCGCCCGGCCGGAGGCGACATGGCGCGCCTCCGGCCGGGCAACGGCACCCGCACGGCCGTACGCTGTTCAGCATGGCGCGTTCGTATATCGGAGTCGCGTCAGCCAAGTTGCTTGCGTGTTAACGAACTTGATCGGCATTCATGGCGCGATGTCGCCCACCGCCGCACCCCGTCAAGCACGCAGCCACCTCGATTTGCATAACCTTCGCTCAAGATGTGTCCAGGCTCTTGACTCGCGTAGACCCGCATTGCCACAGTCCGCTCATCTTCGAGTGTTTCTCGGTGGGGACGTGACGCGATGACGAGTGCATCCCGGGCTGCTGGAACAGAAGTTGACGCCCCGTCCGTGCTCGCCGGACGCTCCCCCGGGCAGCTCATGTGGCGGCGGTTCAAGCGGGACAGAGCGGGGGTCGTCTCCGCGTACGTCGTGATCTTATTCTTCGCCGCGGCGCTCCTCGCTCCGGTCATTTCCCGGCTGTACGGAAAGGACCCGTACACCACCTACGGAATCGAGCGCCCCGGCCTGCTGAACGAATTCTTCTATCCGACGAAACCGAACGGCGGAATCGACGGAGAATTCTGGTTCGGCCTCGAACCCGGCCTCGGCCGCGACGTGTTCACGCAGCTCTTCTACGGCATGCGTACGTCGCTCATGATCGCTACCGCCACCACCGTCCTCTGCGTGGTCACCGGCATTCTGATCGGCGTCACCGCCGGGTACATGGGCGGCAGGACCGACTACTTCCTGGGCCGCTTCATCGACCTGCTGCTCGCCTTCCCCGCCCAGCTGTCGTTCGTCGCCTTCACCCCCGTCGTGTATGCCCTCTTCGTCAGCCCGGAGAAGGAGACGCCCACCTATCTGCGTGTCATCACGCTGATCATCGTGATGTGGGCGCTGGGCTGGATGGGCCTCGCCCGCATCCTGCGCGGCCAGGTGCTCTCGCTGCGGGAGCGGGAGTTCGTGGAGGCCGCGAAGGTGACCGGCGCCTCGCCCTGGCGGATCATCCGCAAGGAGCTACTGCCGAATCTGTGGACCCCGCTGCTCGTCCAGTCGACGCTGATGCTGCCGACGTTCGTGACGGTCGAGGCCGGGCTGTCCTTCCTCGGCGTGGGGATCATCGAGCCGACGCCCGACTGGGGCCGGATGTTCGCCGCGGGCGCCCGTCACTACGAGAACGACATCACCTACATGTTCTTCCCCGGCATCGCGATGGTGATCTTCGTCGTCGCGTTCAACCTGCTCGGGGACTCGGTGCGGGACGCCTTCGATCCGAAGACGAAGCGCTGACCGCCGAAGACCGCTGACCGCTGGCCACTGGCCACTGGCCACTGGCCACTGTACGTACGGCATCGGCACCACAGGCAACGACGGACAGGCAGGTGCGATATTCCATGAGGACGTCCATGAGGAACAGAGGACGGCTGGGGGCCGTGGGTCTCGCTGTCGGAGCGCTCGTGCTCTCGGCGTGCAGCAGCGGCGGCGGGGGCGGAGGGGGTGGCGAGGGCAGCGAGCCGCCCAAGGGGCCCGACAAGAACCGGGCCGAGAACTACTCGCTCGGTACGAAGGCGGACTCGACCGGGCCCGCCCCCGAGGTGCCCGGCGCCAAGCAGGGCGGGACGGTCAACGTCCTCCAGCGCGACGCCTTCACCCACCTGGACCCGGCGCAGATCTACTACGCCGACCAGCTCACCGTCCAGATGCTCTACAACCGCTCCCTCACCTCGTACAAGGTCGACGAGAAGGGTCAGGTCAAACTGGTCGGCGACCTCGCCACCGACACCGGCAAGGTCTCCGACGGCGGCAAGACCTGGACGTACACGCTCAAGGACAACCTGAAGTTCGAGGACGGTACGCCGATCACCTCGGCCGATGTGCGCCAGGCCGTCGAGCGGCTGTACGCGCCGTGGGCGACCGACGGGCCGCTCTACATCCCGCAGTGGCTCTCCGGCGAGGGCCAGGAGTTCCGCAAGGCGCTGCCGGACGGCCCGTACAAGGGCAAGCACCTGCCGGCGAGCGTGCTCGACACCCCGGACGAGAAGACGATCGTCTTCCACTTCCAGCAGCCGCACGCGGACACGCCGTACGCCGTCGCCATGCCGAACGTCGGCGCCGTACCGGCGAAGGGCGGCAAGGACACCGGGAAGAAGTACGACACGCACCCGGTGTCGTCCGGCCCGTACAAGATCGAGGCGCTCAAGGCGGGCAAGCAGCTCACGCTGGTGCGCAACGAGAACTGGGACCCGAAGAGCGACCCGATCCGCCACCAGTACCCGGACAAGTTCGACATCCGCTTCGGTGTGCAGGAGCCGGACTCCGGGCGTCGGCTGCTGGCCGACCGCGGGAGCGACAAGAACGCGATGTCCTTCACCAATGCCGTGACGATCGAGGTCGGGCCCTCGGTGAAGGGTGATGCGGACGCCAAGTCGCGGTCGTTCAACGAGGTTCAGCCGTACGTCGACTACATGGCCATCAACATGGCGCGCATCAAGGACAAGAAGGTGCGTGAGGCGCTCGCGTACGCCCTGCCCAACGGGCAGATCCTCGGCCAGTTCGGCGGCCCCAACGCCGGTCAGGTGGCGGGGAATCTGATGGCGCCGTCGCTCGCGGGCTGGAAGGACAGCGATCCCTTCGGGAAGAAGACCAAGCCCAACGGTGACCCGGTCAAGGCCAAGGCGCTGCTGAAGGAAGGGGGCAAGGAGGGGCAGGAGATCGTCTACGCCTACCCCAACACCACCGAATACCAGAAGGTCTCGGTCGTGGTCGCCCAGGCACTGGAGAAGGCCGGCTTCACGGTGCAGAAGAAGGAGATCGACTCCAACAACTACTCCACCGAGATCTCCAAGATCAACAAGAAGATCGACATCCACCGTGCGTCCTGGGGCGCCGACTGGCCCGTCGGCTCCACCGTCGTCCCGCCGCTCTTCGACGGGCGCGGCGTGGCGGACGGCGGCCAGAACTACTGGCTGCTGAAGGACGCCGGGGTGGACGCGGAGATCGACCGGATCAAGGCGATCTCGGACGTCAAGACCGCGTCCGGGGAGTGGGTCAAGCTCTCGGAGAAGATCCTCACCGAGCACGTCCCGGCCGTGCCGATCTTCTACAACCGCCAGTGGTCCATCTGGGGTTCGGGCATCGGCGGCGTGAAGTACCACTCCGTGTACGGCACGGCGGACCCGACCGGGGTCTTCGTCAAGTAGCTGCTGCTCGCGTGCAGCTCTCCCGTAGCTCTCGTACGCATCCGACCGCCGTGCCGTCCGCCGCAGGCAGCCTCCGGGCATGCCTGCGGCGGGCCGCCCGGCGCCCGTACCGGAAGACCAGCGACCGCCATGCTTCGATTCCTCGTACGCCGCTCCCTCGGGGCGCTCGTCATCATCTTTCTCATCTGCGCGATCACCTTCTTCCTGTTCTTCGCGCTGCCGTCCGAGCCGGCCCTGCTGGCCTGCGGGAAGAACTGCAGCGACCCGGTGCTGATCGAGCAGATCAACAGGAATCTCGGGCTCGACGAGCCCGTCCCCGTGCAGTTCTGGCACTACGTCGTCGGCATCTTCGCGGGCCGCGACATGGAGGTCGGCGCCTGCCCGGCGCCCTGCCTCGGCTACTCCTTCAACGACTCGCAGCCGGTCTGGGAGACCATCCTCGACCGCTACCCGACCACTCTCTCCCTCGCCTTCGGCGGCGCGGCCGTCTTTCTCGTCACCGGCGTCGCCATTGGCATGATCGCCGCCGCCCGGCGGGGCACGGCCACCGACAAGTTCTTCAGCTCGCTCTCGCTCATCGGCAACTCGCTCCAGATCTACTTCATCGGCGTCATCGCGATGTGGCTGTTCGTCGACACCTGGGGGGTCTTCGACCGGCCCGAGTACTTCCCCTTCACCGAAAACCCGGCCAAGTGGTTCGCGGGGATGCTGCTTCCCTGGCTGGTGCTGTCGATCATCTTCATCGCCAACTACAGCCGTATGACGCGCTCCCAGATGATCGAGCAGCTGGGTGAGGAGCATGTGCGTACCGCGAGGGCGAAGGGCATGAGGGGGCGGACTGTCTTCTTCCGGTACGCCTGGCGGGGCGCCATCGCGCCCATCATCACCATCGTCGGCATCGACCTGGGCTCACTCTTCGGCGGCGCGATGATCACGGAGTTCACCTTCACGCTGCACGGCCTCGGGCGGCTCGCGGTCAACTCCGTCACCGAGAACGATCTGCCCATGCTGATGGGCGTGATGCTCTTCAGCTGCACCGCGATCGTGATCGCCAACATCGTCGTGGACGCCCTGTACGCGTACATCGACCCGCGTGTGCGGCTGTCCTAGGAGACGGGGAACGACGACGTGACCACACTGGCCAAGACAGAGGGCACCCCGGCCGACGCATCGGGCCGCGCGTTCCTGTCCGTACGCGATCTGTACGTCCACTTCTCGACCGAGGACGGCATCGTCAAGGCCGTCGACGGGCTCTCCTTCGACCTGGAGCGCGGCCGCACGCTCGGCATCGTCGGCGAGTCGGGGTCGGGGAAGTCCGTAACCAATCTGTCGGTGCTCGGACTGCACGACCCGATGCACACGGAAACCCGCGGCGAGATCCTGCTCGACGGGCAGGAGATGACGGGGGCCGGTGAGAAGACGCTGGAGAAGCTGCGCGGCAACAAGGTCGCGATGATCTTCCAGGACTCGCTGACCGCGCTGTCGCCGTACTACACGATCGGCCGGCAGATCTCCGAGCCGTACCGCAAGCACACCGGCGCGTCCAGGAAGGCCGCGTGGGCGCGGGCCGTCGAACTGCTCGGGCGGGTCGGCATCCCGCAGCCGAAGCTGCGCGCGCACGACTATCCGCACCAGTTCAGCGGGGGTATGCGGCAGCGCGCGATGATCGCGATGGCGCTGGTCTGCGACCCGGAACTGCTGATCGCGGACGAGCCGACGACCGCGCTGGACGTGACCGTGCAGGCGCAGATCCTGGACCTGCTGAGCGATCTCCAGCAGGAGTTCGGCTCGGCGATCATCCTCATCACGCACGACCTGGGCGTGGTCGCGAACACCGCCGACGAACTGCTGGTGATGTACGCCGGGCGGGCGGTGGAGCGCGGGAGTGTGCGGGACGTGCTGCGGGCGCCGCAGCATCCGTACACCTGGGGCCTGTTGACCTCGATGACCAGGCTGGAGTCCGACGTCACCCAGGCCCTTGTGCCGATCCCCGGCGCCCCGCCGAGCCTGCTGGAGACGCCCACGGGGTGCCCGTTCCATCCGCGCTGCGGATTCCCGGCCGAGGTGGGCGGGACGCGGTGCGAGGACGAGCGGCCGCTGATCGGGGCGGGGCCCGGTTCGGCCTGTCATCTGAGCGCCGAGCAGAAGCGGTCGTTCTTCATCGAGCAGATCAAACCCCGGCTGGGTTAGGGAGAGTTACGACATGGCGACGCCAGAGGCCACCATTCCCTCGCCGCGCGACGACGCGGACCCCGCGGCGGCGGCCGGTGAAGCGCTGCTGTCCGCCGAGGGGCTTACGAAACATTTCCCCATCCTGGGGGGCTTTCCCTTCCGGCGGAGGGTCGGCGCCGTACAGGCGGTCGACGGCATCGACCTGACCGTGCACGCCGGGATGAGCTTCGGCCTGGTCGGCGAATCGGGGTGCGGGAAGTCGACGACGGGGCGGCTGCTGACCCGACTGCTCGAACCGACGGCGGGCCGCATCACGTACCGGGGCAAGGACATCACGCACGCGAGCCGCAAGCAGCTCGCGCCGATCCGCTCCGAGATCCAGATGATCTTCCAGGACCCCTACTCGTCGCTGAATCCGCGGCAGACGGTCGGCGCGATCATCTCCGGCCCGATGGAGATCAACGGCCTGAATCCGGCGGGCGGGCGGGAACGGCGGGTGCGGGAGCTGCTGGAGACGGTCGGGCTCAACCCGGAGCACTACAACCGCTTCCCGCACGAATTCTCCGGCGGGCAGCGTCAGCGCATCGGTGTGGCGCGGGCGCTGGCGCTCGAACCGAAGCTGATCGTGGCCGACGAACCGGTGTCGGCGCTCGACGTCTCGATCCAGGCGCAGGTCGTCAATCTGCTCCAGGAACTCCAGCGGGACCTGGGCATCGCGTTCCTCTTCATCGCCCACGACCTGGCGGTGGTACGTCACTTCTCGCAGCGCGTGGCGGTGATGTACCTCGGGAAGGTGGTCGAGGTCGGCGACCGCGACTCGATCTACGGCCGGCCCCGTCACCCGTACACGCACGCGCTGCTGTCCGCGGTGCCGGAGGCGGCGCTGACGGACGCGGACGAGGCCGGGGCGGGCGGGGGGCGGGAGCGGATCCGGCTGGCCGGGGACGTACCGTCGCCGGTCGATCCGCCGTCGGGGTGCCGGTTCCGTACGCGGTGCTGGAAGGCGCGGGAGCGGTGCGGGGAGTCGGAGCCGGCGCTGGTTCGGATCGAGGGGAATGGGGTGGGGCACCTGACGGCGTGCCACTTCCCGGAGGAGCCGACTACGGCGGCCGATGCGCGCGAGGAGGCGGTGGTGCTGGATCCGGCGCTCCGGGAGCTAAAGGGGCGGTAGGGCCGGGGGGCCGCTGCGCGGGGCCTTTCCCCACCCCGCCCCTTCCCGCTGCGCCCCTCACGCGGCTCCTCAAACGCCGGAGGGGCTGGATAGTGCGGCCGAATCCAGCCCGTCCGGCGTTTGAGGACACGCCCGGAGGGCGTCTGCGTGGTCTGGGGGCTGGGGCTTGCCCCAGTTCGGGAAGGGGCGGGTAGGGGAAAGCCCGCCGCAGGCGCACCGCACTGGCACCGCGCCCCCTACCACCCCTCCCCTCCCCCCTTCGCCGGGACCACCCTCTTTTCCCCCGCGAAGTGGCACGCCGAGTCATGGGCCGCCCAGGAGTCCACGCCCCGGAAAACCGCCGGCACCCCCAGCAACGGCACCTCCATCGCGCACCGCTCCTCCGCCTTCCAGCACCGCGTGCGGAACCGGCAGCCGGAGGGGATGTTCGCGGGCGACGGGACGTCCCCCGACAGCAGGATCCGCTCGCGGTGCTCCCGCGCCGTCGGGTCCGGCACCGGCACGGCGGAGAGCAGCGCCTGCGTGTACGGGTGCGTCGGGTGGTCGTAGATCTCGGCGTCCTTGCCGATCTCCACGATCCGCCCCAGGTACATGACCCCCACCCGGTCCGAGATGTGCCGCACGATCGACAGATCGTGGGCGATGAAGACATAGCTCAGGCTGAACTCGTTCTGAAGCTTGTCCAGCAGGTTGATGACCTGTGCCTGCACCGACACATCCAGCGCCGACACCGGCTCGTCCGCCACGATGATCTCCGGATGGAGCGCGAGCCCCCGCGCGATGCCGATGCGCTGCCGCTGCCCACCGGAGAACTGGTGCGGATAGCGGTTGATGTACTCCGGGTTGAGCCCGACCACGTCCAGCAGATCCTGGACCTTCCGCCGCCGGTCGCCCTTCGGCGCCACCTCGGGATGGATCTCGTACGGCTCACCGACAATGTCGCCCACCGTCATTCGGGGATTCAAGGACGTGTACGGATCCTGGAAGACCATCTGGATGTTCCGCCGCACCGCCTTCAGCGCCCGCCCCGAAAGCTTGGTGATGTCCTCGCCCTTGTAAAGAATCACCCCTGCCGTCGGCCGCTCCAGATGGACCAGCAGCCTGGCGAGCGTCGACTTGCCGCAGCCGGACTCCCCCACGATGCCGAGCGTCTCGCCCGCCACCAGGTCGAGGTCGACACCGTCGACCGCCTTCACCGCGCCGACCTGCTTCCTGAAGACCACGCCCTGGGTGAGCGGATAGTGCTTGTGCAGCCCGCGGACCTCCAGAATCGGCTCAGCCATTGAGCGCCTCCTGCCAGAAGTGGCACGCGCTCCCGCGGTCCTCCGACACCTCGTACAGCGGCGGAACGTCCGTGCGGCACACGTCACGGGCCAGCGGGCAGCGCGGGTGGAAGGCGCAGCCGGGCGGGATGTGCGTGAGGTTCGGCGGCAGGCCCTTGATCGCGTACAGCTCCTGGCCCTTCTGGTCCAGGCGCGGGATCGATTCGAGCAGCCCCTTGGTGTACGGGTGGGCCGGCGCCTTGTAGATGTCGTGGACCGGCGCCTCCTCCACGATCCGCCCCGCGTACATCACCGCGATCTTGTCCGCGACGTCGGCCACCACACCCAGATCGTGGGTGATGAGGATGAGCCCCATGTTGAGCTCGCGCCGCAACTCCGCGAGCAGGTCCATGACCTGTGCCTGTACGGTCACGTCCAGCGCGGTTGTCGGTTCGTCCGCGATGATCAGCGAGGGTTCCAGGGCCAGCGCCATCGCGATCATGATGCGCTGGCGCATGCCGCCGGAGAACTGGTGCGGGTACTGCCCGACCCGCTCCCTGGCCGCCGGAATGCGTACCCGGTCCATCAGCTCGACGGCCTTCGCCTTCGCGTCCTTCCTGGACATCCCCCGGTGTACGACGAACATCTCGCCCAGCTGTTCCCCCACCGTGAGCACGGGGTTCAGCGACGACAGCGCGTCCTGGAAGATCATGGCCATCTCCCGGCCCCTGACCTTCCGCCGCTCGTCCTCCTTGAGCTTCAGCAGATCGCGGCCCTGGAAGATGATCTCGCCGCCCGCGACCTTCCCCGGCGGCATGTCGAGGATGCCCATGACCGCCTGCGCGGTGACAGACTTCCCGGAGCCGGACTCGCCGAGCACGGCGAGCGTCTCGCCCTCCGCGACGGAGTAGTTGACGCCGTTCACGGCCTTGGCGACCCCGTCGCGCGTACGGAATTCGACGTACAGGTCGCGCACTTCGAGCAACATGGCAGGCATCGCGTGGCTCCTCAGCGCAGCTTGGGGTCGAGGGCGTCGCGCACCGCGTCGCCGAGCATGATGAACGCCAGCACCGTGATCGCGAGCGCCCCCGCCGGCCAGAGCAGCATGTGCGGGGCGTTGCGGACGTACTGCGAGGCGGCGGAGATGTCGATGCCCCAGGACACGGCGGGCGGCTTCAGGCCGACGCCGAGGTACGAGAGGGTCGCTTCCAGCGAGATGTACGTACCGAGGGCGATGGTCGCCACGACGATGACCGGGGCGATGGCGTTGGGCGTGACGTGCCGCAGCAGCATCCGCGAGTTGCTCGCGCCGAGCGCCCGCGCCGCCTGCACGTAGTCGTTCTGTTTGGCGGTGATGACAGACCCGCGCGCGATACGGGCGATCTGCGGCCACCCGAGCAGCACGATGAAGCCGATCACCGGCCAGACGGTGGTGCTAGTGATGACGGAGAGGAAAACGAGGCCGCCGAGGACGACCGGGATGCCGAAGAAGACATCGGTGATACGGGAAAGCAGCGCGTCCCACGCGCCGCCGAAGAAGCCGGCGAGCCCCCCGAGGACACTACCGAGCAGAGCCACCCCGAGGGTGGAGCAGACGCCGACCGTCACCGAGGTCCTGGCGCCGTAGACGGTCCGTGTGTAGACGTCGCAGCCCTGCCGGTCGAAGCCGAAGGGGTGGCCGGGCTGGGAGCCCTCCTGGGCCTTGCCCAGGTCGCACTGGAGCGGGTTGCCGCTCGCGATGAGCGACGGCCAGAGCGAGATCACGACGAGGAAGGCGATGACGACCCCGGAGACGATGAAGACCGGGTTGCGGCGCAGGTCGTGCCAGGCGTCGGACCACAGGCTGCGCGCCCGTCCGCCGGAGGCGGCTGATGGATCCAGCGAGGCGGGGCCCGTGCCCTGTGGGCCCCCCGGGGTCCTCCCCGGCGTCTCGCCGTTGTCCATCCTGCCCGTGGCGAGGCCCGCGCCGCCGCCGGCGCCGGTCGCCGCGGGGGCTCCCCCGTCGTCGTATTTCGGCTCAGGCATAGCGGATCCTCGGGTCGAGTACGGCGTACAAGAGGTCGACGATCAGGTTCGCCAGCAGGAAGACCAGCACCAGGACGGTCACGAAGCCGACGACGGTCTGGGAGCTCTGCCGGACGATGCCCTGGTACAGCTGGAAACCGACGCCGTGGATGTTGAAGATCCGCTCGGTGACGATCGCGCCGCCCATCAGCGCGCCCACGTCCGTACCGATGAAGGTGACGACAGGGATGAGTGAATTGCGCAGCAGGTGGCGGGAGATGACACGCCGTCTGGGCAGGCCCTTGGCGACGGCCGTACGGACGTAGTCGGCGCGGGAGTTCTCGGCGACGGAGGTCCGGGTGAGGCGGGTGACGTACGCCAGCGAGACCGAGGCCAGGACCAGGCCGGGGATCAGCAGCTCGTCGAGCTTGGCGTCGGGCGAGACGGCCGGCCTGATGACCCCCCACTTCACGCCGAGCAGCAGCTGGAGCAGCAGACCGGTGACGAAGGTCGGGATCGAGATGACCACGAGCGTGACGAGCAGGGCTCCGGTGTCGACGGGGCGCCCGCGGCGCAGGCCCGTGAGCACGCCCAGGCTGATGCCGATGACGATCTCGAAGACGATGGCGACGACTGTCAGCCGGATGGTGACGGGGAAGGCGGTGCCCATGAGCTCGGTGACCTTCTGGCCGTTGAAGGCGGTGCCGAAGTCTCCGGTGAAGACGTTGCCCATGTACGTGAGGTATTGCTGCCACACGGGCTTGTCGAGGCCGAACTCCGCGCGCAGCCGGGCGGCGGTCGCGGGCTCGCACTGCCGGTCGCCGCAGAGTCCCGCGATGGGATCGCCCATCACATTCACCATCAGGAAGATCAGCAGTGTGGCGCCGAAGAAGACCGGGATCATCTGCAGCAGACGCCGGATCACATAACGTCCCATGGAGGGCTCCTCGTATGGCGGCGCCTCAGCGTGGCCGGCCCGGTCGGCGTCGGAGTCAGTTGACCGTGATCTCGTTGTAGACGGGAACGCTGAAGGGGTTCAGGGCCACGTTGGAGATCCTCTCGGAGTAACCGGCGCTGCCGTTCTGGTACCAGAGCGGGATGGCGGCCATCTCGTCGCGTACGACCTTCTCCGCGTCCCGGAACTTCGCGAGCGCCTTTGCCACGTCACTCTCGGCGTTGGCCTCGTCGGTGAGCCTGTCGAACTCCTTGCTGGACCACTTGCCGTCGTTGGACGAGGCGTTCGTGTAGTAGAGCGGCTGGAGGAAGTTCTGGGTCAGCGGGTAGTCCATCTGCCAGCCGGCCCGGAAGGGCCCGGTCATCTTCCGGCCGGTGATCTGGTTGCGGTAGTCGGCGAAAGTACCGACCGGGTTGCCCGTGCAAGCCTTGTCCTTGCCCAGCGCGTTGTTGATGCTGTTGCAGACGGCGTCGACCCACTCCTTGTGGGAGCCGGTGTCCGCGTTGTACGTGATCTTCAGCGTGCCGCCTGGGATGCCGCCGCCCGCCGCGACCAGCTTCTTCGCCTCGGCCGCGTTGAATTCGCAGGCCTCGCCGCACAGCGTGTCGTCGAAGCCGCCCTCCGCCTTGAGGACCGGAGAGGTCCAGTCCTTGGCGGGGATGCGGGTCTTCTGGAAGATCGTGTCGGTGATCTGCTGCCGGTTGATCGCCATGGACAGCCCCTTGCGGACCTTCTCCAGACCGTCGGCCTTCCACCGCTCGTCGTAGTGGGGGAAGGCGAGGGTCTGGATGATGCCGGCCGGGGTGTTGATGTACCGGTCGCCGAGGTCGGCCCGGACGTTCTTGAGCTGGGAGGCCGGTACGTCGTCGACGAGGTCGAGGTTGCCGGCGGTGAGGTCGGTGTAGGCGGTGTTGTTGTCGGTGTAGACCTTGAGGTCCACGCCGCCGTTCTGAGCCTTGTCGGGCCCGGGGTACTGCTCCCACTTGCGCATGCTCATCTGTGAGCCCTTGACGTACGACTCGACGGTGTACGGCCCGTTGCCGACGGGCTTGGCGAGCCAGGCGTCGTGGTCGTCGAAGAAGGCCCTGGGGAGCGGGGCGAAGGCGGCGTAACCGAGGGTCTTGGGCCAGGTGGAGAACTTCTGGGTCAGCTTGACGGTGAAGGTCCTGTCGTCCTTCACCCTCAAGCCGGAGAGGGTTTCGGCGGTGGCCTTGCCCTTCTCGGGGTGGACCTTGTCGTAGCCCTCGATGTAGCCGAAGAAGTAGGCGTTGCGCTGGTTGTTCTTGAGGTGCGCGCCGTAGTTCCAGGCGTCGACGAAGGACTTGGCGGTGACCTTTTCGCCGTTGCTGAAGGTCCAGCCGTCCTTGATGGTGACGGTGAAGTTCTGCGAGTCAGTGGTGTCGATCTTCTCGGCGAGCATGTCCTCGGCTTCGCCGGTCTTCGGGTCGTACCGCTTGAGGCCACGGAAGAGCATGTCGAGGACCTTGCCGCCCTGCACCTCGTTGGTGTTCGAGGGCTCCAGCGGGTTCGGCGGATCGCCCCAGGACGAACTGACCACGTCCGACGCCCCGCCACCACCGCCACCGCCACAGGCTGTCGCCCCGAGGGCGACGGCCAGGACCACGGCCACGGCACATGTCGTCCACTTGGCGTGCGTGGCTCCGCGCATGGGGGTCCCTCCTGGGGTCCGTCGTCAGGTCTCACGTAGCACCCATATCACCCCAGAGAGGTACGTACCGCACGCCGACGGGCCCGTTCGCGCACCGGAAAGCATCACTAACGGCGTACGCCCACTCCTTCCGCCAGCCCCGACCCGGCCTTGATGCCGCGCAGCAGGGCGCGAAGGGCGGCGGGGGTGGTGGTCAGCACGATGCCGGGGTCATCGCTCTCGCGGAGGTGGGGGGTGTGGGTGGGGGGTGCGGCGGCGACCTCTATGCAGGTGTCGGCGCCCGCCTCGCTGAAGCTGGATTTCTGCCAAGTGAGTGGGGACATGCGGGCAGGCCTTCCTAGAGCAGGGGGTACAGAAGCCGCTGCACAAGCCCCAGGGAGTCCTTCACCGCACGCGCCTCCGGCTGGGCCGCGGCGTCAACTGGGGGCAGGGCTACGTCCCGCAGCCTAGCGAACCAGTCGTTGTATCGGGCAAGCGCATCATCATCTCCCAGATACAGGGAGCGTTCGATGTGGGCAACGACGACCGTGCTGAGCTCCGGCACAGTTGGCTCAAGCAGCGTGAAGGATGTACCGAACGGTACGGGGCCGTCGAACGGCAGGACTTGGATCGTGACGTTCGGGAGCCGGGACGCCTCAATCAGCCGCAGCAACTGCCCCCGCATGACCTGCCGGTCACCCAAGGTGGCGTGCAGCGCCGCCTCGTGAATGACGGCGTGGAACGTCGGCGGACGCTCCCCGCCGAGCACCTGCTGCCGTCGCACGCGGAACTCGACTTCGAGGTCCTGCTCCTCACGTGAGGCGCTTGTGTACCCGCCTCGATACATGGTCGTCGCATACTCCGGCGTCTGGAGCAGGCCGGGCACAAACGCCGGCTCGTAACTGACGATGCGGGTCGCCCGCTCTTCCAGCTCGGCGAGATCCATCAGCGAGGGACGCAAGTCGTGGCGGTACTTGCTCCACCAGCCCTTGCCGGAATCCTGACCCAGTTCCACGAGTGCATCAACGAGAGTTGAGGATTCACCACTTGCCGCACCTGCGAGGGCGCGCACCCGCTCCGCCGAAAGACCCGTGCGGCCGGACTCGACGTTGCTGATGTGCGACGCCTGCATCCCCATCCGTGCGGCACCCTGCGCAACGGTCAGGCCCATACCCTCGCGCAACTTTCGAACTTCGGCCCCGAACCGGCGTTGCCTACAGGTCGGGTTGGCCCGCAGTCCCATACGCCCTCCCTCATTCACTCTTGACCAACACCCTATCCAGGCAAGGTGGTTGTGGATACACAACTTATACCGCTACGTTGGGTATGGGTTTAGTCACAGCGTGCACTCACAACTGAGAGGCTGCCACATGTTCAAGCCCGAACAACCGTGGTCGTACGGCCTGTCCATCCCCCACGACCCCCGCGCGGTCGGCGTCGTAAGGGCCACCATCCGCAGCGTGCTCGCGGCCGCCCGTCTCGACTGCATCGTCGACACTGTCGAGCTGCTCGCCTCGGAGCTGGTCACCAACGCATACCGGTACAGCGAGGCCGACGCCTACGTGAGCATGGACTGGGAGCCGGGAGACTTCCGCGTCTCCGTATGGGACCACGGCGGGGGTAGCCCAAAGCCGCAGTCGGCCGACGCGGACGACGAGCAGGGACGAGGCCTGGCGCTCGTCGAAAGCTGCGCCGACGAGTGGGGCGTACGGGACTACCCGAACGGCAAGAACGTGTGGTTCCGCCTCGCCACGAAAGGCGAAAGCCGATGAAGCTTGGTGTACCTGAAGTAGAGCCGCGGTGTACCGTGACTGGTATGGCTGATTCGACCATCAAAGTCCCCGAGGGCACGCGTGACCACCTCGCCGCACTCGCCAAAGAGCGAGGGACGACGATAGGAGCACTGGTCGCAGCCCTGGCCGCCGAGCAGCTCACCGCAGAGCAGACGCGGGCCCGCGTCGCAGAGAGTCGCCGGATCATGCGCGAGCGCATGCACTCCACGCTCACCGACGAAGAATTCGACTCCACACCGCACGCGCTTGAGCGCGTCTACGAGATCGCGGCGGAGAAGGCCCAGAACACCCTGCGGGGCAACGCCGCGTGATCATCCTGGACACCAGCTCGGTGCTGGCGATCGCCCGCGGTCACCGCAAACTCCTTCGTGTCGCCGACAATGCCGCCGCCTCCCCGTTCCGGCATCTCCTCGTGCCCGCCCTCTGCCTGATGCAGGCCGAAATCACCGACGCAGGCTCGGGCATGAGTGCCCTCGCCCTGCCGGGCATCGACATCGAACCGCTCGACACAGTCTCGTCCGTCGCAGTCGCGACCATGGTGCGCGACGGGCTGGGCGGACCAGACGTCTGCCATGCCCTATACGCCTCGCTGCCCAGCCCGCAGCGCCCTCAGACCGACCTCATCCTCACCGACCGGGAGGACGACTACCCGCCGGGGACCGTCACCGTCGACATCGATGACGACCGCCTCGACGACTGAACGCAGGCTCCCCAGCGGAAAGCCCGTGAGGCAGCTCAGAACTCGCTCAAGTCGCTTGCCCGGCGGGGCCCAGGCGGGCAATGTCGTCTCCACCCATTGACCAGTGGGTTTGCCTCACCAATGCTCTTTGACTACGGGGGAACGAGCATGAAGATCAGACAGACCTGCTTGTCCGCATGTGCCGTTGCCGCGCTGCTCGCAGGCACAGCTGCCTGTACGTCCGACGGTGGTGAGCCGACCGGCAAGGGCAGCCGCGCGGCCGACGCCGCACCGGTCTCCGCAGGGACCACGGCATGCGAGGACGGCACGTACGCATGGTTCAACCTCGACAAGCGGGACGTCCTGACCGGTGTCGCAGAGAAGCAGAAGCTCGGCAAGGGAGGCGGCAAGCTCACGCACAAGCTGGCGCCGCTCCACACTCCGCGTGTCGCCGTCACGTTCGAGAAGGGGGCGCGGGTCGACGCCGAGGCCGCGCTCCGCTCGCTGGGCGTTCACATCGGAGACACGAACGCCGCGGACAACGACGACGGTTACGCGTTCGCCGATGTCCGCCGGTCCGCGCCGGACCTGAACGCGGACAGCACAAGCGTCGACGGCGCGGGGACCTACGTGAACTTCGCCTGGGTGCGACAGGTCACCGCCGACTTCCAGTACAGCTGCGGTGACGGCGAGCGCGTGGCGGGCCGCGCGACAAGCTGGATCGTCGACGGCTCAGGCGTCGTCGAGTGCTCCGAACCGATAGGGAACCCGAAGGTGGGAAGGCCGGCGCTGACAGCCGCCCGGCTGTCCTGCGGCCCCGACGCCCCGGCGGCCAAGATCAAACAGACCTGATCGGATACGTGAAGGCGCCCCGGGCCAAAGCGGCCCGGGGCGCCTTTCAGGTGCGCACTGCGGAGGACTACACCGCGTGCACGACGTCCTTCTCCTCGGCGAAGTGGCACGCCGACTCGTGGGCCGCCGGGGTGTCCGAGGACTTGAAGCGCTCGGGGACGGCCAGCAGCGGCATCTCCTCCGCGCACTTGTCCTGCGCCTTCCAGCAGCGCGTACGGAACCGGCAGCCGGACGGCGGGTTCGCCGGGGACGGGACGTCGCCGGTGAGGATGATCCGCTCGCGGCCCTCGCGGGCCGCCGGGTCCGGGACCGGGACCGCCGACAGCAGCGCCTGGGTGTACGGGTGCGTCGGGTGGTCGTAGATCTGCGTGTCCGTACCGATCTCGGCCATCTTGCCGAGGTACATCACACCCACCCGGTCCGAGATGTGCCGGACGATCGACAGGTCGTGCGCGATGAAGAGGTAGGACAGGTTGAACTCGTCCTGGAGCTTCTCCATCAGGTTGATGACCTGCGCCTGCACCGAGACATCCAGCGCCGACACCGGCTCGTCGCAGATGATGATCTCCGGCTGCAGAGCCAGACCCCGCGCGATGCCGATGCGCTGGCGCTGGCCGCCCGAGAACTGGTGCGGGTACCGGTTGATGTACTCCGGGTTGAGGCCGACGACGTCCAGGAGTTCCTGGACCTTCCTCCGCCGGTCACCCTTCGGCGCCACCTCCGGGTGGATGTCGTACGGCTCACCGATGATGTCACCCACCGTCATACGGGGGTTCAAGGACGTGTACGGGTCCTGGAACACCATCTGGATATTCCGCCGCACCGCCTTCAGCGCCCGCCCGGACAGCTTCGTGATGTCCTGGCCCTTGTAGAAGACCTCGCCCGCCGTCGCCGTCTCCAGCGTCATCAGCAGCTTCGCGACCGTGGACTTGCCACAGCCGGACTCGCCCACGATGCCCAGCGTCTCGCCCTGGTAGAGGTCGAAGGAGATCCCGTCGACCGCCTTGACCGCACCGACCTGCCTCTTGAACAGGATCCCCTGCGTCAGCGGGAAGTGCTTGACCAGGTTGCGGACCTGAAGGATCGGCTCCCCGCGCTCCACCGGGGCCTCGATCGCCGCCACCGCCTCCTGGGTGGTGGAGGCGTCGACCGTCTCGACGGCCGTGACATTCGGCGTAGCGTCCACGGCTGCAGCCTCTTCGTTCTTCTTCAGCTCAGCCATGGATCTGCTCCTTCCAGAAGTGGCACGCGCTGCCGCGGCCCGGCAGCTCGCCGCCGTCCCGCTCGGTCACGGACACCAGCGCCGGGACGTCCGTACGGCAGATGTCCTGCGCCTTCGGGCAGCGCGGGTTGAACGCGCAACCGGACGGAATCTTCAGCAGGTTGGGCGGCAGGCCCTTGATCGCGTAGAGCTCCTGGCCCTTCTGGTCCAGGCGCGGGATCGAGTCCAGCAGGCCACGGGTGTACGGGTGCGCCGGGCGCTTGTACAGCTCGTGGACCGGCGCCGTCTCGACGATCCGGCCGGCGTACATCACCGCGATCTTGTCCGCGACATCGGCCACCACACCCAGGTCGTGGGTGATCAGGATCAGGCCCATGTTGTACTCGCGTTGAAGCTCCGCGAGCAGGTCCATCACCTGGGCCTGGACCGTCACGTCCAGCGCGGTCGTCGGCTCGTCCGCGATGATCAGGTCCGGCTCCAGGGCCAGCGCCATCGCGATCATGATGCGCTGACGCATACCGCCGGAGAACTGGTGCGGGTAGTCGTTGACCCGCTCCTTCGCCGCCGGGATGCGCACCCGGTCCATCAGGCCGATGGCCTTCGCCTTCGCGTCCTTCTTGGACAGACCCTGGTGGACCCGGAACATCTCCGCGAGCTGGTACCCGACCGTGAGCACGGGGTTCAGCGACGACAGCGCGTCCTGGAAGATCATCGCGATCTTCTGGCCGCGGATCTTACGCCGCTCCTCGTACCCCATGGTCAGCATGTCCTGGCCGCGGAAGAGGATCTCTCCCTGCGGGATGCGGCCGGGCGGCATGTCGAGGATGCCCATGATGGCCTGCGCCGTCACGGACTTGCCGGAACCGGACTCGCCGAGGACGGCGAGGGTCTCGCCGGCGGCGACGCTGTAGTTGACGCCGTTGACGGCCTTGACGATGCCGTCGCGGGTCTTGAACTCCACGTGCAGGTCACGTACGTCGAGCAGCGGTCCGCTGTTCTCCGTCGAACCTCGGGGGGCGGGAACATCCGCCGTCTTGTCGATGATGGTCATGTACGTACGCCTCCCTCAGCGCAGCTTGGGGTCGAGGGCGTTGCGTACTGCATCGCCGAGCATGATGAAGGCCAGGACAGTGATCGACACCATGATCGACGGCAGGATCAGAACATACGGCGCGTTGCGCAGCTGCTCGGCGCCCGACGAGATGTCGACACCCCACGAGACGGTCGGCTCGGCGAGACCGATGCCCAGGAAGGACAGCGTGGCCTCGGCCGAGATGTAACCGCCGAGCGCGATGGTGGCGACCACGATCACCGGGGCCACCGCGTTGGGGAGGATGTGCCGGAGCAGGATGCGGGACGTGGAGGCGCCGAGCGCCTTCGCCGCCATCACGTAGTCGGCCTGCTTGATGGTGATGACCGAGCCGCGCGCGACACGGGCGATCTGGGTCCAGCCGAGGAAGGCGAGGGCCAGGATCACGACGTACAGCTTCCGCTCCTCGAACGAGGTCAGCACGACCATCGCACCGAGGATGAACGGAATGCCGAAGAAGATGTCGGTGACGCGTGACAGGAGCGTGTCGATCCAGCCGCCGAAGTAGCCGGCGAGCATGCCGACCACGCCGCCCAGCAGGGTGACGAGGACCGTCACGACGACGCCGACCGCGATCGAGGCGCGGGCGCCGTAGATGACGCGGGCGTAGATGGACCGGCCCTGGACGTCGTATCCGAGCCAGTCCTCCCCGAAGACGTTGCCCCAGTTGGGCCTCTGGAGATAGTGCTTGGCGAGGTCCGCGTAACGCGGGTCCGCACTGGTGAACATGCCCGGCGCGATGGCCATGGTGAGCAGCAGCACGATGAGGACCGCGGAGATCACGAACAGCGGGTTGCGCCGCAGGTCGTGCCAGGCGTCGGACCACAGGCTGCGCGGCTTCTCGGCCTTGGACGCGTTCGCGGCCTTGGCCTGGGCGTCGGCCGCGGCCAGCGCCTCGTCCTTGACGGTGGCTTCGAGTGCCTCAGGCATAACGGATCCTCGGGTCCAGGACCGCGTAGAGCAGGTCGACGATCAGGCTGGCGACGAGATACACGACCACGATCAGCGTGACGATTCCCACGACCGTCGAGCCCTCGCGGTGCCTCAGCGCGTCGAAGACGAGGTTGCCGACGCCCTTGACGTTGAAGATGCCCTCGGTGACGACCGCGCCGCCGAGCAGGGCGCCGAGGTCGGTGCCGAGGAAAGTGACCACGGGGATCAGGGAGTTGCGCATCAGGTGCACGCCGATGATGCGGCGCTTCGGCAGGCCCTTGGCGACCGCCGTGCGCATGTAGTCGGAGCGGAGGTTCTCGGCGACCGACGTACGGGTGAGGCGTGCGACGTACGCGAGAGACAGCGAGCCCAGGACGACTGCGGGCAGCAGCAGTTCGTCGGCGGGTGCCGCTTCGCTGACGTTCGCCTCGACCCAGCCCAGCTGGAAGGCGAAGAGGTACTGGAGCAGGTAGCCCAGTACGAACGAGGGGATCGAGATCAGGAGCAGCGTCAGGACGAGCAGCCCGCGGTCCCGGAACGTGTCGGCCTTGAGACCGGCGAAGATGCCGATGGAGATGCCGACGAGCACGGTGAACGTGAAGGCGAACAGGGCCAGTCGGATCGTGATCGGGAATGCGTCCGAGATGAGGTCGGCGACGGGTCGGCCGCTGGCGATCTGGGTACCGAAGTCGCCCTGGAACAGGTTGCCCAGGTAGTTCAGGTACTGGTGCCAGAGGGGGAGATCGAGCCCGAGGTCCTTCTTCATCTGTGCGATCTGTGCCGGGTCAACGGTCTGTTCGCCGGCGAGTGCGCGCACGGGATCGCCGGGCAGCGCGTACATCATGGCGAAGACGAGCAAGGTTGACCCGATGAAGACCGGGATCATCTGGAGCAGTCGCCGCGCGACATAACGCCCCATGTTTGCCTCCGTGTGGATAACTGCGGCGCGGGGGCCGCTCCCTTTGGTCAGGGAGCGGCCCCCGGGCCTACCGCCAATGCGGTGGCGGGTAATGGCCGAGTGGGGTTGGCCCGCAGGCTGGATTACTTGTTGACGGTCACGCCGGTGATCTCGAAGTCACCGTGGAAGTCAACCTCGACGTTGTCGACTGCCTTGGAGTGGCCGCCGTTGATGCGGTACTGCCACAGCGGGATGGCAGGCATCTTTTCCAGCAGGAGCTTCTCGGCGTCCTGGTAGAGCTTGACCGACTCTTCCAGGGACTTGGCGTTGTCGCCCTTCTTGAACGCGGCGTCGATCTCCTTGTCGGAGAACTTGCCGTTGTTCGCCTCGGCGGTGGTGCCGTACAGCTCGCGCATGAAGTTCACGTTCACCGGGTAGTCCGCCACCCAGCCACCGCGGTAGAAGCCCTTGACCTGCTCGTTGTCACGGGCTTCCAGGTCGGTCTGGAAGTCGGGCTTGGCGTCCGGCACGCAGTCGACACCCGTGGAGTTACGGATCGACTCGCAGACAGCGGTGATCCACTCCTTGTGGCCACCGTCGGCGTTGTACTGGATCGTCACCTTGTTGCCGGGGACGCCGCCACCCTCGGTGACGAGCTTCTTCGCCTTCTTCGGGTCGAACGTGAACACGTCCGTGTCGAGCTGCTGGTTGCCCTGGACACCGACGGGCGTGAAGCTCGTGGCGGGCGTACGCGTCTTGTTGAGAACCGTGTCGGTGATCGTCTTGCGGTCGATCGCCATCGAAAGACCCTGCAGGACCTTCGGGTTGATGTCCTTGAAGGTCTTGCTGTAGAAGGTCGGGACGATCGACTGGATCGCCGCGTACTCCTGGTCGATCGCGCGGTCGCCGAGGTCCTGCTTGTACTTCGGCAGGTCCTTCGGGCCGACCTGGCGGATCATGTCCAGGTTGCCGGAGATGAGGTCGGCGTACGCGGCCTCGACGGTCGCGTAGTTCTTGAAGAGGACACCCTTGTTCTGGGCCTTGTTCGGGCCCTGGTAGTCAGGGTTGGCCTTGACCTGGATGAGCTTCTTGTGGTCCCACTTCTCGAAGATGTAGGGGCCGTTGCCGACAGGCTTCTGGCCGAACGCCTTCGGGTCGGCGTAGAAGGACTTGGGCAGCGGGGCCCAGGTCGTGTAGCCGAGCTTGTACTCGAAGTACGGGACGGGCTTCGACAGCTCGATGGTGAACGTGGTGTCGTCCACGGCCTTCAGGCCGGACATCTTGTCGCCCTTGGGCTCACCCTTGGCCGGGTGGACGTCCTCGTAGCCCTTGATGTCCTCGAACCAGAACGCGTTCTGCTGCTTGTTCTTGGTGTTGGCGTACCAGTTCCAGGCGTTGATGTACGACTCGGAAGTGACAGCCTCGCCGTTGTGGAACTTCCAGCCCTTCTTGAGCTTGACGGTCCACGTCTTCGAGTCCTTGGTCTCGATCGACTCGGCGTTCGTGTAAACGATGCCGCCCTTGGAGTCGAAGTCGAGCAGCTGCGTGAACAGCGACTGGATGACATAGCTGCCGAGCGACTCGTTCGTGTCGGCCGGAATCAGCGGCTTCTGCGGCTCGCCGATGTCGATCGAGACATAGCCGGCGGGTTTGCCCTTTTCCGTGGCATCCGTGTCGCCGCTGTCCGAGCCACCGCACGCCGTTGCCGACAGAGCCACGACTATCGCACCTGCGACCCACTTGGCGCTCTTGGCACCGCGCATGGGTTCCTCCTCATGAGTCCACTGATCACTACAAGAGGGGTACGCAGACAGTCGCCGACACCCCTGACGGCGATGAGTCGCATGTACCCCGAGTGTGCTCGTGAGTCGGCACTCCCCACAGTGCGTGACCCATTGACCCGAGCTCAATGGAGCCAACTATTAAGTAACCCCGACCCGTTAACCACACTTAAAGGGTCTCGGTTTGACAACATCGACCGGGCGCACCTGCCCGAAATCCGGGCAAAGCGAGCACAGACAGACGCCCGCGAAACGGACTGTTAACGCAGCTTCCGGAGAGCGATGCCCGATATCCGGACGCATCTCTCGCTAAAAACGCTTGACGGGGAAGATCACAAGTGTCACCCGCAAAGGCGCCCGATGCAAAGGTTTCTGACATGCCGAAGGCCGGCTCCTGTCGCCCGCGAGGGCGACAGGAGCCGGCCTCGGGCCGGACTCACCAGTGTTTAGCGCTTGGCGCGCGAAGCCGTGCGGCCGCGCTCCTTCTGGTCCAGGACGACCTTGCGGATACGCACGGTCTCCGGGGTCACCTCGATGCACTCGTCGTCGCGGCAGAACTCCAGCGACTGCTCGAGCGAGAGCTTGCGCGCCGGGACCACGTTCTCCGTGTTGTCCGCGGCAGCCGCGCGCATGTTGGTGAGCTTCTTCTCCTTGGTGATGTTCACGTCCATGTCGTCGGAGCGCGAGTTCTCACCAACGATCATGCCCTCGTAGACCTCGGTGCCGGCCTCCAGGAAGATGACACCGCGCTCCTGGAGGTTGATCATCGCGAAGGGGGTCACCTTGCCCGCGCGGTCGGCCACCAGCGAGCCGTTGTTACGGGTGCGCAGGTCGCCGAACCACGGCTCGTGGCCCTCGAAGATGGAGTGCGCGATGCCCGTACCACGGGTCTGCGTCAGGAATTCCGTACGGAAGCCGATGAGGCCGCGGGACGGGACGATCCACTCCATGCGGATCCAGCCCGAACCGTGGTTCGTCATCGTCTCCATGCGGCCCTTGCGGGTCGCCATCAGCTGCGTGATGGCGCCGAGGTGCTCCTCGGGGGAGTCGATCGTCATGCGCTCGATCGGCTCGTACGTCTTGCCGTCGACCTGCTTGGTGACGACGACGGGCTTGCCGACCGTCAGCTCGAAGCCCTCACGGCGCATCTGCTCGACGAGGATGGCCAGCGCGAGCTCACCGCGGCCCTGGACCTCCCAGGCGTCGGGGCGCTCGGTGTCCAGGACGCGGAGCGAGACGTTACCGATCAGCTCGCGGTCGAGGCGGTCCTTCACCTGGCGGGCGGTGACCTTGTGGCCCTTGCCGCCCTGGCCGACCAGCGGCGAGGTGTTCGTACCGATGGTCATGGAGATCGCCGGCTCGTCGACCGTGATGAGCGGCAGCGCGATCGGGTTCTCGGGGTCGGCCAGGGTCTCGCCGATCATGATGTCCGGGAATCCGGCGACGGCGCAGATGTCGCCCGGGCCCGCCTTCTCGGCCGGCTTGCGGGTGAGCGCCTCGGTCATCATCAGCTCGGTGATGCGGACGTTGGACATCGTGCCGTCACGCTTGATCCACGTGACGGTCTGGCCCTTCTTCAGCTCGCCCTGCTCGACGCGGCACAGCGCGATACGGCCGAGGAAGTTGTCGGCGTCCAGGTTGGTGACGTGCGCCTGGAGCGGGGCGGCCTCGTCGTACTCGGGGGCCGGGACGTGCGACAGGATCGTGTTGAAGAACGGCTCGAGGTTCGTGCTGTCCGCCGGGACGGTGCCGTCCTCCGGCTTGGTCAGCGAGGCGACGCCGTCACGCGCGCAGGCGTAGACGATCGGGAACTCGATCTGCTCCTCGTCCGCGTCCAGGTCCAGGAACAGGTCGTACGTCTCGTTGACGACCTCGTCGATCCGGGAGTCGGGGCGGTCCGTCTTGTTGATGCACAGGATGACGGGCATCCGGGCCTGAAGCGCCTTGCGGAGCACGAAGCGCGTCTGCGGCAGCGGGCCCTCGGAGGCGTCGACCAGCAGGACGACCGCGTCGACCATCGACAGGCCGCGCTCGACCTCACCACCGAAGTCGGCGTGGCCGGGGGTGTCGATGATGTTGATCGTGATGACGTCGCCGCCATCCTTGGGGTGGTACTTGACGGCCGTGTTCTTGGCCAGGATCGTGATGCCCTTCTCACGCTCCAGGTCGTTCGAGTCCATCATGCGGTCGTCGAGGTGCTCGGCGGCGTGCGCGGCGAAGGCGCCTGCCTGCTTGAGCATGGCGTCGACCAGGGTGGTCTTGCCGTGGTCGACGTGGGCGACGATGGCTACGTTACGGATGTCGTGGCGCGTGGGCATGGGTGAGTTGCGCTTCTCTCGATCGTGGGATCGGGCGTCGTATTCGGTTCGTTTCCTCATACGCCCGCCGGGCGGTCGCGCCACGGCTACCCCCCATGGTACGGGGAGTGAGCCGCGCGGGCTTCCCGGGCGATCGATACCGGCCCCGCACAAGGGCTCCGGGGGTCCGGCGGAGCTGTGTGAGGGGGAAGATTCGGGCCGTACTCGGGCCGTGTGTGGGGTGAGGTGCTGAGCGCGCTCCGGGTCAAGGGGCACCCAGCACCTTGCCCGCCGGGAGCACCGGCGGGCAAGGGACTTGAGCCAATCCTGAGGGTTGCGACCTGCTAGTTCCTCTTCCCCTTGGCGTTTTCTGCCTTCTTGAAGCCGATGTCCTGATAGCGCGGGGCGGCGAAGCCGAAGGCGCCGGCGTTGACGATCTCCGGTTTGACCGCTACCAGCTCGGGGCGCTGGAAGAGCGGGATGGATCCGGCCGCTGCCCAGATCCGGGCGTCGGCCCGTTTCACGAGGTCGCGGGCCGCTTTCTCGTCCAGCTCCGTCATGGCCTGGTCGAAGAGCTGGTCGATGTGGTCCGTGCCGACGCGCGTGTAGTTCTGCTCGACGACCAGCGACCCGTCGGCGGCCGGCTCCGGTTTGGCGAAGATGGGGCGGGCGTCGGTGGCCGGGTAGGCGGTGGCGGGCCAGGAGTAGAGGGCGAGGTCGTAGTCGCCGGAGGCCACGTGGTCCTTGAAGTAGCTGTCGTCGGAGACCTTGACGATGTCCGTGCGTACGCCGATGCGCTCCAGCATCCGCGCGATCTTTTCGCCGACGGTACGCAGCGACTCCGAGCCGGGGCCCGAGGGGAGCACGAAACGCAAGGTCAGCGCCTTGCCGTCCTTGGCGAGCGGGCCTCCGGCGGCGGCGGCCGTGGCGGGGGCGGCGGTGCCGCGCGGGGCGTAGGCGCCGGCCACGCCGTCCTTCTTCTTCCCGTCGGCGCTGTCCTGTGTGCCCCCGGAGTCCTCTGAGTCCTTGATGGACATCGCCCTGATGAAACGTGCCTGCATGCGAACGGCCCGGCCCTGGAGCGCCGCGGCGGGCGCCGGGGCCAGGACGTACGTACCGGATTCCGGGGTGCGGGCGCCGCGGGGCTTGGAATCGCTGTTGATTTCGTCACCGACGATGTACATCTCTTCGTCGGCTGACCTTCTGTCGTTCTTCTCCTTCTTTTCAGTCCCGCCTTCGGCCTCGCTGCCCTCCGCCGCGGCGCCCGCCTTCGCTCCGCCCGGCTTCTGCTTCACCGCCCCGCCCTGCGTCCAGCCCGCGTCCGCGAGCAGCGCCTGGGCGGCCTGGGTGTCCTGGTCGCCGAGCGCGCCGCTGCTGTCGCTGTACGCCTCCTGGCCCGCCAGTGCGAGGTGGCTGCCGAGCGGGTGGGCGGGCAGGCCGAGCGGCTTCAGTACGGCCTCGGCGAGCTCTTTGCGGTCGATGGCGCGGGCGACGGCGCGGCGTACGCGGTCGTCGGTGAGCGGGCCCGAGGTGCCGTTCAGCGCGAGCTGCGTGTAGGCGGGTTCCAGGGACTTGCGGATGTCGAAGCCGCGCAGTGCGGTCTGCTCGGCGGCGTACCTGCTGATCGCCTCGCGTGACTTCCTGCGGGTCTCCCACTCGGCGGCGGCCAGCTCCTCGGAGGAGCCGTGGGCGATCGCCCAGGATCTGAGTGCGGAGGCGGGCGTGACGGCGGCGCCGGGGCCGTGGTTCAGCTGCTGCCCCTTGGCGCCGGCGTCCCGGCCGGCGAGGGCGATGCGGTCGGCGGTGCTGCGGCCGATGTCGGCGATGTCCAGCTCACCGGCGGCGAGGGCGGCGGCGCGCTTGTCGCGCGTCACCGTGCTGAAGACAAGCGTGTCGAGCTTCGCGGGCTGCCCCCACCAGCGGGGGTTGCGTTCGAGCGTGGCCTTGCCGCCCGCGCGGTCCAGTTCCTTGAGCGTGAAGGGGCCGGCCGTCGCCTTGAGCTTGTCGCGGGCCCCGTCGTTGAAGGCGGCGGGGCTGCCCATCACGTCCTGCGGGTAGAGCGGCGTGAAGAGCGAGCGCCAGTCCGCGTAGGGCTTGGCGAAGGTGACCCGGACCTCCAGGTCGTTGGCGCCGCGCTCGATCTTCTCGATGCGCTCGTAGCCGGCGTTGCGGGCGGTCCAGTACGCCGTGTTCCGGCCGCCCAGCGCCCGCCACTGGGCCAGGAAGTCCGGTGCCCCGATCTCCCGGCCGTCGCTCCACACCGCCTGTTGGTTGATCTTGTAGAGCACGACCTGCTTGGGCTCGCGCTCGACGATCTCGGCGGACTCCAGGTAGTCGGCGTTGAGCTGCGGGCGCCCGCGCTCGTCGAGGGTGAAGAGCGAAGGCAGTACGGCGCCTGCGATGCGCGAGGTGGAGGCGTCGGCGTCGGCCTGGAAGGCGTTGAGGGTGGGAGCCGTCGTGTCGACGGCCCAGCGCACCGTGCCGCCGTCCTTGACCTGCTCGCGCCCGGCCGGAGCGATGTCCTGGGGGACCGTCACCGCCTGCGCCGCGTCGTCGCCCGAGGTACAGCCGGCCAGTGCGGGCAGCGTGAGCACCCCGGCGGTGACGAGCGCGAGAGCGCGGGAGGCTCGCGTGCGCCGGTGCCTGCGGTCGAATACCGGGGCTGCCTCCCCGCGTGGGACGCCGACGTGGGACATGGCTGGTACCTCCAGGGCCGGCCCGGCTCATCCCCTGTCGGAATGAGCCCGGTTTTTCACATTTGGCGGCATATGATGGTGATCACATCAATTACCCCTCCACTGAAATGGACCCCGCGCGTGAGCCGTCGGCGACACGGCGGCGAACCTCTCGAACCCCACCCGTGCGGCCCAACAGAAGGGGGCGCACGGGGGGCCGCGCGCCGAGAATCGCTGCACATCCCTTCACAAGAGGGGACGTGACGCGCGACACTCGCAGGCGCATGAGCGTTACCACGCGCCACCGTGGAAATGAGGGCACTACATGTCCCTGCAAGAAGACCTGGCAGCGGTTCAGCGCAGCCTCGACAACCTGGTCCAGTCGGTCGAACGGGTCGAGCAGCAGGTCGGCGGCGGCAGCCTGGAGATCAGGCGCGTACGCACGGACGCCGGCCATCTGCGCGAAAGCGTCGCCCTGCTGAACGAGGCCGCCCCCACCCTGCGCAGGGCCGAGGCGCGCCCCGACCTGGTGGCCATCTCGGACGACCCGTACAACAGCGCGCTGTGGACCGACTCGGACGACGAGGGCCTCGGCGCGCGCGACCGGCACGCGCCGTAGCGGTACACGGAGCCCCCGGCCCCCGCCCTGTCCCGACTGCCCGCTCCAGACGGAGTCCTCGTTGGCCACTGGCACAGAACCCCAGCCCCGTACGGACGTCCAAGGCGCCCACGGCGTCCACACCGCCTCCCGCGCAACGATCGCGGCCCGCCATCTGCGTACGGACCGCTGGTGGCTCGCGCCCGCCGCGACCGCCGCCGGGCTGCTCGCCTTCATCGTCTACTCGACCTGGCGGGCCTTCGCGAACGCCGACTACTACGCCGCGCCCTACGTCTCGCCGTTCTACTCGCCCTGCCTGGCGGAGAACTGCGTACCGATGAAGAGCGGCCCCAACTGGGAGATCTTCGGCAGCTGGTGGGGCCTGTCCCCCGCCCTGCTGATCCTGATCTTCCCGCTCGGCTTCCGGCTGACCTGCTACTACTACCGCAAGGCCTACTACCGGGGCTTCTGGGCCTCGCCCCCGGCCTGCGCGGTCGCCGAGCCGCACAAGACGTACACCGGCGAGACCCGCTTCCCGCTGATCCTGCAGAACATCCACCGGTACTTCTTCTACGCCGCCGTCCCGGTCGCGGGGATCCTCACGTACGACACCGTGCTCGCCTTCCGCGACGAGCACTACGCGTGGGGCCACATGGGCCTGGGCACGGTCGTCTTCCTGATCAACATCGTGCTGATCTGGGCGTACACGTTCTCCTGCCACTCCTGCCGGCACATCGTCGGCGGCAAGCTCAAGCACTTCTCCAAGCACCCGGTGCGCTACCGCCTGTGGGGCTGGGTCGGCAAGCTCAACGCCCGCCACATGCAGCTCGCCTGGGCCTCTCTGATCAGCGTCGCCCTCGCCGACTTCTACGTCTACCTGGTGGCGTCCGGCGCCTTCGACGACCCGCGGCTGTTCTAGGCGACTGGACGACTGGACGACTGAATGAAAGGTGTTTGATGACGCAGCTCGAACGGCAGGGGTGGGACGTCGTCGTGGTCGGCGCGGGCGGCGCCGGACTGCGCGCCGCCATCGAGGCGCGGGAGCAGGGGGCCCGTACCGCGGTCATCTGCAAGTCGCTCTTCGGCAAGGCGCACACGGTGATGGCCGAGGGCGGAATCGCCGCGTCCATGGGCAACGTGAACTCCGGCGACAACTGGCAGGTCCACTTCCGCGACACCATGCGCGGCGGCAAGTTCCTCAACCAGTGGCGGATGGCGGAGCTGCACGCGCGCGAGGCGCCGGACCGGGTGTGGGAGCTGGAGACCTGGGGCGCGCTGTTCGACCGTACGCCGGACGGGAAGATCTCGCAGCGCAACTTCGGCGGGCACGAGTACCCGCGCCTCGCGCATGTCGGCGACCGGACCGGCCTGGAGCTGATCCGCACGCTCCAGCAGAAGATCGTCTCGCTCCAGCAGGAGGACTTCCGCGAATTCGGTGACTACGAGGCGCGGTTGAAGGTCTTCCAGGAGTGCACCGTCACGCGCGTCTTGAAGGACGCTGACGACCGAGTAGCGGGGACCTTCTGCTACGAGCGCGAGTCCGGCCGCTTCTTCGTCCTGGAGGCACCGGCCGTCGTCCTGGCCACCGGCGGCATCGGCAAGTCCTTCAAAGTGACGTCGAATTCGTGGGAGTACACGGGTGACGGACACGCGCTGGCGCTGCTCGCGGGCGCCCCGCTCCTCAACATGGAATTCGTGCAGTTCCACCCGACCGGGATGGTCTGGCCGCCTTCGGTGAAGGGGATCCTCGTCACCGAGTCGGTGCGCGGCGACGGCGGCGTACTGCGCAATTCCGAGGGCAAGCGGTTCATGTTCGACTACGTCCCCGACGTCTTCAAGGAGAAGTACGCGCAGTCGGAGGAGGAGGGCGACCGCTGGTACGAGGACCCGGACAACAACCGGCGTCCCCCCGAGCTGCTCCCCCGCGACGAGGTGGCGCGCGCCATCAACTCCGAGGTGAAGGCAGGGCGCGGCTCCCCGCACGGCGGCGTGTTCCTCGACGTTTCGACGCGCATGCCGGCGGAGACCATCCGACGCAGGCTGCCGTCGATGTACCACCAGTTCAAGGAGCTGGCGGACGTCGACATCACCGCCGAGGCGATGGAGGTCGGGCCGACCTGCCACTACGTCATGGGCGGCATCGCGGTCGACTCCGACACCGCCGCCACCCGCAACGTCCCGGGGCTGTACGCCGCCGGAGAGGTGGCCGGCGGCATGCACGGCTCGAACCGGCTCGGCGGCAACTCGTTGTCGGACCTGCTGGTGTTCGGCCGCAGGGCCGGGCTGCACGCGGCTCAGTACGCGATCGGGTTCGGGGACGGGACCGGGACCGCACGCCCGCAGCCGGACGAGGCCCAGGTGGACGCGGCGGCGGCCGAGGCGCTGCGCCCCTTCAGCGCGGAAGGCCCCGAGCCGGGCGCCACGAACGGGCGCCCGCCGGAGAACCCGTACACCCTCCACCAGGAACTCCAGCAGACGATGAACGACCTGGTCGGCATCATCAGGCGGGCGCCGGAGATGGAGCAGGCCCTGGAGAAGCTGGCCGACCTGCGGGTACGGGCCCGCCGGGCCGGGGTCGAAGGCCACCGGCAGTTCAACCCGGGCTGGCATCTCGCGCTGGACCTGCGGAACATGCTGCTGGTCAGCGAGTGCGTCGCGCGGGCGGCGCTGGAGCGTACCGAGAGCCGTGGGGGCCACACCCGCGAGGACTGCCCTTCCATGGAGCGCGCGTGGCGCCGCGCCAATCTCCTGTGTCAGCTGACGGACCCGTCGGGTGCGATGGCGCCGGCCGATCCGGTGCAGGGCCAGATCTCGCTCGTACGGGAGACCACCGAGCCCATCCGCCCCGACCTGCTCGGCCTCTTCGAGAAAGAAGAGCTGGTCAAATACCTCGCCGAAGAGGAGCTCTACTGATGAGCAGCTACACAGCGGCCTTCAGGGTCTGGCGCGGTGATGCGGACGGCGGGGCTCTGGAGGACTTCGAGGTCGAGGTGAACGAGGGCGAGGTCGTCCTCGACATCATCCACCGCCTCCAGGCCACCCAGGCGTCGGATCTCGCGGTGCGCTGGAACTGCAAGGCGGGCAAGTGCGGTTCGTGCAGCGCGGAGATCAACGGGCGGCCGCGCCTGCTGTGCATGACGCGCATGTCGGTCTTCTCGCGCGAGGAGACGATCACCGTCACGCCGCTGCGGGCCTTTCCCGTCGTACGCGATCTCGTCACGGATGTGTCCTTCAACTACGCGAAGGCGCGGGAGGTGCCGTCCTTTGTGCCGCCTGCCGGGGTCGCGGCGGGCGAGTACCGGATGCAGCAGATCGACGTGGAGCGCTCGCAGGAGTTCCGCAAGTGCATCGAGTGCTTCCTGTGCCAGGACACCTGCCATGTGGTGCGCGACCACGAGGAGAACAAGGAGTCCTTCGCGGGACCCCGGTTCCTGATGCGGATCGCCGAGCTGGACATGCACCCGCTGGACGCGGCCGCCGAGACCGGCCTCGACCGCAAGACGACCGCGCAGGACGAGCACGGGCTCGGCTACTGCAACATCACCAAGTGCTGCACGGAGGTCTGCCCGGAGAACATCAAGATCACGGACAACGCCCTGATCCCCTTGAAGGAGCGGGCGGTTGACCGCAAGTACGACCCACTGGTCTGGCTGGGCGACAAGATCTTCCGGCGCCGCCCGGAATAGAGGTCGTACGTCCCGCGCTTCACCTGTCGCACACGACGGACAAGACGACGGGGAACGTACGCATGTGGAACGGTGACGCACTCGATCTGGACGCCTACCTGGCCCATCTGGGGTACGAGGGGGACCGCGCCCCCACCCTGAAGACCCTGCGCGAGCTGCACCGCGCGCACGTGCTGTCGGTGCGCTGGGAGAACCTGGACGCGGTCCTGCGCGGGGACGTCCCGCTCGATCTCGCCACGCTCCAGGGCAAGATGATCGGGAACGCGCGCGGCGGCTACTGCTTCGAGCACGCCTCGCTGTACGCCGCGGCGCTTGAGCGGCTCGGCTTTACGTTCTTCGCGGTCCTGGGCCGGATCCGGATGGGCGCCCCCAAGATGCTGCCCACCACGCACGCCATGCTGATCGTGGAGATCGACGGGCAGCGCCGGCTGAGCGACATCGGCTTCGGGGCGAGCCCGCTGGAACCGATCGAGCTGACGGACGGGACGGAAACGACGGACGGGGTGTGGGCGTACCGGCTGGGGCGGGGGGAGGTCACGCCGGGCGCGGACGGCTGGACGCTCTACCAGCCGACCGGCGAACGCGAGGGCGAGAACGACGACACCGGTGACGGGTGGATGGCGCGGCACACCTTCACGCTCGACCCGCAGTACCCGGTCGACTTCCGGACGGCGAACCACTTCATCGCGACGAGCTCCCACTCGCCCTTCAGCTCCCGCCCGTTCATCCAGCGGGTGCACCCGGACCGCCTGCACCTCCTGGACAACCGCACGCTGACCACGATCAGGCCGGGCGTGGAGGGGGTGCCGGAGGTGCGGGAGCTGGAGATGGAGGAGGTGCCGAAGGTTTTGTCCGACGTTTTCGGCATCGACCTGACTCCGGAGGACACGACCCTGCTCCTGACCAAGCTGGTCTGACCCCCCGGGGGCGCGGCCGACCCGGGGAACGCGGCTTTTTTCCCCTACGGGCTGGATTTGCCGCGCGGGGCTGGATTTGCCGCACAGCGAACACATCTCCGCTCAGCGGCACCCTCCAGCCCCTCCGGCGCTTGAGGACCGGGGGCTGGGGCGGAGCCCCCCACGCGGCGGAGCCGCAAAGTGTCACAGCGGGAAGGGTCGGGTAGGGGAACAGCCCCGCAGGTGCCGCCCCGGCCGTCCGGTCGCGGGGCGCACCGCGTGGACATAACCTCGCAAACGTGACGCGAACAGCCGCCGCCCGGGTCGTCCTCAGCATGCTGCTGGCCGCGTGGTGGATCGCCCTGCCCGCCGCCCAAGGCACAGCCGCCCCCGCCGACGACCCCATCCCCCTCTCCCGCGACGGCCAGATCACCGACAAGGTGGACGCACTCGGCGCCCGCACGAACGCCGTCGAGTCCGCGCTGGACCGGCTCTACGACACCCGCCGCGTCCAGCTGTTCGTCGCGTACGTCCGCGACTTCTCCGGGAGATCCGCGCAAAGCTGGGCCGACGCCACCGCCGAGCGCAACGGCCTCGGCCGCGACGACGCGCTGCTCGCCGTCGCCACCCACGACCGGCGGTACGCCTACTCCGTCGACCAGGAGTCGCGCCTGAGCGACGCCGAGCTCGACGACGTCGCCAGGACCGCGATCGAGCCCGCGCTGCGGGAGAACGACTGGGCGGGCGCAGCCATCGGCGCCGCGAACGGTTACGCCGCGGTGCTCGCCGGGCAGCCCGTCCCGGTGCCCGAGATCACCCCCGGCGTCGCCGACCCCGGCGGCGGCCCGGACGACGGCGTGAGCGGCGCCGGCGACCTGGTGCTTCCCGTGGTCGCGGTCGGCGCGGCCGTCGCGCTGGCGGCGTACACG
This sequence comes from Streptomyces sp. ISL-100, assembly GCF_018614615.1. Taxonomy (GTDB): domain Bacteria; phylum Actinomycetota; class Actinomycetes; order Streptomycetales; family Streptomycetaceae; genus Streptomyces. The sequence continues at coordinate 48,031 of NZ_JAGGOK010000042.1, read as the reverse complement.
TACACCCGGCGCAGGAGGCGGGCGGGCACCCGGACCACGCCCGCCCAGGCCGCCAAGGAGCCGCAGACCCCCCTGCCCGAACTCGACTCCCGGGCCAAGCGCGAACTCGTCGAGGCGGACGACGCGATCCATACCAGCGAGGAGGAACTGGGCTTCGCCTCCGCCCAGTTCGGCGAGGAGGCCGCCCGCCCCTTCGGCGAGGCACTCGCGAACGCCAAGAGCGAGCTGGCCGTCGCCTTCCGGCTGCGCCAGCAGCTCGACGACGCCTACGCGGAGGACGACTCCACCCGCCGCCGCATGCTCGACGAGATCATCGCCCGCTGCACCGAGGCCAACCGCCGGCTCGACGCCGAATCCGAATCCTTCGACCAGCTCCGGGCCCTGGAGCAGAACGCCCCGCAGGCGCTCGCCGCCGCCGAAGCGGCGTTCCGCGATCTCGTTGGCCGTACGGGCACTGCGGAGGCCATGCTGACCGCCATGCGCCAGCGGTACGCCGACTCCGCGGCCGCGCCCATCACCGGCAACGCCGCGCAGGCCAAGGACCGGCTCGCCTTCGCGACCGCGAGCCTCACCGAGGCCCGGCAGGCGGTGGACGCGGGCGACACGGGCAAGGCGGCCGTGTTCGTACGGGCCGCCGAGGGCGCCGTCGGGCAGGCGGCCACGCTCGTCGACGCAGTCGACCGCCGCGCCCGTGAACTCGCCGAGGCGGCGGGCAAGCTCCCCGGGGCGCTGATCGAGACCGAGACCGATCTGGCCGACGCGCGCGGTCTGCTCCAAGGCCTGAAGGACGACACGGACAGCGGCGTCTCGACGGCAGACCTCCAGGGGCGCATCGCGCGCGCCGAGTCGGTCGTCGCCGACGTACAGCAGGAGAAGCAGTCGGGGCGGTACGACCCGATCGGCGCCCTGCGCCGCGTCGAGGAGGCCGACGCGGTGCTCGACGAGGCCCTGTCGGGGGCCCGCGAGCGCGAGACGGCCGGGCGGCGGGCGCGGGCCCTGCTGGACCAGGCCACTCTCGCCGCCCGCGCCTCGATCGGCGCGGCCGCCGACTACATCACGACGAACCGGGGCGCGGTCGGCAGCCAGGCGCGCACCCGCATCGCGGAGGCCCAGCGGCACCTCGAACGGTCGGCGGCCGCCGCGGCGTCCCACGCGCAGAGCGCGCTCGCCGAGGCCCGGCAGGCGGACGCGATGGCGCGGCAGGCGCAGAGCCTGGCCGAACAGGACGTACGCGGGTACGCCGACCAGTTCGGCGACTTCGGCGGCTCCGGTGGAATCGGGGGCGGAGGCGGAGGCGGCCTCAACGGGGCCGTACTCGGCGGCATCATCCTCGGCGAACTCCTCGGCGGCGGCCGGGGCCGGGGCGGGGGCGGCTTCGGCGGAGGCGGCGGCTTCGGCCGCGGTCCCGGCAGCTTCGGCGGCGGCGGCACGCGGGGCCGCAGAGGCGGCGGCGGCCGGTTCTGACACGTAACGGACCGACAGGCGCGTACGCCGCTACCCGTACACCACTCAAGGAGACACGGCATGACGAAGCAGACCATCCTCGGCCGCGTGACCCAGCTCGCGAAGGCCAACATCAACGCCCTCCTCGACCAGGCCGAGGACCCGCAGAAGATGCTGGACCAGCTGATCCGCGACTACACCAACAACATCGCGGAGGCCGAGGAGGCCGTCGCCACCACCATCGGCAATCTGCGGCTCCTGGAGCTCGACCACAAAGAGGACGTCGATGCCGCCAGGGAGTGGGGTGTCAAGGCGCTCGCGGCCAGCAGGAAGGCCGACGAGATGCGCGGCGCCGGACCGGCCGCGGAGGCGGACAGGTTCGACAACCTCGCCAAAGTCGCGCTCCAGCGCCAGCTCCAGTCCGAGAAGGAGGCGAAGGCCGCCGAGCCGGTCATCGCCATGCAGACCGAGGTGGTCGACAAGCTCAAGGCCGGTCTGGTCCAGATGAAGACCAAGCTCACCGAGCTGACGTCCAAGCGCGACGAACTGGTGGCCCGTGCCAAGTCCGCCCAGGCGCAGAGCCAGATGATGGACGCCGTCAAGAACATCGACATCCTGGACCCGGCCGGCGAGCTGAGCCGCTTCGAGGAAAAGGTGCGCCGCGAGGAGGCGAGGGCCATGGGCAAGCAGGAACTCGCCGCCTCGTCGCTGGACGCCCAGTTCGAGCAGCTGGACAGCCTGGGCGACGATGCTGAGATCGAGGCCAGGCTGGCCGCCATGAAGACCGGGTGACGCGGACGCGCCTCAGAACAGGCTCAGCAACTGGTCGACACTGAGCTCACCCTTCTCCGCCTCCCCCGTCGGCAGGGCGAGTTCGAACCAGACGGTCTTTCCGCGCGGTGTGCGCCGCGATCCCCACGCGGCGCTGAGCAGCCCCACCAGCTGGAGCCCGCGCCCGCCCTCGTCGGTGTCGCGGGCCCGCCGCCGCCGGGGCTGGACCAGGCCCCCGTCCCACACCTCGCACACGAGCGTACGGTCGAGGAGCAGCCGGAGCCTGATCTCGCCCTCGCCGTACCGCAGCGCGTTGGTGACAAGCTCGCTGACCAGCAGCTCTGTCGTGTCCACCAGGTCTTCGAGACCCCAGGTGACCAGCTGCGCCCGCGCCAGTTCCCGCGCCCGGCCGACCGAGCGCGGCTCGCGCGGCAGCGACCAGTCACCGACCGACTCGGCGGGCATCCCCTGGATGCGGGCCATGAGCAGGGCGATGTCGTCCTCGCCGTGCCGGGTGTCGAGGGTGTTGAGGACGTGGTCGCAGACGTCTTCAAGGGGGCGTACGGGATCGGCGAGCGCGGCGCGGAACGCCAGCAGCCCTTCGTCGAGCGGATGGTCGCGCGACTCGACGAGGCCGTCGGTGTAGAGCGCGAGCAGCGCGCCCTCCGGCACCTCGACTTCGACCTCCTCGAACGGCTCCCCGCCGACGCCGAGCGGCATCCCCGGCGGTACGTCGAGCAGCAGCGCCTCCTCGCCCGGTTCGACGAGGACGGGCGGCAGGTGGCCGGCGTTGGCGAACGTACATCGGCGCGTGACCGGGTCGTAGACGGCGTACACGCAGGTCGCGAGGTAGACCTCCGACAGGTCGGCCTCCCGCGCCTTGTGGACGGCGCGCGAGGCGTGTTGCGCGCCGCTGGGCGAGCCGAGGCCCCGCGCGATCTCGTCGAGGGCGGAGAGAACTTCGGCGGGCTCCAGGTCGAGCAGGGCCAAGGTCCGTACCGCCGTGCGCAGTTCCCCCATGGCGACGGCGGCGCGCAGGCCGCGTCCCATGACGTCGCCGACGACCAGGGCTGTGCGGTGGCCGGGCAGTTCGATGACGTCGAACCAGTCGCCGCCCACCTCGGTCGCCGTATTGCCGGGCAGGTAGCGGCAGGCGATGTCGAGCCCGGCTGCCTCGGGGTCGCCGGGGGGCAGCAGGCTGCGCTGGAGGATCAGGGCGCGCTCGTGCTCGCGCCGGTAGAGGCGGGCGTTGTCGATGCAGACGGCGGCGCGGGCGGCGAGCTCGGTGGCGAGCGCCCGGTCGCGTTCACCGAAGGGCTCGCTGCCCTTCGTACGGGAGAACTGGGCGAGGCCGACGACGGTGTCGTGGGCCACCATCGGCACGGCGAGCGTGGTGTGGACGAGGCTGCCGTCCTCGCCGGGTACGACCTGGACGCGGGCGGTGCGCAGGGCGCTCGCGCAGGGCGAGTTGAACGGGTAGCGGTGTACGGCGCCCACTTCGGTGGGCCCGGGGTCCTCGCCGTCGGCGACGCAGGCCGGAGCGGACAGCGGCCCGTCGGAGACGGCGCTGGCGAAGGCGACGCGGCGCAGCTCCGCGCTGCCGTCGGCCCGGCCCGGCGGCGCTTCGTCACCGGCCAGGAGCCCTTGGTAGAGGTCGACGGACGCGAGGTCGCAGAAGCCGGGGACGGCTACGTCGAGGAGTTCGCGGGCGGTGGTCTCCAGGTCGAGGGAGTTGCCGATGCGGGCGCCGGCCTCGTTCAGCAGGGCGAGGTTGCGGCGGGCGTCGGCGGCCTCCCGGGCGGCGACATGACGGCGGGTCACATCGGTGGCGAGCCCGGCGACGCCGATGGTGCGGCCGGCTCCGCTGTGCACCCGGTAGAGGTTGACCGACCAGTGCCGGGGCTCCGTGTCGCCGGGGGCGCTGCCGACGATCTGCATGTCGGTGACAGCCTCCCCGGTCTCCAGGACCCGTTCCAGGGCGGCGGTCATGCGGTCGGCCTCGGGGCGGGTGAGGTAGTCGTGGACGGTGCGGCCGCGGTGGTCCTCCACGGCGCCGCCGAAGACGGTGGCGAACCGCTTGTTGGCGCGCTGCACGGTGAAGTCCGTACCGAACAGCAGGAAGCCGAACGGAGATTGGCCGAAAATGGCCTGCGAAGCGGCGAGATCGGTCTCGATCCGGCGTACGGCACGTACGTCGACGACCAGGCAGAGCGCAGCCTGTTCGCCGTCGGCCGTGGCGCTGGGCATCACGTAGATCTCCGCGATGCCGTGGGCACGCGCCGTACCGGCTTGACGGCCCTCGCGGTCGGGCATCCGGAACGGGACGAGGCCGGTCCACTCCTTGCCGTCGAGGATCTCGGAGAGCCGGTTGCGCCCGCGCACCCGCAGCTCGGGGGGCATGAACGCCTCGACCGGATCCTTGCCGACGACATCGGCCGCGGGCAGGCCGAACAGCTCTTCAGCCCGCCTGCTCCACTGCTCTACCAGCCCGCAGGGGCCGATCGAGAAGGACGCGACTCTTATGTAGTCGTAGATCGAGCCGGGCGGGCTGTTCTGCCACATCACTTCGCCCGCTGCCGCTGATATCTCGTTCACGCGACCGTCCCCTCCAGCTCAACGCACCGGACCGGTCCTTCCCGCAGTATTCAGCACTACGGTCACAACCGGCACGGCGTTCACGATCACAGCACGGTCTCGTTCCTTTTCGGCCGGGGAAGTCAGCCGCGAGGTGATCGTTGTCCCTTCACTCTTCTAACCAGGGAGAGCCAGCTCGAACCACACGGTCTTGCCTGTTCTGCCTCGACGCGTACCCCACCGCTGCGCGGAGCCCGCCACCAGTTGCAAACCGCGTCCTCCCTCGTCATCGGGTTCCGCGACCCGTTCCAGGGGCGGATCCGGAAGGGGGTCCGAGACTTCGACCACCAGTACGGGGCGCACGCCCGTGGGGTGGCCGTCGGCGCCGTCCGCGGCTCCTTTGATGTCCGGGCGCACGAGACGGACCCCGATCGGCCCCGACGCGTACCGCAAAGAATTGGTCACCAGCTCACTGACCAGCAGCACGGTCACATCGCCGATGGTGTCGAGCAGGCCCCAGGCGCGCAGCGCCTCGCGGACGGCGTGGCGGGCGGAGCGGACGGCGTCGGGCTCGGCAGGGAACGTCCACTCGGCGCAGTCACCGTCGGTGTCGATCACGCCGACCACATCCCAGCTGCCAGACCAACCGCAGACCCCGTCCTTTTTCGGGGGGTTAATCAGCACATACCCGATATGCGGGGCGACCTATCGCGGAGGCCCCGGCAGGGCACTCAGGCGGCGTACCGCCTCGGCCACGGCAGGGCGGTCCTGGGGGAGCCAGTCCACGGTGTCCGCCTCGTGCGGACGGAGCCAGCGCATGGCGTCGTGGTCCTGAAGGGGGCGGGGCGTGCCGGACAGCAGCCGGACGGTCCACACCTGGAGGACGTAACCGGGCTTCAGCGGCCACTCGCCGGGGATGCGCTCCAGCACGTCCGTCTCGACGCCCAGCTCTTCGCGCAGTTCGCGCACGAGAGCCTGCTCCGGACTCTCGCCGGGCTCCACCTTGCCGCCGGGCAGCTCCCAGCGGCCGGCCAGCTCGGGCGGGGCACTGCGGCGCGCCGCCAGCAGCCGGCCCTCGTCGAACAGGGCCGCACCCACCACCACGACACGATCAGTCACGGCGGGAGCCTACGGCGTACGGGCGGCTACTGGACGCTCTGGCCTATCCGCTCGACCCAGTAGAGCTGCTTGTGGCCGCGCTCGTCGAGGCTGTCGGCGATCTTCTGCGCCTCGATCCGCGTCGCGTACCGGCCGACGCGGTAGCGGTTGCCGTTGTCGTCCTGCCGTATGACCAGCCAGGGGAGGACAGCGCCGCTGTCGTTCATAACGCGCCTCCGCCCGCCGGGTCCGCCGGTGCACTCGCCTCTAAGGATCTCCAGGAAACCGCAATCCGCATATGCCCGAGCGTACGCCTGACCTTCACTCAGCGGATACGCTTTTACACAAAGAGGTACGCATCAAGCCATGGAGGAGGGGCGCACTCCGAAGAGCGCGCCCCCTTCCTTCCTCGCGAGCTCAGCCCTTGCGCAGAGTCGGCACAGGCATCAGCACGGGGCCCGCCGCCGCCTCCCCCTTGCGGCAGGCGTCATCGCACTCGGAGTCGAGCGAGCAGCACAGCGAGCAGATCGGCCCCGACTGGGCAGGGCAGTCGGCGATGTCCGGCAGCTCGTACGCCGTATCGCAGACGGCGCAGGTGTGGGTGGCGGTGATGTCGCCGACCTCGACGTGCGGACCGTTCACCGGGTTCGGGCGGGCCAGGTAGTACTTGCCCCGGGTGAGCCAGGCGATCAGCGGGCACAGGACGAGCGCGAGACCGGCCGCGATGAAGGTGGAGAAGGCCTGGGCGTACTCACCGAACAGCCCGAAGAAGGCGAGGATCGAGACGGTGGAGGCGATGACCATGGCCCCGAACCCGGCCGGATTCACGGCGTACAGGTAGGCCCGCTTGAACTCGATGTACGGCGGGCTGAGCCCGATGCGCTTGTTGATGACCAGGTCGGCGGCCACCGCCACGATCCAGGCGATGCCCACATTCGAGTAGAAGCCCAGCAGTTTGTTGAGGGCCGCGAACATGTTCATCTCCATCAGCGTCAGCGCGATGGCGAGGTTGAGGAAGATGTACCAGACCCTGCCGGGGTGCTTGTGCGTGATCCGGGAGAAGAAGTTCGACCAGGACAGCGAACCGCTGTAGGCATTGGTCACGTTGATCTTGATCTGGGAGACGATCACGAAGAGCGCGGCGGCGGGCAGGGCGACGGAGCCGAGCCACGGCTTGAGCGCCTCGATCTGCGGCGCGATCGGCTCCAGCGCGTGCGTCTTGCCGACGGCCTCCAGGGCGACGAAGGCGAGGAAGGCGCCGCCGAGCTGCTTGGCCGCGCCGATGACGACCCAGCCGGGTCCGGCCGCCAGCACGGCGAGGTTCCAGCGGCGCCTGTTCGACTCGGTCTTGGCGGGCATGAAGCGCAGGTAGTCGGCCTGCTCGCCGATCTGCGCGATGAGGGAGAGAGCGACTCCCGTGCCGAGCCCGAAGGCGATCCACGAGAAGCCCGAGCCGGCCCCCTCGGTGCCGCCGAACGACGTGAACTCGCCCCACGCGTCCGGCGCTTCGAAGGCCAGCACCAGGAACGGCAGGACAAGCCCGATCAGCCAGATCGGCTGCGTCCATGCCTGCACCTTCGCCAGCGCGCCCATCCCCCGGAAGACGATCGGGATGACGATCAGCGTCGTGATCAAGTAACCGATCTCGACGGGCAGTCCGACGGCCTGGTGCATGGCCTGCGCCATGATCGAGCCTTCGAGCGCGAAGAAGATGAAGGTGAACGAGGCATAGATGAGCGAGGTCAGCGTCGAGCCGAAGTAGCCGAAACCGGCGCCGCGCGTGATCAGGTCCATGTCGAGGCCGTACTTGGCGCAGGCCCTGGCGATCGGCATGCCGGTGAGGAAGATGATCGCGGCCGCGCACAGGATCGAGGCGAGCCCGCTCGTGAAGCCGTACGTGAAGACGATCGACGCACCGATCGCGAAGTCCGCCAGGTACGCGATGCCGCCGAGCGCGGTGCCCGCGACCATCGAGGGCGACCAGCGGCGGAAGGAGTGCGGCGCGTACCGGAGCGAGTAGTCCTCACGGCTCTCGTCGGCTGCCAGCTTGGCGTAACTCCGCTTGGGCGGCTGCGCGCCGGGACCGCCGGAGTTCGCAGGATCGTCAGGAGTCCTGGTAACAGGTGTGGCGGTGTCCGTCATCGGCGACTTCCCGTTCGTCAGTCCGGTGTGCGGGTGCGAACGGGAAGTTAGAGCCGGGACATGACAGGTCGTCACAGCCGTTGATTGCCCGGCCGTTACGGGATCCGGTGACGCGTTAACTTACGATCACGGCGGACGGACAAGGCGTCCGCGTATCGGTCACTTCACGGGCAGGTGGTATGCGATCCGGTACCGGTCGGCAGGGACGACCACATCGGCGGTCTCGACCGCCATCCCCGACGCGTAGTACGTCCGCTCGATGACCAGCACCGCATGCCCCGGTACGCCGCCGAGCCTCATCAGCTCCTCCGCGAGTCCGGGCCGCGCGCCGACCTCCTCCACGACGTTGTCCACGACGATGTCGATGGCCGCCATCCGCTCGACGACGCCGCAGCCGGCCAGCGGTCCCTCCTCGGGCAGCATCACGGGCGTACGCCCCGTCACGGCCAGCGGCTCCCACGAGGTGGAGAGCATCATCGCCTCGCCCGCGTCCCTGAAGACGTACCGCGTGCGCATCACCCGGTCGCCCTCCTGGACACCGAGCCGCTTGGCGATGTCCGAAGTCGCCTCTTCCTGCTCGCTGCTGGACTCCCAGGTGCCGCGCGCACCGGCCTCGGCCTGCTCCTGCCGGAACGGGTTCGAGGGGAAGGCCCCCCGGTAGCCCGCGCGGGAGACGCGGCGCGGGACCGGTTGCTCCCGTACGTACGTACCGGAGCCGGAGCGGCCTTCGACCAGGCCCTCCGCCATCAGGACCTTGCGGGCCTCCAGCGCGACGGTGTCGGAGACTCCGTACTCCTCGCGGATGCGCGCCTGCGAGGGGAGCCGGGTATGGGGTGGCAGGGAACCGTCGACGATCTTCTGCCGTAGATCGCCCGCGACGCGCAGATAGGCCGGCTGCTCACCGAATGTCACTGGCCACTCCCATCAGGTTGACACACAGCGACAGCGTGGCAACCGTGGGTTGTTGACCGCAAGCGCAGGCCAAAGTTTCACCCGAAGTGATGACTTTGTCTTTAAGCAGGGGCTTCCCGGGGTACAGAAATCGGAACCCCGCGCCAAGATCCGCACCGCTTCGACACTTTCTCCGCCGCCCGCACTCCCGTCCGGCGACGCACAGCAAGGGCGGCCGCCGAAGCGACCGCCCCGCTCACGTGTTCAGTTGGACTTCAGCGCGTCGGGATCAGAACTGCAGCGCCCAGGAGTCGATCTTTCCTGTGTCGTACGCCGCGTTGTCGTTCACCCGCAGCTTCCACGTGCCGTTGGCCACCTCGGACGAGGCGTTCACCGTGTACGTGGTGATGAGGTTGTCACTGCTGCCGCCCGTGCCGTAGCCCTTGAGGGTGTAGGCCGTGCCGTCGGGGGCGATCAGGTCGACCTTGAGGTCACCGATGTACGTGTGCTTGATGTCGACCGGCACGCTCAGCGTCGCCGGCGCGTTGCCCGTGATGCCGCTGACCGTTACGGGCGACTCCGTCGTGGCGTTGTCGCTGATCGCGTAGTCCGCGAGGTTCTCGAACTTCTTGCCCGTGGGCGGCGGGGTGTCCCCCGTGCCGACGTACAGCAGGCGGTTCGGCGAGCCGGTGCCCGGACTGGTCACGACGCCCGTCGTGGCGGCCGAGGTCAGTGCGCTGGAGACCTGGGCCGGGGTGGCGGTCTTGTTGGCCGCCAGGTACAGGGCGGCCGCGCCCGCGACGTGCGGCGAGGCCATCGACGTACCGGAGATGGAGTTCGTCGCCGTGTCACTGGTGTTCCAGGACGAGGTGATCGACGAGCCCGGCGCGAAGATGTCGAGGATGCTGCCGTAGTTGGAGTAGCTCGCCTTGGCGTCGGTGCTGGTGGTGGCGCCTACCGTGATGGCCTCGGCCACCCTGGCGGGTGACTTGGTGGAGGCGTCGGTGCTCTCGTTGCCCGCGGCGACCGCGTACGTCACGCCGGAGGCTATGGAGTTGCGCACTGCCGTGTCGAGGGCGGAGTCGGCGCCGCCGCCGAGGCTCATGTTCGCGACGGCCGGCTTGACGGCGTTGCGCGTCACCCAGTCGATGCCGGCGACGACCTGCGCGGTGGTCCCGGACCCCTGGTTGTTGAGGACGCGGACGCCGACGACCTTGGCCTTCTTCGCGACGCCGTACGCGCCGCCCGCGACCGTGCCCGCGACGTGGGTGCCGTGGCCGTGGCCGTCCTGCGCGGTGTTGTCGTTGTCGATGGCGTCGTAGCCGTAGGAGGCGCGGCCGCCGAAGTCGCTGTGGGTGATGCGTACGCCGGTGTCGATGACGTACGTCGTGACACCCTCACCGGCGGTGTCGGGGTAGGTGTAGCTCTGGTTCAGCGGCAGGGCCTTCTGGTCGATGCGGTCCAGGCCCCATGACGGCGGGTTGGGCTGCGTCGCGCTGACCTTGAAGGTGCGGTTCTGTACGACGGACTCGACGGCCGGGTCGGCGGCGAACTTCTTCGCCTGCGCCTCGGACAGCTCGACGGCGTACCCGTTGAGGGCCGCGGTGTAGGTCTTCTTGATCTTGGCGCCGTACTCCTTGGCAAGCGCCTTGCCCTCCGCCGAACCGGCGTCGGCCGCCGCCTCGTCGAGGGTCACGATGTAGCTGCCCGCGATGGTTCCGGGGGCTCCGGCGTTCTGGATCCGGCCCTCGGCGGCGGTGGCCGCGGTGGCGGGGAGGGCGGAGGTGGCGCCGAGCGCGAGGGCTACGACGGCGGTGGCACTGGCTGCGACAACTCTTCGCCGGGAACTACGCATCACGGACATGTGAGGGGTCCTCCTCATTGGCGGTGCGCTGGTGGGGGGCCGTGCTCCGTGCGACAGGCAAGACACGTACGGCAGGGGCATGACAAACAAACGCTTCGGAGTCCGCGTCGTTTCCCACGCCTTGCTGCCAGGCGAAAGATTGGCGCATCCATAGGAATCCCACAAGAGTCAATTCGGACCCGCAATACGCCTGCGATACCACCGACATGAACCTGCGTCGCACCCGGGTCCGGCCTACGCTTGCCGCATGGTGATCACGACGGCTTCGACGACTCCGGCGGCTTCGACGGCGTCCATGACGTACCGCTGCCCCGCCGACGGCTCCCGCGCCCCCGTCGAATCCCTCGCCTGGCACTGCCCCACCTGCGGCGGTCCCTGGGATCTGGAGTTCGCCCCTTCCTCCCCCGTACCGCTGAAGTCGCTCGCCGGGCGGGTGAATTCGCTGTGGCGGTACGAGGAGGCGCTGCCGCTCGCGGGCGCGGCGGCGGCGCTCACGCTGGGGGAAGGCCGCACTCCGCTCATCCCCCTCACCGACTCCATTTCGGCCAAACTCGACTTCCTGATGCCGACGCTGTCGTTCAAGGACCGCGGCGCGGTCATGCTCGCCGAGCTCGCCCGCCGTCTCGGCCCCGCCCGGGTGGGCCGCGTCGTCGCGGACAGCAGCGGCAACGCGGGCACGGCGATCGCGGCGTACTGCGCGCGCGCCGCCCTCCCCTGCACGGTGTACGTCCCCGAGGCGACCTCCCCCAAGAAGACCGAGCAGATCCGGGCGCACGGCGCCCACGTCACCCTCGTCCCCGGCGACCGCGAGGCCGCGGCGGTGGCGGCCCGCGCGGCGGCCGACGAGCCCGGCACCTTCTACGCGAGCCACGTCCACAACCCGTACTTCCTGCACGGCACGAAGACGTACGTCTACGAGCTGTGGGAGGACCTCGGCGGCCGGCTCCCCGATGCGGTGGTCGTCCCCGTAGGCAACGGAACGCTCTTGCTGGGCGCCGCACTCGCGATCGCCGAACTGCACGCCCACAAGCTCATCGACAGCCGCCCCGCACTGATCGCCGTACAGGCCGAGGCCGTGTCGCCCCTGGCGACGGCGTTCCACGCGGGCGCCACGGACCTGGACGACGAAAGGCCGGCGCCCCCCACGCCCCCCACTCTCGCCGAGGGCATCGCCATCCCGCGCCCGCCGCGCGCACCCCAGATCCTGCGCGCGGTACGGGAGTCGGGCGGAACCTTCCTGACGGTGACCGAGGACCAGCTCCGGGCCGCCCAACTGGACCTCGCGGCGCGCGGCCTCTTCGTCGAGTCGACCGGGGTGGCGTGCTGGGCCGCGATGAGCGCACATCCGCCCCAGGAGGGCCACACCGCGGTGGTGCCACTGTGCGGCGCGGGCGCGAAGACGGGCCTGGCACCGCAGTAACCGGCCCTAGACGCCCAGCAGCGCGGGGTCCGTGGCGAACTCCCGCCAGCGTCCGGCCGGGTCGGGGACCAGGCGGCGGGTGCGCAGGTCGAGTAGCCCGATGACGCTCTCGACGGTGGCGGCGAGTACGCCGTCGGCGCGGTGCATTTCCTGGGTGACGCGGCCGGTCTTGCCCGGTCCGTACGAGAAGACGCAGGAGACCTCGACCTCGTCGCCCGCGAGGAGTTCCTGATGGAAGCGGACGACGGTTCCAGGTTGACGGGCCCGAGCCCGGCGGCGGCCAGGTCGCCGAACTCGACCCCGGCAGCGCGCACGCATTCCCAGCGGGCGTGGTCGGCGTACTCCAGGTAGGCGGGGCCGCGGACGTGGCCGTTGGTGTCGAGGTCACTGCTGCGGACGGTGAGGCGGGCGGTGTACGGCTTCGATTCGGGTGTCATGCACCGAACCATGCCGCCAGAGATGGTCACGCGCCCCGGACTTCCGGTCCGCTAGCCGATCGACGTATCACCGAAGGACGTCAGCAGCTTGCGCAGGGAGTCGGCGAGGCGGTCGCTCTCTTCGCGGCCCAATTCACCGAGCATCCGGGCTTCGTTGGCGAGGTGGTCGGCCATGTACGCGCGAGTGACCTCGTGCCCTTGCTCGGTGAGCCGGATCCGCACGGTGCGCCGGTCGCCGCCGCTCTCTTCGCGTACGCGCTCCACGAGGCCCTTCGCCTCCATGCGGTCGATGCGATTGGTGATCGCGCCGGAGGTCACCATGGCCGCCTTGAGGAGTGCGCCGGCGGGCAGGGCGTACGGCGGACCGGATCGCTGGAGCGTGGTGAGGACGTCCACCTCGCCCAGTTCGAGGCCTCGTTGGGCCGCGAACGTCCTGAACTCCTTGTCCAGTACGCGCCCGAGACGCTGAAGCCGCCCGAGGACCTGCACGGGCCAGAGGTCGTCCGCCAAGTCCGGTCGCTCTTCGACCCATTGCCCGATGATCGCGTCCACCGCGTCGCTCATCCCAGTCCCCCTTCAACGTGCGCAATCTCAACGTTAAGAGACTTGACGTTGAGAGATAGGCCCTGTTTTATCTCAACGTTGAGATTATCAAGCCTGAAGGACAGGAGCTCCCCATGCCTGAGCCCGCTCTCACGGAGCCCGTGAAACCGGCAGCCCCAGCCCCATCCCCATCCCCATCCCCGGCCAAGTCCGCCCGCCAGGTCCCGGCCCTCTGGCTCGCGCTGCTCGCCACGCCCATCGCCGCCGGCGCCAACAGCCCGGTCCTGATCCTCCCCGAGATGGCCGGCTCGTTCGGGGTCCGGCCCGCGTCGGCCACCTGGCTGGTCACGGCGTTCGCGTGGGCGATGGCGGTGGGCACGCCGCTGATGGCGGGCCTGCTGCGCCTGCGCGGACTGCGCACCACTCTGCGCGTGAGTACGGTCCTGGTCCTGGCCGGAACCCTGGTCGCGGCCCTCGCACCGTGGATGGCGCTGGCCCTGCCGGGGCGGGCGGCCCAGGCGGTGGGCGGCGCGGGACTGATCACCTCGGCCATGAGCCTGGCGGGTTCGGTCCGCCGGATGGGGGTCATCACCGCGGGCTTCGGAGTCCTCGGCGCGGTCGGCCCGTTGCTCGGTTCGCTGATCGCCGACGCGCTCTCCTGGCGCGTATCGCTCGCGGTCTCGGCACTGGCGCTGCTGGCCGTTCCGGCCGTGACCCGCACCGCCCCTCGCATACCTCCCACCACGGCCGCCCCCTTCGACGCACGCGGCGCATCGCTCCTCGTGGCACTGGCGACCGCGCTGGTCTTCATCCCGCACTGCCCACTGCCGGCAGCCGGCGCGGCGCTCGCGGTGGCCGGGCTCCTGACCGCCCATGTCCGGGCCCGCCCCGACGGCTTCGTCCCGGCCACGCTCCTGCGCACCCCGGCGTTCCTGTCGGCCGCGTTGCTCGCCTGTGCCCTGTCGACGTCGTACTTCACACTCCTCTTCGCGATCCCCCAGCTCCTCGCCGCCCGTACGCACTGGTCGACCGCCACCATCGGCTCAGGCCAGCTGCTCGCCCTCCTGACAGGTTCCTTCCTCTCCCTCGCCCTCGCCGCGGTCTCCGCCCGGCTGGGCAGGCGCAGGGTCCTGACGGTGCTGATCACCCTCGGCGCGCTGGCACCGGTGACGGCCGCCGTGAGCCCTTGGGCGCCGCTGCTCCTGCTCGTGGCCGCGATGGCCGTCTTCACGACCACGGCAGGCAACGCCACCCTCGCGGTGTACGCGACCCAGGTCGCCCCGGATGCCCAACGCCCCACGGTGATCGGACTGTTCAGCCTCTGCTACCAGCTGGGAGGCGCCTTCGGTCCGGCGATCGCGGCACTGATCACGCTCACCTGAGCCCGCCCCCTCGCAGCGCGGACGCGGCAATTGCCTCACAGTGTGGGAAAATGGGACGGACATGACACCACGCCCAACCTGGAGGTGGATCATGGGGCAGGCCCGTGAGGTGATGGATCAGCTCACCGAGGCGCTCACCACGAGCACGGACCTCAAGGTCGTCATGGAGTGCTTCGCGGAGGACGCGGTTGCCATTACGCCCGACGGGGAGATCCGGGGCCGGGAGAACATCGCCGAGTACTGGCGGCAGATGACGGACGCGATCCCGAACAGCGCGTACGAGTCGGCGTACAAGCACGAATCAGGCAACACGGCGATCGACGAAGGCTACTTCACCGGAAGGAACACCGGCCCGCTGGTGATGCCCTCCGGGGAGACCCTGGAGGCCACTCAGAGGGACGTCAGGGTGCGCGGTTGCGACATCGCGACGGTCGAGAACGGCAAGATCGTCAGCTACCGGCTGTACTTCGATCAGCTGGACTTCCTCGGCCAGCTCGGCCTCCTGCCGAACGCACCGGTCTGAGCACCGCTTCCCCTGAGAGCCCCTTCCCGAGGAAC
The DNA here is from genome assembly GCF_018614615.1 of Streptomyces sp. ISL-100. GTDB lineage: Bacteria > Actinomycetota > Actinomycetes > Streptomycetales > Streptomycetaceae > Streptomyces. The sequence continues at coordinate 32,908 of NZ_JAGGOK010000042.1, read as the reverse complement.
CCCTTCCCGAGCCCCCTCAGCGGCGGCTCTTGCGGGCCACGTAGTAAACGTTGAGGATGTCGCCCTCCACCTCACGCACCTCGACGTCGTCGAACCCCGCCTCCCCGAGCATCTGCAGCGCCCGCTGCTTGCCCCACACCGTGCCGAGGCCCGCGCCGCCCTCGCCGAGCGAGACGGTCATGCAGTAGAAGACCGAGAAGGTGTAGAGGGCGGGGCCGAGCGGGTGGCCGATGTTCTCCTCCAGCTTGCTGGAGGCGGCGATGTCACCCATTAGGAACACCCCGTCGTCCCGCAGCGCACCGGCCACGGCCGACAGAGCGCGCTCCGGCCGCGCCAGGTCGTGGATCACGTCGAAGGCCGTGATCAGGTCGTACGTCCCGGCCAGTTCGGCGGTGTCGGACACAACGAACCGCGCGTTGTCCAGCCCGAGCAGCTCCGCTTCCTCCCGCGCTGCCGCGATGCCCGTATCGGAGATGTCCACGCCGAGGAACTGACTGGCGGGGAACGCCCGGGCCAGCAGATTGACGGCATGCCCCTGGCCCGTGCCGATGTCCAGTACGTCGATGCCCTCGCTCAGCCGCTCCGTGAGTCCGGGCGCCAGCGGGATGATCGTGTCGACGAGTGCGGCGTCGTACACCCGCGCCGTCTCCTCGGCCTGGAGCTCCTGGAAGCGCGGATACGCCGTGTAGGGGACGCCGCCGCCCCGGCGGAACGCGTCGAGCACCTTGTTCTCGACATTGCCCAGCAGCGCGAGGTCCTGCATGAAGGAGGCGAGGTTGTCGGGCCCGGCGGCGCGGGTGAGGGAGGCGGCGTGCTCGGGCGGCAGCCGATAGGTGCCACCAGCGGGGTCGTACTCGATGAAGCCGCCCACGGTCATCCCGCCGAGCCACTCCCGTACGTACCGCTCGTCGAGACGGGTGGCCTCGGCGATCTGCGCACTGGTCGACGGCGGCAGCCCGGCCATGACATCGAAAAGCCCCGTGCGGTGGCCGAGGCTGCACAGGTATCCCAGACAGGAGTCGTTGAGCACCTGGAGCATCCGCTCCGCGAACTGCTCCCGCCGCGCGGGGTCCATCGTCTGCTCAGTGGTCATCGCAGTCGCATCCTTGTCAGTCGCACTCACACACCACGCGCCCGGGCTCCGCTGTCCATGCTCCGCCGGTTCGGCCACGGTCTCCACTCGGACGGCGCTCACCTGAATGCCCCGGTCACCTTGATTCCCGCGTCCTCCACCCGTCGCATGGAGTGCGGGACACGGGCCCACTCGGGGCTCGCCGCAGGAAGGGCGCCATGTACGTACGCACGACCTACGCGACAGGTGATCCGGCCAAGCTGGACAGTGTGGCCGAATCGCTCAGCACTGAAGCACCCCGGCTACTGTCGGAGCAGCCCGGCTACCGCGGGATGGGCCTGTTCGTCGACCGCGAGCTCGGCAAGCTGCTGGTGGGCTCGTGGTGGGAGGACGAAGAGAGCCGACGGGCCAGTGACGAGGCCCTTCGCGCGCGCCGAGCGGAGTTGATCGCACCGTTCGCCCAGTCCGTGGCTACCGACAACTGGGAGGCGGCCGTCGTCAGCCGTCCGGAGGCGCTGGAGCCCGGTGCGTGGTTCCGGCTGGTCCGCCTGGAGTTCGAGCCGCCCGACGCGGACCTGCTGGTGGAGACGTTCCGCGACACCGCGCTGCCCAAGCTCCGGGGCATTCCCGGCTTCGCGGGCGGCTCGCTGCTCATCGACCGCGCCAAGGGCCGGGCCACCGTGGGCGCGTTCTACACCGACCGCAACGCGCTGGCGGCATCCCGCGGCGCCGTCGCAGCGGTCCGTGCCGAGGCGACCGCGAAGGCACGGGTGATCACCCGGAGCATCGAAGAATTCGAAGTCATCCTCACCCAGGTAATCCGCCCGTCCTGACCCGAACCGAAAGTGAATCGAGGAACCGAGATGGCAGTTCTCGTAATCAACCAGGCCGCCAACTGGACCAAGGATCTCTACCAGGCGACTTTCGACCGGGCGATCCCGGACCGTACGAACCCTCCGGCCGGGCTCATCTCCCACGTCGGGGCGCCCGGCGAGGGCGGTGGCTGGCAGGTCATCGACGTATGGGAGTCGGAAGAGGCCTTCCGGCGCTTCCTGGAGGAGTCGGTCAAACCCGCCGCACAGGAGCTCGGAGCCCCGCCGTTCGACTCGAAGGTGGTCGAGGTCTACAACTCCCTGATCCCGTAGGAAGCGGAAAAATCAGCGCCGCAAAGCGAGCTCCGCCCACGCCGACGGAGGTTGCACCTCCAGGATCATCGCCGTCCCGCCGGCCACCGCCGTCTCGTACAGCGTGATCCGGTCGCCCGCGGCGAGGTGCCTCCACCGCGACGGGGTCAGGGGCAGGAGGCGTACCGGGGCCCGGGCGCCGGGCGGGAGACCAGGAGCGAATTCGACCCACACCCGGGCGATGTCCAGGTCACTCTCTCCATCGTCCCGCCTGTTGCCGATGTCCCACATCGGCCGCAGCACTCCGGCTCCAGGGGCCGGGCGGGTACGAGTTCCGCCCGGATGGCCCCCCGGCGGGTCTCGGCCTCCAGGCAGGGACAGCGGCAGGGTCCGCCGGGCCGCTGACGCGTGCAGGGCCCGGCCAGTCGCGCCCTGCTCGCCATCAATCCGGCCATGCACGAAGAGGGAACCGACTCGTGTACGAGCTACGTCCCGACTGGAAGGGCCGGCTCAGTGGCGGCAAGCGAGAATCTAGTAGTGGTAGCGGGCGGCGAGGATGACGACCTCCTTGTCGGTGACCAGATAGACAAGACGGTGTTCGTCATCGATCCGCCGCGACCAGGCGCCCGGCAAGTGGTACTTCAGCGGCTCGGGCTTGCCGATTCCCGAGAAGGGATCACGCTTGGAGTCCTCGATGAGCCTATTGATCCGGGTGAGCATCTTGCGGTCGTTCTTTAGCCAGGACGTGTAGTCCTCCCAGCCCTGATCCTCGAACTCAAGCCTCACGCGGCACCCGCAGCAGGATCCGCCGCATCCGGATCGATCAGCTCGCGTTCCGACACGTTGATGTTGCCCAGGGCGTTCTCGTACGCCTTGAGCAGTCGCCGCGCGTTCGCAGGCGAGCGCAGCAGGTACGAGCCTTCGCGCAGCGCCGCGTAGTCCTCTGCCGAGACGAGCACGGCGTTGCCGTGCTTGGAGACGATCTCGATGGCCTCGTGATCGTCGTTGACCTTCTTGATCAGCGGAAAGAGAGCCTTGCGGGCTTCGCTCGCAGTTATGGACATGGGCTGACTCCCTACATCAAGTGGTACCGCATAACGTACCACTGTCAGTCACGTCAAGCTGAACGAAATAGGTGACGCCCCATCAGCAAATCCAGCACCATCCCAGCACGGGAAACAGCAAGGGGCCGACTCCCGGAAGAGCCGGCCCCAATTGACCTGCATGTTTGCCACGCCGTCAAACGTGGTGTTATTTCACCCGCTCACACGTTGAAGCGGAACGTCTGCCAGCTGATCCTGACCTGCAACGGAGCCCCGCACACGGCCCTGACCAGCAATTTCCCCGTTGACATGCGTTGGCTTCCGATGGCCGTTTACGGGTGTCCTGCGGACTGCCTGCGGACAGGTCGGGCCTCCCGCAAGGCGGAGGGTGGAGCGCCGATCTCCCCTCGCTGCGCCGACACTCCATTCGCACCTGAAGACTTACGACCACAGGTAGGATCGGAACCATGAGCAGTAGCAGGAAGTATTCGATCAGCCTGCCCGAGGACCTCGCCGAGGCCGTACGCGCCCACGTCGGCCCCGGCGGTTTCTCCGCCTACGTCGCCGAAGCCCTCGAACAACGGGTCGCCATGGACAAGCTTCGGGAGATCGTCGCCGACTTCCAGACCGACAACGACGAGCTCACCCGCGAGGAGGTCGAGGCCGCCCGCGCGCTGCTGCGCCATGACCACCGACAGGTCGGCGGGGCCGCCGCCTGATGCCCGGCACCCTGCTGCTCGACAGCGAAGGACTCTCCAAGCTCTACCGCAAAGACCGCACCGTCGTAGCTCTGGTCCAGGCGGCATCGGAGGAGGGCATCCGCGTAGCCACCAGCGCCATGACCACCCTTGAGGCCGACTACGAGCGCATCCACCCCGCCCGCATCAGGTGGGTTCTTTCCCGCGTCGACGTTCACGACGTCACCAAGGAGATCACCGACCAGGCCGCCGCCCTCCTGCGCACCCACCATCTCCACGGCCACAAGTACGCCATCGACGCCGCCTTCGCCGCGATCGCCCGCACCGCACCCCAGCCGGCCACCGTCCTCACTTCCGACCCCGAGGACCTGACGCTCCTGTGCGGCCCTTCCGTAGAGGTCGTCAAGGTCTGAAACACCGGCCACAGTCGTCCCAACCAGACCCGCCACCGGCCAAAGCACTTCACGGGCCGAGGACTCCCCGCAGACAGGCGCCTGCGCCCAACCCGCCAACAAGCGGGCCGGGCATCATTCTTGATTGACCATTAGGCGTTGAAGCGGAATCCCTGGTACGGAGCTGCCACCTGCGGAAACGCGGTTCTGGAGGGGGTCATCCCAGCACGATCCCAGCACGGGCGCTCTATCCCAACACGATGCAGCTCAGGCGCCCCTCGTGCACGCCTACGCAGCTTGCGTGCCGGCGCTCCGGCTCGCCTCCTTCTAGGGCTGGGACGCTTCATCGAGGGGCGCGGGCCGCATGGCGTGCTGCAGGGCCTCCCGGCAGCGGTCCCAGGCGCTGGGCAGCAAGTGTCCGTAGATATCGATCGTGGTCTTGACCGAGCGGTGGCCCAGCCAGCGCGAGACCTCGTGGATCGGAACGCCGTTGGCCAGGGCCGTCGAGGCGAAGAAGTGCCGCAGGCTGCCAGGCGTGTACTTGGCCTTGCCGTCCACATCGACCAGGCCGGCCGACACGCACGCCTTCTTGAAGTGGCAGCTGTAGGTGGAGATGGTCGGCATCACGCCCTTGCCACGCTGGCGCGGCGCAAAGAAGACCTCAAGGCGCCGCCGCTTGCCCTTCCGCCCGGTGAAGACCACGGGCACCGGCTTCCACCTCGAGAGGTGAGTACCGCGACGCTGTTACTGCTTCCCGCCCCTCGGGCGCGGACTCCCACGACACACCCCCACTCCGCGGGCCTCACCAGCAGCGGCCGGTCGCGGCCCTGGTGGCCAGAGGAACCTAGAAACACCACAGGCAGTCACCTAGCGCACGTAGACAACGTCAGAGTGTAGTGATATCAAAGCTCATCGAACCTCAAATCCTGTCAATCATGAGGAGGATCCTTGAGCTCACCTTGGCCGCCAGACCAGGAAGGCTTCCCAGCGCCGCTCCCATGGCTGACACGAGCCGGGGCCTCACCGCACGTTCCTGGCAGTCCGCTCGAAATCATCAGCAATCTCCGTACCCTCCTGGCGGGCATCGCGAAGGACGGAACAATCGACCGTCCGTTCACCTCGCCCAATGCCGACAGCCCGATTCCTTTGCGCAAAGCGGTGCATGCGCTCGGCGCCTGCGGCCTAGTGAAACGGGAGGGGCGCCCGTCACGCCTGTCCCTCACCGACGAGGCCAGTTACTTTCTCGAGTCCGGAGACGAGCTCTATCTCATCGCCGTCTTCCATGCGAACGTCAGATTCGTCGGCGAAGTGCTCGCCTCACTGGGAGAGGGTCTAGCCCACAACGAGTTGAACGAAGTTGCGGCAAAGGAATACGGCCTTAGGTGGGACTCGCTCGACCAAGTCCGTCGGCGTGTGTACTGGCTGCGTGCAGCCGGACTCGTCGACTACTGGACCAACGGCAAGGTCGTCCCCACGGAACGCGGACTGCGATTCCTGGAGCGGCTGGAACTGGTCACCCCCGATCAACTTCCTCACCGACGCCGAACTTCCGCTCAGGCAGTTGAGCTGCCCCCGCCGCCGGCCCTGTTGGCCGTCGAACTGGCCGATGCCGATCAGGCCGCGCTGCGGTCGCGAAAGCGTCCACTGGGCTACGTCGCGGGTGGCGCGCGGGTAGAAGTGTTGGCCCGCCTCGTGAACGCAGCCGTGCCTGAGATCACGCGAAGTGACTTCAGATCCTTCTGTACCGAGGAATTCGGCGTCCTAGGATCCTCCGCCGAACAAACGCTGGGAACCTTGCGTTCATTCGGTCTCCTGGCTCAGGTAGGCACCGATACGTTCGCGGCAACAGAGCTTGCCGCAAGCTGTCTGGCGTCCGACGAGGCTCTGGACTTCGTTCGTCTGCTGCACCTCAACATTGCCTTGCTGGGAGAGACCCTCGAGGCCCTGGAAGACGAGTCACACTCATCCACGCTCCTCCGCGTTCTCGCGGAGCGATACCCCCACATGCAGCTCACCAGGGAAGACGTCACACGCCGGCTCGCGCTCCTCCTGGATACCGGCCTAGCCGAACGGATCGGACTCGCCGTCCGGAGAACGGAGTTGGGGACCACACTGGTCCACACGTTGCCGCTGCTCGAGCACGCGAATTCCGACGAGCTGGCAAGCACCGATGACGTCGTTGTCCGAGGGGAATCCGCCGCAGAGGCACGTGCCACGGCCGATGCTGGTCGGCGCAGCTTCGGCCTGCTGGCCACCGAAGTCGTACAGGCCGCTACCGATAGCGCCGACCACCAACGATTCGAGCGGGCGGTTGCGGCTGCCTTCCGTGCACTTGGTGTCGACGTCGAGACACACGGCGGGCCGAAGAAGACCGATGTGGTCATCGAGCTGTGGCAGTCGCCAACCGATCGGCAGCGCGTCGCAGTGGAAGCCAAGACGGACGGCGCCGGGCTGGTGACCGATCAGGACGTCAAATTCTGGAGGCTGGGCGAACACCGCGAGCGCCACGAGGCGCGGAGCACAGTACTGGTCGGCCCTCGGTTCGACGCCCGGGTCGTACAGGAAGCGGCAAGGGAGAAGGTGGCTCTGCTCACCGCGAGAGAGCTCGCGAATGCCGTCATGCGCCACAGCCGTACACCACTCACGCCGCGCGAGATCACCGCAATGGTGACGGCGGGAAACGCAGAGGCACTGGCGCTCACCTGGCGGGCAGCCGAGCGGCGGCAGGAAGCCCTGAGCTTGGTGCTGCACACCCTGTGGAAGAGCGGGAACGATCCCGTCGACATCCAGTACACCACCGGAGTGCTGGGGGTCAGCGACATCTGGCGGGAGACCAAGGGGGCACTGGAGACCCCTCTGGACAGCAGCGAGATCGAGGAGGCTCTGGCCTTCCTGGGGGCACCCTTCATTGCCGGAGTGGCACGACAGGGCGGCGACCATGTCGTTACGGCGCCACCCTCTTTGATCGCCGCCCGTCTGCGTGCGCTGGCCTCCGTCATTGAGTCGGCCGGCGAAGAAAGACCGACCGGGGGGCATGGCGGAGAGGAACCACCCACTCCCCCGGCAAGGCCAGGTCCTGAGCCGTCAGTGCCGCGTCAGCAGGAGCCACCTACTAACGTCACAGCATCCCTGGTACGCACATGGGCCAAGAGCCAGGGACGCGCAATCAACGAACGGGGCAGGCTGCCGCAAAGCTTGATCAAGGAGTACATGCAGGCCCACGGCCGTGAATGAATGACCACGCAGGGTCAGCCGTGTGCTCGACAACACTCGCCGCGAAGCGTGCGACCCGTGCGCATCGACAAACTGGAGGGCGAAGTCATACCAGCGACCAACGACGTCGTGGGCCCGTGGCCCACCGGCAAGCCGGTGGCTATGTTGAACGGGTCACCACAGTGCGTGGCCGTCAACAACTCCGCACGAAATCCGTCCGCGAGCGCGAGCGACGGCCTGTCGACAGTTGATTGGATCCGTGCGCATCACGCCATCGAGCAGTGCGGCGATCCACGGCCAGTCCGGCACAGCCACTGTGCAGGGCAGAGCCGCCAAGAACCGTCTCGCTCACCCAACAACATAGGCACCGCCCGCAAGGCGCACCCAGGACCAACGTCAAGCCAGCACAGGAACGACGAAGGGGTCGAGCTCACGAGAGGGATCGACCCCAAATCCGCACGCTAAAAGAACCGCATTAACGTACAGTAATTGACCGATCGCACATTGAAGCGGAATGCCTGGGACCCGATCCTGACCTGCGGCGGGGCCCCGTCCAGGGCTCTGACCTGGGATTCCTCGCTGGCCTGCGTTGACTCCCGACGGCCGTTTACGGGTGTCCTGCGGACTGGCTGCGGACTGGCCGGGCGTGCGGAGCCGAGAAATCCATGGCGCACCGGCCGGACCTGCAACGAAACTGCGCAGGTGAGCGACCGCTACCCCTGTCCCTGCTGCGCGCACCGCGTGCTCGACGCCATGCCCGGCTCGTACGAGATCTGCCCCGTCTGCTTCTGGGAGGACGACGGGGTCCAGTTCCGCTGGCCGACCATGCCCGGCGGAGCGAACCAGGTCTCCCTGATCGAGGCCCAGCGCAACTACCAGGACTTCGGTGCCTGCGACCAGCACGGCCGGCGGTACGTCCGCCCTCCGGCCGAGGACGAGCCGCTCGACCCCGCCTGGCGCCCCATCGACCTGACACGCGACTCCTTCGAGGACTGGGAAGCCGAGGACCGCGCCCCGTGGCCCGACGACCGCTCGGTGCTCTGCTGGTGGCTCCCCACCTTCTGGCGCCGGGACAACCCATGACCGCCCACATCGAGAGACTCATCCAGCAGCTCGATGACTCGACCGGCCCGTCGTACGACGCCCGCGCGGAACTGATCGGCATCGGCTCCGACGCCATCCCCGCCATCATCGACGGTCTGCCCTCCCTCGGCGGCTTCGGTCAGCTGACCTCCATCGAGGTCTTCGAAGAGGTGGCGGACCCGCGCTGCGGCCCCGCTCTGATCGCCCTCCTGGGCAGTGACGACTCCACCGTCCGGGAATGGGCGGCGATGGCCCTGGCGAGCCTGCAGATCGACGCCGCGGTCGAGCCCCTGCGCCGCGCCTATCGCGCTTGCCTGGAACGGGCGACGCCACCGGACTGGAGCGAGCCGGGCGGCATTCGCTGGGCTCTGACGGAACTCGGCGACCGCAGCCCTGTCGTCCCGCCGCTCACCGCGCGCCTGCGCGCCACCGCGGCGGACGACGCCCCTGGCTGGCCCTCGGCCCGCTTCGCCGAGATCATCAACGACTTGGCCGACCACGCCCAGGTGATCCTCTACTCCCAGTTCTGGCGGGTGGACGCCGGCCGCACGTACGGCATCTCCGGCACCGGCCTGGACTGGGAACTCGACTGGGCCGGGCCCTGGGAGCACCTGGTCGAGGAGTCCCGCACCTGGTCCCTGCTGGAAGCCTCGGAGGCCCCCGCCGACGACAACATCTTCGTCGCCCCCACTTGGATCGACCGCACCGACCTATGCCCGGAAAGGTGACCGATGCCGTCCACTGGCCCCGGCCGCAGCCGCGTGACTGCGGCTACGTGAAGTCCGCGTACACCATGTAGCGGCCGTAAGTGCGGCACATGAAGAGGTAGCCGGTGAGCTGACTGTCCTTGTCCAGAGCAGCCAGATAGCTCTCCACTGCCTCGGCAGATCACCCCCCATCAAGATCTGCCGAGGTTCCGGGCTCGCTGGCAGACCGAGCCGCCCAGCGAGCCGAGAAACCTGCGCCGCGGTCAGGTGCCGTGCCAAACTGAGCACATGGCCGAACTCGACTCACAGCCCAAGTCTATTCAGTCCATCTACGCCTGGTATAGCGAGGACAAGATTTGGGTCAATCGCCGATATCAGCGAAAGCTCGTATGGACCCTAGAAGAGAAGCAGCGGCTGATTGAGTCTGTACTCAAGAGGTATCCGATTCCCGCTATCTTGCTGGCCGAGCGGGAAGGCGGGGAGTACGAGGTAATCGACGGCCTGCAGCGACTGCACACCATCATCTCTTTCATCGAAACAGGATTCTCGACAATCGATGACAGGTATTTCGATGTCGCTCAGTTCGTGACAGCAAAGACTCGCGCTTCAGAGAAGAAGGCATTCTCCGTAACGAACGGCGCCACCCTCTCAGCACGCGAGGTGGGCACACTCCTCGACTATTCACTTGCGATCTCCGTCATGCGCGGCGCCACGGATGATGAGATTGACGACGTCTTCGCGCGCATCAATACTTATGGGCACCAGCTGAGCGATCAGGAGCGCAGGCAGTCGGGTGTTCGGGATGAATTTTCGGCGCTTGTACGCGAACTCTCATGCGACATCCGCGGAGACGCTTCAAGCGATATTCTCAGCCTGGACAAAATGCCGTCTATCAGCATTGACCTACCCAAGACAAAGCACGGGTATGAGGTTGCAGCCGAAGATGTCTTTTGGGTTGAACAGGGCATCCTGCGGTCCACCGACCTCCGGGACTCGATGGACGAGCAATGCGTTGCAGATATCGCGGCCTCCATCATTGGTGGGAGTCTCGTGGAACGATCCAAAGTCGCACTCGACGAGATCTACCAGACGGGATCGGAGGACAACCGGCGGATCATCCGGGCGCTGGACAGCTACGGGGCTGACAGGTACGCGGCAGAGTTCAAGCTGTGCATCGATGAGATTGACGCGGTCAGCACCGAGGGCAGCAATCAGAAGCTGCGAGCGATCATCTTCTCCAAGAAGAACACGAACCCTTTCCCCGCAGTATTCGCCGTACTCTTCGTCGCATTTCACGAACTACTCATCGGCGAGAATAAGAAAATCGCAGACTACAAGGGAGTGAAATCTGCCATCACGGACCTGGATAAGCGTATCGAAACAAGTCGCGCCTCGACATCACCGAGCGAACGCCGCAGAAACGTGGACACCATCAAGGGTCTAATTCGCCCCCATTTCGTCGATAGCGAGCCTCGGGACATCTATGGCGATCACACGACGACGGACATCGATGCCGCGATCAGGCGCTCAGAAATTGAAGCACCACACTATGAACTGAAGCAAGGGATGCTTCGACTCTACGGTGACCGCAAAATCGACCAGGCAGTCCTCGACAAAGTAATTCGCACAATCTGCGCCATCGCCAATAACGGTAAGGATCGGGCCGGAACGATCCTCATTGGCGTCGCGGACAAAGAGGCCGACGCAAAGAGGGTCCGTTCACTCGACGGCGTGGAAGGGCGCAAAGTAGGCCACCGCTTCGTTGTAGGAGTACACAGGGAAGCGAAAGCACTCGGCGACACACCAGAAAGGTACTTCGGTCGCTGGAAAGAGGCTATTCGCTCTTCAGGGCTATCCCAGGGCCTCAAAGACAGCGTCCTCGCCAGCTTGTCTCATTCCGATTACTACGGACTCGGCGTGATCGTGATCCGTATTCCCGAGCAGCAGGAGGTATCCCTCCTCGACGGAAAAATGTTCATCAGAGAGGGCGATGACACCACAGAGGTTACCGAGGTTGCCAGGATGCTTGAAATCGGAAAGCGATTCGCCGCAATTTAGCTGCGCCGTACAAGTGTGCAGAACTGGACTTTATGCGGGGGAAGACACGGACCAACCGCACCGGGCATCGCTCCTCTTTGTTTCAGCCCCGTGGCCGATGCTGGAACAAAGAGGGGTACCCAAAGTTCGGCGGTTCCTAGCGGTCGCGACCGACCCTTCGGAACAGCGCAATCCTCATGCTGGCGACGCCCAGCCGTCCAAGGAAACCTCCGTGCCGTTGTTCACGTACTGGTGGAGTGCACTGGCGGTGGTGGCTACGAATGCGTCGGGAATGGCGGTGGTCTCGACCCAACGGACCTGGGAATGCTTGCTGGGTTCGCGGTTTTCGGGTTCGCCGGTCCATTCGTGGGCGGCGAAGACGACCGTCAGGAAACCGTTGGGGGCTTCGACGCCCCAGGCCCCATGGATGATGTGGGCGACCTTGAGGGACTCGGGCTTCACGGTGAGGCCCGTCTCCTCGTAGAGCTCGCGGACCGCGGTCTCCGTGATGGGCTCGCCCGGTTCGCTCTTGCCGACGGGGAGGTCCCACAGGCCCTGGGCAAACTTAGCGTTCTGGCTGCGCTGGAGAAGGACGACGCGGTTGGTGGCCTTGTCGTGGACGATGACGGCCGCGACCAGCAGGGTCATCGATTCGAGCGCCGGCTTGAGGGCTTGGGAGCGGTCGTCGGTCTGCGCGGCCACGGTGTTCCCTTCGTCGGGCGGGTTGTTGGGCATGTTAGGCGAGGGCCTCGCGGGCGCGGCGGGCGAGTTCGGCGGCACCGGGAACGCGGCGACGCTGGTAGACCGCGAGCGTAGAGCGGATTGAGGTGATCGCCTTGCGGGTTCGGTCGGAGGTCATGCCCTCCATGAGGACCAGGGCCTGGGTCCAGGCGGCGACGGCTTCGTCGGCGCGGGCCTGGGCGGCGAGGCTGTCGCCGAGGTCTGCGTGGGTGAGGGCGTGGACGCGCTTGTACTTCTCGGGGTCCCAGCGGGTGAGGGCGTCCCGGTGCTGCTGTTCGGTGCCGATGTGGTCGGCGAGATCGGTCAGGGTGCGGGCGGTGTGGCTGGCCACGGTGCCGGCGGCGGGGCCGCTCACACGGGAGTAGCTGGGCTGGGGGCCGTCGTCGCGGAGGAGGGCATCTTCGGCGGCGAGCAGGGCGCGCGCGGCCAAGGGGTGCTCGTTGACGGCCGCATAGGCGCGGGCGTGCGTGATGTGGAGGAGAGCCTCGGTCTGGCCGTCGACGTGGCCGAGACCTGTGCGTAGGGCGCCTTCGACGAGGTCGACGCAGTGGTGGGGCTGCTTGAGGCTCAGGGCCTGGTGGGCAAGGGCGCGCATCATCCAGGCGGCATGGCCCTGGGGGTCGGCTTCGCAGGCGAGCTGGTAGCCGACCTGGTAGTAGCGCTGGGCGGCGCCTTCCTGACCGAGGTCGTGGTGCTTCCACCCTGCGAGGTAGGCGAGTTCGGCGACGGCGCCGAAGGCGGCTCGGCGTAAGGCTTCGCTGGGGAAGCGTCCGCGGAGCATGGGGGCGGCTGTGTCGGCGAGGTACGCGGTGACGGTGGTCAGACCGTGCCCGCCGCCGAGGCGCTCGTCGGCGGCGCTGAAGGCCGCGGTGATCTGGCGTACGACGTCCACGTCCTCTACGCCGACCAGGGATGTGCCGGTGCGGGCGCGGAGCATGCGGGCGGTGGCCTCGTGGTCGTAACCGAGCGGCATGGCGACCCCGGCGGTGGTGAAGGCCGCGATGGCGAGGAAGCGGCGGCGCTCGACGTCGGCCCGGCCCAGGTTGGTGACCGCGAGGACGGGGTCGGATTCCGCCGGCTCTTCGTCATCACCGGCCTGGAGGCCGATCTCGGTCTGGGTGACCATGCGCCCCGCTCGGCGGGACAGCGCCTCGGCCAGGTACTGACCTACCCGGCCCGACGGGGTACGGGTGCCGTTCATCCAGTGCGAGATGGCCGACTTGTTGGTCTGGAGGATCTCGCCGTTCTCGGCGGCGATACACCGCACGTCCCTGGCGAGGGCCTCGTAGGTGCAGCCGACCGCCGCGATGACGTCGCGCAGACGGGAGTTGGGGTCTCTCTGCGCCGCCACGATCGCCTCCACTCCGAAGCTGTAAACCGCGTATACCGCTTCAACTGCCCTCCACCGTACCCACTGAGCGTGACCACCGGTTCACTTATCAGCAGCCGCCCGGAACGGCGCGACCGTGATCCAGGCTCCCCCTTGGTCCGGGCGGCACCCCGAACTTCCGTACGCCCACACCGGGCTCGGGCATTCCTATGCCCGGACCCGACCGATCAGAGACGGAGACAGGGTGACCACCATCGACACCACGGCCATCACGGTCGAGCTGCCCGAGGCGTTCGACCCGCGCTGGAGCAGCCTGCCCGGCATCCAGGTCGACGGCCGACGCATCACGATCGACCCGGCCGAGTACTTCTTCCGCTTCGAGTCGAACACCTGGCTCGTCGCCGACTGGGAGCTGGTCAAGTCCCAGCTCCTCGGTGCGGACGAGACGACCGAGAGCGCGGTCGAGCAGCTCGCGCTCGACTTCATCAAGCACCACGGTGAGTCCACCTCCGACGCGGCCTGCGTCCTGGCCACCGCGTACGAGGTGTACGCGTACCTGTTCCGCGACGAGCACCTGGCCGGCCTCGGCCTGCCGCAGATCACCGCCGACCACCTGCGGATGCTCCGCGAGGCGGCCACGCTCATGGCGCTCAACAAGGTCGAGCTGGACGGGCACATCTCCAACGTCGGCCCGTGCTGGTTCTTCCCCGCCGCCACGTCCGTTGTCTTCGACCTGGACGACGAGATGGGCGGGATGCTCGACGAGGTCTACCACGGCGGCTGGTTCAACGAGCACCGCCGGATCGAGTCCATCAAGGCCCACGCCGCGCTTGGCGGCCGGCTCGTGCACGGCTGCCAGTCCGTGCCGGACCAGTCCGGCGGCGTGGTCGCGCCCTACGGTGCCTCGATGGCCAACTTCCGTGACGCCCTCGCCGCGTTCAAGGCGGGCTGGATCGAGCAGGTCTACGCCCACCGCGTGAACCCCGCCGCGTAACCCACCACCCGATCAGGCTCCGGGGCGGGCTGGCATCCCTCGCCCGCCCCGGACGCCCCCCTCCCCGGAGCCCCCACGTGACCACGAACCCCAGCGCCGAACTCCTCGACAACCTGCTCACCGCGACCGGCCAGACCACCGCTGTACGGGAGGAGGTGCGCGTGTGGTCCATGTCCGGCGTCGAGCGCGCCACCTTCCCCGACGGTGCCACGGCCATCTTCAAGTACGCCAAGAAGCCGTTCGACAGCGAGGACCAGGCCCTCCGCTTGGCCCATATCCTCGGCGTCCCCGTCCCCCAGTTCCACGCCTCCGCCGTCCTGGACGGCTGGCTCGGCATGCTCATGGAGGACCTCGGACCGTCCATCCGCGAGGCAGACGACCTCGACGGCGTCGCCGCGGCCGTGGTCCTGCACGGCACCCGTACGGCTCCGCCCTTGCCCGTCCTCGTCCAGGACCGGCTGCGGACGCTGCCGACCCGGGCGCTGGAGCATCTCGAACGGCTGCGCAAGGTCGACCGGTGGCAGGACGCCGACGACGTCGAGGACGCGCTCGACCGGATCGCCCAAGCCGCCGAGGCCCGCTCGGCCGGAGCGACGATGGAACCGTTCGGATGGGTGCACTCCGAGTTCCACCCCACCAGCCTCCACATCGGCGAGCGCGGTTGGCGGCTGCTCGATTTCGCCCGCGCCTTCACCGGTCCCGGCCTGCTCGACCTCGCCAGCTGGCACGGCACCATCGAGCCCCCGCACCCCGTGCGCCTGCGCGTCTTCCTGGAGCAGTACGTCACCGCCGGCGGCACCCCCGACGCCCTCGCCCCGCGCGGCGGGCTCACCGCCGAGAACTGGGCCCTGGGCTGGCACCGCATGTGGGCCGTCGAGTGGTTCATGGAGCAGTCCATCCGCTGGATCAACGACCCGGCCACCGACCCCGCCTACATCAAGGCCGTCCGCCGCCACCTCACCGACGTCCTCCACCTCCTGGAGATCTGACGTGCTCGCCCAGGCATCCCCGTGGCACGCCCACGCTCTCCAGCGCACCGCCGCCGGACTCGCCGAACCTCTGGCCGTACCTGCCCGGATGGAGTGGACCACCCGACCCGGCCAAGGCCCTGGAGCCGACGTCCTGGGTCCTGACCTGCGCGGCAAGAGACTTCTCGAACTCGGCTGCGGCCCCGGGCACAACGCCGCCCACCTCGCCACCCGCCACGGTGCCCACGTCACCGGCGTCGACCTGGTCGGCCTCCAGGTCCGCCGCGCCCGCTCCCACTACGGACGGCTGAACAACCTCACCTTCGTCGCCGGCCACGCACTGCACTACCTGCACGCCGCCGACGAGCAGTTCGACGCGATCTACTCCGTCTTCGGCGCCGTAGGGCTCGTCGCCCCCGAGCTCCTGCTGCCAGCCATCGCACAGCGCCTCACGCCCGGACGAGTGCTCGCCTTCTCCGTCCCCCACCCGCAGCGCGGCGGCCGAAGCCCCTCGGGCGACGACCGTCCCCGCCGCGACCACGTCACCCTCCCCGACCGAACCCGGCTCCCCATCGCCCGCTGGGAGTTCTCCACGGACCGGTGGGAGAAGCACCTCAGCCGAGCGGGTTTCTGGCTCACCTCTGCCCAGGAGTTCCACGACCCCCGCATGGGCCACTGGCCCACCACCCTGCTGATCCGCGCCCGCAAGCTCTGACAGCCGCGTTCATCCGGCCTCTGGAGGACCGATGCGCCCGCCCTACCTGCTTCTCGACATCGACGGCGTCTTCATACCCTTCCCTGACGAGCACGGCTCGGCCCCGGCCACGCACGCCTGCCACGACGTCGTCCCCACCGGTCGCAGCGCCGACAACCCCGTTACCGTCTGGCTCCACCCCGACCACGGCCGCCTGCTCATGGACGTGATCCATACCGGCCTGGTCACCCCGGTCTGGTGCACCAGCTGGCGGCAGGACGCCACCACCCTCATCGGCCCGCTCCTCGGCCTTCCGACCCTGCCGTACATCGACCTGCCGCGCCCCCAGATCACCACCAGCCACCCCAACGGCTACCTGTGGAAACGCGACCACGTCGACGCCTGGCTCGGCGACGCCCCCGCCGTCTGGATCGACGACGACTTCACCGGCCTCGACCACGCCTGGGCGGTGGAGCGCACCGCCCGCGGAATGGCGACCCTCCTCGTGCAGCCCGACCCACACGACGGGCTGCAGCCCGGGCACCTGACCGAGCTCACGACGTGGGTCTCGCAGTTACCCGCAGCCCGCGCCGCCTGACGACTGATGCCCTCGCTGCCACGAGCAGCGAGGGCATCAGGGTGCGCTGCGGGCCCTGCACCAGGGCTACTGCCACAAGTCCGCTCCATCACGCCCACTCGGGTCCATGGTCAAGAGATCTTCGTGTAGACCCGAGAGGGCTCGCCCAGTCGGGGCGCCGTCTTCGGCTGACTCCATGACGAGCCAGCCGACATCGATGCCCGATACGTTCACATCACTCCCTGAGTCGAGCTCATCGAGCGTTGCGAACACTGCCTCATAGGCGACCGCTCGCGCCAGGCGAACGAGATCCTCCTTGTTCGCCCCAGCAGCAAGGAGCCGCTGGGCAACAGGAAGCTGATCGAAGGCATCCGGATCGGCCCAACTGCCGATCGGACCGCGCCACAGACTTCGCAGCAGCATGAACCGCGCGAGGTGTGGAAGGTCCTCACAGATCTCCGACTTGGCCCAGTCGCCACCATCGGCTGCGCCGAGTGCTTCGAATCGGGCGCGCAGCGACTCCGCTGCCGCCCTTCCACGCGTGTCCAGACTGTTCAACCAAGCCTGCCACTCGTTTGAGGATTCACTCACCGTGACAGCATGCCCCACGGGTACCTCGGCTGGAGATCCGCCAGCACTATCAGCAGCTTGGCAGCCCAAACTGATCGCTACTCTGTTCGCATGTCCGTGAACGGAGATCGCCAGTTCCCCGCCGCGCTCGCCGCTGCCATGGCGGTCCGGCTCGAGTGCATTGGCGAGGATGGTGTCGACTTCGAACCCTACGAGTCCTTCCTGACTGCCGATGAGACCACCGAGTGGTTCCGCGCGTGGACAGGCAACAGCGAGCTGAACGGCGATGACTTCCGCGTGTTTGGCCAGGATGGCACCGGCGGAAACGCGGCGTTCTGGCTGGTTCGTACAGGTCGGGAGCTGGTAGAGCAGCCCGTTGTCTTTCTGGGCTCCGAAGGAGAGACAGGCGTTGTCGCTCGCGACCTGGGCGCCTTCCTGTGGCTGCTAGCTGACGGCTTCGGCCCGTGGGAAGCAGCCACCTCATACGAGCCCGAGCCGGATTGGGCTCCCCAGGCCAATCGCGACCTGGCAGCTATCGCGGAGCAATTCGCCCCGGGCCGCCGACCGTCGGCAACGGCGATCATCGCGCAGGCCACACAGGAGTTTCCTGACTTCGACGACACCATCATGAAGCTCTGCCGTTGAGCCGGACCCGATGCCCCGCCACGAGGCGTGGCGGGGCATCTGACCGGGGTCAGCGGTGTCGACTGCGCTCTTCGGGCCTCACGGCCACTGGTGTGGCCGGAGGGTGTGGCGTGGCGGACACGGCCGAGGTGCCGCTGGTGGCGCTTCGCATGCGAGCCGCTTGCGTCCGCCGGTTCGGCTGAGCCGTGATTCGCCAGTTGAGGACCTCGGCGGGGTGCTCGGCGCTGTCGAGTTCCCGCTGGGTGCCCACTTCGGCCAGGAGGCGTCGGGGGTTGTGGCCGGCGGTTTCGGCGTGGGCGAGGGTTGTGGTCAGGGCGGTCCAAGTGGGGTCGGCGAGGATCCGGTCGGCGTGGTCGGGGAGGGCCGCGCGAACGTCCTGCTCGAAGCGACGGGCGGTTGCGGCTCGTGGTGCGCGGCGGGTCAGGTCAGCCAAGACGGGTGTGGCGGCCTGCTGGTAGCCCGCCTGGAGGCGACGGAGGGCTTCCTCGGCCGCAGCGGCCTGCTGTTCGTGGCCGCGCTGCTCGTGCCACTTGGCGGCGGCGCGGGCCAAGTGCACGGTGGCGAAGAGCAGGGCGATGGCGAGTCCGCCCGGCTCGTTGGAGGCGTAGGCGAGTTCCTTGGCGGCCTTGCGCAGGGCGGTGGCGGCCTGGTGGTCAGCGCGGGTGGCGGAGCGGCGGGCGCGGTTGAACGCCATCGCCGCCGCCTGCAGTTCCGCCCGGTGTGGGCTGGTCGTGGCGCTGGCGATGTTGTACAGGGCATCGCCAAAGGCGGCCAGGTAGCCCTGGGCGGCGGCATCGTCACCGGAGTCGAGGGCGGTGCGCGCCATTTGTACTGCGGTGGTGGTGTGACGCCATGGCTCGGCGAGGTCCGCCACATACCGGGGGCGGTCGGCCGCCTCCTGGTCGGGGAGGCGTTCGCGTAGGCGGTTGATGGAGAGGTCAGGGGCGAGCTTCGAGCCGCCGTACCAGACGGGTTCGCCGGCTGCGTTGGTGTCGCATGGTGCGGCGAGACTGTAGCCGATCACGTCTCCGGTCTCGGGGCCGAGGCGTGTCTTGACCTTGATGCCGAGGGACTGCAGCACGGTGAAGTAGTCGGATTCGTTGCGTACGGCTGCGGCGACCGCGTACGCCTGCTCCCGCAGCCATTGCCGTGCTGTCGCCGTCTGGCCCTGGCGCTCGGCCTTGGCGCGTTCGGCGCCGGTGGGAGTGCGGGGCGCGGTGAGGTCACCGGACTTCAGGTGGCGCAGGCCGAACTCGGCCTCGATCTCGCGGCACTCCGCCTGGGCCCGCTGTCCGTCGCGGTGCGTGCGGGGACGGCGTCCGTCGGCGCGGACGGTGGTGGCCATGATGTGGATGTGGTCGTCGGCGTGGCGGACCGCGATCCATCGGCATGCCTTCTCGTCGCCTTCGGGGGCGATGCCGGCGGCGTGAACGATACGGCGCGCGACCTCGGCCCACTCGGCGTCGGTGAGGTAGCGGTCGCCGGGCGCGGTACGGACCGGGCAGTGCCAGACATGCTGAGACGGTTTCTTGCCGCCCAGCTCGCGGGTGCGCAGGTCGACGTGGTGGTCGAGGCGCTTGGCGAGCTTGGAGTAGGTGGCTGCCGGGTCGCGGCCCGGGTCGGGGGCGCCGGCCATGTCCCAGGCGGCGACGATGTGCGGGTCGGTGTGCTCGTCGCGGCGGCCGGGGCCGAAGAGGTAGACGATCAGTCCGCGGGTGTCGGAGCCGGTGGAGACGTCAGGAACCATGCGTGGTGCCCTCCGCTAGGAGCTGGTCGATCAGCTGGTAGCTGTTCTGGGCCGCTTGCTCGACGCGGTCCAGCACCGCCTCGGCACCCTCGAGCACTGTTCCTCGGTGGATGGCCGCGGTGATCTGGTTGAGGTTGCCGCCGATGCGGTTCAGCGCGACCGCGTGTGCCTCGACGGCCTCGATCAGGGGGCGGAGGGGATCGTCCTCGGGGCTGCCGACCAGTCCTGCCTTGCCCAGAGCTACGGCCAGGGCGGCGTCCCCGACGAATCCGGCGAACTTCTGACCGCGCTGGTGAGCGGCGGCGCTGATCACGCGGACCGCGGTCCGCGTGAAGCGGATGGTCTTCTCCTGGTCGCGCTTCTCCACCGTGCGCTTGCGGTTCATGAGTGCGGGCAGGACGGGGGCGTCGGGATCCCGCCAGGAGGGCTGCTCGGCGGGCGGTTGGACATCGGCCGGCGGCTGAGTGCGAGGGGCGACGGAGTCGGCTGCGGCCGGACAGCTGGTCTCGGCTATGCCCTCCTCCGGCTCGGGGCGCCCCCTGGCGCTCGGCCGTCTCCTCCGCCACCCCTGGGGCGGGGGCAAGCGCGGACGAAGCCTCGTTAGAGGCTCGTTCGCTCCAGCTTGCTGCTGATCGGCGGGTCAGGTCGAAGAATCCCTTGCGGCGGCGGGTGGGGGAGTTGTCGGTGCTCGTTTCGGGCATGTGGTGCTCCGGTAGTCGTGTGGGGTGGCGCTTCGTCACGTCCGTTGCATCCGTCCCGTAGCTGGTCAGGACAGGTACGGAGGCGGTCGCAGGTACGGAGTGATCCGTATCGGCAAGGAACTCCGTCCCCGCGCTGACCTGCGCGGGGACGGATGCGACGGAGTGATACGGACCAGGAAGGTCAGCGGGTACGTGCGGGGCCGGTGCCGGGCGGGCCGACAGGGAGGGCACCGGCCGACGGGACGGGGAGCTTGCCCCATGTCGGGCGTACGGGCGGGACGTCCTGTGCCGGACCGGCCGCCGGTGGGACGGGGTCGGGGCAGTACCGGGCCCAGGCGTCGAGGAACTGGTTGCGGGCGTACGCCTTGGCCTGCCTGCCGTTCTCGAAGCGGTGGTTGGCCGGGCTGATGCCGAAGTCGCGCAGCAGGTTGGCCAGGTGGTAGGCGTTCAGACCCTTCGTCCCGTACTCGGCCCAGGGCGCCTCGGCGTCCTGAATGAGGGAGGCGAGCAGGTCGTGGCTGCGCAGAGCCTCCTGGTCGCCCTGTTGCTCGAACACGCGGCGGATGTCCCGGAGCAACCGAGTCTTCAGCGTCGTCTGCTCGTCCTGGACCACCTCGTTCCTGGTCATCGCCAGGCAGGCGGCACGGGCCTGCGCGGGCCAGTGGCCGCCGGCCAGGTCGGCGACGATCACCAGGGGCTCCCAGGTGTCGGCAGCCCGGTCTTCGACCGGCATCGGTGGCACCAGCCGGTGCGCTGTCCCGCGCAGTGGGGTCAGCCATGCGGTCAGCCGGTCGCGCAGCGCGTTCAGTTCCGGGACGGAGTGCCGGGAGCGGAAGGGGGCGACCTTCTCGCCGGGCTTGCGCTTCTGCATACGGAGCACGACGGCGCGGTCCATGATCGTGTCCGGCAGGTCGCCGATGCCTGCCAGCGCGGCCATGGCGAAGGTGGGGAACGCGGTGGGCTTGTGTTCCGGGCCGGAGATCCGCCAGGCGGGGCGGTTGCGCTGGTGTCCGGCGTTCAGCAGGCCCCGGAGGTCCTCCTTGTCGCCGGCCTTGGGGCCGAAGATGGTGTCGGCCTCGTCCACCAGTAGTGTCGGCGGGTCCTCGCCGATGATCCGGAAGACCACCGCCGGCGAGGTGTTCACCGTCATCATCGGCCGGGACACGGTCTCGTGGAGCACGTCCAGGACCCGGGACTTGCCGCACCCCTTGGTCGGCCCCACCACCGCCAGACGCGGCGCGTGCTGGAGGGCGGGCTGAATGTGGGAGGCCGCCACCCAGAGGGTGACCGCAGTAAGGGCCTCGTCGCTCGGCAGCACCACGTACCGGCCGATCGCCGCGCGCAGGTCGTCCAGCAGCGCGGCTCCCTCGTCGGCCGTCTCGCCGCCCGTACCGGCGCGGTCCCCGGTCCCCGATCCGCCGTCGAGGACCACGGTCCCCGCAGATGGGTGGGGACCGTGGCTCTCACCATCGGCTCGGGGCTCGCCGTGCTCGCCCGAAATTCGGGGACCGGGTTCGGGGGCTGGCGGACCGGAAGTCTCTGTCCGGTCCCCGGCGTCCGGTTCGGCGGGACCGGTCCCCAGGGCACTGACCTGCGCAGGTGTCGCGCTGGGGGTGCTTCGGTCCCCGACCGGAACACCTGTCGAAGCATCATCGGTGGAGCGTGCAGCAGGGGACCGTGACTCCGTTCGGTCCCCGTTGCGCGAGGGGATGCCCTGGCCGGGGACCGCAGCGGCAGGCCAGATGACCTTGTGAGATGTGTTCGAAGTGGCGGGGGACGTAGAGTCCTCCATAGACGTTCCTCTCAGGTGAGGGACGGGACGGGCAAGGTCCCGCCCCTCACCGGTTCGTTCGTTCAGGGATGGGCGACGTGCAGGGGAATCTCCGGCCCTCGGCGTTGGCGCGCCGGGGGCCGTTGCTGTGTCCGGGGCTGCCGGCGGCTCACGAGGCCAGGCCCCACTCGTCTCGGCCGTCGATCAGCGTGCGCTCGTAGCGCAGCAGCTCGGCCTCGGGGTACAGCACCCGCTTGCCGACCTTGATGCCGAGCGGCCCCTTCTTGATGTGGCGCCAGTAGCGAACGGTGCTTTCGGCTGCGCGGTAGCGCTCGGCAACCTCGGCGGTGGTCAGGTATCGCATGCATTCCCATTCGGTTAGGTAGCGATTCGATCTGCATAAAGTTGTACCCCAGGATCGGTGGTTACCCAAATCGGGAAGCGCATGTTTCAATTGGGATAGCGACGGTGACGATGGAGGTTCGATGGCAGGCGACAGACCCGAGGGCGGCGAGGTGCCGCTGCTCTACAGCGAAGGGAACGTGGCCGCGCGCGTGGCACTGGAGCGCGAGGTCAGAGGGTGGAGCACGACCGAGCTGGCGGATCGGGTGACCAGAGCCGGCATCAAGATGAACCAGACGGCGGTCTGGCGCATCGAGAACGGCACCCCCCGCCGGCGCATCAACCTCGACGAGGCCCTCGCCTTCTCCCGCGTCTTCGAGCTCCCTCTCGAAGAACTGATGTCCCCACCCCTGGAGGGGCTCGACATCGACAGCCGACGGCTCGTCCAAGAAGCCGTCGAAGCGTTCTACGCGGCCCGAGACGCGCGCGACCGCCTACACCACGCAGTGGTCGCCATCGCCGACCACATCAAGGCCCATCCCGACAGCTCGCGGGCGATCCACGAGCAGTGCCTCCGCCTCATGGGCGACGAGCGCGACGCTCGCACCCTCAGCAGCGACATCGAGGACGGCGGCCACTACTGACAACCGACACGAAGGAGAAGCCACTTGGCCAACATCCAGAAGCGCCCCAACGGCAAATGGCGTGCCCGCTACCGCGACCTCGACGGCAAGGAGCACGCGCGCCACTTCGACCGCAAGATCGACGCCCAACGGTGGCTCGACGAAGTCACGGCGAGCGTGGTCACCGGGCAATACGTCGACCCGCGGTCGACGAAGAAGCCCTTCAAGGAGTACGCGGAGGAATGGCGGGCCATCCAGCCGCACCGGCCCTCCACGGCCAAGGCGGTGGCCCAGCACCTGCGCTGCTACGTCTACCCGGCCTGGGAGAAGCGGGCGCTCGGCGCCATAAAGCCCGGCGACGTACAGAGCTGGGTCACCAGTCTGACCACCACGCACGGGCTGGCCGCCAGTACCTCACGGACGGTCTTCAACACGGTCAACGCCGTCTTCCGGGCGGCCGTCCGTGACCGGATGATCCCTCACAACCCGTGCGCCGAGGCGAAGCTGCCCTCGGTACCACGGAAGAAGATCGTGCCCCTGGCCGTCGAGCAGGTGCGGGCGCTGTCCGAGGAGATACCCGCTCGATACAAGGGCCTCGTGCTGCTCGGCGCGGCCACCGGGCTCCGCCCCGGCGAGCTCTTCGGTCTCCAGCTCCGGCATGTGGACCTGCTGCACGCGACCGTCTCGGTCGAGCAGCAGATCCAGCAGACCGCCAAGCACGGCGTGTACGTTTGCCCACCCAAGACCGCTCGCTCGCACCGCACGGTCCCGCTCCCCCGCATGGCGGTGGATGCGATGAAGGCCCACCTGCGGGACTTCCCCGCCGATGGGCCCGAGAGCTGGATCTTCACGGCGCCGCAAGGCGGACCCGTGGTCTACACGCACTTCATGGACGGGTCCTGGCGGCCCGCCTGCCTGAAGGCCGGCATACCGAAGGGCACCGGCCCCCACGCCCTCCGGCACCACTACGCCAGCCTGCTGATCAAGCACGGCGAGTCCGTGAAGACGGTCTCCGAGCGCCTCGGCCACACCAACGCGGCCATGACGCTGAACATCTACACCCACCTGTGGCCCGACTCCGAGGAGCGGACCCGGGCCGCCGTCGACAAGGCGTACGCGGACCAGTCCGCCGATGCCCAGCCACAGGTCGACAAAGCGGCGTAGCCGCTACCCCCGCGCGCTGACCGAAGTCAGCTCGCTGCGGACTCTGCGCGGACCGCAAAGGCCGCCCGACCCACTCCGCCGCAGGTCAGACGGCCTTTCACCGGACGTATTAGACGTTGAAGCGAAACTACCCCACAACGCTCTGACCTGCGGGTATGTGGGCGCATCCCAGCACCATCCCAGCACGGGATTCGCGACAAAGTACAAGAAGACCCAAGGTCGCCAACGCTACACAACAGCGTCGGCAAGGGGCCGAGGTCTGCGGGACTTCTCCGCAACGTCTTCGACCTGATCGCGCTCGCCAACTCCCGTGTCTCGCCTGCGATCCGCCCCTCACAGCGGCCAAGCGTTCAGCAAGCCGCCGGGGCCGTAGGCGGCATCGAGCCTCGGGCAGTCGACTCTGCGGCGCGAGACCGCCACGACTGGGACGGGTTCGTCGGTGAGGGCGGCCCGGTGTCGATGGAGAGCTGCCAGGTCGTGCCGGTCGAAGGTCTCCACGTCATTAGTGCGGGTCCAGTAGCCACCCACGGCCGGGGCCACGGGCAGCCGGTCGTCGGGCAGTATCCGGGCGAGCCTCGCGGGCGAGCGGCTCGATCGCCCGGCCGCGCCAACTGGTCCAGCTCTCCCGAATCCGCGCCAACGTCAGATCGCCCCGCCCCCGCTCGATCTCCTCCATGGAGGGGCCCTCCACGCATGGCACTAACGACAACGTTACTAACATAGATGTTAGTGGAGCATCGTCGCCAACGTCCCCTCCTGCCGCCCACTCTCGACAGCGCACCGCCCATTCGCCGCACCCGTCCATTCACCCCAAGGTCACTCTGCGCCGAGGGCTCCGTACAGCGCCTCGTCGGCGTCGGTGGCGGGCGGGCCCGCCGCCCACCACTGGCCGCGCTCCTTCCGGTACGGGTACCAGCGTCCGTCCGAGCCCCAGCGCAGCTCGACGTCCTCGCCGACCAGCTGCAGGCGGCCACGGGTCCGGCGCGGCCTGGGCGGTCCTGACCGGCCTGGAATCCGTAACTGCAGCAGCCGCTCGCGTGCCGCGGCCTCAGTCTCGGGCGGCGGTACGAGTGTGCCGTCCAGGGCGCTCAGCGCCGCCGGGCCGCCGTAGCGCCAGGCGACGCTCGCCCGGGCGAGCTGGGTGCGGGCCCGGTCCGAGCTGTTCAGGAGGCGGGAGACCACCGGCAGGTCGCCGTCGGCGGCAGCAGCAGCCCGGCGCACGGTGTCGTGCCAGGGGTCGCCGTCCAGCATCAGAAGATCGGCCGCCTGCGTCTGCGCGGCCCCGGCAGCCGCCTTTGTATCGGTGACATCCCGCTGGTCAACCGCCCACACATAGACCGCCGAAGCACGCCGGGCGGCATCGACAGCCAGCAGGTGCAGCGCTTCCGGGGCGACGGACTCGCCCACGAGCAGCACCGGCGTCATCGCCGCGGCCTTGTCCTGGCCCACGACAGGAGCAAGGAGGGGCGCGGGCAGCACCGGCAGTACGGCAGGACCGTCCGCCGCGCGGGCCCGGGCCCGCGTGAACGCCTCGCCTGCCGGGACCCCGGTGGGCCGCGCCGCCCGTACGGCCTCCTCCTGCGCCTCGTCGGCCGCGGACTGCTCCCGCTCGCCATGGCGTACCGAGATCTCGGTGGCTGCCTCGACAAGGTCGCGTCCGCGCAGTACGAGCAGCGCCTCGGCGCGGGTGTCCAGGGCCCGCGCGAACGCGTACGACAGCGCGGCGGCGTGCTTGCACGGGTCGCCCCAGTCGGGACAGGAGCAGTGGTAGACGAACGCGTCCGGCGGCGGGACCAGGTCCGTCTCCGCCCGCACTGCGGCATCGACCGCGTGTACGCCGAGCCGACCCTGGGCGAGTTCGAGCAGCAGCTCCCGCCCGGCGGCGGTCCAGTCCTCGAAGAGCTTGTCCCACTGCGCCTCGGACAGTTCGGGTACGTGGATCTCGCAGCGGTAGGGGGTACGGCGGCTGCCCTTGACGCGGGCGGCCACCGACCCCGGCCGCACCGTGATCTCGCCGACCGCCCCCTTGCGGGCGTAGGTGCGGGCGCGGGCCAGGCGGCTGTCGTGGCCCGCGGAGAATCCGTACCCGAACGACGAGGAAGGCGTCTGAAGGGAGTCGATCCACTCCTCGCCCCACCAGCTGCTCGCCATCTCCCGCTGCCCGCGCGCCAGTTGCGGCGCCGGGAGGGCGAGGGTACCGGTGCGGCGCCTCATCGGCGGCTCCTGTCGCCGTGGGCGGAGTGCAGGGAGACCAGATCGGCGAGTTCATCGTCGCTCAGGTCGGTGAGGGCGGCCTCGCCCTGCCCGCCAAGCACGGAGTCCGCCAAGTCACGCTTACTACTGAGGAGTTGAGCGATACGGTCCTCCACCGTTCCCTCGGTGATCAGACGGTGGACCTGGACGGGCTGGGTCTGGCCGATGCGGTACGCACGGTCGGTGGCCTGATCCTCCACTGCCGGGTTCCACCACCGGTCGTAGTGGATGACATGCCCGGCGCGGGTGAGATTGAGGCCGGTGCCCGCGGCCTTCAGGGAGAGCAGGAAGACCGGGGCCTCGCCGCGCTGGAAGGCGTCGACCATCTCCTCGCGCCGCTTCACCGGCGTACCGCCGTGCAGATAGAGGGAGTTGATGCCGCGCGCGGTCAGATGGTGTTCGAGGAGGCGGGCCATCTGCGTGTACTGGGTGAACAGCAGCACGGACGCGTCCTCGGCGACGATCACATCGAGGAGCTCGTCGAGGAGTTCCAGTTTGCCGCTGCGGCCGGTCAGCCGAGTCGCGCCGGGCTCCTTCAGATACTGGGCGGGGTGGTTGCAGATCTGCTTGAGCGCGGTGAGGAGTTTGAGTACGAGACCATGCCGGGCAATGCCCTTCGCCTCCTTGATCGCGGCAAGCGACTCGCGTACCTGCGCCTCGTACAGCACGGTTTGCTCCCTGCTCAGCAGCACCCGCTCATCGGTCTCGGTCTTCGGCGGCAGCTCGGGCGCGATGCCCGGGTCGGCCTTGCGCCGGCGCAGCACAAAGGGGCGGATGAGCCGGCCGAGCCGCTCGGCCGCCGCACTGTCCTCCTCGCCGGTCGCACCACCGCGCGCGGCACGCTCGGCGGCCCGCCCATAACGGTCCCGGAAAGCCTTCAGGGAGCCCAGGAGCCCGGGGGTCCCCCAGTCCAGGAGCGCCCACAGTTCACTGAGGTTGTTCTCCACCGGGGTGCCCGACAGGGCCACGCGCGCCGAACTCGGCAGGGTGCGCAGCGCTTTCGCGGTGGCCCCTGCCGGGTTCTTCACATGCTGCGCCTCGTCCGCGACGAGGAGCCCCCACGGCCCGGCTGCGGCGAGCGCCTGGGCGTCGCGGCGCATGGTGCCGTACGTGGTGAGGACGATCTCGCCCGGTTTGAGGCCGCCCAGATCGCGCCCCGGTCCATGGTGGCGGCGCCAGGGGGTGCCGGCCGCGAACCTGTCGATCTCCCGGCCCCAGTTGCCGAGCAGGGATGCCGGACAGACCACCAGAGCCGGCCTGCCCGCGGTCGCCGGATCCTCCTGGCGGCGCAGATGCAGGGCGATCGTGGTGATCGTCTTCCCCAGGCCCATGTCGTCGGCGAGGCAGGCGCCGAGGCCCAGCCGGGTCATCCGGTCCAGCCAGGCAAGTCCGCGCAGCTGATAGCCGCGCAGAGTGGCGTCCAGAGCGGCGGGCGCGGCCAACTCGGCCTCACCGGCCTGCTCGGGAGCGGCGAGCCGGTCGCGCAGGGCGGCCAGCCATCCTCCTGCCCGTACGGGAACGAGCACGCCGTCGGGGTCCTCCACGCTGCCGGTGAGCGCGGCGCTCAGCGCATCGAGGGCGCCTAGTTCACGGCGGGCGCGGCGCGCCTTGCGCAGCAGATCCGCGTCCACCACGACCCACTGGTCACGCAGTCGCACCAGGGGGCGCCGGGCCTGCGCGAGCCGGTCAAGATCGCCTTGCGTCAGCGTACGGTCGCCGACCGCGAACTCCCAGCGGAAGGAGAGGAGTTGCTCGGGCGAGAAGAACGCGGGGGCCTCGGCGTCCTGATCGCGTTCGCCCGGCCCCTCGGGCTCGATCACCGCGCGGGCCGTCATCTCTCGCGCCAATTCCCTGGGCAGGTGGACGGCGACCCCGGCGGCCGAAAGCGCGGCCGCCCCGCCTTCGACGAGCCCGATGAACTCCTCGTCGTCCAGGGCGAGTTCATCCGGATCCGGCAGCGAGAGGATTCGGCACAGCGGCGGCCACGCAGCGGCGGCCCGGCGCAGAACGTCCGCCACCTGGGCGCGGGTACGCGGACCGAATCCGCCGCTCTCGCCACTGAAGACGTCGGCCGCGTCCGCGAGGAGCAGCGGATCGGCGAGCGAGTGCACCTGCACGACGGCCCGCACCGTCGCGGCGGCGGGGTCCGTGGCGGCGTCGCATCCATCCTCGTCGTACGGATCCTCGTCGTACGCATCGCCCTCGTGCGCGCGCATCGCGCCGCCCGGCAGTTCGAGCCGCAGCGAGACGCGTACACCGGCATCCCGGCCGTCGGCCACCCGCGCGGCCCACGCCCGCAGCCCCGGCAGATGCTGCGCATCCCGCGCAGCGAACGGCTGCACCCCGGCCGCCGATGGCGCGGCAGGGGTACGCGGCAGCAGATCCGCCACCGCGTCCATGAACTCCCTCAACCGGGCGTAAGAATCGGGGAGTTGCAGCGGCGTACGCGCACTCCCATCCCCCGCGGACTCCAGCGGTACGGCGTACGCGGCGGGCGGCATGACCTCGGCCAGCGCCCGCACCCAGGTCGCGTCCGCCTCCGCATAAGGGCCAAGCCGCCAGGCATCATGGTCACCGGCGCTGAGCCCCGGCAGCAGCAGCCCGCGCCCCGCCAGGTGCAGGGCGTACAGAGCAGCATGCCGCCAGACTGCCGCCGTCTCACCGCACGGCGCATCCGCCTGCACGTCCACGGACAAGAGCCAGGGCAGCACCTCGGCCAACGGCCGCACCACCGCCGACACCGTACGCCGACGCGCACCACGCCCATGCGCGGTAACGATCTCCACGTCCTCGGCCGGCACACCCACGGGTAGCCGACCGCTCCCCGCGACATGAAACGCGACGCGCCCACTGCGCGGTGGATCCGCCGGCAGAAACACCGCCGCACACCCGGACAACACCGCCCACTGCTCCCCGGCGAACGCCGGGGACGAAACCCTTTCCCGAGCCCCCGCGGTCTCCACAGCCGCATGAGCTACGGCAACAGGGGGTGCAGCAACACGGGATACGGCGCCACGGGCCGACCCGCGCACGACAGACAGCCGGGGGGCAGGGATCTCGCCCCCCGCCTCGTCGTAGTACTGCGTCCGAACCTCATGGCCGTCCTCGTCATCCACGGTCACCACCCGAAATACGGTGGCCATGCGCCGATCCCTTCGCCTGCCGGCAGACGGTGGCCCACCCGGATCCACCCCGCCCATCCCGGACAGGCAAGCCTACCGGGCCCGGTCGCGCCCCCTTGACAATCGCCCAGAGTTGGCCCTGGGACACGCCGATGTCGACCTCGACATCCAGCATCGTCTCCCTGTGCGCCTCAACGAGGCATCTGATCGAACAGGGTGCCTGGTTGGGTGATCTTGGCTGGGATGAGCAGCCGCTAGGCTCTCTGGTACCGAAATCCGTACTGGCGATGTACACTTTTCAGTACCATTTGAGGGCGGCCGGAGCGAAAGGGACGACAGCAATGACGATCACCGGAACCGAGGCGCGGAGGGACTTCTTCCCGCTGCTGAAGAAGGTCAACGACGATCACGCACCGGTGCGGATCGCCTCCAAACAGGGAAACGCCGTCCTCATGGCAGAGTCCGACTACGAAGCGTGGACGGAGACCATGTACCTGCTCGGCAACGCGCGCACCGCTGCTGAGCTGATGGAGTCCGTTGCTGAGCTGGACGCCGGACGCGGCACTGTGCGCGACCTGATCGACCCGGAGGCGGCGGAGTGAAGGTCATGTTCTCCACCCGCGCATGGGAGCAGTACGCGCAGTGGGCCATGATCGACCGGCGCAGCCTCAAGCGCATCAACGTCCTGATCGCGGACATCCAACGCAACCCCGATGACGGCAACGGCATCGGAAAGCCCGAGATGCTGAAAGGCGCACTCAAGGGTTGGTGCTCGCGGCGCATCACCGAGGAACACCGCCTCGTGTACCGGGTGAGTGGTGACGTACTGGAGATCGCCCGCGTCTACGGCCACTACACCGACCGCTAGCGGGTCAGCCCCTCCCCGGATCGCGCACCGTGCGGTACCGCCTTCACGATCGATAGGAATACGGCTTCTCAACACCGAGACGCTGCGCGACTGGATCTGGGCCCGTTTCACCGAAGGTTCCCGTTCCGGTCATCGAGGAGTGGCTCGCGTTCGCAACCACGCACCTCCAACGCCTCACCGAGACCGCCTCAGCGCCAAAGCTCCCCACGCCACCCAAACCCGGCGCCGCCGACCTTGAGCCCTTCCTCCACGGCTGGAGTCCGTTACGGACCCCGCTCGTACTGAGCCCCCACTACCGCTCACAACCCGGCACGGAGTCGACTCCGCTGCGCGACCTTCGTGTGGAGCCGCATGGCATGCTCCCGACGGCGCTGCCGATGAAACAGATCGGCGCCATCCTCAAGGCGCAGCTCGGGGACGCGGCGAACCGGGTGCCGACCCGGTCCATTCCCGACACCGTGGTACGCATCGCGGCCGTCTTCAGGCGGGAGCTGCGCCCCATCGTGCCCGTACTCGGGTACGCCAAGAAGGTGTCCAGCGACCGGGCCCGCAAGGTCCTGGGATGGACAGCCCGCGACGCCGAGGAAGCCATCGTGGCCAGTGGCGAAAGCATGGTCGCCAAGGGCCTGCTCAAGAACTGATCAAGGGTCGGTCACGGACCGCCCACCCGCGCCCGCCACCGCGATCGCGATCGCGCGGAAGGCCGCGTCGACCGCCGCATTACCGGCCCGAACTCCTCGACAGCTTCATCGCCGAGACCGGCCGCACCTGGACACCACCATGACGTCGCCCCGAAGCGAAACCCTCAGAAGCGGCGGCAATATGGCGGCGGATCCCCGGTTACCGAAACCGGGGATCCGCCGAATACTTGTAGCTCCACCGCCACCCCCAGACCGCCCGTCGAAAGGCAGCACGCGACGATCTACAACCTCCCCTGTGAAATTCGCCTGCGCACCACGGGGGCGTAATGAGGCGGGCGAAATTCCGCGGCCGTTGGTAGGCCGCGTACTGCTTGCGCTGCACTCAGGTAACGCCGTCACCGAGGCCGATCAGCACCTCGTCGGCGGCCTTCCGCTCGGTGGCGCGGCACTCGCCTACCAGCTGATGGCCCTCGGGGCTCGACCCGGGGGAAGCGGGAGGTCGTAACCCGGAGAACACCCCCGCCCCGCCGCACCCCGGGTTCGCCCAACCGCGACAGGGCATCTATTCCACAGCAGCAATCACTGCACCTTGGGAAAGGGCAACGTGCAGCGAGATCTCAATGAACGCCAGCAAGCCGTGCTCGACTGGATCAGCAACGGATGCCCCGACGGAATCTGGAACGACACTACCTACAAGGTCAGCGCGCAAGCCCTGCAAAACCGGGGACTCGTCAAGATCACCAAACGCCGCGGGTGCTGGACCGCCCAACTCACCGACAAAGGGCGGCAATATAGCAGCGGCGAGAACAGCTCCCCCGCGGGAACCAGCAGCCGCACACCCGAAGCCCCCAGCACAGGCGCGAGAAAGCCACGCCCGAGAACCACGCCGAAGGCCCATGCAATCTACGCCGACCGGCTCCTCGAAGAACTGGCCGCCAACAACGGTTTCCTCATAAAGCCCATCGACACCGACCCTCACGCAGTGAATTGGGCTTCACGAGTCAGCATCACCCGTAAGTCCGGCAAGATCCCGGACACTCAAGAGCTCCACGGATACCGGACCCACCAGGGCTACGAAATCAAGCTCGTCGACATCCCCGCCTGGCGCCTCGCCGAACTCGCTCCGCTCCCCGTGCCCACCCGGCTCACCCGCCCCCACGCCATCGTGGCCGCACTCCAAAAGCAGCCCCAGCCCATGGGACTGACCAAAACCGTTCAAGGGCGAGCCCTGCGCATCATCCAGGCACTCATCACCGCCGCTCAAGAACAAGGCCACGTCGCGGCACTCGGCCCCATCCAAGGCGCTCCCCCACCCCACCGACGCCGCAGAGCCGAGCCGCACTTCACCATCACCGCCCAAGGCGAAACGGTCGGCTTCCTCGTCCTCCAAGAACAAGACCGCAGCGAACACATCCCCACCGACAAGGAACTCGCCGACGCCAAGAAGTACTCCTGGATGCGCATCCCCCGCTTCGACTACACCCCTTCCGACCGCCTGCGCTTCATCCTCCGCGGCGGCAACCCGCACCGCGCGACGGAATGGGCCGACAGCGCAAGTCGGCCCCTCGAAGACCAACTCGCCGAGATCGCACAGGAGATCACGCTCCGCGGAGAAACAGCCGAAAAGCGGCGCCGCGCAGACCAGCTGGCCGCCGCGGAAAGACGGCGCCGCTGGGAAGCCGCCATGCAAGAAGCCCGCACTGCCCACGCCCACGCCTACCACGTCAAACACCTCGAAGAGCAGGCTGAAGCCTGGCACCGAGCCACACGCCTAGAAGGCTCGTGAAG
>NZ_JAGGOK010000041.1 GCF_018614615.1 Streptomyces sp. ISL-100 | reverse complement strand
CGGAAGAGCGGTCACGCTCCGTGACGTGCGCTTCGGTGTCCATCGGGACGTGAGCCTATCCGGCCGGTCCCGGGCGCCGAACGCGCGACTTAGCGGTCGCGCTTCTCCTTGATCTTCGCGGCCTTGCCGCGCAGCTCACGGAGGAAGTACAGCTTCGCGCGGCGGACGTCACCGCGGGAGATGAGCTCGATCTTCTCGAAGATCGGGCTGTGCACCGGGAAGGTGCGCTCGACGCCGACGGCGAAGGAGACCTTGCGGACCGTGAAGGTCTCGCGGACGCCCGCACCCTGGCGGCGGATGACTACGCCCTTGAACTGCTGCACACGCGAGCGGTTGCCCTCGATGACGCGAACGTGGACGTTCACGGTGTCACCCGGGCGGAACGCGGGAAGGTCGGTACGCAGCGATGCGGAGTCGACGGAGTCGAGAAGGCCGGACATGTGAGTCTGCTTCCTCGCCGATGCCACAGGTCATCGACGGAATTCGATTAAGAGAGTTTCGGGGCGCTGTCCGCGTCGGGCGGGCGTCGTTCCCCCTGTGGCAGGGGCGCACGCCGGACGTACAGCAGCGGCCTATTCTTCCACGGCCTCGGGGTTACGCCCAAATCGGCCGTCGGGGCCGGGCCGCCAGCCGAGGATGCTCAGCATCTCGCGGTCCTTCTTGTCGAAGACGGCTGGGTCGCAGCGTTCGATGAGGTCCGGCCGGTTGGCGGTCGTACGCCGCAGCGCCTCGTCCCGCCGCCACCGGGCGATCTTCCCGTGGTGGCCGCTGAGCAGCACGTCCGGGATGCCGCGCTCACGCCACTCGGGCGGCTTGGTGTAGACGGGGCCTTCGAGGAGGTTGGCCATCGCGCCGGGCGCGAAGGAGTCGTCGCGGTGCGATTCGGCGTTGCCGAGCACACCGGGCAGCAGCCGTGCGACGGCCTCTGTGATCACCAGTACGGCAGCCTCACCGCCGGCCAGCACGTAGTCCCCTATGGACACCTCGTACACCGGCATCCGGGTGGCGTACTCGTCGATGACGCGGCGGTCGATGCCCTCGTAGCGCGCGGGCGTGAAGACCAGCCAGGGCCGTTCGGAGAGTTCGACCGCGAGTTCCTGCGTGAAGGGGCGGCCGCTGGGCGTGGGCACGACCAGCACCGGGCCGTGGGCCCCGCTCTCGTAGCCGTCCGCCAGGACGTCGTCGAGGGCGGCGCCCCAGGGCTCGGTCTTCATGACCATGCCGGGGCCGCCGCCGTAGGGGGTGTCGTCGACCGTGTTGTGGCGGTCGTACGTCCAGTCCCTGAGGTCGTGCACGTGGACGCCTAGCTGCCCGCGCGCGCGTGCCTTGCCCACGAGGGAGACGTTCAGCGGCTCCAGGTACTCGGGGAAGATCGTGACGACGTCGAGCCTCATGCCTGGTCGTCCTTCTGGCCGTCGTCCCGCGACGACACGACCTCCGCCTCGCTCTCGTCGATCAGGCCGGGCGGCGGGGTGATGACCGCGCGCTGCTCCTCCAGGTCGATCTCGGTGACGATCTCCTCGACGAAGGGGATCATCACCTCGCTGCCGTCGGGGCGCTTCACGATGAACAGGTCCTGCGAGGGCAGATGGGTGATCTCGGTGATCCGGCCGATCTCGGTGCCGTCTGCGAGGACGACGTCGAGGTCCATCAGCTGGTGGTCGTAGTACTCCTCCGGGTCCTCCGGAGTGGCCTCGGGGTCGACCTCGGCGATGAGGAGGGTGTTGCGCAGGGCCTCGGCGGCCGTGCGGTCCTTGACGCCGGCGAAGCGCAGCAGAAGCCGTCCGCTGTGCACCCGGCCGGTCTCGACCGTCAGCGGCCCCGGGGAGGCCGGGTCGGTGGCGAGTACGGCGCCGGGCCCGAGCCGCAGCTCCGGCTCGTCCGTACGTACCTCTACCGTGACCTCGCCCTTGATCCCGTGGGCGCGGCCGATCCGCGCGACTACGAGCTGCACTTGATGTTTCTCCTGTCTTACGACTACGGGCCGGGAAGGGCTCGCGAGCCCTTCCCGGCCCGAGCCGGCGTATCTAGGTAAAACGGCCAACTTGTTCAGCGGACCTGGTCCACGTCGACGAGGTCGACGCGGATGCCACGGCCGCCGATGGCACCCACGACCGTACGCAGAGCGCGGGCGGTGCGGCCGTTGCGGCCGATCACCTTGCCGAGGTCGTCCGGGTGGACCCGGACTTCCAGCACGCGCCCGCGGCGCAGGTTGCGCGAGGCGACCTGCACATCGTCGGGGTTGTCGACAATGCCCTTCACGAGGTGCTCAAGAGCCTCCTCGAGCATGCTCAGGCCTCGGTCGACTCAGCGGACTCAGCTGCGGGAGCCTCGTCAGCCTTCTTGTCGGCCTTCTTCGCCTTCTGGGTGATCGCCTCGCCCTTGGACTCGTCGGTGCCCTCGAGGCCCTTGGCGAACGCGTCGAACGCGGCACGCTTGTCGGCCTTGGGCTCCGGCTGCAGCAGCGGCGCGGGGGCCGGGAGGCCCTTGTGCGCCTGCCAGTCACCGGTGAGCTTCAGGATGGCCATGACCGGCTCGGTCGGCTGGGCGCCGACGGACAGCCAGTACTGGGCACGCTCCGAGTTGACCTCGATGCGCGAGGGGTTCTGCACCGGGTGGTACAGGCCGATCTCCTCGATGGCCCGGCCATCACGGCGGGTACGGGAGTCGGCGACGACGATGCGGTAGTGAGGCGAACGGATCTTGCCCAGACGCTTCAGCTTGATCTTGACTGCCACTGGAGTGGTGTCTCCTGGTCTATGACGTGGTTGGGCACAACAAGATGCCACGTGGGGTTGCGGTACTCGGGGTGCCCGATGGACGCGTCAGCCGGAGGCGAGAGGGTTCCTGTGCGGCTGTCGAGTACAGCTAGCCATTGTGCCACACACCTGTGGCACAGACATCACCCGACCAGCACCCGACCAGCACGGGTCCGCACGGGCGTATAGGGAGTCAGCAAAAGGCGGTCAGCTCGCTGCGGCCACCACTTCCGGGATACGGAACGGCTTTCCGCAGCCCCCGCACACGATCGGGGCCTGGGCCAGGACCGAGGGCACGACGCGGACGTTGCGCCCGCAGTCGCAGACGGCCTTGACCCGCACCCCGCCGCCGGACGAGCCGTGCCGGGCGGCCGGCCCGCGGAAGGAGCGCTTGGTGTCCGACGTGGTCGCGACGGTGTGCGCCTTGAGGGCGCGCTGGAGCCGCTCGATCGTCGGCCGGTAGCGCCGCCTCGCCTCGGGGTTGACCGAGACCAGCGAGAAGCCACTGCTGGGATGAGGCTCCTCGGGGTGGTCGAGGCCCATCTCCTCGGCGATCGCGAGGAATCTGCGGTTGTGGTAGCGGCCGGCGCGCGAGGTGTCACGGACGCCGCGGGCGGCGGCGATGCCGTGGACTGCCTCGTGCAGCAGTCGTTCGAAGGAGAGCTCGGCGCCACAGGCGGACGACGACTCTCCGATCAGGGATTCGGGCGCGGCTAGGTCTGGCAGCTCGGGGTGGTACCGCTGAATGTCGGCCCACGCCTGCGCCAGCTCTGCGGCGAGAACAGGTGGTGTCGTGCTCACGTCGTGACAACGAGCCGGGGTGCCCCGGTGTTCCTATTCCGGGCCATCCCAAATAATTTGCACGTACCAGTCAGTTGCCATTGATGCGTCCTGACGAGGGCGGGTGCGCTGATCTGCGGAGGACCCGCCCAGCTCGCATCAACCCGGGTCGTACCAGCGCGTACGCCCCAGCGCGTAGACAAAGACGCACGCCGGGGCATCCGTTGCTCCGGGGGCGCGAGCCGGGCCCCGGGCGCGGGCGGGCCTCAATGGGCACCGCCACCGACGGCGACAGTACCCGGGGGCGCACCGCGCCCGCGCCACCGCCCCTTCCCGTGGCGGGATCGGCCGGGCGACGGCACTCTGGAACCTGGATCCGCTCCGGGCGCGGGGGCGCACGGCAGGGGCACACAAGCATTGCCTTTCAACCCCTGGACTTGGTGACGGATGCGGAGTTCCCTGGCTACGGGGAGTACAAGCGCACGCACACGGGGGAACGTCCATCAGGACACGTAATGACCTCTCGGCGGATTGGGGCGCTTTCGATGACACCAACGCTCGTCCGGCACCACCGGCACTACGCGAACGCAGCCTCAGCGCCGGCGGCGGACGCGGGCGCGCGCGCCCGCGACTGGGCCGAGATTCAGGAACGGATGCTGGTCCCGCTGTATGAAGCGGCGTACGAGCGGCTCGAGGTGGGCCCCGCCACCCGGCTGCTCGGCCTCGGCTGCGGCTCGGGACTCGCTCTGCTGATCGCCGCGTCGCGAGGCGCGCGTGTGACAGGCGTCGAATCCGATCCCGACCGGGTCGCGCTGGCCCGCGAGCGCCTGAGCAGTACCGAGGACACACCGGACGAACCCACGCGCCTGTACGAAGGCGATTCGGCGGAGGTCTGCGACGGCGCTGCCCCGGCGTACAACCTCATCACCGCCTTCGAACCGCTCGGCTGTGCGGCCGGCGACTCCGAGTCGCTCGCCGCGGCGCTCGAAAGCGCGATACCGCTCGCCGAGCGCGGCAGCGCGGTGGTGCTGGCCGGATGGGGCCCGCCCGAGCGCTGCGCGACCTCCTCGGTGCTGCGGGTCGCTTCCCGGCTCACCGAGACACTGCGCGCCACCGGCGGCGGCAGTGCCGGCCGCGGATGGCGTCCCGCGCTCCGGGACGACCTGGAGGACGTGGCCTCGCGGGCCGGTCTGAAACCGGACGGCTCGGGGCGGGTCGCGTGCCCCTTCGGTTACGCCGACCTGGACAGCGCCGTACGCGGCCTCCTGTCGACCGGGCTCTTCGACGCGGCCGTACGGGCCACGGATCCGGCGCAGGTGGAAAAGGAGCTCATCGAGGCGCTGCACCCCCATGTGCGGCGGGACCGAACGGTCTGGATGTCGAACGTGTTCCGCTACTTGATCGCGCGTACCCCTTGATACGAGCGATGCAAGCGCTGTGGGCGCCCGCTCCGTGACGGAGAGGGCGCCCACAGCGCTTGCGTGTCCGGGGTGTCAGCCCATGAACTTCTTGAACTCGTCGGGCAGTTCGAAGTCCTGAGGAGCGCTCTGGCCGGCCGGCAGCCCCAGCGCGCCGCCCGACTGCGCGGCCTGCTCGCGGCGCTCGGCCGCGGCCTGCTCCTCCAGCTTGCGCTTCAGCGGGTTGCCGCTCTTGCGCTTGCCCTTGGCCTGCTTCTGCTGCTTCTTCTGACGGCCGGGGCCGCCACCCATGCCCGGAATCCCCGGCATGCCCGGCATTCCGCCGCCCTGAGCCATCTTCGACATCATCTTGCGCGCCTCGAAGAACCGCTCGACGAGGTTCTTCACGGCGCTGACGTCGAC
Organism: Streptomyces sp. ISL-100; assembly: GCF_018614615.1. Classification (GTDB taxonomy): domain Bacteria; phylum Actinomycetota; class Actinomycetes; order Streptomycetales; family Streptomycetaceae; genus Streptomyces. The sequence goes on along the minus strand of NZ_JAGGOK010000041.1, from coordinate 226,851 downwards.
ACCCGAGCCCTTGGCGACGCGGGCACGGCGCGAGCCGTTGATGATCGTCGGGTCGTGACGCTCGGCGGGGGTCATCGACTTGATGATCGCGGCGGTACGGTCCACGTCGCGCTCGTCGATGTTGGCGATCTGCTCCTTGATCTGCCCCATGCCGGGCATCATCCCGAGCAGCTTCGAGATGGAGCCCATCTTCCTGACCTGCTCCATCTGAGCCAGGAAGTCGTCGAGCGTGAACTCCTTCGGACCCTTCGCCAGCTTGGCCGCCATCGCTTCGGCCTCTTGCTGGCTGAAGGTCTGCTCGGCCTTCTCGATCAGCGACAGCATGTCGCCCATGCCGAGGATGCGGGACGCCATGCGGTCCGGGTGGAACGCGTCGAAGTCGTCCAGCTTCTCGCCGTTGGACGCGAACATGATCTGGCGGCCGGTCACGTTGGCGATCGACAGCGCGGCGCCACCACGGGCGTCACCGTCGAGCTTCGACAGCACCACGCCGTCGAAGCCGACGCCGTCGCGGAAGGCCTCGGCGGTGTTGACCGCGTCCTGGCCGATCATCGCGTCGACGACGAAGAGGATCTCGTCGGGGCTGACGGCGTCGCGGATGTCCGCGGCCTGCTGCATCATTTCCTGGTCGATACCGAGGCGGCCCGCAGTGTCGACGATGACGATGTCGTGCAGCTTGTTCTTGGCGTACTCGATCGAGTCCTTGGCGACCTTGACCGGGTCACCGGAGCCGTTGCCGGCCTCCGGTGCGAACACCGCGACGCCGGCGCGCTCGGCGACGACGCTCAGCTGGTTGACGGCGTTCGGGCGCTGGAGGTCACAGGCGACCAGGATCGGCGAGTGGCCCTGGCCCTTGAGCCACAGGCCCAGCTTTCCGGCGAGGGTCGTCTTACCGGCACCCTGGAGACCCGCGAGCATGATCACGGTGGGCGGGTTCTTCGCGAACCGCAGCCGGCGGGTGTCGCCACCGAGGATGCCGACAAGCTCCTCATTGACGATCTTGATGACCTGCTGCGCGGGATTCAGCGCCTGCGAGACCTCGGCCCCGGCGGCGCGCTCCTTGATCTGCTTGATGAACGCCCGGACGACGGGCAGCGCGACATCCGCTTCGAGCAGAGCGATACGGATCTCGCGTGCCGTTGCGTCGATGTCCGCCTCGGACAGGCGGCCCTTGCCCCGGAGGTTCTTGAATGTCGCTGCGAGGCGGTCGGAAAGAGTATCGAACACGGCGGTCGCGAATCCTCGGGTCAGGGGGCGGGTGGACACAGATGCCCCCAGGGTAACGGTCTGTCCGCGGTGAGGTCTGCCCCCTGCTCCTTACCGCAGCGCACCCTCCAGCACACCGGCCACCTCCGCGGCCTCAATCTCCGGGAGCGGGGCACCGTCCGGGCCTGTGACGTAGAACGCATCGACCGCGTTCGCGCCCAGGGTACTGATGTGCGCGCTGCGTACCCGTACCTTCGCGGCCTCCAGTGCGTGGCCGATGCGGTGGAGCAGCCCGGGGGCGTCCTGCGCGCGGACCTCGATCACCGTCGCGAGGCGGGACCCCGCCGGGGCGACCGTGACGCGCGGCGGCGGTGCCTGGGCACCCCGCCTGCGCGGGTTCTTCTCGTACGCGCGCTCCCGCTCCGCGAGCCGCGACGGGATGTCCAGGGAGCCGTCCAGGGCCCGCACGAGGTCCGCCCGCAGCCGGGTGGCCTGCGGCAGCGACCCGTACTCGGCCGCTACCCGCCAGTCGAGCAGCAGTACGCCGGAATGCGCGCCGGAGCCGTCCGCCCAGTCCGGCAGCTCGGCGGCCCGCAGTTCCGCCGTGCGTACGGTCAGCCGGTGCATCGCCAGTACGCCGGCCACAGCGGGCAGGACACCTGGCTGATCCGGTACGGCGATCAGCAGCTCGACGCCCAGCGGCTCCGGCTCCTCCCCCGCGGCCTCCCCGTGCGCCTCCGTCTGTGCGCGCAGCGACAGCACGGGTCCGCCGGTACGGAACGCCTCGATGGCGAGCCGCTCCTGCTCGGCGCTGGGCGCGGCGGGCTCAGGCGCCGCGGGTTCCTCGCCCGCGAGGACGGCGGCGACGCGCTTGACCAAGTCGGTGACGAGCGAGGCGCGCCAGGTGGACCAGGCGGCGGGCCCGGTGGCCAGCGCGTCGGCCTCGGTGAGGGCGTGCAGGAGTTCGAGGGTGCCGGTGGCGCCGACCGCGTCGGCGACCGCGCGGATGGTGGCCGGGTCGTCCAGGTCGCGGCGGGTGGCGGTCTCGATGAGGAGGAGGTGGTGGCGTACGAGCGTGGCGATCACGCCGACGTCCGCCCGGTCGAAGCCGATACGAGCGGCGATGTCGCGGGCGATGATCTCCCCGGCCACCGAGTGGTCGCCGGGCCAGCCCTTGCCGAAGTCGTGCAGCAGGGCGGCGATCAGCAGCAGGTCGGGGCGGTGGACGCGGCGGGTGAGCGCGGAGGCCTGTACGGCCGTCTCGACAAGGTGCCGGTCTACGGTCCAGGTGTGCACAGGGTTGCGCTGCGGGCGGCACCGCACCCGCTCCCAGTCCGGCAGCAGCAGCGTGATGAGGCCTTCGGCCTCCAGCGCCTCCCACACCCCTACCGTCGCCTCGCCCGCGCCGAGCAGCGTGACGAGCTCCTCGCGTGCCTCGGCCGGCCAGGGCACGGGCAGCGGCCGCGCGACGGCGGCGAGACGGCGTACGGCGTGCAGGGAGACCGGCAGCCCCGACTGGGCGGCAGCGGCGGCGGCCCGCAGCGGGAGCACCGCGTCGCGCTCGGGGCGCGCGGTGCGGGCGAGCACCACCTCGCCGTCCTGCTCGACGACGCCCTCCGCGAGGGGCGTGCGCTCGGGGGCGGTCTTGCTGCCGAGCATGGCGCGCAGCCTGGGGCGCACGGACCGGGCGCGCAGGACCCGGTTCACCTCCCGCCAGGTGACGTCGCTGGCGTACGAGATGGTGCGCGCCGCTTCGTACACCTCCCGCAGCAGCGTGTCGGCGTCCAGCAGCCCGAGCTCGGTGGCGACCTGGTCCTGTTCCTGGAGGGCGAGGCGGTCGGTGGCGCGCCCGGTGGTCAGGTGCAGTGCGTCGCGTACGTCGAGGAGCCGGCGCCGCGCCGCGTCGAGGCCCTCGCGCGGGGCGTCGGCGAGCCAGGAGGCGGCGACGGCGCGCAGGGCGGTGGCGTCGCGCAGGCCGCCGCGCGCCTCCTTCAGATCCGGTTCGAGGAGGTACTGCAGTTCGCCCTGCCGCACTGCTCGTTCCTGGCACAGCTCGTGGAGCTCGGGCAGCCGCTTGGGGGCGAGATTGCGCCAGTCGGCGAGTACGGCGGTACGCAGACCGGCCGTAACCCCGAGGTCGCCCGCGACGTGGCGGGCGTCGAGGAGTCCGAGGTGCACCTTGAGGTCCTCGCCGGCGGTCTTGCGGGCCTCGGCGGGTGTGCGTACGGAATGGTCGAGGTCGATGCCCAGGTCCCAGACCGGATACCAGACCCGGTCGGCGAGAGCGGCGAGAGCGCCCTTCTCCGCCCGCCCGTCGTGCAGGAGCAGCAGGTCGAGGTCGCTGCGCGGCGACAGCTCCCCCCTGCCGTATCCGCCGACCGCGACGAGGGCCGCGCCGCGCACGCCCGCTTCGGCGGCGGCCGTGGTGAACAGTGCGTCCAGCCAGTCGTCGGTCAGCCGGGCGAGGCCGGAGCGGCGCGGCGGCCCGGACTGCGCCTTCTCCTGGAGAAGTCGCAGCCGGGCCGCCGCGTAGCCGCTGGGTCCCGAGTCGTCGGACGGTTCAGTAGTCACTTCTACGCTCGTCACCCAGCAGCTCCCGTTTCATGCGTTCCGGTCGGAATGCGTCCGGTCAGAGGGCGTCCGGGCCGCGTTCGCCGGTCCGTACCCTGACGGCCGTCTCGACCGGCACGCTCCACACCTTGCCGTCGCCGATCTTGCCGGTACGGGCGGCCTTGACCACCACCTCGATGAGCTGATCGGCGTCACTGTCCTCGACCAGCACCTCGATCCGGATCTTCGGTACGAGGTCGACCGTGTACTCGGCGCCCCGGTAGACCTCGGTGTGGCCGCGCTGGCGGCCGTAGCCGCTGGCCTCGGTGACCGTGAGTCCCTGGACTCCGAAGGCCTGGAGGGCTTCCTTGATCTCGTCGAGCCGGTGCGGCTTCACGACTGCGGTGATGAGCTTCATGCGTCCACCTTCTTGGTCTGCGTCGCGGCGCCGGCCTTGTCGGTCGGGCCCGTCGCCGGGGATACGGCCGAACGGGAGGCCGAACCGCCGCCCGCTCCGCTGAAGTCGTACGCGGTCTCCGCGTGCTCGACCTGGTCGATGCCGGAGACCTCGTCGTCCTCGGGGACCCGCATGCCCATGGCCTTGTCGATGACGAAGGCGAGGAGCGCGGAGACCACCAGAGAGTAGGCCAGTACCGCGAAGACACCGACGGCCTGCTTGCCGAGCTGGTCGAGCCCGCCGCCGTAGAAGAGGCCCTTGGCGTCGGACTGGACGCCGCCGGTGGCGAAGAAGCCGACGAGAAGCGAGCCGACGACACCGCCGACGAGGTGGACGCCGATGACGTCCAGGGAGTCGTCGTAACCCAGCTTGTACTTGAGGCCCACGGCCATGGCGCACAACAGACCGGCGATGGCACCGACGGCGATCGCGCCGAGCGGGCTGACGGAGCCGCCGGACGGGGTGATCGCGACGAGGCCCGCGACAGCGCCGGAGGCTGCGCCCAGGGTGGTGAACGAGCCGTGACGGATCTTCTCGTACCCCAGCCAGGCGAGCATGGCGGCGGCGGTGGCGACCTGGGTGTTGAGGAACATGACGGCGCCCACGCCGTCGTCGTTGCCCAGCCAGGAGCCGGCGTTGAAGCCGAACCAGCCGAACCACAGGAGCCCGGCGCCGAGCATCACCAGCGGGAGGCTGTGCGGGCGCATCGGGTCCTTCTTGAAGCCGACGCGCTTGCCGATGACGAGGATGACGCCGAGCGCGGCGGCACCCGCGTTGATGTGGACGGCCGTGCCGCCCGCGAAGTCGATGACGCCCATCTCGAAGAGCCAGCCGCCGGAGCCCCACACCCAGTGCGCGACCGGGAAGTAGACGACGGTGACCCAGAGGGTGACGAACAGCGCCCAGGCGGTGAACTTGACGCGGTCGGCCAGGGCGCCGCTGATCAGCGCGGGGGTGATGATCGCGAACATGAGCTGGAAGACGGCGAAGACATAGACCGGGATGGTGTAGCCGTCCCAGAGCTCGGTGATGCCGATGTTGCTCAGTCCGACGTAATCCGAGGACCAGCCGATGACCGAGCCGATGTCGGTGCCGAACGCGAGGCTGAAGCCGTACAGCACCCAGAGGATCGTGACGATCCCGAGGCTGATGAAGCTCATCATCAGCATGTTCAGGGTGGACTTGACCCGGACCATGCCTCCGTAGAAGAAGGCCAGGCCCGGCGTCATGAGCATCACCAGGGCGGAACAGATGAGCATGAAGCCGGTATTGGCGGCAGACAGTTCGATCTTGTCTGCGGCGAGCGTCATGATGCCTGGAGGCATCGGCGTCTCCTCGTCGTCGGTGCGGCCCGTGCGGGGGCGGAGCCTGTTGGCCTGTCGGCAGCAAAGGGATGAGCCGGTTATGCGCCATGAGATTGGCGCAGCGCCGTTTCCGTCGATGCCGCTCGATGTTTCGCCCCAGTGACGAAGAGGTCATGCGTGTTACGTACGGATGAACCGCCGGACCGGGCCGGCGCGCCGGCGATACCCTCTGCCCACGTCATGTACGGGACAGCCCGCACAGCCAAAACCGGCCGCGACGGCTACCCGTTGACCTGGCGGTGGGGGAGCCGAGTCGGCTTCACGGGGTGGCTGTCGCGACCGGCGTCTGTGGCGGCCGCCGACCGGCCCTCAGACCGCTTCCGCGGCTTCGGGCAGCTGGGCTGCGAGCTGGTCGGTGAGGTCGAGAACCTGGGCAACATCACCGAAGTCCCTGGCCGCGGTGTCGACGGTCTTGCGGAGCCGGGTATTGACCCGCTCGGAGCGCACGCGCCTGGCGACGCCGAGTGCCTTTTCGGCCAGTACGACGGACTGCTCGGGCTCTCGCTTCAGCAGGTGCACGGTGGCCATGCCGATGAGGTTGAGTGCGTACGACCGCTGGTGCTCGTCGTCCTTGCCGAAGAGCTCGACCGCGCGCTCCATGACGGGCTCGGAGAGCGAGGCGTAGGTGGGGCTGCGGCCGGCGACGTAGGCCAGGTCGCGGTAGGAGTGGGCGTTCTCGCCGTTGAGCTCGGCCTCGGAGAAGAAGCGGATCCAGTCGGGCTCGGGCTCGCCGTCCAGGCCCGCGTCGGCGAAGGTGTCCTCGGCCATCCGCACGGCCCGTTTGCACTTGCTGGGCTGGCCGATGTTGGCGTAGGCGCGGGCCTCCATCGCATACAGCATGGCCTGGGTCCGGGGGGTGGCGCAGTCGCGGCTGCCGTACTGCGCGAGGTGGATGAGCTCCAGTGCGTCGTCGGGCCGGCCGAGGTGGATCATCTGCCGGCTCATACTCGACAGGACGTACGACCCGAAGGGCTTGTCGCCCGCTTCTTTGGCGGCGTGCAGGGCGAGGACGAAGTACTTCTGGGCTGTGGGCTGGAGTCCCACGTCGTAACTCATCCAGCCGGCCAGCTCGGCCAGCTCGGCGGCGCATTTGAAGAGCCGCTTGGAGGTGGCCTCGGGCTGAGGCTCCTGGAGCAGGTCCGTGACCTCGTGGAGCTGTCCGACGACCGCCTTGCGCCGAAGTCCGCCGCCGCACTGGGCATCCCACTGGCGGAACATCATGGTCGTGGATTCCAGCAGGTCGAGCTCCGGCCTGGAGAGCCGGGACGGCCGACGCGCGGCCGCGGCGGATTCCGGACGGCCGGGCTCACCGGGGGGCGCGGGCACGAGCCAGCGCTGCATGGGCTCGATGAGGGCGGGTCCCGCGGCGAGGGCGAGCGAGGTGCCGAGGAAGCCGCGCCGGGCGAGCATCAGGTCGCTGCGCGAGAACTCGCTGAGCAGTGCGACGGTCTGCGGGCCGGCCCAGGGCAGATCGACGCCGGACACCGAGGGTGACTGATGCGCGGAGCGCAGCCCGAGGTCCTCCACGGCGACGACGCTGCCGAAGCGCTCGGAGAAGAGCTCGGAGAGGATGCGCGGGATCGGCTCGCGCGGCTGCTCGCCGTCCAGCCAGCGGCGCACCCTTGAGGTGTCCGTGCTGATGTGGTGGGCGCCCATCTGGCGCGCCCGGCGGTTCACTTGGCGTGCGAGCTCACCCTTGGACCAGCCGCTGCGCACGAACCATGAGCCCAGCTGCTCGTTCGGGCGCTTTCCAGCGTTCGTACCGCCTGCGCCACTGCCGCTCACTGGAACGCCCCCATCCCGCTGAAGCCTCTTTGCCTCGTTGCCCGAACCCCTAACAGAATGCCGTGACTTGCGGCCCGCTGTCCCCGGGATGCGCCCCCTCGAACAGGAAACCGGCTTGCCTCCGGCATACCCACATGCGCGGTGATTCCGAGGTTCGTGCACTGACAGTAATCCTACGATCACCGCTCCGGCCATGGCGATTCCAGAAACGCCACCATTCGCCACCCCATTGGATGAACTCCTCCGATGCCGGGCGCGATTCACTTGACATACACCGACCGGAGTCGGCGGAGCGGTGCGCGCCGGGGCGCTCAGTCCGGCCCGCACCACCTCTTATGCCTCTGTGCGCCGCCGGACCACCTCGACGGAAGCACAGCGTCACAGATTGACTCCAAGACGTAACCATCGGTGCACTGGACCCGTTGGAGGGGGCATGGGCTTCACGATCGGCCGGGAAACGCGATCCGGCTCACGGCGCCGCGGCCGCATGTCGGACTGCACAACGGTCGCTGAGTACACCGGGCTGTGGGGCTGGGCGGTCGTGCCGGGCGCCAGAGCATCGGCAACGGGCTCCGCGGTGCGGGAGTGCTCGTGCGGCGATACGTCGTGCCGGGCGCCGGGGGCTCACCCGCTGGGCTTCGCGCCCGAGGTGCCGGCGGGTGCGACCCTCGACGACGTGACCAAGACCTGGTCCGGCTTCCCGGGGGCGTCGGCGCTGCTGCCCGTTGGGCGTACGTTCGATGTCATCGAGGTCGCCGAGGCCCCGGGGCGGCGGGCGCTCGTACGGCTGGAGCGGATGGGGCTGCCGGTGGGGCCGGTGGCCGCGACTCCTGACGGGCGGGCGCACTTCTTCGTGGCGCCGGGTGCTGCCTCCGAGCTGCCGCGCCTCCTCTATCGGATGGGGTGGGACGACGCGGATCTCGACCTGCGCGGCCTTGGTCCTGGCGACCACATCGCGGCGCCGCCGTCCGATCTCGCCGGCCTCGGCCCGGTGCGCTGGCTGCGCGCTCCATCCCTGGACACGGCTCAGTCGCCGCCGCCGGCGAGGCTGCTGCTGGGGACGCTGGCGTACGTGGCGCACCGGTCGCCGGCGTAGGGCTTTCTTTCCCCCAGACAACACAGACGCCCTACGGGCGTGCCCTCAAACGCCGGACGGGCTGAGTCTTGCGGCCAGGGCCGCAAAGCCAGCCCTGCCCGGCACTATTCAACCCCTCCGGCGCTTGAGGACCGGGGTCTGGGGCGGAGCCCCCACGCGGCGGAGCCGCATAGTGTCACTGCGGGAAGGGGCGGGGTGGGGAACAGCCCGCAGGGCCGGGCGTGCCGGCTGCTAGTCGCCGATCAGGGCGTCTACAAACGCCTCCGGCTCGAACGGCGCCAAGTCGTCCGCGCCCTCACCCAGACCGACCAGCTTCACCGGGACGCCCAGCTCGCGCTGCACCGCGATCACGATGCCGCCCTTCGCCGTGCCGTCCAGCTTCGTCAGCACGATGCCGGTGATGTCCACGACCTCCGCGAACACCCGCGCCTGCACCAGACCGTTCTGCCCAGTTGTCGCGTCCAGCACCAGCAGCACCTCGTCCAGCGGCCCGTGCTTCTCCACGACCCGCTTGACCTTGCCGAGCTCGTCCATGAGCCCGGCCTTGGTGTGCAGCCGGCCCGCCGTGTCGATGAGTACGACGTCCGCGCCCTCGGCGATACCTTCCTTCACCGCGTCGAAGGCGACCGACGCCGGGTCGCCGCCCTCGGGGCCGCGCACCGTGCGCGCGCCGACGCGGTCGCCCCAGGTCTGGAGCTGGTCGGTGGCGGCCGCGCGGAACGTGTCCGCCGCGCCCAGCACCACGCTGCGCCCGTCGGCCACCAGCACACGCGCGAGCTTGCCCGTGGTCGTGGTCTTGCCGGTGCCGTTGACGCCGACGACCATGACGATGCCCGGGACCTCAGTGGCGCTCTCGGTCTTGACCGCGCGGTCCATGTCCGTACCGAGCAGATTCAGCAGCTCCTCTCGGAGCAGCCCGCGCAGCTCGTCGGGCGTACGCGTGCCGAGCACCCGTACGCGCTCACGCAGCCGCTCGACCAGTTCCTGGGTGGGGGCGACGCCGACGTCCGCGGTGAGCAGCGTGTCCTCGATCTCCTCCCAGGTGTCCTCGTCGAGGTGTTCGCGGGAGAGCAGGGTCAGCAGACCCTTGCCGAGGGTGTTCTGCGAGCGGGCGAGCCGCGCGCGCAGCCGCACCAGGCGGCCGGCGGTGGGCTCGGGGATTTCGATCTCGGGCGCGACGGGTTCGGCGACGACCGGATCCTCGACGGCGACGGGCTCCTCGACGGCGGTCGACGCGTCGGGGAGGTCCACCTCCTCGATGGTCCGGCGCGCTTCGTCGCGCGGTGGCGCCGCGTCCTCGCCGACCTGCGGTTCGGCGGGCGGGGCGGTGATGGTCGGCGTGGTCGGCGGCGCCTGCGGCGGCAGCTGCTTCTTCTTGCGGCTGCTGACCACGAGCCCGCTGATGGCGCCGATCGCGACCAGGGCGATGACTACAGCAAGGATGAGGATTTCCATAACGTGCCCAGTATGCTTGACCGCTTGCCCCACCTGCGTGACCTCATGGATGACCGGTCGTTCTCCCTGCGGGGCTGTTTGCCTCTGCGGGCCGGGCTGGTCCGTCGTCGGCCCCGTGCCGGCGAGAAGCCCCTTGGGGCGGAGTCACAACGCACCCAGTATCAGGCTGGCTGAGTCCGGTGCGCAGAGCGCACCCAGGGGTTGTCGCGGCCCATATCGTGGACCGCGACAACCCCTGTCGATCCGACATGCGGGCTTTTGGGTCGAATGTATGATGATTCGGCCCCCCCACCCCTGCCCCCCACGGAGCATGCATGTCTGCCGAGTCCGACGGCGGGATAGAGACCCGCGGTCTTGAGCCCGTTCCCGACAACGAGCGCTCGGGCCGCGTCCGTGAACTCTTCCCCACCTGGGTCGCCGCCAACATCAGCGTGCTCCTGCTCACCATGGGCGCCGGCCTGGTCGTCTTCAACGGCCTGAATTTCTGGCAGGTACTGGCCGTGGCCGTCGCGGCGCCCATCGTCTCGTACGGGCTCGTCGGCCTGATCTCGATCGCGGGCAAGCGCGGCGGGTCGCCCGGCATGGCACTCTCCAGGGCGGTGTTCGGCCAGCGGGGCAATCTCTTCCCCGGCTCGCTGATCTGGGTCGCGCGCTGGGGATGGGAAACGATCAACGCGGTGACCGGCGCGTACGCCGTGCTGACCGTGCTCGATCTGCTCTTCGGCATCAAGAGCAACACCGTGCTCATCGTCGTGACGCTGCTGCTCTTCGTCGGCTGCACCTTCCTCGTATCGGGTCTGGGTATCAACGCCCTGCGCCGGTGCAGCACCTGGTCGACGTACCTCTTCGGCGCCTTCAGCGTGCTCGTGCTGGTCTACCTGATCGCCGGCACCGACTGGTCCGCCGTCTTCGCCAAGCCGGCCGGTTCGACCGCGATGATGATCGCGGGCATCGGCACCATCGCGGCCGGCGGCATCAGCTGGGTCCCCTCGGGCCCGGACTTCACCCGCTACCTTCCGCGTACGGCTTCGGGCAAGGGCCTGGTCGGCACGACCGTCGGTGGCGCGGGCGTTGTCGTCCTGCCCATGGTTCTGATGGGTGCGGTCATGGCCGTCAGTACGCCGGACCTGGCGTCGGCCACCGACCCGGTGTCGTTCATCGGCGAGCTGCTGCCGACCTGGATCGCCGTTCCGTACCTGCTGATCGCCCTGATCGGCATGCTGCTGATCAACTCGATGTCGATGTACTCGGCCGGCTTCACCGCGCAGACGCTGGGCATCAACGTGCCGCGCGCCTGGGCCGTGAGCGTGAACGCGATCATCAGCCTGATCTTCGGCTTCCTGCTGATGGTGGTGGCGACGAGCTTCTTCGGTTCGTTCATCTCCTTCCTGACGCTGCTGGCCGTTGCGTTCTCGGCGTGGATCGGCGTCTTCGGTGTGGACATGCTGAGCCGTCGTGCGTACGACGGTGAGGCGCTCATGGACACCACCCGCACCAGTGGTTACTGGTACCGGGGCGGTTTCGCCTGGCAGGCCATGACGGCATGGGGCGTCGCGCTGGTGGCGGGCCTGCTGTTCACCAAGGTCGACTGGTTCACCGGGCCGCTCGCCGGTTCCTGGATCGGGCGCAACGGCCTGGGCTGGGCGGCGACGGTCGTCGTGGCGGCGGTGCTGTACGCGGTGCTGCCCAGGACGAAGCCGGTGGTTCCGGAGCCGGAGGTCAAGGCGTCGCAGCCCGAGACGGTCGGAAGCCTGTCCAACTGACGCAACGTCAACTAACGTCCCCCTTCGCCACATCGACATCCGGCGGAGGGGGACGTTTCGTCATGGCCTTCACAGTGGTCCGCTTCAATCTCGTCGATCCCGACGCGACACCCGCCACGCACGCGGCCCGCTATCGCGCCGCCCTTGAAATGGCCGCGTACGCCGACGACCGCGGCCTGGACACCGTCCAGACCGAGGAGCACCACGGCACCGCCAACAGCTGGCTGCCCTCCCCCTTCGTCTTCGCCGGCTCGGTCCTGGGCGCGACCCGGCGCATCACGGTCACCGTCTTCGCGATCATCGGTCCGCTGTACGAGCCGCTGCGGCTGGCCGAGGACATCGCCGTACTCGACCTGATAGGCAAGGGACGCCTGGTCACGGTCGCGGGCATCGGCTACCGGCCGGAGGAGTACGAGCAGTTGGGCGTGGACTGGGGGCGGCGCGGCAGGCTCCAGGACGAGGTGCTCGAAACGCTGCTGCTGGCGTGGACCGGCGAGCCGTTCCCGTACCGGGGCAGGACCGTGCGTGTCACGCCGCGCCCGTACACCCAGCCGCATCCGCTCCTGCTGGTCGGCGGGTCCTCGCAGGCGGCTGCCCGGCGCGCGGCGCGGCTCGGTCTGCCGTTCTTCCCGAGCGCGCACCTGCCCGAGCTGGAGGCGTACTACCACGCGCGGCAGGCGGAGTTCGGGACCGACGGCTTCTGCATGATGCCGGCGGCCGAGACGCCGCTGCTGCATGTCGCGGAGGATCCGGACCGGACGTGGGCCGTGTACGGCGAGCACTTCCTGCACGAGGCGCAGACGTACGCCTCCTGGCAGTCCAAGGACATCAAGTCGGCCGTACGGTCGCGGGCGACCGGCGTCGACGAGCTGCGCGAGGAGGGGGTCTACCGCGTCGTGACGCCGGACGAGTGCGTGGCGCTGGCCGCCGACAGTCTGGTCCTGCATCCGCTGTGCGGCGGGATGCCGGTGGACGAGGGCTGGCGCAGCCTGCAGCTGTTCGCGGAAAACGTACTGCCCCGGCTCAATGGGTGAGCCGGGGCAGTGCCGTGTTCGAGGAGAGGGGCAGCGGGGGTTTAGCCCATCTCCTCCAACGCCTTGCCCTTGGTCTCCTTCACGAATTTGAGCACGAAGGGGATCGAGAGCACGGCGAAGAATGTGTAGATCACGTATGTCCCCGAGAGGTTCCACTCGGAGAGGCTCGGGAAGCTCGCGGTGATCGCCCAGTTGGCGATCCACTGCGCGGAGGCGGCGACGCCGAGCGCGGCTGCGCGGAGCCGGTTCGGGAACATCTCGCCGAGGAAGACCCAGACGACGACACCCCACGACAGGGCGAAGAAGAGCACGAAGACGTGGGCGGCGATCAGCGCGACGATGCCCTCGGTGTGCGGCAGCTTGCCGTCGATCAGGTTCGCGGAGAAGGCCCACGCTTCGAAGGCGAGGGCGATCGCCATACCGGTCGAGCCGATGAGCGCGAGCGGCCTGCGGCCGATCCGGTCGACGAAGATCATGGCGATCACGGTGCCGATGATGTTGATGATCGACGTGGTGAACGAATAGAAGAAGGAGTCGCTCGGGTTGATGCCGACCGACTGCCACAGCGTCGCGGAGTAGTAGAAGGCGACGTTGATGCCGACGAGCTGCTGGAAGACCGAGAGGCCGATACCGACCCAGACGATGGGCAGGAAGCCGAAGCGGCTGCCGAGAAGGTCCTTGAACGTGGACTTGTGCTCACTGCGCATCGCGAGCTCGATCTCGGCGACGCGCAGGTCGAGGTCGATGTTCTTGCCCTCGACGTCGGCCAGGATCTCCTTGGCCTTGTCGACCTTGCCGACGGAGATCAGGAAGCGCGGCGACTCGGGGATGGCGAAGGAGAGCAGACCGTAGAGGACGGCCGGGACCACCATCACGCCGAGCATGACCTGCCAGGCCTCGATGCCGAGCAGCTTGCCGCGCTGGTCGCCGTCGGCGAGGTTGAGGATGCCCCAGTTGACGAGCTGGGAGACGGCGATGCCAATGACGATGGCGGCCTGCTGGAAGGCGCCGAGGCGGCCGCGGTACGCCGGCGGGGCGACCTCGGCGATGTACGCCGGGCCGATGACCGAGGCCATGCCGATGGCGATGCCGCCGAGCACTCGCCAGAAGGCCAGGTCGTACAGGGCGAACGGCAGCGCGGAGCCGACGGCGCTGATGGTGAACAGCGCGGCCGCGATCTGCATGACGCGGATACGGCCGATGCGGTCGGCGATACGGCCCGCGGTGGCGGCGCCGATGGCGCAGCCGATCAGGGCGATGGCGATGACCTGGGCGAGGGTTCCGGAACCCACGTCGTACTTGCCGCGGATGCCTTCGACAGCGCCGTTGATGACCGAGCTGTCGTAGCCGAAGAGGAATCCGCCCATCGCGGCTGCCGCCGTGATGAAGATGACGTGGCCGAGGTGATCCGGGTGGGCCTCGCGGGCTCCGGACGCCAGTGGTTTCACAGTGCTGGTCACATCAACTCCTGGTGCCTGGCCGCGTCGCCTGGCGTGGGGGGCAAGCACTTCAAGTGGGGCACAGCAGCGCGCCGCGCACCACTTGAAGGTAAAAACGACGTTGCCGAGACTATGCCTTCAGGTTTCGAAGTCAAGAGGTGGGGAACCTGAAATTCGTGGCCCAGACCGGTCGGCTTGTGTTCAAGTTTTGAAGGTTGCGCGGACATCTCAGCGAAGCCGCTGGCTGATGACCTTCGAGACGCCGTCCCCCTGCATGGACACGCCGTACAGCGCGTCGGCGACCTCCATCGTCCGCTTCTGGTGAGTGATGACGATCAGCTGGGAGCTCTCCTGGAGCTCCTCCATGATCCGGATCAGCCGCTGGAGATTGGTGTCGTCGAGCGCGGCCTCGACCTCGTCCATCACGTAGAACGGGCTCGGCCTGGCCTTGAAGATCGACACCAGCAGAGCCACGGCCGTCAGCGACCGCTCACCGCCGGAGAGCAGTGAAAGCCGCTTGACCTTCTTGCCCGGCGGTCTGGCCTCGACATCCACGCCCGTGGTGAGCATGTTGTCCGGATCCGTCAGAATCAGCCGGCCCTCACCGCCCGGGAAGAGCCGCGAGAAGACTCCTTCGAACTCCCGCGCCGTGTCCCGGAACGCCTCACTGAAGACCTGCTCGACGCGCTCGTCGACCTCCTTGACGACCTGCATCAGGTCGGTGCGCGTCTTCTTCAGATCTTCAAGCTGCTCGGAGAGGAACTTGTGGCGCTCCTCCAGGGCCGCGAACTCCTCCAGGGCGAGCGGATTCACCTTCCCGAGCTGCTGGTACGCCCGTTCGGCAGCCCTGAGCCGCTTCTCCTGCTCCGCGCGTACGAACGGCCGCGGCTGGTTGCGGGGGTCCTGCGGATCCTCCGGCACCTCCTCGCCCTCGGCGGGCGGCGACGGCGGTACGGGCTGGTCGGGCCCGTACTCCGCCACCAGTCCCGCCGGTTCCACGCCCAGTTCTTCCAGCGCCTTGGTCTCCAGCTGCTCGATGCGCAACCGCTTCTCGGCGCCGAGCACCTCGCCGCGGTGGACCGAATCCGTCAGCTTGTCGAGCTCGCCCTTGAGGTCCCGGCCGCGGCCGCGCTCGGTCGCCAGTTCGCTCTCGCGCTCCGCCTTGGCCGCTTCGGCCGCGGCCCGCTCCTCGGCGGCCCGTACGAGCGAGACGTCGACGTGGGCCAGCAGCTGCCGTGCACCGGACGCGACGGCAGCCGCCACCTGTGCCTCGTGGCGCAGCCGGGCGCGCCGCTGTTCGGCGCGCGCCCGCGCTTCGCGCTCGGCGCGCGCCCCCCGGTCGAGCGCGTCCGCGCGCCCCGCGAGCCCCTTCACCCGCTCCTCGTGCGTACGGGCCTGGAGCCTGGCCTCCATCTCGGTCTGGCGGGCGTTGGCCCCGTCGGCGGCGAGCCGGTCGCGCACGGAAATGTCCGGCTCCTCCTGTACGGGCGCCTCCTCGGCCACCAGCAATCGCTCGGCCAGCTCCTGGGCCTCCTCGGTGGCCCGCTCCAGCGCCTCCTGGGCCTTGGCGGCGGCAGCGGCCGACCGCTCGGCCTCGCCGGCGGCGCCGCGCGCCTGCCCGGCGAGCCGCCCGAGCTGCTGCGCGACGCCCGTTTTCTCCCGGTCGGCGGCCCGGCGCCGCTGGGCCAGCTCCTCGACGAGCGCGACACTCGCGTTACGCCGCTCCTGCGCCCGGTGCTGCGCCCCGGCCAGCTCCTCGCACCGTACGGCCAGCTCCTCCAGCTCGGCGGCGGCCTCATCGACGGAGGCCTGCACCTCCAACAAGCTGGGCGCCCCGGCCGACCCGCCCTGCGCGAAGTACGCCCCGAGAACATCGCCCTCAGCGGTCACAGCGGTCAGCGACGGCTGCGCCGCGACCAGATCCTCGGCGTCCTCCAGCGTCCCGACGACTACCATGTCCCGCACCAGCCGCCGCACGGCAGGCATCAGATCGGCGGGCCCGCGCACCAGATCGCCAACCAGAGCCGGAGCCCCTCTGCCCTCCTGCCGCGGCACAACCACGGCACGCTCTGCCCCGGCACCGACAGCTTCGTCACCCGGCCCATACGCACCCCCCTGCCCTGGCACGCGGTGCCCGGCCCCGGCCGGCACGCCAACTCCGGCGCCGGCAGCGGCGCCCCCCGGACCCGGATCGCCGGCTCCGGGCCACCCAGGAGCCGCGCCCTCGCCCCGCGCACCGGCCGAGCCGGCCCCGGCCTCCTGGCGGGGCGCGCCGCCGACGGCTGCCGAGGCGTCGCCGGAATCCCCGTCGCACCCGGCCGGCACCGCGGCCCCCGCCGGGACGCGTGCGGCCGCCGGGGCCGCCGGGGCGCCCGGCAGGAGCACCGCTCGGCCCGCGTCCTGTTTGCGCAGGAGGCGGATCGCTTCGGCGGCCGTGGCCGGGTCCGCCACCGCGATCGCGTCGGCCGCCGCCCCCAGCGCCGCCGCCACCGGGATCTCGTAGCCGGGGGCCACCGTGAGGAGTTCCGCCGCCGGGCCCAGCAGGCCGGTCAGCCGGGGCTGCGCGGCGAGCAGTGCCCCTGTGCCGTCCTTACGTCGCAGCCCCAGGGCCAGCGCGTCGTGCCGCGCGGACGTCGCCGCCCGGCGGCGCTCGGCGGAGGTGGCGGCCTCCCGGGCCGCCGTGAGTCCGGCCTCCGCCTCGGCGAGGTCACGTTGGGCCGCCTCGTGCTGTTCGGCCAGGTCGGACTCGCCCGCGTCCAGCCCGTCCACCTCGGCCTTGAGCTGCTCGTACTCCTCCTGCGCGGCGGCGGCCCGCTCCTGGGCGCCCTCGTGGGCGGCGGCCAGCCGGTCGATCTCGGCCTGGGCGGAACCGGCCCTGCTACGGGCCGCGTTGACCTGGCCGTTCAGCCGGGCGAGCCCCTCGCGGCGGTCGGCGATGGCCCGGGCCGCGTCCTTGAGCCTGCGTTCCTCGGCGGCCAGTTCCCGTTCGAGTCCGGCCCGGTGCTCGACCGTGTCCTCCAGCGCCCGCTGCGCCGCCTCCAGCGCGGCTTCGAGTTCCGCCTCCTGCTCGCGGATCTTCGCGGCCTCGCGCTCCATGTCCTCTGGGTCGCGCCCGCGCCGCTCCTCCTCGGGGGCGGCCGTCGTCGCGCTCTTCACCCGGGCGTCGGCCAGCGAGACCGTGCCCCGCACCCGCTCTGCCAGCTGCGACAGTTCGTACCAGGTCTGCTGCGCCCGCTGCAGTCGCGGAGCGAGGCGGCGTACCTCCTCCTCCAGCTCCGCCTCCCGCGCCAGCGCGGCTCGCAGCTGCGCCTCGGCCGCGTCCTTGCGCTCCTTGAGCGCCGCCTCGTCGGCGATCTCCGCGCGCAGCGCCTCGCGCAGCTTCACCAGGTCGTCGGCGAGCAGCCGCAGCCGGGAGTCGCGCAGGTCGGCCTGGATGACGGCGGCCCGCCGCGCCACCGCCGCCTGCCGCCCCAGCGGCTTGAGCTGCCGACGCAGTTCATTTGTCAGATCCTGTATGCGCGAGAGATTCGCCTGCATCGCGTCCAGCTTCCGCAGCGCCTTCTCTTTCCGCTTGCGGTGCTTGAGGACGCCCGCGGCCTCCTCGATGAACGCCCGGCGCCCCATCGGATCGGCGTGCAGTACGGAGTCGAGCTGGCCCTGCCCGACGATCACGTGCATCTCCCGCCCTATCCCGGAGTCGGAGAGCAACTCCTGGATATCGAGCAGTCGGCACGTATCACCATTGATCTGATATTCGCTGCCGCCGTTGCGGAACATGATCCGCGTAATGGTGACTTCGGCGTACTCGATGGGCAGCGCACCGTCGGAGTTGTCGATGGTCAGCGAGACCTCGGCGCGGCCGAGCGGTGGCCGCCCGGTCGTCCCGGCGAAGATGACGTCCTCCATCTTGCCGCCGCGCAGCGACTTCGCGCCCTGCTCTCCCATCACCCACGACAGCGCGTCCACGACGTTGGACTTGCCCGAGCCATTGGGGCCTACGACGCAGGTGATCCCTGGTTCGAACCGCAGCGTCGTGGCCGATGCGAATGATTTGAAACCGCGGAGAGTCATGGCCTTGAGATGCACCGCCGCACTCTACCTTTCACCGCCGGTTTCACCTCTGAAGGTGCAGGGCACATCAGACGGTAAGGGAAGAGGTCTACATACGGGGCGCAAAAAAGAAGGGACGCCGAAGCGTCCCTTGCAATGTCTTGCTGGTAGATCTTGATGCAGATCTCAAGCGGCTGATACGGACAGCTGACGGGCTCGGATTCTCCTACGAACCGTGTCAGGTGAGCGCAGGCTCCGCCTGGGGTACGTCGATGTCGATGCTGTCGAGCAGCGAATCTCCGCGGTGGTGAGCGGCGGCGCTGAGCGCGTCGTTCTCGGACTGAATCCGGTTGAGCTCGGACTCAAGATCCTGGACGCGCTGCTGAAGCCGTCGCATCTCGGCGAGGAGTCGCGGGTCGGAGCCGCCGACGTAACCGAGAAGCGCCTTTGCCATGATGGATGGTCCTCCACACTGAGTGACCGACCGAAGCGGTGGTGGGTCGTGAGGGAATCGCACCCGCGGTGCTTGTCATCTCTGTTGTTCTCAATGCCAAACAGCTAAGGTGCGCGGGGCTTCCAGAGTCTCACCAAAAAGTTTGACGGTCAACACGATCACGCCCCGTATCGCTGGGCAGCCCGGGTGCGAGCAGCCGCGGAATGCGCGGTGCCGCCTCTTCTGCGGGGCCCTGGGGGCGTAGAGATCATCCGTAGTCGGCAGCTTTCCACGACAGGCGTTTCTTGGCAACCACCAGGTCGTTTCTGTCCCACGCCCCTGCCACGGGCACCTGCGGAATGCGCCGAAGGCGCCCTCGCGCCTGATTGATCATCTGATCTCGAAGCCCGCATAACCACCGCGCGGTGTGCCCCAGATCTCTGTCACTCCGTCGACGCTCCCGGGAGTGTCGGCCGAGCGCAGCCATTCCAGCAGACGGTGGCAATTCTCACGCGGTCCCTCCGCCACGACCTGCACCCGGCCGTCGTCCAGGTTGACGGCGAAGCCGGCGATGCCGCCGATTTCCAAAGCGTTTGCCCTGGTGAACCAGCGGAAGCCCACTCCCTGTACTCGACCGCGTACCCAGGCGGTGAGCCGCACATCTTCGTTCATGACTGCACGCTAACTGGCCAATTGCTCACGAGGCACTTCGCCCCCACGCGTCATGGCGTACAGTCCCGACGAAATGAGGCCTCACCCATTCGGGTGAGGCGCATTGACGTTGACCACGTCGAGTAAGCATTGAGGAAGGCACAGCAGATGGGACGCCATCGTCGCTCCGCCGCCGGACCCGTAGCAGCAGACCAGGCGGACGCCCCGGCAGGCCGGTATCAGGGTGGTGCGCGCCGCCGGAAGAAGCGGGCCGCGCCCGTACGCACCGGGCTCCTCGGCGTCTCCGCCGCCGTGGCCATGGGTGCCGTGGCGGTCGCCTCCGGGCTGCTGCCCGGTGGGGAGAACTACTCCTTCAGCGGCGGCTCGGCCGACCGGATACGCACCGAAGGTCCGCCCGAACTCCAGACGCAGGGCGGCAGCTCGGCGGAGCCCACGGACCGGGCGACGACGCCGGCCGCCGAGGAAACCGGGCGTGCGCAGGCTCCCTCGAAGTCCCCTTCGCCCAAGCCGAAGCCCACGCAGCCCTCCAAGAAGCCGTCCGCCGAGCCGTCGGCGAAGCCTTCCGAGCGCAAGACGGCCGCCCCGGACAGCCGCCCAAAGAAGCCGGCCGCGCCCGAGCAGAGCCAGAGCCCGAAGCCCGATCGCGTCGTGCCCACTCCCCCGGCCAGGATCCCCGGCCTCGGCGACGGCAACGGCACCGGCAGCGAAGCCACCGCCGAGGCCACCGTCGTAGCCCTGGTGAACCAGGAGCGGGCGACGGTCGGCTGCGCCCCGGTCCGGGCCGACGGCCCCCTGGCCACGCTGGCCGAGGACTTCAGCCAGGACATGGCCGCCCGCGGCTTCTTCGATCACACCGACCCGGACGGGGCGACCCCCTGGGACCGCGCCGAAAAGGTGGGCATCAGCGGCCTGGGCGGCGAGAACATCGCCCGCGGCCAGGCCGACGCCCAGGCGGTGATGGACGCCTGGATGAACAGCGAGGGCCACCGGGCGAACATACTGAACTGCGACTTCAAGACCCTGGGCGTCGGCGTGCACATGGGCCCCGGCGGCCCCTGGTGGACGCAGAACTTCGGCTTCTGACCCTCCCTTCCGTACCGGGAGGTCAGGCGGCGACGGCTTCCCGGCCCGCCGCGAAGACCTTGGCGGTTTCCGCGATGCGGCGACCGAGGTGCTCGGCGGTCGCGATGTCCGCCTTGTGTACGCCGTCGGGCCCCTCGTCCGAGTTGGTCTGAGCGCCGGCGCCCGAGAAGAAGCCGAGGCGGTTGAGGTCGTTCTCGGAACCCTCGGTGGAGTTCCAGCCGGGCTTGAGGCCCAGGCTCACCCAGTGCATGGCGTGCTGGGCGGCGAGGGTCTGGAAGAACTGCAGGGTGTGCAGCTTGTCGCCGCTCTTGGAGGCGGAGTTGGTGAATCCCGCTGCCAGCTTGTTGTGCCAGGTGTCCGTGAACCAGCGCTTCGAGGAATCCTCGGCGAACTGGTGGAAGGCGCCCGACGCGGTCCCCATGTAGGTGGGCGAGCCGAAGACGATCGCGTCGGAGGCGTCGAGCAGCTCCCACTGCTCGTCACTGATCTCGTCGACCTTGATGACATGAACGGTGGCTCCGGCGTCGGCCGCTCCGGCGCGGACGGCCTCGGCGACGACGGCGGTGTGGCCATAGCCGGAGTGGTAGGCGATCGAGACTACGGGCGGAACAGCGGGGGTGGTCATGGCTGACGGTCTCCTCGTCGGTGCTTCTGCTCGGTGACTGATGACAGAAGAAAAGCACTAACTTTTAGAAAGCGCAAGCCATGAGTTAGCGCTGCGCCGGAGTATGCTTGCTGTATGGACAGCAACGCGCAGCAGACCTGTGGCGACTCCGACTCCGCCTTCGACGTGTTCTCCCGCCAGTGCCCCTCGCGCGGCACGCTGGAGGATGTGACGGGACGCTGGGGCAGCCTGACGATCGGCGCGCTGCAGGAGGGCGGCACCCTCCGCTTCAATGAGCTGCGCCGCCGGGTCGAGGGCGTCAGCGAGAAGATGCTGTCCCAGACGCTGCACGCGCTGGAGCGGGACGGGCTCGTCAGCAGGCAGGCGCAGCCGACCAACCCGCCGCGCGTCGACTACGAGCTGACGCCGCTGGGGCAGGACGTCGCGGAACGGCTGCTGGCTTTGATCGACCTGGTCGAGGGACGCATGCCGGAGGTGCTTACGGCGCGCGAGCGTTACGACGAGAAGCGTGGCGATCGAGAGGGGCGCGCGTAGCGCTCTATTGAGGGCGGCGGCGGGAGACGGGAGGGCGCTGACAGCGCGGGCAGAAGTAGCTGGAGCGGTTCATCCAGGGGCGTCGGCGCATCGCCGTCCCGCAGCGGCGGCACGGTTCGTCCTCACGCCCGTACGCGTCCAGGGACCGCTCGAAGTAGCCCGATTCGCCGTTCACATTCACGTACAGGCTGTCGAAGCTGGTGCCGCCGACTGCGAGCGCGGCGTACATGACGTCCCGCGCATGGCCGAGGAGCTCGGCCGCGCGGGGGCGCGTGAGGGTGGAGGTGGGGCGCTCGTAGTGCAGCCGCGCGCGCCAGAGCGCCTCGTCCGCGTAAATGTTGCCGACGCCGCTGATCAGTGACTGGTCGAGCAGGGCGCGCTTGACGGTCGTACGGCGCAGGCGCAGCGCCGTACAGAACGCGGCGTCGTCGAAGGCCGGGTCCAGGGGATCGCGCGCGATGTGCGCGATGACGTCGGGGAGCCCGTCGGGGGAATTGTCGTGCAGCGAGAGTCCGCCGAAGGTGCGCTGGTCGACGAAGCGCAGCTCCGTACGGAAATCGTCGTCGAAGCGGACGCGGATGCGCAGGTGCTTCTCGTCGGGCGCGGATTCCGGCTGTACGAGCAGCTGGCCGCTCATCCCGAGGTGGCCGAGGACGGAGCCCGCGGTGTCTTCGAGCGGCAGCCAGAGGTACTTGCCGCGGCGGCGCGCGGCCCCGATGCGGTGCCCCTTGAGGCGTACGGCGAAATCCTCACCGCCGGCGAGGTGGCGGCGTACCGCCCGGGGGTGCAGCACCTGCACCTCGGAGACGGTGCGGCCGGTGACCCAGCGCTCCAACCCGCGTCGTACGACTTCGACTTCGGGCAGCTCAGGCACGGATGCAGCATACCTCTGTGCCCCCTGCCGGAATCCGGCAGGGGGCACAGAGGGCAGTGCTCGCGTGACTCAGGCGGTGGCCTGGGCCGACGGCGTCGCGTCGTCGGCCGTGTCCCGCACGGGCGTCGCCGCGGCCGTGGCCTCGGCCGCCGCGCGCTCGTCCGCGGCCGCGCGGATCGCGCGCCACGCGGACTCCGCCGCCTGCTGTTCCGCTTCCTTCTTGCTGCGGCCGGTGCCGGTGCCGTACGAGACACCACCGACGCGGGCAGCAGCAGTGAAGGTCTTCTCGTGGTCGGGACCGGTCTCCGAAACGAGGTACTCGGGTACGCCGAGACCCTCGCTCGCGGTCAGTTCCTGGAGGCTGGTTTTCCAGTCCAGGCCCGCACCGAGGCTCGAAGACTTCTCGATCAGCGGATCGAAGAGCCGGTGCACCAGTTCTGATGCGGCTCCGAGACCCTGGTCGAGATAGACCGCGCCGATCACCGCTTCAAGGGTGTCGGCCAGGATGGATGCCTTGTCCCTGCCACCCGTGCCCTCTTCGCCCCGGCCCAGCCGGATGAAGGAGCCGAGTTCGAGGCCGCGGCCCACCTCCGCGAGTGCACGAGAGTTGACCACCGCGGCCCGCAGTTTGGCCAGTTGGCCTTCCGGCAGATCGGGGTGGGTCCGGTACAGCGTGTCCGTGACCACCAGGCCGAGCACGGAATCCCCGAGGAACTCGAGGCGCTCGTTGGTGGGCAGACCGCCGTTCTCGTACGCGTACGAACGGTGGGTCAGCGCACGCACCAGAAGGGCGGACTCGAGCTGATAGCCGAGCCGCCCTTCCAGAAGCGTGTGGGACGAGGCTGTGTTTTCCGCCGGCTTGCCGGCGTAGTCCGCCTTGGCGTCATCCGCCTTCTTGGGGCTAGACACAGTGCCTCTCACCAGCCGCTCAGACCTCGAGGACCTGGCGCTTGTTGTACGTGCCGCAGCTCGGGCACGCGATGTGCTGGAGCTTCGGCTCCTGGCAACGCTCACACGAAACCAGGGTGGGGACCGCAGCCTTCCACTGCGACCGGCGGTGGCGCGTGTTGCTGCGCGACATCTTCCGCTTCGGAACAGCCACGGCTACTTCTCCTGCTTCTCGTCGACGCCCGACTCGGCGGCGTCGCCAATGTTGTCCTTCTCGCCGTCCTGGTTGGTCCCGGCGAGTCCTTGCAGTGCCGCCCATCGAATGTCGACGGCGTCATGATCGTGCCCAGGATTCTCGTCCAGCCTGACCCCGCACTGCGGGCACAGGCCGGGACAGTCCTCCCGGCACACCGGCTGCATCGGCAGTGCGAGCACTACCGCATCACGCAGCACGGACTCGAGGTCGAACAGGCCGTCCTCGAGATAGAGCCTGTCCTCGTCGTCCTCGTCGTCGTCGGCCGGTTCCGCCTTGTGGCGGCCCCGGTCATCGGCGGCAGGGTACGAGAACATCTCCTGGAAGTCCGCTGCAACGTCCAGCTCCAGCGGCTCCAGACACCTTACGCACTCCCCCTTGGCCGTCGCACGGGCGGTGCCTGTGACAAGCACCCCTTCCATGACGGATTCGAGGCGGAGCCTGAGATTCACCGGCGCGCCCTCCGGCACACCGACGACCCCTTCGATACCGAAGTTCTTGGGGGCCGCTACCGAGCGGGTCAGCCGCTGGAGCGCACCGGGACGCCGGCCCAGCTCGTGTGTGTCGAACACGAGGGGGTTGCGGTGGTCGAGGTGGGCGTTCAGGGGTCTTCCTGCTTTCGGTTCGCTGTGGTGGGCCGCCGTGTCGCCGTCGCGGAACGCGAAGCGGGCAGCCGTGATCGCGGGCATACGCGCGACCGAAGTGCCAGGATACTTGACGCTTCGCTCAGGGCCCAATCGGCCCTAGCGCCCTTGCTCGTACTCCCGCAGCTGATCGAGGTCGATCATGCTCGTGTCGAACAGGCTGGTCTCGTCGAGGGCTGCCTGCTGCTGAGGGACGTGCTGCGGCTGCTGGCCGTAGCCCTGTCCCTGGTCGTAGCCCTGCTGCTGGTACGCGTAGGGATCCTGCTGCTGGTAGGCGTACGGATCCGGCTGCTGGGCGGCGTACGGGTCCTGTGGCTGCTGGTACGCGTAAGGGTCCTGCTCCTGTTGCGGCTGCTGGTACGCGTACGGGTCGTACGACTGCTGCGCGGGGATCTGCGGCTGCCCTGGCACCGGGAGTGCGGCCTGCGGCTCCGCCAGGTCGGCGAGGAAGTCCGCGTCGCTGCTGCGCTGCGCTCCGGCCTCGTCCTGGGCCACCATGTGCGCCCCGAGCTCGTCCGAGGCGACGCGTCCATGCAGCTTCTGCCGGCCGCGGCCGACCGCTTCGAGGGTCTTGGAGAGCACGGCCTCGAATGCGCCGAGCTTGGTGTCGACGTACTCGTCCGCCCTCTGGCGCAGGGTCTCCGGGTCGTGGCTGCGCTCCGGGGCTTCCGCGAAGTCGGGGTCCTCATAACCCTGCCCGTCGAGGCCGGGGCCACGGCCGAGCAGCTTCTCGCGGCCGCGGTCGACGGAGCCGAGGGTCTTGGTGAGGACGACTTCGAAGTTCGCGAGCTTGGAGTCGACGTACTCGTCGGCCTCGGCGCGGATCTCCTCGGCGTCCCGGCGGGCCTCGCTGAGGATGCGGTCCGCCTCCTCCTGGGAGCGACGCGCGATCTCGGTGTCCGAGATGAGCGAACCGCGCTGGGCGTGCGCGGACTCGATGATCCGCTCGGCCTCCTGGCGGGCCTGCTCGGCCATCTGCGCGTGACCGCCGATCAGCTCCTGGGCCTGCGCGAGGGAGCCGGGCAGGGCCTGGCGTACCTCTTCGAGCATCGAGAGCAGATCGGCGCGGTTGACCACGCACGAGGCCGACATGGGCATGGACCGGGCGCTGCCCACCGCTTCGACGATCTCGTCGAGCTTCTTCTGCACGTCCACCGTGTGCTCGCCACCTGTTCTTCCGGCTGGAGACGGACGGGACGACTGTACGGGCAGTCGGCCCCCGCCCGACAGCTGGTGGCGCTCCGTCAGATTGTCACTTCTCTTGTCACTTCTTGGCGAGACGCTCGGTGAGCGCGCCGAGGACCCTCGGGGGGACCAGGTGGGAGACGTCGCCGCCCCAGGCCGCGACCTCCTTGACCAGGCTGGAGGAGAGGAAGCTGTAGGTGGGGTTGGTGGGGACGAACAGCGTTTCTACGCCCGAGAGGCCGTTGTTCATCTGGGCCATCTGGAGCTCGTAGTCGAAGTCGCTCACCGCGCGCAGGCCCTTCACGATGGCCGGGATGTCGCGCTCCTTGCAGAAGTCGACGAGGAGCCCGTGGAAGGACTCGACCTCGACGTTGCCGAACTCGGCGGTGATCTCGCGGATCAGGTCGATCCGCTCCTCGACCGTGAACAGTCCCTGCTTGGACTGGTTGATCATCACCGCGACGTGCACGACGTCGTACAGCTTGGAGGCGCGGGCGATGATGTCGAGATGTCCATTGGTGATCGGGTCGAATGACCCGGGACAGACTGCGCGGCGCATCTGTAGTCCCTCGCTCTCCGGTCCGGTCATCGTGCGTCTTCGCACGTAGAGGCGGCGCGACCGTACCAAAGCGTTCCCTCGCCGTAGCGACGGGCCCGCAATGGCTCAAATCCCTTGGGCCAGTTGAATACTCCACCTCTTGTGCTGCGCTCCACGGTGGCGACGGCATCGTCCGCAAGCCAGCCCTGGGTGCGGAGTGTGAGGAGGATCTCGCGAAGATCGTCATCGGTGACGGCGTACGGAGGGTCGAGGAATACCACGTCGTACGGCGTCTCGGGCGCCGGACCTGTGACGATCTGCTCCGCTTTGCCCGTCCGGACTTCGGCGCCGGGCAGGCCCAGGGTGCGGACGTTGTCCCGGACGGTGCGGACGGCCCGGCTGTCGGCCTCGACCAGCAGGGCGTGCACGGCGCCGCGCGACAGCGCCTCCAGGCCCACGGCGCCCGAGCCGGCGTACAGGTCGGCGATCCTGATGCCCTCGAGGGTGCCGAGCAGCGACTCCCAGGTGGAGAACATGCCCTCGCGCGCACGGTCGGAGGTGGGGCGGGTGCCGTTGCCCGGCGGGACGGCCAGGCGGCGTCCGCCGGCCGTGCCGGCGATCACGCGGGTCATGGGTGTCGGGTCCTAGGGTCGTAGGTGCGAAGCGACTGAAGCGACTGAGCAGAACGGATCCTGCTGCACCCATTGTCAGCCCTTGTCGAGGTACTGCTCCCTCTCCTTGTCCAGCAGGGCGTCGAGGGCGGTGCGCAGCTCCGGGAGCCGTTCGAGTTCGGGGTCGGCGGTGACGACGGCGACGGCCTCCTCACGGGCCGCCACGATGACCTCCTCGTCGTCGATGACAGCGAGCATCCGCAGCGACGACCGGACGCCGGACTGCGCCTGGCCGAGTACGTCGCCCTCGCGGCGCTGTTCGAGGTCGATGCGGGAGAGCTCGAAACCGTCCAGGGTGGCGGCCACGGCGGCCAGCCGGGCACGGGCCGGGCTGGCCTCGTGCATCTCGCTGACCAGCAGACACAGCCCGGGCGCCGAGCCACGGCCCACCCGGCCGCGCAGCTGGTGCAGCTGCGAGACCCCGAACCGGTCGGCGTCCATGATCACCATCGCGGTGGCGTTGGGGACGTTCACGCCGACCTCGATGACGGTGGTGGCGACGAGGACGTCGACCTCGCCCGCGGAGAAGCAGCGCATCACGTCGTCCTTGTCGTCGGGCTGCATCCGCCCGTGCAGGACTTCGACGCGCAGGCCCTTGAGGGGACCGGCGGAGATCTGCTCGGCGATCTCCAGGACGGCGAGCGGCGGCCGCTTCTCCGGATCCTCCTCGGCCTGCTTCTTCTTGGCGCCGCCCTTGGGGTTGTCCTCGTCGTCGCCGATGCGGGGGCAGACGACGTACGCCTGGTGGCCGTTCTCCACTTCTTCGCGCACGCGCTCCCACGCGCGGGCGAGGAAGTGCGGCTTGTCCTTGGCCGGGACGACGTGGGTGGCGATGGGCGAGCGGCCGGCCGGGAGCTGGTCGAGGACCGAGGTCTCCAGGTCGCCGAAGACGGTCATCGCGACCGTGCGCGGGATGGGCGTCGCCGTCATCACCAGCAGGTGCGGGGGCTGCTTGCCCTTCGAGCGCAGGGCGTCGCGCTGCTCGACGCCGAACCGGTGCTGTTCGTCGACGACAACGAGGCCGAGGTCGTGGAACTGGACTTTGTCCTCGATTAGCGCGTGCGTACCGATCACGATGCCTGCCTCGCCCGTGGCCAGGTCGAGGAGGGCCCGGCGGCGGACGGGCATGCCCATGGAACCGGTGAGCAGTACGACCTTGGTGCCCTGCTCGGCGCCGCCGAGCATGCCGCCCTCGGCCAGTTCGCCCATCATCTCGGTGATCGACCGGTGGTGCTGCTGGGCGAGCACCTCGGTGGGCGCGAGCATCGCGGCCTGGCCGCCCGCGTCGACAACGGCGAGCATGGCCCGCAGCGCGACCATGGTCTTCCCGCTGCCCACTTCCCCCTGGAGGAGGCGGTGCATGGGGTGCTCGGTGGCCAGGTCGTCGAAGATCTCCTTGGAGACCTTCTGCTGACCGTCGGTGAGGGTGAAGGGCAGCTTGGCGTCGAAGGCGTCCAGCAGGCCGCCGGGGGCGGGGCGGCGGGCGACGGCCGGGAGCTGGGTGTCGGCGAACCGGCGCCGGGCGAGCGCGACTTGGAGTACGAACGCCTCGTCCCACTTGAGGCGGTCCCGCGCCTCGGCGATGTCCGCCTTCGTACGCGGCCGGTGGACCTTGCGGAACGCGTCGGGCAGGTCGGTGAGACCTCGGCCCTCGCGCAAGGCGGGCGGCAGGGGGTCGGCGATCTCCTGCCAGCCGGTGGCCTCCATCGAGGCCAGGACGACGTCGACCGTCTTGGCGATCTTCCAGCTCTCCATCTGGGCGCAGGCCGGGTAGAGCGGGATGAGCTGGTTCGCCCAGGCCTCGACGGCGTCGGCGTCGCTGTCCTTGCCGAGCATTTCGTACGCCGGGTGGGAGAGCTGGCGGATGTTGCGGAACATGCCGACCTTGCCGGAGAACATGCCGCGGCGGCCCGGCAGCAGCTCCTTCTGGTGGTGGTAGATCGACTTGCCGAAGAAGACCAGCTGGAGCCGTCCGCTGCCGTCGGTGAGGGTCACCTCCAGGCGCTGGCCCTTGCCGTTGGCGAACCGCAGGACGCGGGCGTCGGCGACCTGCGCCACGACAGTGGCGTGCTCGTCGAGCGGGAGGTCGGCGAGCTGGGTCAGCTCACCGCGTTCGGCGTACCGCCGGGGGTAGTGGTGCAGCAGGTCACCGACCGTGTGCAGGTCGAGATGCTCGGCCATCACCTTCGCGGTGGTGCCGCCGAGCGTCTTCTTGAGTGGTTCGTCGAGCGCGGGCACGGAATCCATTGGACACTATGGCTCTGACAGTTGCGGCCGCCCGATCCCGGAATCCGGGAGCACAGGCGTCAGCAAGGCGCTACATTCGCGGCATGCTCTTCGGCATCGGGCAGGGCTTGTCCGTCATGAGTCCGCCTCGGCGGGCGAGTTAGAAGCCACCGCGTTCACGCACAGGCGGAGTCACTGCACACCACACCACTTGGGTCGACAGGTGTGCCCGAAGCGCCCGGGAACGGGGCCCGCGGTACCGCGGGCCCCGTTCCCGGGCGCTCTCATTCCACGCCGATCAGCAGTGGGGACGACTGGCGGCCGCCGTCGTACGTCACCGTGTCCACCGCCAGGTGGGACTCCCGGACATGCGCCTCCAGGTACTCCGCCAGGCCCGCCGGGGCGTCCTCGCCCAGCACCAGCGTGACCATTTCGCCGCCCGCCGCCAGCATCCGGTCCAGGACCGTGCGGGCCGCCGCTGTCAGGTCGGACCCGATCACGACCACGTCGCCGTCGATCAGGCCGAGCACGTCACCGGCCTGGCAGATGCCGGCCATCGTCCAGGACTGCCGCTCCGCGACGGTCAGTTCGCCGTACCGCGTGGCGCCCGCCGCCGAGGTCATCGCCACGACGTCCTCGTCGAAGCGGCGGTCCGGTTCGTGGACGGCGAGGGCCGCGATGCCCTGGACCGCCGCGCGGGTGGGGATGAGGGCGACCCGTACCCCTTCGGCGCGGACCTGTTCCGCCGCCGCGGCGGCGGTGTGCCGCAGGTCGGCGTCGTTCGGCAGCAGGACGACCTCGCGCGCGTGGGCGCGCCGGATCGCCTCCGCCAGCTCCCCGCTCGCGGGCGGCTCCCCCGGGCGCGCGAGCACAGTGGTCGCGCCCGCCTCGGCGCACAGCCCCGCCAGGCCCTCGCCGGGTACGACGGCGACGACCGCCCGCTGGGCCCGTTCCCGGGGCGGCGCGACCCGGTCGGCGGCGAAGTGCGTGATGCGGATCCGGTACGGCCGGCCGGCCTCGACGCCCGCCTCCACCGCCGCGCCCGCGTCGTCCACGTGCACATGGACGTTCCACAGGCCGTCGCCCCCGACGACGACAAGCGAGTCACCGAGCCCGTCGAGCCGGGTACGCAGCCGGCTCACCGCCGCGTCGTCCGCCTCAAGCAGGTAGATCACCTCGAAGGCGGGACCGCCCTCCTGTGCCGCGTCCGCCGGGCAGTCGTCGGCCATGGACAGCGGCGCCGCCGGTGCTTCCCTCTTGAGTACGGCGACGGCCTCACCCGAGACCGCTTCGACCAGCGCGCCAAGCACGGCCACCAGGCCCCGCCCGCCCGCGTCGACGACGCCCGCGCGGCCGAGCACCGCCAGCTGCCGGGGGGTCTCGTCGAGTGCGGCGCGCGCCCCTTCGTACGCCGCACGCGCCACGCCGGTGGTGTCGTCGCCGCCCGCGCTCTCGGCGGCGTCTGCCGCCGCCGTGGCGACGGTGAGGACCGTGCCCTCGACGGGGTGCGCGACCGCCTGGTACGCCGATTCACTCGCCCTGCGCAGCGCCCGCCGCAGTCCCTCGGCGTCGGTGGCGCGGTCGGAAAGGACCTGCGCCATGCCGCGGAGCAGCTGCGCCAGGATGGTCCCCGAGTTGCCCCGGGCGCCGATGAGGGCGCCGTGCGCCATCGCCCGTACAGCGTCCGCGAGAGCGGGTGCCGAGGCCTGCGCAGGGTCGGCGCCAGTAACGGTCTCGTGAGCGGTGAACACCGCTTCCACGGCCTGAACGGCCGATTCCACGGTCAGGTAGAGGTTGGTACCGGTGTCCCCGTCCGCGACCGGATAGACATTGATCGCGTCGATTTCCTCGCGGGCTCTGCCCAGGGCCTCCAGGGCCAGCGAGCACCAG
Source organism: Streptomyces sp. ISL-100 (assembly GCF_018614615.1). Lineage (GTDB taxonomy): Bacteria > Actinomycetota > Actinomycetes > Streptomycetales > Streptomycetaceae > Streptomyces. The sequence continues at coordinate 196,136 of NZ_JAGGOK010000041.1, read as the reverse complement.
GTGCGTACCGCGACGGCGTCGAGGGTCTGCGGCACCTGGCGTCCTCCTTGAGAGCGGGTTGAACCGCAGGGTAGTCGCGCGATGCGCCGCACAGGAGGCGGGGGCGGACGCTGGGGGACGGGGCGAGGGCCCTCGGGAGCCATGGTAGTTTCGTTCTACGGGAGCAGCCGATGTATGCTGCTCCGGTTGCCCGATGAAAATCGGGACATTCCCCCGGCTACGCCACTCGATTCTTCGATCCCGGCATGCCGGGATCCACTGTAAGTGCATCTGAAGTCTTTGGAGTGACCCGTGGCTGCCAACTGCGACGTCTGCGGCAAGGGGCCGGGCTTCGGCAACAACATTTCGCACTCGCACCGCCGTACGTCTCGTCGCTGGAATCCCAACATCCAGCGCGTGCGTGCAGTGGTCGGTCGGACGCCGAAGCGGCTCAACGTCTGCACCTCGTGCATCAAGGCCGGCAAGGTCTCGCGCTGACGTATGCCAAGCGCGGCCACCTAGCTGGTTGCTTAAGAACCGGTCCACCCTCGCGGTGGACCGGTTCTTTTTATGTCCGAATTCATGTCCGGAGCCTGTCAAAACCCCTGTGACCTGCCAGAATCGGCGCGTGCGCTTCGCCATCCTGGGTCCTCTCGACATCCGTTCCGCCGACGGTGACGCGCTCGATCCGGGCGGTCCCCGCCCGCGCGCGCTCCTCACGCTGCTGGTGCTGGAGGCGGGCCGGGCCGTGGGCACGGAGCAGCTGACCGACGGGCTGTACGGCGACGAGCCGCCGGCCGGGGCCGCCAACGCGCTCCAGTCCCAGGTGTCCCGGCTGCGCAGGCGTCTCGGCGTAACCATCGAGTCGCTGCCGGCCGGCTACCGGCTCGTCGCGGACCCGGACGACGTGGACGCGCACCGCTTCGAGCGGCTGTCCCGCGCGGGACACCGGGCGCTGGCCGAGGGAGATCCTTCGCGGGCGGCCGAACTGCTGCGGGAGGCGCTCGGGCTGTGGCGCGGGGCGGCGCTCGCGGACCTGACGGGGGTGCCGTTCGCCGAGGCGCGGGCGGCCGGGCTGGACGAGCTGCGGCTGGCCGCGCTCCAGGACCGCGTCGACGCGAACCTCGCGCTCGGCGGGGGCCCCGAGCTGGTGCCTGAGCTGCGGGAGCTCATCGCCGTACATCCATTGAGGGAGCGGCTGTACGGGCAGCTGATGCGGGCACTGCACGCGGGCGGGCGCCCAGCCGAGGCGCTGGCCGTGTACGAGCAGGCCCGGCGCAGGCTGGCCGACGAGCTCGGCGCCGATCCCTCCGCCGAGCTGGCCGCACTCCATCTGGAGCTGCTGCGGGGACAGTCCGCCGAGCGGGCCGCCGCCCCGCGCGGGGTGCCGTCGCAGCTGACGAGCTTTGTGGGGCGCGGCGAGGAGCTGGAGCGGATCGGCCGGCTGCTCGGCGCGGAGCGGCTGGTGACGCTGACCGGGCCCGGCGGGGCGGGCAAGACCCGTCTGGCGGTGGAGGCGGCCGGGCGGTGGGCGGGGACGGTCTGTTACGTCGAACTGGCGCCGCTCTCCGATGAGGCGCAGTTGCCGTACGCCGTACTGACCGCTCTCGGGGTGCGCGAAAGCGGCTTCCAGGGAACGGCCGCAGGTGATGCCGCACAGCGGTTGCTGGCCGCGCTCGAAGGGCGGGAGCTGCTGCTTCTGCTGGACAACTGTGAGCACGTGGTCGAGGGCGCGGCGCGGCTCGCCGGTCTGGTCCTCGGGGCGTGCCCCCGTGTGCGCGTTCTGGCGACGGGGCGGGAGGCCCTGGGGATCACCGGTGAGGTGGTGTGCCCGCTGCCGCCGCTCGCGCTGTCGGCGGCCGTCGCACTGTTCGCCGACCGGGCGGCAGCGGTCAACGCGGTCTTGCCGCCGCTTGGCGTACGCCCCGGATTCGGGGCGGAAACCCCGGAAAACGACGCCCACGCGCGCGTGGAGCGCATCTGCGCCGCGCTGGACGGGCTGCCGCTCGCGATCGAGCTGGCGGCGGCCCGGCTGCGGACGCTCACGCTCGACGAGATCGCGGCCCGCCTCGACGACCGCTTCCGGCTGTTGTCGCGCGGCGGCGACCGCACGAAGGCGCCGCGGCACCGGACACTGCGCGCGGTCGTGGAGTGGAGCTGGGAGCTGCTCGACGACGAGGAACGGCTGCTGGCCCGGCGGCTGACCGTGTTCGCCGGGGGCGCGACGCTCGACGCGGTCGAGCGGGTCTGTGATGTTCCGGGGGCCGAGGACGTGCTGGCCTCGCTCGCCGAGAAGTCGTTCGTGGAGGTGGCGGGCGGGCGGTACCGGATGCTGGAGACCATCCGGGTGTTCTGCGCGGAGCGCCTCGCCGGGGAGCCCGGGCAGGAAAGCGCGCTTCGGGCGGCGCACGCGGCTTACTTCCTGGAGCTGGCCGAGACCGCCGAGCCGTTCATGCGCGGCGGCGCGCAACTCGAGTGGCTGGAACGGCTGGACGCCGACCATGCCAACCTCCTCGCGGCGCTGCGGCCGCTCCCGCGCCACGGCGATACGGCCGCTGCGCTGCGGCTGCGGCTACGGCTGCGCTTGCGGCTGCTGGCCGCGATCTCCTGGTACGCGCGCCTGCGCGGCCGACAGGGTGAGCTGGTGCCGGTCGCCGCCGAACTGCTGGCGGCGGTGGGGGCGGAGCCGCCCGAGGGGCTCGTCGAGGAGTACGTCCTGTGCGTGTTCAACGCCGTCGCGGGGCGCGGTGATCCTGGGGACGACGGGCTGATCGAGCGCGCCGACGCGCTGATGACCGGCCTGGCTGAGCCGCTGCGGCTGCCGTTCACGCTCGTGCTGTGGTCCCTGGTGAGCGGTCCGCGCAGCAGCGACATCGAGTGGGCTCGCGGGCGGCTGGGCGACGGTCTGTGGGCCGGGGCCGTGCTCGACATGGGGCACGGCTTCCAGGAAATGCTCGCCGGGCGGCCCGCGGCGTCCGAAGCCGCGTTCGGTGCGGCGCTGGAGGGCTTCCGGGCGGCCGGAGACCGCTGGGGCATGGCCAACTCCCTTGATCCGCTGGCGATGTTCGCGCACTGGCGTGGCGGCGCCGGGCGGGCGCTGGTGCTGCTCGACGAGGCGCTCGCGCTCGTCCAGGAGCTGGAAGCGCCGGAGGAGACGGCCGATCTGCTGGTGCGCCGGGCGGCGGTCCTGCTGCACACGGGCCGGCCGGACGATGCGGTCGGGCTGTACACGCGCGCGGCGGAACTGGCCCGCAGCGTCGGCGTCCCGGACAAGGCCGCGGGAGCCGTGCGGGGGCTGGGCGACGCGGCCCGGCTGGCCGGTGACACTGCGGGGGCGCGTGAGCACTACGAGGCGGCGCTGGCGCTTGTCGCCGCGACGTGGTTCAGCGTGGGCGAGACCCTGCGGATCTTTGTCGGCCTCGGCCGCACCGCCGGGGCGGAGGGCCGCGTCGACGAGGCCGCGGACTGGTTCGGGCAGGCGCGGGAGCTGGCGCTGGAGCAGCCGGGTTCGCGGCTCGACCTGGCGGAGGTGGCCGAGGCGATGGCATCCCTGGCCGCCGCCGAAGAGGCCGCCGGGCTGCTCGGCGCGGCGCAGGGGCTGCGCGGGGCGGCGCTCGCTCTGGACCCGGATGTGGCGCGCGTCCGCGACCGGGCCGGCGCGGGCCTGCCGCCGGGGACGTACGAGAAGGCGTACGCGCACGGGCGCGAGCTCCGGGGCGGGCTGAGGAGTCTTTCCCCTACCCGCCCCTCCCCGTAACCGGGGCTCCGGCCCAGCCCCCGGTCCTCAAACGCCGGACGGGCTGAAAGGAGCCGCCGCACGCCGAAAGACCGCCGCGCACGGGAAGGTCGCCGCTCACGGAAAAAAGCTCCGTGCTCGGAGGGTCGCCGCACACCAAAAGCCGCCACCCGGGAAGGCCGCAGCACACCGGACCCAGGGAGCTGCCGCACACCGAGTGGGTGCCGCACACCGAGTGGGTGCTGCGGTCGGGAAGGTTGCCGTGCAGGGGAAAAGCCGCCGCCTCGGGAGGGTCGCCGTACACCGGAAGCCGCCGCTCCCGGAAGGTCGCCGCGCGCCCGCCGCCAGCGGGTTGCCGCGCTTGGGAGTTTCCATGTGCGGGGAAGGCTCCGTGTGCGGTAGCTCTGGTGGGGCGCGGAATTGTGCCGGCGCCAGGAAACTCCAGCCCGTCCGGCGATTGCGGACGCGACCTAAGGGCGTCCGGGGACGGGGGGCTTTCCCGCCCACGCGGCGGCGGCATACATCGCGGTCAGCCGACGGTAAGGGCTCGGTCAGCGGTGGGCGTCACGCTCGGCCCATGACAACGCAGCTGCGCAACCTCAACGTCCTGATCTCCGGTGCCAGCATCGCCGGCCCTGCCCTCGCCCTCCAGCTCTCCCGGTACGGCGCCCGCGTCACCGTCGTGGAAAAGGCACCGGCCCTGCGCACCGGCGGTTTCGCCGTCGACTTCCGCGGTCACGTCCACCGCAAGGTCCTCCAGGAGCTCGGCATCTGGGACGACGTCCACCGCCGGCAGACCCACATGGGCACGCAGACCGTCGTCGACGTCGACGGAAGCCCCCGAGTCGACCTTCCCTCCGCCATGATGAGCGGCGACGTGGAGATCTTCCGCGGTGATCTCTCCGCCATCCTGTACGAGCGCACCAAGGACACCGTCGAGTACGTCTTCGGGAACTCGGTCGCCACGATGGCGGAGGATGCCCACGGCGTCGACGTCACCTTCGACCACGGCGCCCCGCGCCGCTTCGACCTCGTCGTCGGCGCCGACGGACTGCACTCGAACACCCGCCGCCTCGCCTTCGGCGACGAGTCCCAGTACCTGCGCCACCTCGGCTACTACGTCGCCGGCTTCGACATGCCCAACCACCTCGGACTGGACAGGACCGCCCTGATCTACAGCGACCCGGGCCGCATGGTCTCCATCACAAACTACGACGGCGACCCCGACCGGGCCGGCGCGAGCCTCGTCTTCGCCTCCGAGCAGCTGGCGTACGACCGGAACGACCTCGGCCGGCAGAAGAAGATCCTCGCCGCGAAGTTCGCGGACATGGGATGGGAGACCCCCAAGGCGCTGGACGCCCTGGACGCCGCCGACAGCCTGTACTTCGACGCGATCGCGCAGATCCACATTGACCGGCTGTCCAAGGGCCGGGTGGTTCTGATCGGCGACGCGGGTTACGGCGCCACCATGGGCGGCATGGGGACCGGTGCGGCTGTCGTCTGCGCCTACGTGCTCGCCGGCGAACTCGCCCGCGCACGCGGCGGCCACCGCACCGCCTTCGCGGCGTACGAGGCCGAGGTCCGCGACTTCGCGAAAGGCTGCCAGAAGATCGCGGGCAACGCGGGCCCGTTCCTCGCGCCGCCCAGCGAGAAAAAGATCCGGCAGCGCGACCGGGCGTACCGCATGCTGAGTTCGCGTCTCCTCGCCGGCTTCTTCAAGAAACTCACGGAGAGGGCCGCGACCAACATCAGGCTGAAGGATTACTCCTGACTGTTCCTGAGCCGCCAGCCGTGGTCCACCGGGCCTATCCCCGCTCCCAGCGCGAACCCTGCCGCGATCGCCTCGGTCACGTACTCCTTTGCGGCGGACACGGCCTGCGGTACGTCGAGGCCCTTCGCCAGGCCCGACGCGATCGCGGAAGCCAGCGTGCAGCCCGTCCCGTGCGTGTGCCGGTTGTCGTGCCGGGGGGCACGCAGCCAGTGCTCCTCGGTGCCGTCCGTCAGCAGGTCCACCGCGTCGCCCGGCAGGTGTCCGCCCTTGACGAGCACCCAGCGCGGCCCGAATTCCAGGAGCGCGTCGGCGGCCCGCCGCAGATCGGCCTCGGACTCCACGCGTACGCCGGTGAGCTGGGCCACCTCGTCAAGGTTCGGGGTGGCGACCGTCGCCGTGGGCAGCAGCTTCGTCCGTACGGATTCGAGGGCGGACGTGGCGAGCAGCGGGTCGCCGTGCTTCGACACGCCCACCGGGTCGACGACCACCGGGGCCTCGGTGCCGGCCAGCAGCTCGGCCACCGCCTCGACGAGTTCGGCGCTGGACAGCATCCCGGTCTTCACCGCCTGTACGCCGATGTCGTCGACGACGCTGCGGTACTGGGCCCGTACGGCCTCCACCGGCAGGTCCCAGGCACCTTGCACACCCAGCGAGTTCTGCGCCGTCACGGCGGTGAGCACGCTCATGCCGTGCACGCCGAGGGCCAGCATCGTCTTGAGGTCGGCCTGGATACCCGCACCGCCGCCGGAGTCGGATCCGGCGACGGTGAGGACGCAGGGAAGTATTCGCATACGGGCGAATCTAGTACGCCCGGGCCACAACCTGCGGGACTAGGGGGCGGTCTCGATGTCCCCGAAGTGGTCCCAGCCGCCCTTCTTCGTCCACGGCGCCCCGTCGACCGTCACCTGCGGCAGCGCCGACGGGTTGAGGACCTCGCCGATGATCTTCCAGCGGGCCGGCAGCTTCGTGTCCGGCGGGAACGTCGCCACGATCGCGTGGTCCTCTCCCCCGGTCAGCACCCACTGGAGCGGGTCCACGCCGACCGCCTGCCCGATGTCCGACATCTGCGTCGGAATGTCGATGAGCCCCGACCGCAGGTCGATACGGACCTTGCTGGCCTCCGCGATGTGCCCGAGGTCGGCGACGAGCCCGTCACTGACGTCGGTCATGGCGGTGGCGCCGAGCCCGGCGGCCGCGGGGCCCGCGTGGTACGGCGGCTCGGGGCGCCGGTGCGCCTCGACGAAGGCGCGCGGCGAGCGGAATCCGCGCGAGAGGACGGCGAGGCCCGCCGCGGACCAGCCCAGCCAGCCGGTGACGGCGACGACATCGCCGGGCCTGGCCCCGGACCGCGTCACCGGTTCGTGGTTGCGCAGGTCGCCGAGCGCGGTGATCGCCACGGTGATGGTCTCGCCGCGTACGACATCACCGCCGACGACGGCCGCCCCCGCGACCTGGCACTCGTCCCTGATGCCGTCCATCAGCTCGGTCGGCCAGCTGACCGGGAGTTCGGCGGGGACGACGAGGCCGAGGAGCAGCGCGGTCGGCACCGCTCCCATGGCGGCGATATCGGCCAGATTCTGGGCCGCGGCCTTGCGGCCCACGTCGTACGCCGTCGACCAGTCACGCCGGAAGTGACGCCCCTCGAGCAGGATGTCCGTACTCGCCACGACCCGCCGGTCGGGTGCGGCCACGACGGCGGCGTCGTCGCCGGGCCCCAGCCGTACCGCCGGGGTGGAGGTGAGCCGGGAGGTGAGCTCTCTGATGAGCCCGAACTCCCCCAGTTCGCCCACAGTGCCCTTCATGGATGTGCCCCTTCTGCCCCAGTGCGCTTGCGGTCGCGAGCCATCACTGCTGTAGGTACCGTCAACACATACGTCAACTTCTGGTCTCCGTACGCCACGCTCCGTACGCCGACGGCCGCGCAAGTCTCCCCGCTGCCCACGACGACGCGATACGGTGGCGTCTCTTTATCTCCCCACATGATCCTCGTGGCCGCCCTGGAGGTTCCGTGGTACAGGCGTACATCCTCATCCAGACCGAGGTGGGCAAGGCGTCGTCCGTCGCCGAGACCATCGGCAAGATTCCGGGAGTGATCCAGGCCGAGGACGTGACCGGACCCTATGACGTGATCGTGCGCGCGCAGGCCGACACGGTCGATGATCTCGGCCGGCTGGTGGTCGCCAAGGTCCAGCAAGTGGACGGCATCACCCGCACTCTGACCTGCCCGGTCGTGCACATCTAGCCCCCGTCTACTCTTGGCCGGTGACTTCCACTTCCCGCCGGCTTCTGTCGCATTCGTCGATGGCATGCGTCGCCCTGCTGCTCGCTGCCGCCGCCGCCGGCTGCTCCCTCACGGACGACGCCGTGGCGATCCCGGTTCCCACCCCGTCCTCGGAAGAGGCCGAGGTGTGCCGGGCGCTGCACCGTGAGCTGCCGGCGGCCGTCGAGGGGCAGCAGCGGCGCACCGCCGACCCGGAGTCGGACCTCACCGCCGTATGGGGAGATCCGGCGATCGTACTGCGCTGCGGTGTCCCCCGGCCGGAGAAGATGAGCGATCCGGCGGCGCAGGCGGTGGAGGCGGACGGCGTCAACTGGATGCTGGAGCGCCAGGAGGACGGCAGCCCGCGCTTCACCACGACTTACCGCGAGGCGTACGTCGAAGTCACGCTCCCCGCGAAGTACGCCCACGACGTCACGCCGTTGGCGGCCTTCGCGGGGCCGGTGAAGAAGGCAGTGCCCAAGAGCCTCTAGCCCTGAGGCCGCTGGCCCTGAGCCTCTAGCGCAGGCCCGTCGGGCGGCGCAGCGCGGCCTGGATCAGCCGGTCGACGAGCTCCGGGTAGGACACCCCGGTCTCCTGCCACATGCGCGGGTACATGGAGATCGGAGTGAAGCCGGGCATCGTGTTGATCTCGTTGATCACGAACTCGCCGCTGTCGAGCAGGAAGAAGTCCGCGCGCACCAGGCCCTCGCAGGACGCGGCGTCGAATGCCTCGACCGCGAGCCGCCGCACCTCGGCGGTCTGCTCCTCGGTGAGCGGGGCGGGCACCAGGCCGGCCGCCGAGTCGATGTACTTCGCCTCGAAGTCGTAGAAGTCGTGGGACGTGACGGGCGGGATCTCGGCGGGCACGCTCGCGCGCGGCCCGTCCTCGAACTCCAGCACACCGCACTCGATCTCGCGGCCGCGCAGCAGCGACTCGACGAGGATCTTGGGGTCGTGGCGCTGCGCCTCCTCGATCGCCGCGTCGAGGCCGGAGAGGTCACTGACCTTGGTGATGCCCATCGAGGAGCCGCCGCGGGCCGGCTTCACGAAGAGCGGCCAGCCGTGCTCGCCGGCGAAGTCGACGATCTTCTTCCGGGCGGCGGAAGGGTCGTTTTCCCACTCCCGGGGGCGGATGACCTCGTACGGGCCGACCGGCAGCCCGAAGGAGATGAACACCCGCTTCATGTACTCCTTGTCCTGGCCGACGGCCGACGCGAGCACACCGGAGCCGACGTACGGGACACCGGAGAGCTCCAGGAGGCCCTGGAGGGTGCCGTCCTCGCCGTACGGGCCGTGCAGCATGGGAAAGACCACGTCGACCTCGCCCAGCGCCTTGGGCACCGAGCCAGGCTCGCTGTAGAGCACTTCACGGTTGCCCGGGTCGACCGACAGCACCACGCCGCCCTCGGTCGATTCGGCGAGGTTCTCGACGCTCGGCAGGATCCGGTCGGCGATGGCCATCCGGTCAGGCTCGTCGGCGGTCAGCGCCCAGCGGCCGTCCGTCGTGATGCCGATCGGCAGTACGTCGTACTTCTCACGGTCGATGGACCGCAGTACGGCGCCGGCCGTGACGACCGAGATGGCGTGCTCGGAGCTGCGACCGCCGAATACGACGGCCACCCGCGGCTTGCGGGGCTCCTGTGCGGGGCTCTGGGGGAGGTTCTCGCTGCTCATATCGCGTTGAGGGTACCTGGTAGTAGGGACTGCGTCAGCGGCGCTCGGGCTTGGCGCTGCGTGACATCAGCTCCTTGAGCGCCACGATCGGCGGCTTCCCGTTGTGAACGATGTCGACGACCGTGTCGGTGATCGGCATGTCGACGCCGTGCCGGCGGGCCAGATCGGCCACCGACTCACAGGATTTGACGCCCTCGGCGGTCTGCTTGGTGACCGCGATGGTCTCTTCGAGCGTCATGCCGCGGCCGAGGTTGGTGCCGAAGGTGTGGTTGCGCGAGAGCGGCGACGAGCAGGTGGCGACCAGGTCGCCGAGGCCGGCGAGACCGGAGAAGGTGAGCGGGTCGGCGCCCATCGCCAGTCCCAGGCGGGTCGTTTCGGCGAGGCCGCGGGTGATGAGCGAGCCCTTGGCGTTGTCACCGAGGCCCATACCGTCCGCGATGCCGACGGCGAGGCCGATGACGTTCTTGACGGCGCCGCCGAGTTCGCAGCCGACGACGTCGGTGTTGGTGTACGGGCGGAAGTACGGGGTGTGGCAGACGGACTGGAGCCGGGTGGCCACCGACTCGTCGCTGCAGGCGACGACCGCGGCGGCGGGCATCCGGGCGGCGATCTCCTTGGCGAGGTTGGGACCTGTGACCACGGCGACCCGCTCGGCGGGCGCCTTGGCGACCTCCTCGATGACCTCACTCATCCGCTTGGCGGTGCCGAGTTCGACTCCCTTCATGAGGGAGACGAGGACGGTGTCGGCGGGCAGCAGCGGTGCCCACGCGGCGAGGTTGCCGCGCAGCGTCTGCGAGGGGATGGCGAGGACCGTGAAGTCGGCACCCTGGGCGGCCTCGGCGGGGTCGGTGGTGGCGCGCAACGATGCGGGCAGTTCGACGCCCGGGAAATAGTCGGGGTTCGTACGGCCGTTGTTGATGGCGTCGGCGACTTCGGCGCGGCGGCCCCACAGGGTCACCTCGCAGCCCGCGTCGGCCAGCACCATGCCGAAGGCAGTGCCCCAGGAGCCTGTTCCGAATACGGCCGCCTTGACCGGCTGGCGTGTCACTTTGCGCTCTCTCCCTCGGCTTTGCTGCGCTGCTCCGCTTTGCGGCGCTGCTGCGCGCGCGCCCTGCGGTGGTCGTACGGCTCGACGGGCGCGGGCTCGCCGCGCAGCTCGGCGAGCTGCTCCGTGATGGCGCTCATGATCGCCTCGGTCGCCTCGCGCAGCACCTCGGGCGTCGGTTCCTTGTCGTAGAACCGGTCGAGGTCCACCGGCGGACCCGCCTGCACCGAGAGGGTCTTGCGCGGGAAGAGCTGAAGCTTGTTCTCCTTGGCGTACGGCGGCATCGCCAAGTTGGCGCCCCACTGGGCAACCGGAATAACGGGGGCCTTCGTCATGAGGGCCACGCGCGCCGCTCCGGTCTTTCCCGCCATCGGCCACATGTCGGGGTCACGGGTGAGCGTGCCTTCGGGGTAGAAGGCGACGCATTCGCCGCGCTCGATGGCGTCGACCGCCGCTCGGAAAGCGTCGAGTGCGTTGGTGGTCTCGCGGTAGACGGGAATCTGGCCCGTACCGCGCAGCATCATCCCGACAAACGGGGTTTTGAAGAGCGCCGCCTTGGCCAGCAGCCGGGGAACACGTCCCGTGTTGTACTGGAAGTGCCCATAGGAGAGCGGGTCCAGGTACGAGTTGTGATTGACCGCCGTGATGAATCCGCCCTCGGCCGGAATGTTCTCCATTCCGCGCCAGTCCCGCTTGAACAGAACCACCAGCGGGGGTTTGGCGATGACCGCCGCCAGGCGGTACCAGAAGCCGATTCTGCGGCGGGACACTCGGACACCTTCCTCTAGGACCTGGCTGCTTGTACGTACGCGCCTGGTCAGGCGCACAAGTGTCGCCCCAGGTCCCCTGTCTGTCGAGAACACCGTACGCCCCGGGGCAGGGCCCGGATCCCCTGCCGGCCGTACGAACAGGCCACAATAGGGCCCGACGCGCACTGGACGGAGGGCTCGCCACTGAACACGCTCCGGACCGCTCCCTGGTCCCTGGTCGTCCCCCTGAAGCCCCTGTTGCTGGCCAAGAGCAGGCTCGCCCCCTCGGCGGGGGACGCACTGCGCCGGGGGCTCGCTCTCGCCTTCGCCGAGGACACCGTGGCCGCGGTCCTGGCCTGCCCCGCCGTACGGGATGTGGTGGTCGTCACGGACGACGGCCCCGCGGCCGCCGCGCTGGCCGCCCTCGGGGCGCGTATCGCGCCGGACACCCCTGCCGCGGGTCTCAACGCCGCTTTGGCGCACGGGGCGCGCACGGTGCGGGCGCGGCGGCCCGGGGCCGCAGTCGCGTCGCTGAATGCGGATCTTCCCGCACTGCGGCCGGCGGAATTGCAGCAGGTGCTCGATTACGCCGCCGCATTTCCACGTGCATTTCTGGCTGATGCCGCCGGAATCGGTACGACGCTTCTTTCGGCGGCGCCGGGGGTGGAATTGGCGCCGTTCTTCGGCGGTCCTTCGCGTGCCCGGCATTCGGCCGCGGGGGCCCGGGAAATACCGCTCGACGGAGTTGATTCCGTACGCCAGGACGTGGACACGGGCGACGATCTGCGGGCGGCGGTGGCGCTCGGCGTGGGCCCGCGCACGGCCCGGCTGAGCGCGGCGGTCACCGCCAGATACGCTGCGGTTATGCAGGCGACCGCGTACACGTACGACTCCGAGACCCGCAGCGGCAGTGTGCTGCTCGACGACGGCACCCCGGTGGACTTCGACGCCCGGGCCTTCGACGCGGGCGGCCTGCGGCTGCTGCGTCCCGGCCAGCGGGTGCGTATCGAGGGGGACGGCGAGGGCGCGGACCTGCGCATCACTCTGGTGACGCTGCAGACCTTCTGAGCGGCGCCCTCTGCCCGGGGGCCCGCTTGCGGACCGGAACACACCGCGGGCCGGGCTCCCCGGAGGGAGCCCGGCCCGGCGCGTGAGTCCTTGCTGCCCCTGCTACTTCCCGGCAGCGGTCTTCTTGGCGGTGGTCTTGCGCGCGGTGGTCTTCTTGGCGGGCGCCTTCTTCGCGGTGGCCTTCTTGGCCGGTGCGGTCTTCTTGGCAGTGGCCTTCGCAGGCGTGGCCTTCTTGGCCGCTGCCTGCTTGGCGGGGGCCGCCTTCTTCCCGGCGGCCGTGGTCTTCTTCGCGGCGCCCGTGGCCTTCTTGGCCGGGGTCGCCTTCTTCGCCGTGGTGGCCTTCTTGGCGGGGGCCGCCTTCTTCGCCGGGGTCGTCTTCTTGGCGGCGGCCCGCTTGGTGGCGGCCTTCTTGGCCGCGGCCTTGGCAATGGTGGGGGGCGGGCCGGAAAGGCTGCCCTTGGGCGCCTTCTTGACGGCTACCTCGCCACCCTTGGGGAGCTTCTTCGAGCCGCTGACCAGGTCCTTGAAGCCCTGACCGGCGCGGAAGCGCGGAACCGAGGTCTTCTTGACCCGTACCCGCTCGCCCGTCTGCGGGTTGCGGGCGTAACGGGCCGGACGCTCAACCTTCTCGAACGATCCGAAGCCGGTGACCGACACGCGGTCGCCGGCGACCGTTGCACGGACGATCGCGTCGAGTACCGCGTCGACCGCGTCCGCGGCCTGCTGACGGCCGCCGACCTTGTCTGCAATCGCTTCTACGAGCTGCGCCTTGTTCACGTCTTCCCCTTCGGAGACATTGCCAGAACGAATGTGTTCAAGCTTTTTCGCACGTTAGGCAGATATATACCGCAAATCAAACACGAAACGGGCTAATCACCCTAGTGCCGCAACGAAGTAGACCTTGAGGACTTCCACAGGCCTCAGTCACCTTCAGGGAATCGACCCTCATCGAGGTCCTTCATCAACCTGTCCAGGCGCCTTGCCGCATCGGCGAGATCGTGTTTCGCCGCGGCCGTTATGACCAGCAGCTTCCGGGTCAGCGCCATCCGTACGCCCTCCGGGACTTGCAGTGTGCGCACTCTTGTGTGTGCTTCTTTCAACCGGTCCGCGACTGCCTCATAGAGCTTGAGTTGGCTGTCGCGTTCCATGCACCGATTGTGCCATCTGGGGCGAGTTGTCGCCTCCGGCGGGGGCAACTAATGGAATCCGGGTGTCCAAAAGCCCTCCCAGACCCTTGCCGCGTTGCCCCCATGTCCCTCGCCTACCACGGGAGTTGGGGCCCAAACATGCCGTTGCCCCCCACCGCGAGCGGCAGGGGGCAACGGAGTGATGCGAGGGCGTCAGACCTGCGTCGTACTGGGCTTGAACGACGGTCGGCCGGCCTCGTAAGCAGCGATGGACGGCTCGTTCTGGAGGGTGATGCTGATGTCGTCCAGACCATTCAGCAGCCGCCAGCGGGCGTTCTCGTCAAGTTCAAAATCAGCCGTAATGCCTTCGGCACGGACTTGACGGTCCTCGAGGTCCACGGTGATCTCGGCGGTGGGGTCCGCGTCGACCAGGTCCCAGAGCGCGTCCACGACCTTCTGGTCGAGCACGACGGTCAGCAGGCCGTTCTTGAGCGAGTTGCCGCGGAAGATGTCGGCGAACCGCGACGAGATGACGGCCTTGAAGCCGTAATTCTGCAGCGCCCACACGGCATGCTCACGGGAGGAGCCGGTACCGAAGTCCGGACCCGCCACCAGAACCGTGGCACCCTCCCGCTCGGGGCGGTTGAGCACGAACTGCGGGTCCTTGCGCCAGGCCTCGAACAGCCCGTCCTCGAAGCCGTCGCGGGTGACCTTCTTCAGCCAGTGCGCGGGGATGATCTGGTCGGTGTCGACGTTGCTGCGACGCAGCGGAACGGCCCGGCCGGTGTGTGCGGTGAAAGCTTCCATGGCCATGATGCTCAGGCCTCCACGAGCGTCGGAACGTCGGACAGGTCGGCGGGCGCGGCCAGGTGGCCCAGCACCGCCGTCGCGGCGGCAACCTGCGGCGACACCAGGTGGGTACGGCCGCCCTTGCCCTGCCTGCCCTCGAAGTTGCGGTTGGAGGTGGACGCGGAGCGCTCACCGGGCGCCAGCTGGTCCGGGTTCATGCCCAGACACATCGAGCAGCCCGCGTGCCGCCATTCGGCCCCGGCGGCGGTGAACACCTTGTCCAGGCCCTCTTCGATGGCCTGCAGCGCGACTCGCACAGACCCCGGAACGATCAGCATCCGTACGCCGTCGGCGACTTTGCGGCCGTCCATGAGCGCGGCGGCGGCACGCAGGTCCTCGATGCGGCCGTTGGTGCACGAACCTACGAAGACGGTGTCGACCTTGATCTCGCGCAGCGGCTGCCCGGCGGTCAACCCCATGTACTCCAGGGCCTTTTCGGCGGCGAAGCGCTCCGAAGCGTCCTCGTACGAAGCAGGGTCGGGGACGTTCGCCGACAGCGGCGCGCCCTGGCCCGGGTTGGTGCCCCAGGTGACGAACGGCGCCAGATCGGCGGCGTCGATGACGACCTCGGCGTCGAAAACGGCGTCGTCGTCGGTGCGCAGCGTCTGCCAGTAGGCGACTGCGGCGTCCCAGTCCTCGCCCTTCGGGGCGTGTGCACGGCCCTGGAGGTAGTCGAAGGTGGTCTTGTCGGGGGCGATCATGCCCGCGCGCGCACCGGCCTCGATCGACATGTTGCAGATGGTCATCCGGGCCTCCATCGAGAGCTTCTCGATGGCGGAACCGCGGTATTCGAGTACGTAACCCTGACCGCCGCCGGTGCCGATCTTCGCGATGATCGCCAGGATCAGGTCCTTGGCGGTTACGTCGGCGGGCAGTTCGCCCTCGACCGTGATCGCCATGGTCTTCGGGGGCGCCATCGGCAGGGTCTGCGTGGCCAGGACGTGCTCGACCTGGCTGGTGCCGATGCCGAACGCCAGCGCGCCGAACGCGCCGTGCGTGGAGGTGTGGCTGTCGCCGCACACCACGGTGGTGCCGGGCTGGGTCAGGCCCAGCTGCGGTCCCACGACGTGGACGACGCCCTGCTCGACGTCGCCGAGCGGGTGCAGCCGCACGCCGAAGTCGGCGCAGTTCTTGCGCAGCGTCTCCAGCTGGACGCGGGAGACCGGGTCCGCGATCGGCTTGTCGATGTCGATGGTCGGGGTGTTGTGATCCTCGGTGGCGATGGTGAGGTCGAGCCGCCGTACCTGGCGGCCGCTCTTGCGGAGGCCGTCGAAGGCCTGCGGGCTGGTCACCTCGTGCAGCAGGTGCAGATCGATGAAGAGGAGATCCGGCTCGCCCTCGGCGCGCCTGACGACATGGTCGTCCCAGACCTTCTCCGCAAGTGTCCTACCCATCGCTTTCCCTTCGACCGGCGTCTTCACCGGCCCATCTAGAGATCGGATCGCCCTCGCCCTGGACCCCCCGTCGGGGCGGTGGCTGCTGAGCCGTTGTGCGGCCTCCCCTACAGATTCGCAAGTTCCCGGAAAAATTGAACTTGCGTTTCACAGAGTGAGACGCGAGTATCGACGCATGGACAACTCTAGCGGCGTCGGCGTTCTCGACAAGGCAGCTCTGGTACTGAGCGCACTGGAGTCCGGTCCGGCCACCCTCGCCGGGCTGGTCGCGGCGACAGGGCTTGCACGACCCACGGCACATCGCCTTGCCGTGGCACTGGAACACCACCGGATGGTGGCGAGGGACATGCAGGGCCGGTTCATCCTCGGCCCCCGACTGTCGGAACTTTCCGCTGCGGCGGGCGAGGACCGGCTGCTGGCCACGGCCGGCCCCGTACTCACGCACCTGCGTGACGTCACCGGCGAGAGCGCGCAGCTCTACCGCCGGCAGGGCGACATGCGTATCTGCGTCGCGGCGGCCGAGCGGCTGTCCGGACTGCGGGACACCGTCCCGGTGGGCTCCACGCTCACCATGAAGGCGGGCTCGTCCGCGCAGATCCTGATGGCCTGGGAGGAGCCGGAGCGGCTGCACCGGGGCCTCCAGGGCGCCCGCTTCACGGCGACGGCGCTGTCCGGTGTACGGCGGCGGGGCTGGGCGCAGTCGATCGGCGAGCGGGAGCCGGGGGTGGCGTCGGTGTCGGCGCCGGTGCGGGGGCCGTCGAATCGGGTGGTCGCGGCGGTCTCGGTATCCGGACCGATCGAGCGGCTGACGCGTCACCCCGGGCGGATGCACGCGCAGGCGGTCATCGACTCTGCGGCGCGCCTGTCGGAGGCGTTGCGCCGCTCGGGCGGCTGAGCGAGCCGCTGCTCGCGTGCGGGTGCGGGTGCGGGTGCGGGTGCATGGACGGTGCGGGTGCCTGCGGCGCTGTTCCCCGACCCGCCCCTTCCCGAACTGGGGGCGAGCCCCCAGACCCCCGGGACGCCCTTCGGGCGTGTCCTCAAACGCCGGACGGGCTGGATTTGCCGCTCACGGCATCATCCAGCCCCTCCGGCGTTTGAGGAGCGGGGTCTGGGGCAGCGCCCTTCGGGAAGGGGCGGGTCGGGGAAAGCCCCGCAGGGCCCCTTCAGAGGCGCTCCGCGTTGCCCTTCCCCCCGTACCGCAGACGGAGCCGCATCCTGCCGTCCACCATCCGGATCTCCACCGATTCGCAGAGGCTGCGCATCAGCCACAGCCCGTCGAACGGGTCGGCCCGCTCACCGGGCGGTGCGAACCCCGCCCAGGCCGCCGGAGCCGCGGTAGCCGGCCCGGTGGCGAACAGGTCCCAGGCGACGATGCCGGGCTCTTCCCACGCGCACACCTCCGCCCCCGTAGCGCCGCGGTCGAGCAGGCAGGTCAGCGCCCTCGTTGGCGACGATCTCGGCCATCGCGAGACGCGCCCCCGAAAGGCCTGCCCGAGCCGCGCTGCCCCGCACGAAGGCGCGTACGGCAGCAGGTGTGGCCGGCCCGTCCAACCGGTCGGCTCCCAGCGGCGGCGGCGGCAGCGGGGCGTCGGCCACCGCGGCGTACGCGTCCGGATCGACGTACGCCGCACAGGGCAGGATCTTCGCCCCGACCACATGAGCGGGGTGGGTGGCGCGGGCGGCCGCCGCGACGTCCTCGGGGACCGTCCTGGTGTCGTACGGACAGATCATCCAGACGTCACGGTCCGCGAGCAGCACGTTCAGCCCGGACTCCATGCACTTCCACTCCGCGATCTGGCGGGCGGATTTGCCGGCCCACAGCGGCTCGGCGATGATCCGCGTCCGCCGCCCCGGTACCTCGCGGCGTTTCACGTACCGCAGGAACGACGAGACGCGCTCCACCGGTCTGCGGCCGAAGTAGGCCGTCTCCGCCGTGTCGAGGCCGTGGGCCCGCGCGCCCAGGGCGCCACGGAGCAGTTCGAATTGGCGGGCGTGGTCGCGGCGAGCACCGGCTCCCCCGCGTCCAGGCCCTCCTCGGCGAAGGGCAGAGCCATCGCGAGGAATGCCTCGTCGCCGTCGTACAGGGAGGCGTGATGAACGAAGCCCGCACCGTTCAGGCCGCTGTCAGTTGACATGGTTGGCTCCCAGCCGCAGGCCGGGGGTCTCGTCCCAGCCGACCAGTGAGATCACTTCACGCAGATGCGGAGCGAGACCCACCAGCTCCACCTGGCTTCCCGCGGCGCGCGATCGGGCGAAAGCCATCAGCAGCCGCAGCCCGCCGAGGTCGAGGAACTCCAGCCCGGACAGGTCGAGTTGGACGTCTCCGTCTGTCTGCTCGACCGCCTCAAGGGCGGTGCGCAGGTGCTGGTGCCCGTGTACGTCCACGACACCTTCGACACGGAGTCCGTCCGGCCGGCAGGTGCGGACGACGCGTAACTCCGCGGTGTGTACGAGGGGTTCCAACTTCGGCGCTCCTCAGGCGGACGGATGCGAAGGCTTCGATACGCGGCCCAGCGTAGTGCTTTGGCCATACAAGAAGGCCCCCCGCGCAGTGCGGAAGGCCTTCTTCTTCGTACGTACCCCCGACCGGATTCGAACCGGCGCTACCGCCTTGAGAGGGCGGCGTGCTAGGCCGCTACACAACGGGGGCCTTGCAGATATGAGCTCTGCGAGCTGGGCTACCAGGACTCGAACCTAGACTAAGGGAACCAGAAACCCTCGTGCTGCCAATTACACCATAGCCCAAAATGGTTTAGACCAATCGGTCCCAACCTGTACCCCCGACCGGATTCGAACCGGCGCTACCGCCTTGAGAGGGCGGCGTGCTAGGCCGCTACACAACGGGGGCCCTAGCGATCCTTGCGTCAGCGCATCCGGGAGCGACCCGAAGGCGATGGAAAGAAAGGATCTGTACCCCCGACCGGATTCGAACCGGCGCTACCGCCTTGAGAGGGCGGCGTGCTAGGCCGCTACACAACGGGGGCCTGTGCAGAAAAAGCTCTGCGAGCTGGGCTACCAGGACTCGAACCTAGACTAAGGGAACCAGAAACCCTCGTGCTGCCAATTACACCATAGCCCACCAAAACACAACCCCCTGATGGGGGCTTGTTTGGTTTGCGCTTCCCGGCCGGACCTTTCGGCCCTCTCGGGCGGCGCAGAAAGAACATTACCCGAAGGTGGACGGCGCTCCAAAACGGGTATCGCCCCGCAACAGCCCAGGTAGCTGCTCAAGCCCGGTGATCCGGACGAGCTCCGGACGGCCGCCGAGGCCGCAACGGTCGAGCCAGATCCCGGCCAGGCCGGCTTCGTCGGCGCCCCGGGCGTCGATGTCGGGCTGGTCACCGACGTACGCGACCTCGTGCGGGGGCAGGGCGAGCGCGTCGCAGGCGGCGTGGAATGCCTCGGCGGCGGGCTTGGAGAAGCCCAGCTCGGCGGCGCACAGCAGCGCCTCGAAACGGCTCCGCACGCCGAGGACCCGCAGCTTGCGGTCCTGATTGTGGACGCTGGAATTCGACAGCACGGCGTGGCGGTAGTCATCCGCCAGGACGTCCAGCGCCGGCACGGTGTCGGGGAACAGCTTCCAGGCGGCCTCGTAGTGGGCGACGTACCGCGTGAACCACTCGTCCGCCGCGTCGTCGCTCAGCAGCGGCGTACCGAGAAAGGACCGCACCCGGTCGCGCCGCTGCGCCTCGAAGGTGACTTCCCCCGCGGCGAAGCGCGCCCAGTGGAGAGCGGTCGTCTCGCGCCAGTGGTCCAGGGCCCGGTCGACGGACTCGTATCCGCTGAGCAGGCCCTCGGCCGCGAGGTGATCACGCATGCCGGCGGTATCGGCGCTCGCGTAGTCGAAGATCGTGTCGTCAATGTCCCAGACCACAGCGCGGATCGGCATGATCCGACGGTACGGGAAAGGCCCGGAAGCCGGTGCTTCCGGGCCTTTCGTGCGTACGGGCGCGACTAGGCGGTGAGCTTGGCCAGGGCCGCGTCGATGCGGGCGAGCGTCTTCTCCTTGCCCAGGATTTCCAGGGACTCGAAGAGCGGGAGGCCCACGGTGCGGCCGGTGACCGCCACGCGGACCGGGGCCTGGGCCTTGCCGAGCTTCAGGCCGTGGGCCTCGCCGGCGGCCAGGACGGCCTCCTTGAGGGACTCGGGGCTGGTCCAGTCGGCCGCTTCCAGGTTGGCGCGGGCCGTGGTGAGCAGCGCTGCCGGCTCGCCCTTCATCGCCTTCGCCCAGGACGCCTCGTCCTCTACCGGCTCGTCGAGGAACAGGAAGTCGACGTTGGCCGTGATGTCGGAGAGGACCGTCACGCGGGTCTGGGCGTGCGGGGCGATCCGCTCGAAGGCCGCGCGGTCGAAGGACTCCGGCTTCCAGTTGGCGTACGGCGCCTTCAGCCACGGCTCGCAGGCCGCGGTGAAGTCCGAGAGCGAGAGCTTGCGCAGGTGCTCGGCGTTGATGTGCTCGCACTTCTTCAGGTCGAAGCGCGCCGGGTTGGCGTTGACGTCCTTGATGTCGAAGGCCACCACCATCTCCTCGATCGTGAAGATGTCGCGGTCCTCGGCGATGGACCAGCCGAGGAGGGACAGGTAGTTCAGCAGGCCCGCCGGCAGGAAGCCGCGCTCGCGGTAGAGGTTGAGGGACGCCTCGGGGTCGCGCTTGGAGAGCTTCTTGTTGCCCTCGCCCATGACGTACGGGAGGTGCCCGAACTGCGGGATCTCCTTGGCGATGCCCAGCTCGATCAGCGCCTTGTAGAGCGCGATCTGGCGCGGGGTGGAGGACAGCAGGTCCTCGCCGCGCAGCACGTGGGTGATCTCCATCAGCGCGTCGTCGACCGGGTTGACGAGCGTGTAGAGGGGGGCGCCGTTGGCGCGGACGATGCCGTAGTCCGGGACGTTGTCCGGGTTGAAGGTCAGCTCGCCGCGGACCACGTCCGTGAAGGTGATCGGCTCGTCGGGCATCCGGAAGCGCACGATGGCTTCGCGGCCTTCGGCCTTGTAGCGCTCGATGCGGTCGGCGCTGAGGTTGCGGCACGTGCCGTCGTAGCCGGACGGCTTGCCGGCCGCGCGGGCGGCGTCGCGGCGTACTTCCAGCTCGAGGGCGGTGCAGAAGCACTCGTACGCGTAGCCGCCGGCCATCAGCTTCTGGGCGACGTCCTTGTAGATGTCCATCCGCTGCGACTGGCGGTACGGGGCGTGCGGGCCGCCGACCTCGGGACCCTCGTCCCAGTCGAGGCCCAGCCAGCGCAGCGAGTCGAGCAGCTGGTGGTACGACTCCTCGGAGTCGCGGGCGGCGTCGGTGTCCTCGATGCGGAAGACCATCGTGCCGCCGTTGTGCCGGGCGAACGCCCAGTTGAACAGGGCGGTGCGGACCAGGCCCACGTGGGGGTTGCCGGTCGGCGAGGGACAGAAACGTACACGTACGGGTGCGCTAGCCACGCTTGATCACCTTGTTGGTGAGAGTGCCGATGCCTTCGATGGTGACGGCGACTTCGTCGCCGACGTTCAGGGGTCCGACTCCGGCCGGGGTCCCCGTGAGGATGACGTCGCCCGGGAGCAGCGTCATGGCCTCGGAGATGTGGACGATCAGGTCCTCGACGGAGCGGACCATGTCGCTCGTACGCCCCAGCTGGCGCTGTTCGCCGTTGACCGTGCACTGGATGGCGAGGTCACCGGGGTCGAGGTCGGTCTCCACCCAGGGGCCGAGCGGGCACGAGGTGTCGAAGCCCTTGGCCCTGGCCCACTGCTTCTCGCGCTGCTGCACGTCGCGTGCGGTGACGTCGTTGGCGCAGGTGTAGCCGAAGATGACGTCCTTGACGCGCTCGCGCGGGACCTCGCGGCACATGCGGCCGATGACCACGGCCAGTTCGGCCTCGTGGTGCACCTCGCTGGAGAAGGAGGGGTACGCGATGTCGTCGCCCGGGCCGGTCACCGAGGTGGACGGCTTGAAGAAGGTGATGGGTACGTCAGGGACCTCATTACCCAGTTCCGCCGCGTGCTCCGCGTAGTTGCGGCCGACGGCCACGACCTTGCTGGGGAGAACGGGCGGCAGGAGGCGGACCTTGCTCAGCGGGACCTTGACGCCGGAGAGCTCGAAGTCGGCGTACGGAATGCCCTTGATGATGTCGAGGACGAGGTCTGCCTCTGCGCCTGGGGCGCTGGGACCCTCAACCGCGCCGAAGGCGACATTGCCGTCGATGGAAAACCTGGCGATGCGCACGGGATGCTGCCGCCCCTTACTTGCTGGCTGGCTGGAGACTGACGCTCCAGGCTAACGCGGCCGAGGGCCCCGACCTGCCGTATTGGCGCCGTGCCCGGCTACGCGGCGGGGGCTTCCATGAGGATGGTGCGGCGCGGGTTGGCGGTCTCGGCGGGGAGGTCGACGGGGTGCTCCGGGCGCTCCGCCACCAGCAGGTCCGCGGCGTCCTCGAGGTGCGCCAGCGTGGTGCGGCGGGGGTTGGCGGTGCTGCGAATCTTCAACGTGGTCGTCGTCGCGGTCTTCATTTGCTGTTCGGGCCTGTTCGGTACGGGCGCCGCTTGGGCGCGGTGTTGTCGGATTCGCGATCTCTGCAAAGCGTCAGGCTAAACACCCGATTCCCCGCCAAAGATGCGAAGCAGGCAAGAACAGTGTGTGAGTTTCCTCACGAGATGGCGGGCATATCGACTATTTCGGGCGGCCCATGCGGGTCCAGAAAACGGACATTGCGCCATTGAAGCCATCATTCCGCTCCTGATCATCAGGACTGGGACACCCCCCGCCCCTAAGCGACTCGTCGCCTTATGCCCCTTTTAACCATGAACACCTTCTACTCCTGGTTACTCAGCACTCACGGGGTGTCACTCGGGTCACGACCCGACACGCGGGCCTTGTTGGAGATCCGGCACTGTGCTGGAATTCCCCGGACCGCCGCGAGATTCCAGCCGGCGCGCAGGGCGCAACGCAGCGCCGAGTGAGCGGCGGGAAGGGGAGAAGCGCCGGTCACTCACGACCACCCATGGGGCCGCTCGGTGCCCCACGACTCGACACCGTTCCGCCGTTTGCGCGGGGGAACGCCTGGTCCAGAGGTTGCGACGCTAGTGCAGGGACGTTTCAAGAGGGATGGCAGCGCTGCGGCGGAGCAGGAGCCGCGCGGCACAGACCGCGGATCCTCGCCCCAGCACGCCCAGCGCGCCCAACACGCCGGAAACACAGCGCCGGCCAAGGCCGGCGACGGCGGCGGCGATCGTGCCGTGCGCACCGGAGTCAAGGGCGGCGGCGAGCAGGCGACTCCCGCGAGAGCGAAGGAGCCCACTTCCACGGGCTCGCGAATAGCCCTGCGCAACTGGCGCATCAGTACCCGTCTGGTCTCCCTGCTTGCCCTGCCCGTGGTCGCTGCGACCACGCTCGGCGGGCTGCGTATCAACGAGTCCATGAACGACATGGAGCAGCTGGAGCACATGCAGCTGCTGACCGACATGACCAAGCAGGCGACCGCGCTCGCCCTCGCGCTCCAGGATGAGCGCGACAAGTCGGCCGGTCCGCTCGCCAACGGCACCAGCCCTGCCGACTTCAAGGTCAAGGGCCCCCGGGAGAAGACCGACCGGGCCAAGGACGCGTTCATCGCCGGTACGCAGAACATCGACCCGGGCGATGACGAGAGCCTGCTGAGCATCAGGTCGAGCCTCTACCAGATCGCGTCCCGGCTGAACTCGATTCGCCAGATCCGCGAAGGCGCGTACGAGAAGAAGACGACCAACTCACAGACGGTCAACAACTACAGCCAGCTGATCAACTCGCTGCTGAGCCTCTCCCAGGACATGGCGCAGGCCACCTCCAACCCGGAGATGATCAAGCGGACGCGCGCCCTGTCCGCGTTCTCCTCCGCCAAGGAGTACGCCTCCATCCAGCGCGCGATCATCGCCGCCTCGCTGCCGGCCAACGACCGCGAGGTCGGCAAGCTCACCGAGAACGACCGCCTCTACGCCAAGTCCGCGATGGACAGCGAGGACGCGGCGCTCAAGCAGTTCGACCAGGTCTACGTGGGCGACAACGAGAATCTGACCGCCACGCTGGAGACCGGCAGCCCCACGATCGACGCCGCCGACAAGTACGCGCACCGGGTGCTGTCGACGCCGGGCCGGCTCAAGTCCGAGCCCGAGCGCTCGTACATGGACTGGACCGACGCCGACTCCACCAAGATCGACGCGATGAAGCGGATCGAGGCCACGCTCCTCAACGAGATGGAGCAGAAGGCCCGTGAGCTGCGCAACGAGTCGCAGCAGGACGCCATCCTCAACGGTGTACTGATCCTGCTCGTCCTCGGCGTCTCGCTCGTCGGCGCGTTCGTCGTGGCCCGCTCCATGATCCGCTCGCTGCGCCGCCTCCAGGACACCGCGACCCGGGTCGCCCAGGACCGTCTCCCCGAGCTCGTCAAGCAGCTCTCCGAGGCCGACCCGCAGGACGTCGACACGTCCGTGGAGTCCGTCGGTGTGCACTCGCGCGACGAGATCGGCCAGGTGGCCGCGGCCTTCGACGACGTGCACCGCGAGGCGGTCCGACTGGCCGCCGAGCAGGCGCTGCTGCGAGGCAACGTCAACGCGATGTTCACCAACCTGTCGCGGCGTTCGCAGGGTCTTATCCAGCGTCAGCTCTCGCTCATCTCCGAGCTGGAGTCGCGCGAGGCCGACCCCGACCAGCTGTCCTCGCTCTTCAAGCTCGACCACCTCGCGACCCGCATGCGCCGTAACGGTGAGAACCTGCTCGTTCTCGCCGGTGAAGAGCCCGGCCGCCGCTGGACCCGGCCCGTGCCGCTCGTCGACGTACTGCGTGCCGCCGCGTCCGAGGTGGAGCAGTACGAGCGCATCGAGCTCTCCTCGGTGCCGGGCACCGAGGTCGCGGGACGCGTCGTCAACGACCTCGTGCACCTGCTCGCCGAGCTGCTCGAGAACGCGACTTCCTTCTCCTCCCCGCAGACCAAGGTCCGCGTCACCGGTCACGCGCTGCCCGACGGGCGCGTGCTGGTCGAGATCCACGACACCGGTATCGGTCTGTCGCCGGAAGACCTCGCGGCGATCAACGAGCGGCTCGCCTCGCCGCCCACCGTGGACGTCTCGGTCTCGCGCCGCATGGGTCTGTTCGTGGTCGGCCGCCTGTCCCTGCGACACGGCATCCGTATCCAGCTGCGCCCCTCCGACTCCGGTGGTACGACCGCGCTGGTCATGCTGCCCGTCGATGTCGCCCAGGGCGGCAAGAAGGCTCCGGCGAAGACCGGCGCCGCCGCTCAGCCGCAGGTACCTTCCGGTCCCGGCGCCCGGCAGCAGGCCGGTCCCGGCGCGGTCGGCGCCGGCCCCGCTCCGGCGGGACGGCTGCCCGCCGGTCCCGGCGGCGCGCGTGGCCAGGTCGCGGGCTCGGGTCAGCGTGCGGCGCTGCCCGGACGCGACGGGGGCCCGGCTCAGGGTCAGGGTCAGCAGCCCGGCTCCGGTCAGGGCGGCGGGCTCGGCGGTGCCTTCGGTGACGGCGGCGGTCGGCAGGCCGGGAACCGCGAGCGTTCCGACGTACGCCCCAATGCCTTCCAGAAGAACAGCCCCGCCCAGGGCGACCAGGGACGTCCGCAGCAGCAGCCGCCCCGCGGCGGCGGCGCTCGCCCCGAGCTGCCCGGCTCCAACCCCGCCCCGCAGCGTCCGGCGCGTCCGCAGACCACCAGCTGGGGCAACGACCAGCCGCGCGGTCACGAAGAAGCGGACACGGCCTCCCGGCAGCAGGGAATTGGCGCCACCGCCGAGTTCCAGCGGCCTGATTTCGACGCGCCGCCGCCCTCGGCGGGTGTGTTCGAGCGTTCCGACGTACGCGGTCCCGTGGGACCGGCGGCCACCGGGCAGTACGAGCGCCCCGCTCAGCGCGGTCCGCAGAGCAACGCCCCGCACGGCAACGCTCCGCAGGGCAGCGGCTCGACCGGTCAGTACCAGCGGCCCGAGCTCCCCGGCCCGCTGGACCCCGCGTCCACCGCGCAGCTCCCGCGGCCGGACTTCAGCGCCCCGCAGCAGGCCAACCCGGCCGGCGCGTACGGCGGGCCGGTCCAGGGCCAGGACCAGGGTCAGGGCCACGCCCGGCGCCCCGGCCAGTCCCGTCCCCAGGCCGGCCAGGCCCAGGGCGGACCGCAGGCCCTCCCGCCGGCGCCGCGCAGGCACGGCCGCGACAACGGCCGGAACACCCGGCCCCCCGAGAACACAGCCGCACCCGCGCCGCAGCAGCAGCACGAGCTGCCGCCGGCTCCGGGTGCCGGTGACGGACGTACGCCGCTGTTCGACACGCTTGAGTCGAACTGGTTCCAGCAGCAGGCCGGTGAGCAGCAGGCGCCCGCCGCGGCGCAGCAGCCCCAGCAGCCCCATCAGCAGTCCGGGCGGCCCGCGCAGCAGTCACCTGCCGCTCCCGCCGCCACCCCTCCAATGCCGCAGCGTGCCCAGGCGCGTGACACGGGTGCCGCGAGCAGCACCACCAACGGTACGAACGCCACCAACGGCGCCGCCTGGCGCACCTCGCCGAACGACGAACTCGTACGGCAGGCCGAGCGGGTCAAAAAGCCCGCAGCCGGCGGTGTCACGACCTCGGGTCTGCCGCGTCGCGTCCCCCGTGCCAATCTGGTGCCGGGTACAGCGCAGCAGCAGAACCACCAGACCGGTCCGCAGGTTTCGCGTGCGCCAGATGACGTACGCGGCCGGCTGACCAATCTTCGTCGGGGTATCCAGCAAGGTCGCCAGGCCGGCAACAACGGCTCAACGACCGGGAGTTTCAACATTGACCCCTCTCACCAGCAGGAGCGTTAGTTGAGTCCGATGAGCCAGGCGGCCCAGAACCTGAACTGGTTGATCACCAACTTCGTGGACAACACCCCAGGGGTGTCCCACACGGTGGTGGTCTCCGCCGATGGACTCCTTCTGGCGATGTCCGAAGGCTTCCCGCGGGACCGTGCCGACCAGCTGGCGGCCGTGGCCTCCGGCCTGACCTCGCTGACCGCGGGGGCTTCCCGGATCTTCGAGGGCGGGGCTGTGACCCAGACCGTCGTCGAGATGGAGCGCGGTTTCCTCTTCCTCATGTCCGTTTCCGACGGCTCCTCCCTCGCCGTGCTCGCACACCCCGACTGCGACATCGGCCTCGTCGGTTACGAGATGGCGCTGCTGGTCGACCGGGCCGGCAGCGTACTCACCCCGGATCTCCGTGCGGAGCTCCAGGGCAGCCTTCTCCACTAGGCCGCGCACCTCAGGTATTGCCGAGAAACAAACCGTCAGGCCGCGCAGAAGCCCCCCACCCCGGCCCCGTCAGACGGCAGGCCCATCCAACTGCTGTCATGCCCGGAGGATCGATCCATGACCCCGCCCCCCGCCTCTCGTGATCCGTACGGAGCGCGCCTCGACGCGTCGTACGACCACGAGGGCGACCAGCCGCTGGTACGTCCGTACGCGATGACCGGCGGCCGGACCCGGCCCCGCTATCAGCTCGCCATCGAAGCGCTGGTCAGCACGACCGCCGACCCGGCGCACCTCTCGTCGCTGCTGCCCGAGCACCAGCGGATCTGCCACCTGTGCCGCGAGGTCAAGTCGGTGGCCGAGGTCTCGGCGCTGCTGTCGATGCCGCTCGGAGTCGCGCGGATCCTCGTCGCCGACCTGGCGGAGGCCGGCATGGTGGCGATCCACCAGCCGGGCAATGGAGAGGCCGGCGGCACGCCGGACGTAACGCTGCTGGAAAGGGTGCTCAGTGGACTTCGGAAGCTCTAGCGGCGGAACGGCCCGTTCCACCACCTCCGCGAAGATCGTGGTGGCGGGCGGCTTCGGCGTCGGCAAGACGACGTTTGTGGGCGCCGTCTCGGAGATCGACCCGCTGCGCACCGAGGCCGTCATGACCAGCGCGAGCGCCGGTATCGACGACCTCACGCACACCGGCGGCAAGACGACGACGACGGTCGCCATGGACTTCGGCCGCATCACCCTGGACCAGGACCTGATCCTGTACCTCTTCGGTACGCCTGGTCAGGACCGTTTCTGGTTCATGTGGGACGACCTGGTACGCGGCGCGATCGGCGCCGTCGTCCTGGTGGACACCCGCCGTCTCGCCGACTGCTTCCCCGCGGTCGACTACTTCGAGAACAGCGGGCTGCCCTTCGTGATCGCCCTCAACGGCTTCGAGGGGCACCAGCCGTACACCCCCGACGAGGTGCGCGAGGCCCTGCAGATCGGCCCCGGCACCCCGATCATCACCACCGACGCGCGCCACCGGGCGGACGCCAAGAGCGGTTTGATCACGCTCGTGGAGCACGCACTGATGGCACGTCTCAAGTAGTCCCTCGCATACGGCAGTTGTCGTAGCGGGTGGGGGGGCGGACTGTGTCCTTCGACACTCTCCGCCCCTCTGTTCATAACGTTTCGACAGAGAATTGCTCCGCCACGGCCACCGCACGCGTTCGCGTGGTGCCGCTGCGCTCACATTGGCCTCGCCATTTGGCGCAGCTCGCTCTATTTGACCGTTTTATCTGAGGCTTACACCACTCGGAATGGCCGGTTCCTGCTGTTTGGAACGCAGCCGGTTGACGTGCTGGAATTCGTCGAACTCCCGAGTAGTACGGCCCTGAACGAAAAAACGGCACAACGTAGGTGCCGGCGCCGAGAGGTTGTTGGTCGAGTGAGGCGTAGCAAGACGAGCTCCGCACAGCAGCAGGGCGCGCGGGGCAACTTCACCCCGCCGCCGCGCACAGCGACGTCGCACGCGACCTCGCCCACCGCGGCCGCCCCGGCGAGCAGCGGTGGCAAGGGCAGTGGCAGCAGCAGCCGCTTTTCGCCGCGCAACTGGCGCGTACCCACCAGGCTGAACGCGATCCTTCTCATACCCGTGCTGGTCGGCCTCGTCATGGGCGGCTTCCAGGTGAAGGCCTCTGTCGACACCTGGCAGGAGGCGCAGGACGCCGAGAAGACCGCGGTCCTCATCCGCGCCGCGTCCGAGTACGGCCAGGCGCTCCTCAACGAGCGTGACCTGACCGCCGAGCCGCTCCTCCAGGGCAAGCGCACGAGCTCCGAGGTCACCCAGGCGTACGCCCTGACCGACGAGGCCGCGAAGAAGTTCAAGGAAGCCTCCAGGAGCCTCCCCGAGAAGCAGGGCCTCGAGCGTCGTCTCGGCCTCTTCGCGAACGAGGAGCCGAAGCTCCCCGCGCTCCGCAAGGCCGCGTACACCCAGGCCCTCGACCCGGTGAAGACCGAAGAGGGCTACGTCCAGATCCAGCACTCGCTGATGGAGCTGTCGAACGAGCTCGGCCTGGGCACCGGCAACATCACCGCCTACGGCCGTACGGTCTACGCCGTCCAGCTCGCCAAGGCCGCCGCGTCGCTCCAGCGCTCCATCGGCATGCACCTCCTGATACGCCCGAGCGGCAACCCGGAGAAGCTCGCCAAGCAGACGGTCGCCTTCAACTCGTACAACTACCTGGAGCAGATCGCCCTCGGCGAGTACGTCTCCGGCGGTACGCAGGAGGACACCGACAAGCTCAAGCGCATCATGAAGGGCAAGGCGGAGGACGGCGCCAAGAGGCTCGCCGCCGCCAAGCAGCAGGCCGACCAGGCCGGCGTCCCCTTCGTGCCTCCGCCGAGCAAGGACGGTTCGGTCCTCGACGGCATGGCCGAGGAGATCGGCCAGGGCAAACCGGCCGGACTGAAGCAGAAGGGCGTCACGCCCGAGGTGTGGATGGCAGCCTCCACCGCCAAGTTCGACGGCTACACCCAGATCGAGAACGACCTCGTCGACAAGGCCGTGGCCGAGGCCGCCACCATCTCCTCCGACGCCAAGACCGACGCCATCGTCAACGGTCTGATCGTCGTCATCGCCCTGCTCGCCTCGGTGATCCTGGCCGGCATGATGGCGCGCCAGATGAGTAACGCGATGCGCCAGCTGCGGACCGCCGCCTTCGGTATCGCCGAGCAGCGCCTGCCGATGCTGGTCGACCAGCTTTCCCGTACAGAGCCGGGCCGCGTCGACACCCGTGTCGAGCCGATCCCGATCACGTCGCACGACGAGATCGGCGAGGTCGCCCGCGCCTTCGACCAGGTGCACCGCGAGGCTGTGCGGCTCGCCGCCGAGCAGGCCATGCTCCGCGGCAACGTCAACGCGATCTTCACCAACCTCTCGCGCCGCAACCAGTCCCTCATCGAGGGCCAGCTGACGCTGATCACCGACCTCGAGAACAACGAGGCCGACCCGGACCAGCTGGAGAACCTCTTCAAGCTGGACCACCTCGCGACCCGTATGCGCCGCAACGGCGAGAACCTCCTGGTCCTCGCCGGCGAGGAGCCGGGCCGCCGCTGGAACCAGCCGGTTCCGCTGGTCGACGTGCTGCGCGCCGCCTCCTCCGAGGTGGAGATGTACGAGCGCATCGAGCTCACCGGCGTACCGGAGTCGGAGATCCACGGCCAGGCCGTGACCGACCTCGTGCACCTGCTCGCCGAGCTGCTGGAGAACGCCACCACGTTCTCTTCGCCGCAGACGAAGGTGCGCGTCACCGCGACCCGTCTGCCGGACGGCCGCGTCATGGTCGAGATCCACGACAAGGGCATCGGCCTCACCGCCGAGGACTTCGCGGACATCAACCACAAGCTGGCGAACCCGCCGACCGTGGACGCCGCCGTCTCGCAGCGCATGGGCCTGTTCGTGGTCGGCCGTCTCGCGGACCGGCACAGCATCCGCGTCCAGCTGCGCCCCTCGGGCGAGCAGGCCGGCACCACGTCGCTGGTCATGCTTCCCGACGCCATCACGCACGGTGGCGGCGGCGAGCCGCTGCCGCACGACGACTTCACGGTCTCCTCGATCATTCCCGAGCAGCAGTCGTACGAGAGCGCTCCGATGCGCACCGCGGCCGAGCTGGGCTTCGACGACTCGGCGTACAGCAACGAGGGCGACGACGCTCAGCTGGACCCGGTGGGCCGCTCGCTGATGCGCGAGGAGCGGCGTGCGCAGCTGGAGGCACAGGCCACCGGCGACCGCCCGCTGTTCCGTGACGAGCTGCAGCAGGGGTCGTACGACGACCACCAGCAGGTGTCCTACGACGACCCCCAGCAGCAGTACGAGCAGCCTCAGCAGCCGGCGTACGACCAGGGCGGGTACGACGACTACCCGGCCTACCAGACGTATCCGGAGGGCGAGTACCAGGAGTCGGCCGCTCCGCAGGCGACGTACGAAGACTCGTACGATTCCGGCTCCCACCAGGGGCCCTGGCAGGACCAGAACTCCTACCAGGGCGCGTACGAGCCGGAGTTCGGGTCGCAAACGGAATCTGCGCCGGGCGCTCCCGCGAGCGACCGGGAGCGCGTAGGCTTCGACCGTCCCGGTTCCACTGCGGCCCCCGGCCCCGAGGCGACCGATGCCGGCCTCCCGCGGCGTGGCGGCCAGCAGCACTGGCAGCCCGGTGGGGAGTCGGCCGGGCAGTCCTTCGGACAGGAAGCGGCGCGGCAGCCGGTCGCCGCCCAGCAGCCGCAGCAGGACGCGCCGCAGCAGGACGGAAACGGGAACGGTAACGGCCCCGATGACTGGCGTTCGTCGAACGACGAGCGCTGGCAGCGGGCGGAGAAGCTCCGTGAGCCCAAGGCAGGCGGAGTCACCTCCTCCGGTCTCCCCCGGCGGGTGCCCAAGGCCAACCTGGTCGAGGGAACCGCGGAGCAGACCCCGCAGGGCGGCCCTCAGGTCTCCCGCGCCCCCGAGGACGTACGGGGCAGGTTGAGCAACCTGCGCCGAGGTGTCCAGCAGGGTCGCAACGCGGGAACGGACACGAACACGGCGGCCACCTACGATCAGAACGGTGGCCATGGCAACACCTACAACCAGGAGCGTTAGTGTGAGCCCGATGAGCCAGGCGGCGCAGAATCTGAACTGGTTGATCACCAACTTCGTGGACAACACCCCCGGGGTGTCCCACACGGTGGTGGTCTCCGCGGACGGACTCCTGCTGGCGATGTCCGAAGGCTTCCCCCGGGACCGCGCCGACCAGCTGGCAGCGGTGGCCTCCGGACTGACCTCGCTGACGGCGGGTGCGTCCCGGATCTTCGAGGGCGGCGCG
The DNA here is from genome assembly GCF_018614615.1 of Streptomyces sp. ISL-100. Classification (GTDB taxonomy): domain Bacteria; phylum Actinomycetota; class Actinomycetes; order Streptomycetales; family Streptomycetaceae; genus Streptomyces. The sequence continues at coordinate 164,426 of NZ_JAGGOK010000041.1, read as the reverse complement.
GTCAACCAGACCGTGGTGGAGATGGAGCGCGGCTTCCTCTTCCTCATGTCGATCTCGGACGGCTCCTCGCTGGCCGTACTCGCCCACCCGGAGGCCGACATCGGCCTCGTGGGTTACGAGATGGCTCTCCTGGTGGACCGGGCCGGCAGTGTCCTCACCCCGGACCTGCGCGCCGAGCTGCAAGGAAGTCTTCTCAACTAGCAGTCAAAGACTGCGCTTTGGTGTCCGCGGGCTTTAATGTTCGAGAACGCGGCACCAACAGCAATGTGGCGCCCGGCAGTCGGAGGAGGAAACGTGGCAACACCCCCGGACGGTTCTTCGGCCAACTGGCCTTACGGCCAGGGTCAGAATCAGGGTGATACCTCGCAGAACAGGTTCAACTTCCCCTCCGCGCCAAGCCGCGCGCAGCCGTACGAGCAGCAGCCGCCGCAGCAGCCGCCGCAGCAGCGACAGCCGCAACAGCCGGCGCAGTCGCGGCGGGCCCCCGCGCCCGCCGCCTCGCAGCCGAACCACAACCCGCTGGTCCGGCCGTACGCCATGACCGGTGGGCGCACCAGGCCGCGCTATCAGCTCGCCATCGAGGCGCTGGTCAGTACCACGGCGGACCCGTCGCGTCTGCAAGGGCAGCTGCCCGAGCACCAGCGGATCTGCCACCTGTGCCGGGAGATCAAGTCGGTCGCCGAGATCTCGGCACTTCTCACCATCCCCCTCGGGGTTGCCCGGATCCTCGTCGCCGACCTGGCAGAGGCCGGACTTGTAGCCATTCACCAGCCCGGCGGCGACGAGTCCGCCGGCGGTCAGCCAGACGTGACACTGCTCGAAAGGGTGCTCAGTGGACTTCGCAAGCTCTAGCAGCGGAGCAGCCCGCTCCACAACCTCCGCGAAGATCGTGGTGGCGGGCGGCTTCGGCGTGGGCAAGACCACGTTCGTCGGAGCCGTCTCGGAGATCAACCCGCTGCGCACCGAGGCCGTCATGACTTCCGCTTCGGCGGGCATCGACGACCTCACTCACACCGGAGACAAGACCACCACCACGGTGGCCATGGACTTCGGCCGTATCACCCTGGACCAGGACCTGATCCTGTACCTCTTCGGTACGCCCGGTCAGGACCGCTTCTGGTTCATGTGGGACGACCTCGTGCGCGGCGCGATCGGCGCCGTGGTCCTGGTCGACACGAGGCGGCTCGCCGACTGCTTCCCCGCCGTCGACTACTTCGAGAACAGCGGTCTGCCGTTCGTCATCGCCCTCAACGGCTTCGACGGGCACCAGCCGTACAACCCGGACGAGGTGCGCGAGGCCCTGCAGATCGGCCCCGACACCCCGATCCTCACGACGGACGCCCGCCACCGCGCGGACGCCAAGAGCGCGCTGATCACGCTCGTCGAGCACGCGCTGATGGCACGGCTCCGGTAGGAACCGGCGTACGTACGAGAAAGGCCCCCGCCACTCCGAGGAGTGGACGGGGGCCTTCGTCGTACGCGCAGAGAAAGCCGTGCGGCTCAGCCCTGCCAGCTGTGCGGGGCGCGGAAGCCCGGGGTGCGCTCAAGGCGGCGCCAGCCGGCCGTGGAGCGGCCGTGGTGGGCCGGGGCCTGCGGACGGCCGGCGGCGCGGGCCATCAGGATCGCGGTGATCGCGGCAAGTTCCTCGGGCTCGGGGTGGCCCTTTTCGACGCGCAGCAAAGATTCGCTCATTGAGGTTCTCCGTCTCGTCTTCGTCTTCGTCTTCGTCGCAGGATTACTGCGGGGGGTTGCCGTGCTTGCGCGACGGCAGGTCTGCGTGCTTGTTGCGGAGCATGGCGAGAGAGGCGATCAGCACCTCGCGCGTCTCGGCCGGGTCGATCACGTCGTCGACCAGGCCGCGCTCGGCGGCGTAATAGGGGTGCATCAGCTCGGACTTGTACTCCTTGACCATGCGGGCTCGCATGGCCTCGGGGTCCTCGGCCTCGGCGATCTGCTTGCGGAAGATGACGTTGGCGGCACCTTCGGCGCCCATCACCGCGATCTCGTTGGTGGGCCAGGCGTAGGTGAGGTCGGCACCGATGGACTGGGAATCCATGACGATGTACGCACCTCCGTAGGCCTTCCGCAGGATCAGCGAAATCCGCGGCACGGTGGCGTTGCAGTACGCGTAGAGCAGCTTCGCACCGTGGCGGATGATCCCACCGTGCTCCTGATCGACGCCCGGCAGGAAGCCGGGTACGTCCAGAAGAGTGACGATCGGGATGTTGAACGCGTCGCACATCTGCACGAAGCGCGCGGCCTTCTCGCTGGCCTCGATGTCGAGGACACCGGCCAGGGACTGCGGCTGGTTGGCGACTATGCCGACGACCTGGCCGCCGAGGCGGGCCAGCGCGCACAGGATGTTGGTGGCCCAGCGCTCGTGGATCTCCAGGAAGTCGCCGTCGTCGACGAGCTCCTCGATGACCTTGCGCATGTCGTACGGGCGGTTGCCGTCGGCCGGGACCAGGTCGAGCAGCACCTCGGAACGGCGGTCCTCGGGGTCCTCGGACTCGACCGTCGGCGGGTTCTCACGGTTGTTGGAGGGCAGCATCGAGATCAGGTAGCGGACCTCGGCGATGCAGGTCTCCTCGTCGTCGTACGCGAAGTGCGCGACGCCCGAGGTCTCGGCGTGCACGTCGGCGCCGCCGAGGCCGTTCTGGGTGATCTCTTCACCGGTCACGGCACGGACGACGTCCGGGCCCGTGATGAACATCTGCGAGGTCTCACGGACCATGAAGACGAAGTCGGTGAGGGCCGGGCTGTACGCCGCGCCGCCCGCGCACGGGCCGAGCATCACGCTGATCTGCGGGATGACACCGGAGGCGCGGGTGTTGCGCTGGAAGATGCCGCCGTAACCGGCGAGCGCCGAGACGCCCTCCTGGATACGGGCGCCGGCGCCGTCGTTGAGCGAGACCAGCGGGGCACCGGCCGAGATGGCCATGTCCATGATCTTGTGGATCTTGGTGGCGTGGGCCTCGCCCAGCGCGCCGCCGAAGATGCGGAAGTCGTGGGCGTAGACAAAGACCGTGCGGCCTTCGACCGTGCCCCAGCCGGTGATGACACCGTCGGTGTACGGCTTCTTGGCCTCCAGGCCGAACCCGGTCGCCCGGTGCCGGCGCAGTTGCTCGACCTCCTTGAACGTACCCGGGTCGAGCAGCAGCTCGATGCGCTCACGGGCGGTCAGCTTGCCCTTGGCATGCTGAGCTTCGGTCGCCCGGTCACTGGGGCCGCGGCGGGCCTGCTCACGCAGCGCGAGCAGCTCGGCCACCCGGCCACGGGTGTCGGTGGGCTCGCGCGGCGTCTCGTCCAAAACGGTCATGTACTGACCCTACGAAGGAGTACAAGAAAAACAGGCCGTCGACTCTTCACAGTCTCCGGCCCGTTCTCCTGTCACCACTGGACAGAACCTTCCCGCCATGCAGCCTAAGCACCAGCTCAGAGCCGTCGGGGATTGTGGGGGTCCAACAAGGGGACGCGGGGCTTCAGCTGAGAGCCACCTCACAGCGGTGGGTCGCCCCGGCGGTACCGGGCGTGACGCGCAGTTTCAGCGTACGGCCGGTGGACAGCACTTCGACGCCCGGGTCCTTTGAGATGACGCGGACGCCGCGGCGCTCCCAGGTCACCTCCAGGGGCTGCCCGGTGCGCGTCGGGTCGCTGACGGCGAGGGTCGCGGTGCGCCGCTTTCTGCGTACGAGCACACTCGCCGGGGCCGTCGCCGTCAGCCGCTCCACTGTGCCCGGCTGCCAGAAGTTGACGGCCGTGACGCCGAGGGAGTGGATCGCCACGGCCTGGGCGGCGCGCGTGTTGGCGAGGATGAGCAGCCAGTCGCGGTCGGCCGCGCGGGCGGCGACGGTGCGGCGGGAGGCGCCCGGCATCAGGAGGTAGGCGTAGTCGGCGTCCACCGGGTCGGTGCCGTGGTCGAGCCAGAGGGTCTGGTAGCGGCGGGTCTGCCGTTCGGTGGTGCTGGTGGTGTTGATGTCGCTCCATGAGCCGGTGCGGTCCTCGCGCAGGGCCTTCAGGTCCGCGCCGCCGGCTCCGCCCGCTCCGGGAAAGACCCAGCCGCCATGGCCTTCGAGGTGGGCCCAGCGGGAAGTGGCGTGATCGTCGTCGATCGTGAGCGGGTTCGTACCGCCTTCACCCAGCATGCGGTTGTCGACAATGGTCTCGGCGGGTACGCCGTCGGTGGAGGTGATGCCGGCGCCGAGGCAGACGACCGTATCGGCCACGCAGAACCACGACTTGCGCGCTTCGAGAGTGGAGCCGAGGCCTTTGAGGTGCTGACCGACGGCGGCGAACTCGCCGTCGGTGCAGCCGCCGACCCACTTGGTGGCGGGCTTGGGCGCCCCCCATTCGCCACCGGCTTTGTCGGCAAGTCGCTTGGTGGACACGGTCGTTCCGGGAAGGCGGTAGAAGTCGACTGTGGGCCAGAACCAGTTCGTGTACTGGTCGTTCTCCTTCTCCCCCGGCCACCAGTAGAGCATTCCGGCTCCGGTGTGCCAGCCCCGCGGATTCTCGCCGTTGCCGCACTCGTAGTACGAGATCCGCTCCGAGGCCATCGAGATGCCGGCCGCCCAGCCGGGGCGCCGGTGTACGGCCCGGTCCATGGACGCGAAGAGCTTGTGCGCGACGGGCTCGGGGGCGGCGGCGACCGGCGACGCGGCGACAGCGTGCAGTCTGGAGAGGTCGGCGACGTTGAACTGCGGCGCGGAGAGGAGGGGCGTCGTACGGTCGCGCTCGATCCAGCCCTTGACGATGGCGGTCCAACGCCGCTGTTCCGCTTCCGACGCGCCGCCCGCGAGGAGCGGGATGGCGGCGATGAGCCCCTGACCATGGAAGTGGTCGCTGCGCATGACCTTGCGGTCGTCGCTCCTGAGGTAACCGCGGCTTATGGCACGGCCGTTGACGCTGTCCATCATCAGGCCGTTGTAGATGAGGGGCGCGTAGGCGTTCTCGACGGAGTCGAGGATGATCTGGCGGTTCGGGTCGGTGACGGCCCAGGTGGAGCCTGCGAGGAGGGTGAAGAGCCTGCCGAGCCCGTCGAGCATGACCTGGCCGTACGTACCGGAGTAGGCGACCCAGGTGTGCTGGACGAACGAGCCGTCGGCGTACAGCCCGTCGCCCTTGGTCACGTACGGGAAGACGGGCGAGAGGGCGTCGCGGGCGAGGGCGATTTTGGCCGGGTTGCGGCCGAGGACACCGCGCAGGGCGACGGAGCGGCAGAGGTCGACGCGGTTGGCGCCGGTGCTCGTGCCGGAGTAGTTCTTCAGTACGGAGTCGGGGATGAAGTGGTCGACGGCGGCGCAGGCGGCTTGGCGCTGAGCGTCGGTGAGCCGGTCGTGGAGGGCGGCGACGATGTCCATGAGGAGGCGCGGGCTGCCGATCTGCCACTCCCACCAGTTGCCGTAGCGGGTGGTGGAGGGGTTGTAGATCTTGGCGGAGAGGTGGTCGAGGCCCTTGATGATGTCGGCGAGGAGGCCGGCGTCGGCGGTGAGGCCGGTGCCGGGCTGGAGGTAGGCCTGGGTCATGGTCCACAAGCGGCCGTAGCTCTGGGTGATGCCGGCGGGCGGGTCGAAGCTGTAGCCGGGCCACAGGGATGTGTCGGCCGGGGCCATGGTGGCGCGAAAGCCGGCGGCGAGCCGGCCGGTCTCCTTCAGACGCGAGGCGTAGGGCTCGGCGGCCGCGTCGAATCCGGTGCCCAGCGAGAGCTCGACCCAGCGGAGGCGGAGCGCGTCGAACTCGTCGGCGGCGGCGGGTTCGGGTGCGGCTTGCGCGGGGCCGGCGAGGGCGAGTGCGAGTGAAGTGCCGGACGTGGCGGCGAGGAAGGTACGGCGGGACCAGAGCGGCACGAGGGCCTCCGGGGGAGCGGTGGTTTAGACCTGTACCCGCTGGTGTAGCACGGTGCTCCGGGAGCATTCAATGGTCAGGACGCGGTTATCGGAAAGCGCTTACTCCCCTGGGTGGGTACGGGTTGCCTGCGGCGCTGTTCCCCTACCCGCCCCTTCCCGAAGCTGGGGCAGCCCCAGACCCCGGACGCCCTCCGGGCGTGTCCTCAAACGCCGGACGGGCTGGATTTGCCGCGCGAGGCTGGATTTGCCGCTTGCGGCAACTCTCAGCCCCTCCGGCGCTTGAGGAGCGGGGTCTGGGGCGGAGCCCCAGTTGCGGGAAGGGGCGGGTAGGGGGAAACGGCCGCCACAGACGCCGCGCGTGCCCGTCGCGCGACGGCTAGAAGACCAGCCCGTGCTTCTCGACGAGCGCCATGGTCGCTGCCATGTCGGCGGAGCAGCCGTACGGCCCGATCTTCTGCTGCAACTCCTGCGGGCTCAGCTCCTCGCTCAGCCGGTCGAGCCATCGGAACAGCTCTTCCAGGCCTCCCGGAGAGATGATCTCCAGCAACCGGGCCGGTGTCTCGCCGGCGTTCCAGAACGTGTGCCACTCGTCGCGCGGCTTGAACACGAGGTCGCCGGGCCTGGCTACGACTTCCTCGTCGCCGAACCTCGCACCGACCGAACCCGCGAGGACGAAGCTGAACTCGTCCTCGCGGGTGTGCTTGTGCACGGGGGCTGCGAGCACCTTCGGCGGCAGCCGGTGCTCGACCAGCGCGAACCGGCCTCCCCATTCACCACTGTTGATGAGGAACCGGTCTCCGCACGCCCCCTCCGGCTGATAGAGCTCGCCGCCCTCAGGACCCAGTATCCGACGCTCGACCACTGCGCACACCGCCCTCCGGGAGGACCTGGCGGATCACTGATTTCCCACGATACGCGCGTCACCAGAGGGCCTCGGAAGGCCTTCGACTCCAGATGTTGAATTTTGAACGACACGGGTCTACAGTGAATCTCGTTGAAGGTTAAACAAACCACCCGAGGAGGAGCCATGGCTCTGTTCAACCGCAAGAACACCACCACCCCCGCCGCGACCACCACCCTCGCGGTGGACCCGGCCCTGGCCGCCCTGACCGGCGACTACACCATCGACCCGGCGCACAGCAGCATCGGCTTCACGGTCCGCCACGCCATGGTCACCAATGTCCGGGGCAGCTTCGCCGACCACGAGGGCACGCTGTCCCTGAACGGGTCCGACCCGTCCGGCTCCGCCGCCGCGATCGACGTCAAGATCGCCAGCATCGACACCGGCATCGGCGACCGCGACGGTCACCTGCGCAGCGGCGACTTCTTCGACGCGGAGCAGTTCCCCCTCATGACCTTCCGCTCCACGTCGGCGGAGCAGCTCGGCGGTCACAACTACCGGATCAAGGGCGACCTGACCATCAAGGACGTCACCAAGCCGCTCGCCATCGACCTGGAATTCAACGGCTCCGCGACGGACGTGTACGGCAACGAGCGCGTCGGCTTCGAGGGCAGCGCGGAGATCCTGCGCTCCGCCTGGGGCCTGACCTGGAACGCGGCGCTGGAGACCGGCGGGGTGATGGTCAGCGACAAGGTCAAGCTGACCTTCGACATCTCCGCGATCAAGAACGCGGCCCCGCAGGTCTGAGAACTCGCACCACACCACCTTGCCCGGGCGCCGCTGCGTCACGCCCCACTTGTCCGCGAGTGCGGCCACCAGCGGCAGCCCCCGGCCGCCGACGCCCATCGGGTCGTCCGACTGCCGGGCGCGGACCTCCCCCGGGCCACTGTCGTGGACCTCGACGCGGAGCCGGCCGTCGCACTCCAGGTGGAGGTGAAGCCGAAAGCCCCGGCCGGGCGGGACGCCGTGGAGCAGGGCATTGGTGGTCAGCTCGCTCACGCAGAGCAGCACCTCGTCCGCGCGGTCCACGACCCCCCAGGCGCGGAGCGCCTGCGCGGCGAACCCCCTGGCAGCAGGCACGGATCGCCGCTCGCGCCGGTAGAACACTTCGCGGAAGCAAGGCTGTTGGGTTCCTTCATTCATGCCACCACTGTCACAGTCCGTGACTAGAGTGGACCAATGAGTGAAGTCGTACAGATCGTTGGTACGACCCAGAACCGGTCGAGTACGGCCGCGGGCGGGAAGGCAGCATCCATGCACCCGGCGAACAAGCGCAAGAAGAACCCCTCATGGCACCTGGTCGGCGCCCAGCTCAGCCACTTCCGCAGGCGCGCACGCCTGACGCAGCCGCAGCTCGCCGAGCGCGTGTGCGTGCACGTGGACACCATCGCCTCCATCGAGCAGGGCAGACGCCCCCTCCAGCCCGATTTCGCCCATCAACTGGATGAACTCCTGAACACGGGTGGGGCCCTCGCGGTCGGTGTGGAGCAGATGCCGGAGCGGGAGCGGTACCCGGTCTTCGCCCAGGACTTCATCGACTACGAAGCGCTGGCGCTGACCCTGCTCTCGTACGAGAACCACGTCGTGCCCGGACTGCTCCAGACCGAGGAGTACGCCCGAGCCGTGTTCTCCTGCCTCTACCCGCCGCTCAACAAGGAGCAACTGGACGAGAGCGTGTCCGCACGGTTCGACCGGCAGAAGCTGTTTCAGCGCACACCATGGCCGCCGATGATGAGCTTCTTGCTGGAGGAGTCGGTCTTACGGCGCCCCATCGGCGGACGTGCGGTGATGCGGGAGCAGATCCTGCGACTGCGCCAGTGCGCCGAACTGCCCTTTCTGGGGCTTCAGATCATGCCGATCGAGCGGGAGATCCACGCCGGCCTCGCGGGTCCTTTCGTGCTGCTGGAGACCCCCGACCACGATCAACTCGCCTATCTCGAGGTGCACTACGCGAGCTTCCTGGCCGATGACCCCGACGAAGTCAGTGTGTATCAACAGAAATATGGGATGCTGCGCTCGCAGGCTCTTTCGGTTCAGGACAGCATGGGCCTGCTGGACGAACTGCTAGGAGTGACATGACCCGCGCAGCGCAGCTGGACCTCTCGGACGGTCCGGTCTGGTTCAAGTCGAGCTACAGCAGCGACACCGGCGGTAATTGCGTCGAGGTCGCCGCCGAGTCCCGTGCCGTGCACGTCCGTGACTCGAAGGTCACGGACGGGCCCGTACTCACGGTCTCGCCCGGCGCCTGGACGGCCTGGACGGCGTTCCTCGGCGCAACCGCCTAGAAGCCGCCACCGCCGAAGTCGCCTCCGCCGCCGAAGCCACCGCCGACGTCGCCTCCGCCGCCGAAGTCCCCGGCGTTGAAGTCGCCTCCGGAGAAATCTCCGCCCTCGTAACCGCCCATACCGGAGTCGGCGTACGCGGGGGCGGAGAGCATCGAGCCGAGCATCGTGCCCATCAGCAGGCCGGGCAGGAGGCCGCCGCCGTAGTAGCCGCCGATCCATGGGGCGTACGCCGGTCCCGCCTCCCAGTACGGGCGGCGGCCGTCCGCCGTCTCGACCATGCGGGACATCGGGTCCTGGCCCTCCGCCAGCCGGGTCGCGTCCGCCGCGCAGACCGGCACCCTGCGTGTGGTGCCGCCGGCCGGAGCCCAGTCGACGTCGGCCGTGGACGGGCCGTGGCGCGGGTCGAAGAAGCAGGGCGGGCGTCGTTCGGGCAGCGGCTTGCCTTCGCGGCGCGCGGCGAGCACGGCCAGCGAGAAGCGGCCGTCCTCCAGCGCCTGGGTGACCGCGCGGGCGTCGCCGGCCTTGGTCGCCTTGGCCATGGCCGACTTGGCCCTCTCGTACGCGTCCAGGGCCCGCTCGTAGTCGGCGCGCATCGCGTCGTCCGCGCCCGGTTCGGCGGGATGGAAGTCGAGGCGTTCCAGGGTCTCGCCGAACGCGGTGATGTCCTCGTCGACGACCACCCGCACCTTCTCCAGCGCGGCCCGCTCCTGCGCCGCCCGCCGCCCGCGATTGCGCTTGGCCACCAGGAACACACCGGCGGCGCCGGCGACGAGCACCAGACCGAAGGTGACCAGTCCGACTACGGAAGAGGGCCCTTGGCTCGCGCCGTCCCAGGTGTTGGGGGCGCCGCCCCTGGCCTGATCAAGTGCGTCGTCGACGAAGGTGTTCAGCTGGGTGACGGCGTCCAGGCCGCCCGCCGGCTCGACGGACGCGGTGAGGTTGTCGACCGCCTGGCGCGACATCACGGCGGAGTCGGCGCCCGCGTCGAAAGCGTCGCCGAGCCTGACGGCGTACACCCCGGTGATCCCGGTCTTGGTCCGCAGGTCAGCCAGCAGGCCGTCCTCCGGGAACTCCGCGCTCTGCGGGAGTACGGCGACGAAGACCGGCTTTCCGGCGTCGAGGATCTTCTCCTCCAGCGCGTCGGCCTCGCGGGGCGGCAGCTGATCGCGGGCACGCTGATCGACGTACACCGGTCCCTGACGCAGCGAGTCCGCCGCAGCATCGAGCCCCGTGGCCGCCTGCGCGCCGGGAGCCACAGCGAGTACGGCCGCCGCGATCGAGAGCAGCAGCCCTGACAGGGTGGAGAACAGTCGTGTCCTCATACTTAAAAGCTACCCGAATGGCCGCATTTTAAGACATATGGGTTTAGCTGTGTGTGCGCGGACGCGGGCACCGTCCGCGCACCACACCCGTCCGGCGGCCGACCTACTCCGCCGGCTCGACGCCCGCCTTCAGGAGGCCGTAGGTGTACGCGTCCTCCAGGGCCTGCCAGGACGCCGCGATGACGTTCTCGCCGACGCCGACCGTGGACCAGTCGCCCTCGCCGTCGCCCGTGGTGATCAGGACGCGGGTCGTGGACTCGGTGCCGTGCTTGCCCTCCAGGATGCGGACCTTGTAGTCGACCAGTTCCAGCTTGGCGAGCTGCGGGTAGATCCGCTCCAGGCCGACACGCAGGGCCCGGTCGAGGGCGTTGACCGGGCCGTTGCCCTCCGCCGTGGCGACGATGCGCTCGCCCTTGGCCCACAGCTTCACCGTGGCCTCGTTGGCGTGGCTGCCGTCGGGGCGGTCCTCGGTGATGGCACGCCACGATTCCGTACGGAAGTAGCTGAGAGCGTGGCCCTCGGCCTCCTCGCGCAGGAGGAGCTCGAAGGAGGCGTCGGCGGCTTCGTACGTGTAGCCCCGGAGCTCGCGCTCCTTGACGCGGGCGACGACGCGGCCGACCAGCTCGCGGTCGTTGCCCAGGTCGACGCCGAGCTCCTTGCCCTTGAGCTCGATCGAGGCGCGGCCCGCCATGTCGGAGACCAGCATCCGGATGTGGTTGCCGACCAGGCCCGGGTCGATGTGCTGGTAGAGGTCGGGGTCGACCTTGATCGCGGAGGCGTGCAGGCCGGCCTTGTGCGCGAAGGCGGAGACGCCGACGTACGGCTGGTGGGTGGAGGGCGTCAGGTTGACGACCTCGGCGATGGCGTGCGAGATGCGGGTCATCTCGGCGAGCGCGCCCGGCGGGAGCACCTGCTTGCCGTATTTCAGCTCCAGGGCTGCCACAACCGGGAAGAGGTTGGCGTTGCCCACGCGCTCGCCGTAGCCGTTGGCCGTGCACTGGACGTGGGTGGCGCCCGCGTCGACGGCAGCGAGGGTGTTCGCGACCGCGCAGCCCGTGTCGTCCTGCGCGTGGATGCCCAGGCGCGCGCCGGTGTCGGCCAGGACGGTGGCGACGACGGCCTGGATCTGGGCGGGGAGCATGCCGCCATTGGTGTCGCAGAGGATGACTACGTCGGCGCCGGCCTCGGAGGCCGCCCGTACGACCGACTTGGCGTACTCGGCGTTGGCGCGGTAGCCGTCGAAGAAGTGCTCGCAGTCCACGAAGACGCGGCGGCCCTGGGCGCGGAGGTAGAAGACCGTGTCGCGGACCATCGCGATGTTCTCGTCGAGCGTCGTACGCAGGGCGAGTTCCACATGGCGGTCGTGGGACTTCGCGACCAGGGTGATCACGGGGGCGCCGGAGTCCAGAAGGGCCGCGACCTGGGGGTCGTCCTCGGCCCTGGCGCCGGGGCGGCGGGTGGCGCCGAAGGCCACGAGCTGCGCGTTCTTGAACTTGATCTCGGCCTTCGCACGCGAGAAGAACTCGGTGTCGCGCGGGTTGGCGCCGGGCCAGCCGCCCTCGATGAAGCCCACGCCGAAGTCGTCCAGGTGCCGGGCGATGGTCAGCTTGTCGGCGACCGTCAGATTGATGCCTTCGCGCTGGGCGCCGTCGCGCAGCGTGGTGTCGAAGACGTGAAAACTGTCGTCGGGGCCTGAAGAGGTCATGGCTTTCTGGACTCCTGTCGAGTGGAAGGACTGGCTCCACTTGCCCCCATCATCGCGCGCACCTCGCCCCGGCCGTGGTGGGGCCGGGAAACGAAAAAACCTCTCGCGGGTGCGAGAGGTCTGCGCGCGGGTCTGGGGCACGGTGGCCGCGCCGTACGTGGTGATACGGAAGCGGTCACTGGGGACCGGCGCGCCTGCTGCCCATAATCACGGCGAACGAGAACACGAGGGCAGTCTGGCACGTCTTGCGTGGCGTGGTATCCCCGTCTCACGATGCGGGCGGGCGTGATCAAGGACTGATCCATCGGTCCACCGATCACCCGCCCGAGAAGGCGACGTAACGGCCGGTCGCGCTGATCGCGGCCGTACCGTACGAAGCGGCGTACCCGTCGTCGAGGACCGGCGCCACGCGCTCGGTCTTCCCCGTCCTCAAGTCCCTTACGTGGACCGAGTATCCGCCCAGCGTGCCGTCGTCCGCGTTGAAGGTGAGGTAGCGGCCGTTCGCACTGAGCCCGGGCGCCGACGTCTCGGCACCCTCCAGGGCGATGCGCCGGAGCTTGCCGTCGCGGGCGTCGCGTACGAAGACGTCGTTGGTACGGGCGGTGTCTCCCGGCGCCAGGTTGGAGGCGTACGAGGAGAAGGCGACGACGCGGCCGTCGGCGCTCGCGACCGGGCTGGTCGAGGAGCCGTTCGCCTGGGCGCCGTCCGGTGCGACGCTGATGCGCCGGGTCTGCGGCGCGGCGGATTCCGCCGCGGCGGGCAGCGCGGTCGCGGTGACGGCGGCGACGAGCGCCGCGCCCAGAGCGACGCGTGAGATGCGTAAGGTCCGTGTGGCGATGGACATGGTGGTTCCCCCGTGTGTGCGTGTGCGTGTGCTGATGAACTCAAGGGGATACAAGCGCACCATCGGACACGGGGTCAATCCGCCCGATTACGTACAACCCGAACGTGTTCACATGCGTCCGCGCCCGGGTTCAGTGGACTCAGCGGACTCAGCGGAGCGTCTCGTCCAGGAACTCCGCGATCTGGGCCAGCACCTGCGACCGCTCCGAACCCGGCAGCCCCATCGCCACATGCGTGCTGAAGCCGTCGAGCAGCGCCCGTATCCGGGTCGCGAAACGGTCGGCGTCGACCACCGTGCGCAGTTCGGCGCGCGAAGCGCCCTCGACGAGCAGTGCCACCAGATCGCGGTGCCAGGACAGCTCGATGTCGAGGAGGCGGGCGCGGGCCTCCTCGTCGACGGCGTGCGAACGGTTCCAGAGCTCCAGCCACAGCGCCCAGTGCGGATCGCGGGGCCCCGACGGCACGTACAGATCGACGTACGCGTCGAGGCGCTCGCGTACCGGGACCTGACGCGCGAGCGCGGCCCTGCGGTCCATGCCGAGCTGCTCCTCGCTCCATTCCAGCGTCTGGAGGAGCAGCTCGTCCTTGCTGCGGAAGTAATAGAGCAGGTGCCCACTGCTCATGCCGACCTCACGACCGAGCCCGGCCATGGTCAGCCGCTCCAGCCCGTGCTCCGCGATGCTCGCCATGGCGGCGGCGAGCACGGTCTCGCGGGGCGGGGCGGAATTGCGACGGCGGGACGGCGGCTTCGCCGAGCCGGCGTCGCCGGACGCGGACCCGGTCATGAGGCGTTCTCGTTCACTCGTATGTTTTACCCGATCAGCTGTGTGTCGCGGGCTGCTGCTGGGTGATGCAGTGGATTCCGCCGCCGCCGGCGAAGATCTCGCGGGCGTCGACGAGGGTGACCGTACGGTCGGGGAAGAGGCCGCGGAAGATCTCGGCCGCCTCCTCGTCACGCGGGTCGTCGAAGGCGCACAGGACCACGCCGCCGTTGCAGAGGTAGTGGTTGATGTACGAGTAGTCGACCCAGTCGCCGTCGACCTTCACCTTCGTCGGGGCGGGCACCTCGATGACCTTGAGCGGGCGGCCCTTGGCGTCCGTCTGCGAGCGCAGCAGCTCGACGTTCGCCTTGCACGGCTCGTGGTCGGGGTGCGACGGGTCCGGCTGGGTGTGGGCGAGGACCACACCGGGCGCGGCGAACGCCGCGACGATGTCGACGTGGCCGAGGGTGCCGAAGCCGTGCGGCGGGTAGTCGGTGGTCAGGCCGCGCGGCAGCCAGATCGCCTTTGTCGTGCCGAGCTTGGCGTGGATCTCCGCCTCGACCTGCTCGCGCGTCCACTGGGGGTTGCGCTCGGGGCCGAGCTGGACGGTCTCGGTGAGCAGGACCGTACCCTCGCCGTCGACGTGGATGCCGCCGCCCTCGTTGACGAGGGGGGAGGAGAGCGTGGGTACGCCCACGAGATCGGCGACCATGCCGGCGATCTTCGAGTCGTGCTCCCAGGTCGCCCAGTCCTGCGCGCCCCAGCCGTTGAACACCCAGTCCACGGCGGCCAGTTCGCCGGTCTCGTCGTCCTTGACGAAGGTCGGGCCGATGTCGCGCATCCAGGCGTCGTCCAGCTCACGCTCGACGAGCTCGATGTCCGGGCCGAGCAGTTCGCGGGCGCCGGCCGACTGACCGGGGCCGCAGACCACGGTGACCGGCTCGTAGGTGCGTACGGCGCGGGCGACGCTCGCCCAGGCCGCGCGGGAGGCGGCGAGCTCATCGGCGTCGGAGAAGGTGACGTTGGGGCTGGGCCACGCCATCCAGGTGCGCTCGTGCGGGGCCCACTCGGCGGGCATACGGAAAGCCATGGGGGGTCCTTACTGGGATCAGAGGAAGTAGAGGCGGTTCAGGGAGACGGAGTCGGCGGGTTCGGAGCGGAGCGGGTCGCCGTCGAGCGTGACGAGTCCGCTGTGTCCGTCCACCCCCACTTGTCCGATACGGGAGTTCAGGCGCAGGTCGGCCGGGCCGATGCCGCGCGTGCCACGCACGGCGACGCGGCGCCGGCGCGTGGGCATCAGGTCGTTGCCCTGGTCGAGGGCGGCCTGCGCGACGAAGGCCACCGAGATGTCGGCGGGGGTGGCGCCGTACGCACCGAACAGCGGTCCGAGGACCAGCGGCTCGCAGGTGTCGGTCGCCGCGTTCGGGTCGCCCGTGACGCCGTACGCCGGGAAACCCGACTTCAGCACCATCTGCGGCTTCGCGCCGAAGTACTGCGGCCGCCACAGCACGATGTCGGCCATCTTGCCGACCTCGATCGACCCGATCTCGTGGGCGAGGCCGTGGGCGATGGCGGGATTGATGGTCAGCTTGGCCATGTAGCGCAGGACGCGCGCGTTGTCGTCGTCCGGGCCGTCGCCCTCCATCGGGCCGAGCTCGGCCTTCATCTTCCCGGCCATCTGGAACGTACGGCGCACGGTCTCGCCGGCGCGCCCCATCCCCTGCGCGTCGGACGACGTGATGCCGATCGCACCCAGGTCGTGCAGCACGTCCTCGGCGCCCATCGTCCCGGCGCGGATCCGGTCGCGCGCCATGGCGGCGTCGCCGGGCAGGTCGGTCTTCAGGTCGTGTACGGAGACGATCATCCCGTAGTGCTCGGCGACCGCGTCCCGCCCGAAGGGGAGGGTGGGGTTGGTGGACGAGCCGATGACGTTGCGTACGCCCGCCATCTTCAGCACGTTGGGGACGTGCCCGCCGCCGCAGCCCTCGATGTGGAAGGCGTGGATCGTACGGCCTTCGAGGACGGACAGGGTGTCCTCGACCGACAGGCACTCGTTCAGGCCGTCGCTGTGCAGTGCGACCTGTACGTCGTGCTCCTCGGCGACGCGCAGCGCGGTGTCCAGGGCGCGGGTGTGCGCGCCCATGTCCTCGTGCACCTTGAAGCCGGACGCGCCGCCCTCGGCGAGCGCCTCGACGAGCGGGGCCGCGTCGGAGGACGAGCCGCGCGCGAGGAAGCCGATGTTGACGGGCCAGGCGTCGAAGGCGCCGAAGGCGTGGCGCAGGGCCCACGGCGAGTTCACACCGACGCCCCAGACGGGGCCGAATTCCTGGCCGATGATCGTCGTCACGCCGGAGGCCAGCGAGGCCTCCATGATGCGCGGCGACAGCAGGTGGACGTGGGTGTCCACCGAGCCCGCGGTGGCGATCAGGCCCTCGCCGGAGACGATCGACGTACCGGTGCCGACGACGACGTCCACGCCGTCGAGGGTATCCGGATTGCCGGCCCGCCCGATGGCGTGGATGCGGCCTTCCTTGATGCCGATCGACACCTTGCGGATGCCCTGCGCCACGTCGATGACCAGCACATTGCTGATGACCACGTCGCAGGTCTCGCGCACGGCGGCGGCCTTGAGGTGCAGCCCGTCGCGGGCCGTCTTGCCGAAGCCGGCCAGAAACTCCTCGCCCGGCTTCTGCGCGTCCGACTCGACGCGCACGGTCAGCCCGGAGTCGCCGAGCCGGACCCTGTCCCCGGCGCGGGGGCCGTGCACGGCGGCGTACTCATGCGGATCGATGCTCATGCCTCAGCTCCTCCTTCGGGCTGTGCTCCTTCGGGCTGTACTCCTTCGGGCTGTACTCCCAGATAGCCGCAGGCGGCCGCCCTGCGCAGGGCCTCTTCCTTTGCGCCGGGCGCGTCCAGCGGCCCGTCGACGAGCCCCGCGAAGCCGATGGCGATCCGCTCTCCGCCGATGGGTACGAGCCCGACCTCGGCCTCGCCGCCCGCGTCGAAGCGGACCGAAGAACCCGCCGGGACACACAGGCGCATGCCGTACGCCGCCGCGCGGTCGAAGTCGAGGCGCGGATTGGCCTCGAAGAAGTGGAAGTGGGAGGTGACGCTGACGGGAACGGTCGCGGTGTTGCGTACGGTCAGCCGCACCGCCGGCTCCGGCTCCGCGTCCGCGGGGCCCGGCAGGACCGCGCCAGGGGCGTCGTCGCCCAGCGTGGCACCGCCGCCGATCGGGGACGAGACGACCGCGAGCCGGGACCCGTCGTCGAAGACGGCCTCCACATGCACCTCGGTCACCACATCAGCCACACCCGGCAGCACATCGTCGGGGCCGAGCACGGAGCGTGCCGCCTCGATCGCCTCCGCGAGCCGCCGCCCGTCGCGGGCCGCCTCGCAGACCGTGTCCGCGATGAGCGCGGTCGCCTCCGGCACGTTGAGCCGCAGCCCGCGCGCCCGGCGCGCACGCGCCAGCTCGGCGGCTCCGAACAGCAGCAGCCGGTCGCGTTCCGTCGGGGTCAGTCGCACGCCGCCACACCTCCAAAAGTTTAGAACTTCACTCTAACCACGAGATTCATACGCGGGAAACATTGACGCGCCGCCTTGAGGCAAGTCACATTGAACAGCACTCAAAACTTTTGTTGTCCGGCGGACCGGGAGGACCCAGCCATGCCGATTGAACAGCGCGGAGTCGACACCATCCCCGACGAGGAGCGCACCAGCGGGCCGCGCGACCTCGTCTCCCTCCTTCTCGGCTCGAACCTGTGCCTCGGCGTCATCGTCTTCGGGTGGCTGCCGCCGTCCTTCGGCCTCGGCCTGTGGCCTTCGCTGACGTCGATCATCGTCGGCACCCTGGCCGGCATCGCGGTGACGGCCCCGCTGGCGCTCATCTCGCTGCGCACGGCCACCAACCTCTCCACCTCCAGCGGCGCCCAGTTCGGCGTACGCGGCCGGCTCGTCGGCTCGGTCGTCGGCCTGCTCCTGTCCCTCGGTTATACGGCGCTCACGCTGTGGATCGGCGGTGACGTGATGGTCGGGACGCTGTCCCGGCTGACCGGACTGCCGGACGGCGGGGCGTCGCGCGCCCTGATGTACACGGTGCTGGCCGGCGCCACGGTCGTAGCGGCGGTCTACGGCTACAAGCTGCTCCTCAGCCTGAGCAAGGTGCTGTCCGTCGGCATGATCATCCTGCTGCTGGTGGGCGTCTACGCGTACGCCGGCGACTTCACCACCGCGGCCCCGCCGGACACCCCGTACCTCCTCGGCTCCTTCTGGCCCACCTGGCTGCTCGCGGCCGTCGCCGCCGGACTGAGCGGCCCGGTCGCCTTCATCACGCTGCTCGGTGACTACACGCGCTACATCTCGCCGCGCCGCCACAGCTCGCGCAAGGTCTTCTGGGCCACCTGTCTGGGCCTGCTCCTGGGCCTGCTGGTCCCGCAGCTGTTCGGTACGTACACGGCTCTCGCGGCCCGCGCCGGCCTCGACTACGCGGGACCGCTCGTCGAGGCCGCGCCCTTCTGGTTCCTTGTGCCGCTGCTCCTGGCGGCCTCGGCCGGGTCCGTCGGCAACGCCGGCCTGATGCTGTACTCGATGGGCCTCGACCTGGACGCGATCCTGCCGAAGGCGACCCGCACCCGGGCCACCGTGATCGCGGCCGCCGTCGCGACCGCGTTCGTGTTCGTGGGCTCCTTCGCGTGGTCGGTCCAGTCCGCGATGACGTCCTTCGTCCTGCTCCTGACCGCGATAGGCACCCCCTGGGCGGTCATCTCCCTCATCGGGTACGTGCGCTGCGGCGGCCAGTACGACGCGGACGCCCTCCAGGTCTTCAACCGCCGCGCCAAGGGCGGCATCTACTGGTACCGCGCCGGCTGGAACGTCCAGGCCACGGTCTCCTGGGCGCTGGGCGCGGCGGTAGGCCTGGCGGCAGTCTCCACGACGGTCTACGAAGGCCCGCTGCTGGCGCTCACCGGTGGCGTGGACTGCAGCTTCATCCTCTCGGGCCTGGTGGGCGGCGTCGCGTACGCGGCGTTGACGGCGAAGGGGCGGACGGCCGCACACCCCGCCGCGGAGCCCATCATGGAAGCCGAGAGCGAGACCCCCACTCCCGCGTAGGCACCGGAGGTACGCGCGAGGCCGCGCCCGGCGGGGATGCCGGTAGCGGCCTCACGTACGTACGGCTCCGCGCTGGTGACCGAGGCACGGCTCGTACGGCCGCCGCCCGTTCGCCCTAACGGCCGGGAGCCCGGGCGGCCAAAGCCGGGATGGAGGCGATCTTGTCAGCGTCCAGGTCCTCCCAGACGAGCCCGGAAGGACGATGGGCGCCGGGACAGGGAATTACTTCGTCAGGGGTCACGATCAGATCGACGCTGAAGTCATGTGTCGTTGAGGGCAGTTCGTCTTCGACCACTTGCAGGCCATGGACTGTCGTCACCACGACCGTCTCCGAGCTGATGAGCCCGGCTTCCATCAGGAAGGCGAATTCCAGGTCTGAGTAGCCGGCTCCCTTGCCGATGCGGACTCCGCAGCGGTTCACGGCGACGCTCCCGACCACCACCATGTCGACCGGAGGCATCGACTCGACATCGACCTTGGGAGCGATCGTCGCGGCGACCTTGCTCGACGCCGCTTCGGCGGGCGAGACGGTCAGCGCCGCCGGATCCAGCAGATAGAAGGGGCGTTGGGCGGCGAGCCTCGGAACAGCCATGAACACCGTCTTGCCCTCGGTGAGAGCCCGAGCGCGCACCGGCAGCTGCGCCTTGTCGGGCACTGCCTTGATGACTTGGGCATCTGCCCACTGAGACAGGTTCGCGAGGCGACCGGCAGCCATCTCGGAGCCCCTGAAATTTGGGATGCGTCCACGTACAGAGGCGTCGTGGGCCGCGTTCGCCGCGTCGAGGAGCCCCCAGACCTGCTCCCGTACTCGCTGCTTCTCCTGATCCACCTGTGTATGCACCCTGCCGCCCTTCACGCCGCTTCCATCAGTGCCATGAGCCGGTCCTGTGCCTCCTGCACGGCTGGCTCGCTTCGCCAGGCTCGCAGCTCGCGGGCGGCACGGAAGATGATGTTCATCGCACCGCCTCCGCGCGTGCCCTGTAATTCGTCCACAGCATCCATGAAGGCCACCAGCGCGGCATCCAGGTCACCCGCCCGGATCCAGCAAAGTGACAGGTTGCCAAGGACGATCGCTCGGGACTTGCGCCGATCCTGCAAGCCGACCGCTGTGTCCTCCAGAAGGCGCTGCGCCTTCCGGTAGTCGCCGAGCGTCAGATAACAGGAGCCCGCCAGTCGGCCGAAGTGCGTGGGAGACAGAAGTTCGTGTGCGGCGTCTGCACTGTTGGCTTGATCGAGGTGCCGCTCGGCACCAGCGAGGGCTCGTTCGCATTCACGGCCTTCCCCGAGGAAGGCGTGGGCTTCGGCGGCGTGCAGCATGGCGAGACCGGTGACCACATGGCTCGTGTATCGCGTCGTACGGGCGGTCTCCAGCGCAAGATCGAGCGCCTCGCGGTAGTCGTTGGCGCCGTAGAGCGCCACGTAGCAGGTTCGCAGGAGCGCGTGCCCCTCGGCGGTGCGGTCCCGGAGATGGCGTCCCACTTCCAGGCTCTGGGCGTAGTACGACCGCGCCGTGCTGTGGTCGTGTCGCTGGGAGGCGTCCCAGACGAGCTGGCCCATGAAGGTCGCGGAGTCTGCCTGAAGCACGCGCATCTCACGCTGCACGCGGCCCGCCGGTGCTTCCTCGGCGAGGAAGGCTACCTGGCCGGCGTGCCGCCCCGCCTGTGCCAGCAAGGTGGTGGAAGGCATCCGGTCGTAACGCTCCGCGAGCGTCTGCATTCCGTCTCGGAGCTCGGCGACCACGACCAGATCGACACGCGAAGGGTTCTGCATCGCGTATCGCGTCCGCTCGGTGGAAGGCACTTCAGCCTCTGGAGTCACAGCGAGGAGGTCACTCAGCTCCTCGACGCTCACACACAGGACGGCCGCCAGCCGCGGTCGGATGTACGGCTGCGGCGACACCTTGCCCGACTCCCAGCGGGAGACCGTGGACCGCTCCACGTTCATCGCCTCGGCGAGGCTCTCCTGTGTGAAACCCACCGCGCGACGGCGGCGCACGAAGCCGTGCCGTTTCAGCGCCATGGGTCAATTCTCTCCTCGTAGAAAAGGTGGTTCGCGCAGGAGCCGAACACACCAGGTCATGCCCTGCTGTGCCTCACGGATGCGTAGCGCGTGCCGCAATTCTGCTCTGGTTCGCGGGCCGCGGCGGAGGTTTCTTTGAGCTTCACCGAACGGACAAGGACATCCCCCGGGACGGAGTGTCATGGCACCGGATCCACACGCCCCCTTGCAGCCAATGGCGAAGCAGCAGGTGTTCGACCAACACCCCGTCTCTGTGCGCGCGGCACGGGAGTTCGTCACGCGCACGCTGACCGGCTGGGGAGTCCCAGACCGGCGCGACGACGTTCGGCTGTGCGTATCGGAGCTCGCGACCAATGCTCTGCTGCACGGCGGCGACCGGACCTGCGGTTTCCTCGTGGCGATGTCGATCAACGATGCCGTCCTGCGCGTCGAAGTACACGACGCAAGCAGCGAGATGCCACGGACCAGAACGCCGGACGACTGCAGCAACACCGGAAGAGGTCTGTTCCTGGTCGCGGAATGCGCCGACGGATGGGGCGTGGACGAAACCGGACCGCTCAAGGCGGTGTGGGCCGAATTCCAGGCCGTCCACGTCCGCCGCCCTGAGGTGGTCTCACGCTGACGCCAGAGGCCGGCCACTGCTCTGCCGTGCGCGCGTCACCTACTAGACGTCCGCCCCGGCGCCCCCCTACGGGCAGCGCGTGGTGGCGGCAATTCATCCCACCGTTGAAAGGAAACACCGATGACCGACCACGTGACGGAAGAGCGGACGAGCGAAACCCCCGAGACCTACAGCGCACCGCAGCTGTTCGAGCTCGACGTGGTGTCGAAAGTGACTCTCGGCAAGTACGCCGAGGACAGCGCCGACAAGGGCCGCTATTTCGAGTAGCCCCCATCGAAGGCCGCTGGGCGGGGGGCTCGTGCGCCCCCGCCCAGCGGCGCTATCCCTTGGAAAGGGGGAAGCGTGTTCCACCTCAACAGTCCGGGAAAGGCATCCGCCGGCTCACCACGGCTCTGGGCCGACGAGCAGGCGCCGACCATGCACGGCCCGCTTCGTGACAGCGCCTACCGGACAGTCAGAGACAGAACAGTGCGGTTGGCCGTCGTCGGAAACTGCTACGCCGATGAACGACAGCTCCGCGACGGGCTCCGCGCGGCCCGGGCAGGCCAGTGGGCAGACCTTACTCACTGGCCGGGCAGTTACTGGGTCGTGGCCGATGACGGCTATCTGACGGTCGTCATCACGGACGTGGCAGGGACACGTCCCGTGTACTTTGCCGAAGCGCAGGGTCGCACTCACTGGTCAACGTCCGCTCGCTCCCTTGCGCTTCGCGTCGGGGCGAACGTGGACCATGCGTCGATCACCGCCCGCCTGGTGTGCCCCACCGTTCCCGAAGTCACAGGTGACGGGACCGCCTTCGCCGGCGTTCGGCGGATGCCGGGGGGCCATGGCCTTGTCATCGACCGCCAGGGCCGGCACTCCATTCACGAATACGAGCAGCCCCGAGCGCTCGGCTTCACAGAAGCGGTTGACGAACTGCGCCAGGCATTGGTCACGGCGGTCTCACACCGCGCGCGATCGGCGGGCAGACTGACTGCGGATTTCTCCGGCGGCCTCGATTCCACTTCGCTGGTACTACTGGCCACAGACACCGTGGGCGCCGAAGTGTTCGCAGTGACCGACGCGGATGCCACCAGCCTCAACGAGGACGTCTCTTACGCCCAACGAGCGGCCCACGGCCGACCGGGGCTCTACCACGAGCTGATCACCGACGCCGAGGGCCTGTTCTTCGCCGAACTGCTCGATGCCCCGGCTACCGACCAGCCCTTCCCGGATGCGGCACGCTGGCGCATGCGCGCCGCCTACCAAGACCCATGCGTCGAGCGCGGAAGCGACGTGCATCTCACTGGGTCAGGAGCCGACACTCTGCTCGCCACTTCCCCCACCTACCTCGCGGACGTGGCCGCGTCCCACGACATGCCGGCTCTACTCCAGCACTCCCTGGCCCGCGCCAGGCTCCGCCACCTGCCCATGTACGCGGTCGTCGCTGCGGCTGTGCGTCTGGCCCACACCACCCATTCCAGCGCCTTACGGCAGCTCGCCCAAGACCTCGCCATTGACCCGGCCACCGCGCGCCCCGAACCACCGGCCAGGCTGCACTGGGTCATGGCCGCCGGTCTCCGCGCCTGGCTCACCCCTAAGGCCCGCCAACACCTGTCGCTCCGCGCCGCCGCAGCAGCCGAGGACTGCACCGTCGACCCCAGCCAGACCAGCGGCCACCGTGCCTGGGCGGAACTGCGTGAGTTCGGCATCTACGAGGCAGAGCTGCGCAACCAGGCTCAGGCACTGGGGCTGCCGCATCACGCGCCCTACCTTGACAACGCCGTGGTCAGAGCGGCCATGGCCGTCCCCGCGGTCGCTCACGCTTCCGTCACCGTCCAGAAACCACTGCTCGGCGCCGCCCTCCAAGGCCTCGTACCCGACTGGTTGTTGCAGCGCCGGACCAAAGGCGCCTACGACGGAAACGCGTACGCCGGACTCCGACGCCACAACTCAGCTCTGCGTGGCCTCCTGGCGCACAGCGAACTGGCCGCCGAAGGATGGATCGACCCCACCGCCGCCCACGTCGACCTGGATCGTCTCACCGCCGGCGTCCCCGGAAGGCTGGCCGCCCTCGAATCACTCGTCGCCGCCGAACTCTGGCTGCAGCAGCACCGCACCAGCATGGCGGCCTCCGCCTCCGAGGTGTTCCATGCCTGACCTCCACCCGGCATCCACTGTGCACGCCACGATCACCGAACGCGGCGGCATGCTCCTCGACGTACGAGGCCGGGGCCGTTGGTACGCGCTCACTGGATCCGGCGCACTCTGGTGGCGCCACCTGGCCAAGGGCGCTACAGCGGACGAGGCTGCCGACGCCGTCGCGGCCCACTTCGGATCCGACCCCGAGCGGGTACGCGCCGACATGCGGAATCTCGCGCGAGAACTGCAGGACCGCCGCCTTCTACATGTCTACAGCCGCGGGAGGTGGCACCGGTGAGCATCCCCATGGCCATACCTCCGCGAATCGAACGCCCACCGCTGCTGGACCGCTTCATGGCCGTCGGCACTCTCGCCCTGGCCACGATGCTGGTCGAAGCCACCCCGCTACGCGCCACCCTCACCGTTGCCCGAGTCGCCAAGCGATGCACCCGACGCCGCGCCAGCGCGTCCGAAGCCGTAAGGACGGTCGCCGCACGCGACTGGGCAAGCCGGTTCTTTCCCAGCCGTGCCGCGTGCCTGGAGATGTCCCTGGCCGCCTTCCTCGACTCGGCATTGCACGGCCGGTCTGTCGACTGGTGCATAGGCTGCCGCTTCGACCCATGCGAATCGCACGCCTGGATCGAGGCGTGCGGCCGACCAGTCGGAGAGCCGAACACCCCGGACCGCCCCTTCCACGTCACCCTCCGCATCTGAGGCAAGGACCAGTCGATGCCCGAACCCACCCACCCCGCTCTCGACCAAGCAATCAGCACCGTGCCGAGCACGCAGTTCCACGGCGTCGACGGGCAGGCCGTACGCCCCTGCACCCCGGCCGCGGTCACCCACCGCCACCTGCGAATGCTCGATGTCCACCCCGGCGCGAACGTCATGGACATCGGCATCGGCTCCGGCCTCTCCGCCGCGCTCCTCGCCCGACTGGCCGGAGCGGAAGGGCGCGTCACCGCCATCGAGATCGAGCCCGACATCGCCAAGCGCGCCGAAGCCCTCTACGCGGAACACGAGCACCAGGTCGCCGTCGTCGTGGGCGACGGCCTCCTCGGCTACCCGCCCAGCGCCCCGTACGACCGCATCCTCGTCGGCACCACCCCGCCGGCCATCCCCGACGCTTGGCTCCAGCAACTGAAGCCCGGCGGAACGCTCCTCTGCGGCGCACGCATCGCCGATCTGCCAGGGGCTTACGCGATCGCCCGCGTCACCGTCGACGATCACCACCAGCCACACACAGTCGAGATCCACCACGGCGGATACACGCCCATGATCGCGGCCTTCCCCCTGGAGACCACTTGCCGCGCCGTCGACCCACAGCAGCCGGAACGCGCGCTCACCATCCTCGGAGAGTACGAGGTGGACGCCGCGGCGTCTCTCCTCTCCTCTCTGACCGAGACGCCTCACATCGCGCCGACCTCAGCACCAGGCACCGACTACTTCCATCTGAAGAACTGGCTGATTGCCACCGCCCCCGACGGCCTGCTCGAAGCGACCCTTGACCAAGGCACTGGCATCGGCATCGGATTCCTGGCCCCGGACGGTGCCGCACACGCCGCGGTCGTCACCGACGCCCACCTCATCGCCAACCAGGCAGAGTCCCCGGCACTCGAAGCCCTCGGCGCCCTTGTCCGCCACTGGTGGGAGACCGGCGCTCCCCGAACCCACGAACTGCGCGCGCGCCTCATCCGCGAAGGCGAGACGTGGCACGCCCGTATCACGGCCGCCGCTACCTGATGGCTCGTCGCCGTACGTCACGCGGACGAGCGCCTGCCGGCGGGGGCGCGGGCCGTTGCGGCGGCGGTTTCGGGGGCCTGAACGACGCGCGAGGCCGCGCCCGGCGGAGAGGTGCCGGGCGCGGCCAGGGCGTACAACTTCGGCCTGGGTCAGGCCAGTTCGTGGACCCAGCCGTGGGTGTCCTCCGCCGTGCCGGTCTGGATGGCCAGCAGCGCCCGCCGCAGCTCCATCGTCACCTTGCCCGGCTGCCCGTCCCCCTGCACCCACTCCGCGCCCTCGGACTTCACCGACCCGACCGGCGTGATCGCCGCCGCCGTACCGCACGCGAAGACCTCGGTGAGGGTGCCGTTCTCGGTGTCGCGCTTCCAGTCCGCCGTGGAGATACGGCCCTCCGCCGACTCGTACCCGAGGTCACGCGCGAGCTGGAGCAGCGAGTCGCGGGTGATGCCGGCGAGGAGCGAGCCGGTGAGTTCGGGGGTGACGATTTTGTTGCCGTACACGAAGTACAGGTTCATGCCGCCCATCTCCTCGACCCACTTGTGCTCCAGTGCGTCGAGCCAGACCACCTGGTCGCAGCCCTTCTCCGCCGCCTCGGCGAAGGCGAGCAGCGAGGCCGCGTAGTTGCCGCCGGTCTTGGCGAAGCCCATGCCGCCGGGGACGGCGCGGACGTAGTTCTCGGACAGCCAGACCGAGACCGGCTTGACCCCACCGGGGAAGTACGCACCGGCAGGCGACGCGATCACGATGAAGAGGTACTCGTTCGCCGGCTTCACACCGAGCCCGACCTCGTTGGCGATCATGAACGGGCGCAGGTACAGCGAGTCCTCGCCACCGTGCGCCGGAACCCATGCCTTGTCCTGCTGGACCAGAGCGTCGCACGCCGCGATGAACGTCTCGACCGGCAGCTCCGGCATCGCCAGTCGCCGCGCGGAAACCTGGAAGCGCTTGGCGTTCGCGTCGGGCCGGAAGGTGGTGACCGAGCCGTCGGGCCGGCGGAAGGCCTTCAGGCCCTCGAAGATCTCCTGCGCGTAGTGCAGGGTCATGTTGGCCGGGTCGATCGACAGCGGCGCGTACGGCACGAGCTGCGCGTCGTGCCAGCCACGACCCTCGGTCCACCGGATGGTGACCATGTGGTCGGTGAAGTGGCGGCCGAATCCGGGGTTGGCCAGGATCGCCTCGCGCTCCGCGTCGGACAGCGGGTGCGAGGAGGGCTTGAGCTCGATCGTGGGCGTCGTCATGAGTGCGTGTCCTTCACCGTTTGTGTGGGGTGGACCGCGCTCACGCCTTAGTAGGACGTCCGAGCTTCCCTTCATACCGCGGCCCCACGTTCGATTATCGCCTGTGGGAGTGCGTGCATGAAACGGCGTGTAGTGCGGCCCAGGATTGATGGTCCCACCCGGCCGCGGCAAAGCACAGCCGCCGGGTGTCTGTGACCCGGCGGCTGTGGGAGGAGTCCGTCGGGTCAGCCCGCTACTCGTACCGCGAGCGCGTCGCCGATTTCGTCCGTCGTACGGACCGTGCTGCCGTCGCGCTCCGCGAGGTCGGCGGAGACGGCCGCCTCGATACGGACGGCCTCGGCCTCGAAGCCGAGGTGCCGCAGGAGGAGGGCGACGGAGAGAATCGTGGCCGTCGGGTCGGCCTTGCCCTGGCCCGCGATGTCGGGCGCGGAGCCGTGAACGGGCTCGAACATCGACGGGAAGGCACCCGTCGGGTTGATGTTGCCGGAGGCCGCCAGGCCGATGCCGCCGGTCACGGCAGCGGCGAGGTCGGTGAGGATGTCGCCGAAGAGGTTGTCGGTGACGATGACGTCGAAACGCCCGGGCTGCGTGACGAAGAAGATCGTCGCGGCGTCGACGTGCAGGTAGTCGGTGGTGACCTCGGGGTACTCCTGGCCGACCTTGTCGAAGATGTTCTTCCACATGTGGCCGGCGTAGACGAGGACGTTGTTCTTGTGGACCAGCGTCAGCTTCTTGCGCGGACGCGCCTTGGCCCGCTCGTACGCGTCACGGACGACGCGCTCGACGCCGTACGCCGTGTTGAGGCTGACCTCGGTCGCGACCTCGTGCTCCGTACCGGTGCGGATCGAGCCGCCGTTTCCGGTGTACGGGCCTTCGGTGCCCTCGCGCACGACGATGAAGTCGATGTCGGGGCGGCCGGCCAGCGGGGTCGCGGTGTTGGGGAACAGCTTCGACGGACGCAGATTGATGAAGTGGTCGAAGGCGAACCGCAGCTTGAGCAGCAGCCCGCGCTCCAGGACGCCGGACGGCACGGACGGGTCGCCGATCGCGCCGAGCAGGATGGCGTCGTGCTGCTTGAGGGAGTCGAGCTCCGCGTCCGGGAGGGTCTCTCCGGTGCGGTGCCAGCGCTGAGCGCCGAGGTCGTACTCCTTGGTCTGCAGCTTCACATCCTGCGGGAGGACGGCGTTGAGGACCTTGAGCCCTTGGGCCACGACCTCCTGGCCGATGCCGTCACCAGGGACCACTGCGAGATTGAGGCTGCGAGACATGTCGGCACCCTACTCCCGCGTCCCAGCGGCTGACACCGAGTGTCCGCCATTCGGACTCAAAATCTCGACAGATTCTGTTCACCCTTAAGTCTGGCCAGAGTTGGTTGTTACTGGGAAGTTTTTTCCCATGGCCGACACCCCCCGCACCGGTATCCCCGAGCAGCTCGCCCGCCGCATGACCATGCCGGAGCAGCACGAGTATCTCCGTACGAAGCTGTCCCGCCGGCGGGTGATCACCTCGTCCGCCGCCACGGCGGGCGGAGCGGCACTGCTGGGCGGCGCGAGTCCCGCGTATTCGGCCGCCTCCCCCTCCCTCACCACACTCACCGCCCGCGTCGACGGGTCGCTCGTCGCACCCTTCGGCCGCCATCTCGCCTTCGGCGCCGACCCTAAGACGCAGATGCGGATCTCCTGGCAGGTGCCCTTCGCGGTCAAGCGCCCGTACGTACGGGTGGGGCTGAAGCCGTGGGAGCTGAGCCGGAAGATCGAGGCGGAGGTGCGCGCCCTGCACACGCCGTCACTGTCGCGGAAGCTGCCCTCGGTCGACCAGTTCTACCTGCATGTGGGGCTCGACGGGCTGCGGCCGGGGACGACGTACTACTACGGCGCCGGGCACGACGGATTCGACCCGGCCGACGCATCGCGCCTGTCGACCATCGGCTCGTTCCGTACGGCGCCCGCGCAGCCGGAGACCTTCGTCTTCACGGCCTTCGGGGACCAGGGGGTCAGCTACGACGCCCTCGCCAACGACCAGTTGATCCTCGGCCAGAACCCCTCCTTCCACCTCCACGCGGGCGACATCTGCTACGCGGACAGCACCGGGAAGGGCAGGGAGTCGGACACGTACGACGCGCGCGTGTGGGACCAGTTCCTGGCGCAGACCGAGAGCGTGGCCTCCCGGGTGCCGTGGATGGTGACCACCGGCAATCACGACATGGAGGCCTGGTACTCCCCCAACGGCTACGGCGGCCAGTCCGCGCGCTGGTCGCTGCCGGGGAACGGGCCCGACGCGAAGAAAGCCCCGGGCATCTACTCGTTCACGTACGGCAATGTCGGCGTCGTGGCACTGGACGCGAACGACGTGTCGTACGAGATCCCCGCCAACAAGGGCTACACGGACGGCGCCCAGAGCGCCTGGCTCGACAAACGGCTCGGCGAGCTGCGGCGGCAGGCCGACATCGACTTCATCGTGGTCTTCTTCCACCACTGCATGTACTCGACATCGACGCACGCCTCGGACGGCGGGGTGCGCGACGCGTGGCTGGCGCTCTTCACCAAGCACCAGGTCGACCTGGTGATCAACGGGCACAACCACGTGTACGAGCGGACCGACGCCATCCGGGGCGGCGAGGTCGGCAAGCCGGTCCCGGTCGGCGCCTCGACCGACCCGACGCGCGACGGGATCGTGTACGTCACGGCGGGCGGCGCGGGCAAGGACCTGTACGGCTTCGGGCCGGGGGTGAAGGACAGCTACGAGGGCGACATCCACGACCACGACCACATAGTGACCTTCCACTGGACGAAGCTGCGGCTGCCCGACCCCGACACGGTGGAGTGGTCCCGGGTCCGCTACACCGGCTTCTCATTCCTCGCGGTGGAGGCCGAAGCCGGTACATCACCGAAGCTGAAGGTCTCCGCGCTCGCCGAATCGGGCGAGCGCATCGACTACTTCGAGATCCGGCGCGGCAGCTAGTCGGCGGGTCGCCAGCCTCAGTGGCCGGTGGCGCCGCCGTTGTCGCGGCGGTCCAGCGCACGCTGAAGGGCGGCGGCCGCCTGCTTGCGGTCGGTGTCGTTCGAACGGGGGGTGTGGCGGACGCGGCGCACGGTCTCGGCCATGATGATCGACTCCTTGAGATCAGAATGATTTCAGGGCGCCGGAATGGGCGGGGAGCAGGTGCCGCAGGGGTTACCTGCATGGGGCACGGGCTCGCGTCCGCCGTTCGCTGATGGAGCGAGACGTTCGGCTTCTTCCAAGCTAAGCGAGGCCGGACTGTCTGTCTCCACAATTACTCGGACTTCCTACTATCTGAGACGCGATCATGGCCACGCCGGGGAAAAGCGTGGCCATCACCGCTGTCAGGATGCCGTCAGGTACATCCCCGAGGCGTCCGCCCCCGCCGTATTGCGGCAGGTGTAGCCGCCACTGCCACCGGTCGCAGCCGCGTAGACGAGGGAAAGGCACCGCCCCTGGCCGAGCTGGCCGTAGTAGTTCGGGTGCATGGATTCCTGTACCGGCCCCTGCGTGGAATCGCTGTCGATCCAGCGCGCCCACTCGCTGCTCGTGGCCGACGGCGGCTGCGTGGCGTTCACCAGCCTGCTCTGCCTGGCGCACACCTCCCGGCCCTGCAGCATGTCGCGCAGGTCCAGGAACTGCGTGCCCTTGGCGGCGGCCACGCCCTTGAGACGGTCCGCGATCTGCGGAACGAGCGAATCGCGCGCCCAGTCGGAGTCCTTGTTCCAGAACGGGCAGCCGCCGGTGTTGACCCGGCTCCAGCCGCTCTCCGTGTAGCGGTTCTCGGCGGCCCGCGGGATGGGCGAGGGGTATTCAACTGCTGTTCCACATGGTCGTTTGAGTGAGCGTAACCATGAGGTGGTGAGTGTCGTTGTCGTGGTGTGAATCTGACGGAGTGGGCGAAGGCGCAGGGTGTGCATCCGCAGACCGCGTATCGCTGGTTTCGTGAGGGGACGTTGCCGGTACCGGCTCAGAGGGTCGGCCCGCGCACAATCCTGGTGAACATGGAGTCCAGCACCACGCGCGGGCAGGTTGGTGGTGTCGGCCTGTATGCCCGGGTGTCCTCCCACGATCAGAAAGCGGATCTGGAACGCCAGGTCGCACGCTTGTCGGCGTGGGCCGTGAAGGCCGGACACCGTGTCGTGCGGGTCGAGTCCGAGATCGCCTCGGGCATGAACGGCTCCCGCACGAAGGCCCGTCGCCTGCTGGCCGACCCGGACGTGGCCTGCGTGGTGATGGAGCACAAGGACCGGCTCGGCCGCATGAATGTGGAGCTGGTCGAAGCAGCCCTGTCCGGGACCGGGCGTCGCCTGGTCGTTCTGGATGACGGTGAGATCGAAGACGACCTGGTGCGCGACATGGTGGAGGTGCTGACGTCGTTCTGCGCCCGCCTGTATGGCCGCAGGTCGGCGAAGATGCGGGCCATGAAAGCTGTGGAGGCGGCCGAGCGTGGGTGAACTCCGCCCGATCGCTGCCTCGTTCGTCGCGCCCGGCCCATCCGGCGTGGCGGTACGCGATCGTCTCAAGCACCTCACGCCGGCGGATGAGGACATCCTGCGCCTGGTCGGTGAGCACATGGGTGCGCTGGCATCCCGTGACCTCAAGGCCCGCTGCGCCGACGGACTGGAGCATTCAGCGGACGCGTGGGCGGTGCGTAAGCGGGAGCTGACACCGATGTCGTCGTCGCGGTGGGCGGGTGCGCTCACCAAGGCCACGCACGATCAGTGGGCGCTCGCCAGGCGTGGCCAGGCGGCGCACATCCAGAACCTGGAAGCCGGTATCAAGACGGTCGCGCACCGCTTGTCCCTGCCGCTCGCAGAGAAAGGCAGCAGGCACGCCGGTGGTGGTTACCGGTCGAAGCGGGAGTGGCATGCGAAGACGCGTCGTCTGCACCTTCTCGAGGATCGGCTCCACCGTGCGCGAGCCGACCGCGACGCCGGTCGTGTGCGGGTCGTGCGGGGCGGTAAGCGCCTGCTCAACACCCGTCACCACCTGGCCAAGGCCCAGCTCACCGAGGCACAGTGGCGCAAGCGGTGGGAGGCGGAGCGCTGGTTCCTCGCCGCTGACGGCGAGTCCGGCAAACGCTTCGGGAACGAGACGATCCGTGTCACCGGCGACGGCGAGTTGAGCATCAAGCTTCCCGCTCCGCTCGCGCATCTGGCCAACAGCAAGCACGGCCGGTACGCCCTCACCGGCAAGGTTGCCTTCGCTCACCGGGGTACGCAGTGGGCCGACCGTATCGCCGCGAACCAGGCCGTCGCCTACCGCATCCACTACGACGTGCCCCGTGGCCGCTGGTACCTCACCGCATCCTGGCAACGGCCCCTCGTACGGACCGTTCCACTCAAAGCAGCACTCGCAGGCGGTGTCATCGGCGTTGACACGAACGCCGACCACCTCGCCGCCTGGCAGCTCGACACCCACGGCAACCCCATCGGCGAGCCAAGGCGGTTCTCCTACGACCTGTCGGGAACCGCGACGCATCGCGACGCCCAGATCCGGCATGCTCTCACCCGCCTGATCACATGGGCACAGCGCCTCGGCGTGAAAGCCATCGCCATCGAAGACCTGGACTTCACGGCGGACAAGACCCGCGAGAAGCACGGCCGCAAGCGCCGCTTCCGCCAATTGATCTCCGGGATGCCCACCGGGAAACTCCGCGCCCGCATCGTCTCCATGGCCGCCGAAGCCGGACTGGCGATCGTCGCGGTCGATCCCGCCTACACCAGCAAGTGGGGCGCACAGCACTGGCAGAAACCCCTCACCAGCACCAACCGCAAGACCAGCCGCCACGATGCCGCGAGCATCGCGATCGGCAGGCGCGCCCTCGGACACCCCATCCGGCGACGGACAGCACCGCCCCGCGACGACCAGAGCGATCACCGCGGGCATCGGACCGTCCAGGCCCGACCAGGCAACCGAGGACGCGAGGAAACCCGCCCCCCATCATCCCGGACCACGCACCCGATGCGCGCAGCCGGACCATGGAGCGAAAGCGGGTGACCAGCGTGCCCAACACCGTTCGCGGCACGCGGCTGAGCATGGGCCCTGGCAACAGGACTCACTCCCGCTCAGTCTCTAGGAACGGTAGGACTGCAGGACAATCCGGTAGCCCGAGGCGGCGTAGCCCGCGGCGGACATGACCGCGCGGATCTCGTCGACGGACTTGCCGACGTTGGCCATCGCCGTGTCGATCTTCGCGTCCACGACGGCCTGCTGGTCGTCGTGGCAGTACGAGTACCAGACCATGTAGTCCGTGGCGCAGGCGGTGATGATGTTGGCGAAGCCGAGGTCGTTGCCGCCGACCGACAGCGCGATCACCTTCACGTTGTTCGCCGCGGCGATACCGGCGAGCTGGTCGGCCTGCGGGGCCTCGCCCTTGAACGACGTGCCGCCGCTCGAAGCACGGAAGACGTTCTGCGTGGTGGCGCCCGAACAGGCGATGTTGATCAGCGCCTGGGTGGTGCCGGTGGCGCTGCGCACCTCGGCGGAGTCGGAACGGTGGCAGCCGTTGACGGCCGTCGGACCGTATACGAGGCTCGGGTCGTAGCCACTCCCTGTCCACGCCCGGTCGGAGCCGTAGCGGCTGCCGCTGTCGGTGAGGCTGTTGCCGCGCCAGCGTCCCGCTTCGCCCGAAATGTAGCTGTCGCCCATGGAAACGATCGCGGTCGGTCCGGAGGCGGGTCCGGCGGCCGAGGAGCCGGCTCCGGTTGTCAGCAGGGCGGTGAACGCCAGGGGGAGGGAGAGCGCGGCGGTGAGAAGGCGCCGCGTGGGCCTGGGAGTGCGGGTCGGTCTGAGCGTACCGATGGAGCGAAATCCGGACACGGCGGAACTCCTGCGCTGGGCCTCGAAGGCGTATCGGTGAGGGGAGCCGCCGGCCGGTGGCATGCGGAAATCTGGCACGCCGCCGTTTGTTACCGCTAGGTAGGTGCACGTTTCTTTTTCGTCACGGCGCGGCCGGAAACCGACTTCCACCGACCTAGAGCAGGTCGCCGCCACGCCAGTCGAAGAACAGGGCGTCCGACGCGTCCGGAAGCCCGGCCGCAACCACAGGCCTCAGATACGTCGAACCCTCCTCGTCGGGCAGGGGTACGACGCCGTGGGGACCCAGCGCCGCGATCCGCCCCGGCCACACCGCCCACCCACGCGCCGCGTAGAGCGCCGCCCCTTCGTCGGACGCCGAGAGCGCCCCGAGGACGTACGCCCGGTCGATCACCCGCTCCAGCGCCTCCATCACCCGGCCCCCGAGCCCCTGTCGGCGGCGGTCGGCCCGTACGGCCACCCCTTCGACGTAACCGACGCGCAGCGACCGGCCGCGGTGTAAGACCCGGCGCTGGATGACGCTGCCGTGGGCGGCGAGGCCTTGCTCGTCCTGGACGACCGCGTGGATGCCGCCGATGGTGTGGTCCCAGTCGTCCTCACTGAAGTCGCCGTCGAAGGCGGCGTCCAGGAGGGCGCGGATCTCGTCGAGCGCGGCGGGCGCGAGATCGGCGGTGTGGGCGGTACGAACGCGGTCGGTGCGCTCCGGTTCATCAGTCATGCCCCGACTCTCCCAGGCCCCGCCCGCGACAGGCGTGTCCTCAAACACCGGACGGGAGCGGGGTCCGGAGCGGAGCCCCAGCAGCCCGCTCCCGCACCGGCGTCAGTACACGTTCACCCCGTACGCGGACAGCGCTTCCCTCACCGGCTGGTGAATGGCGGAGCCATTGGTACCCGTACAGCCGGAGCTGCCCGAGTGGATGCCGAGCGCGACGCTGCCCGCGAAGTGCGCGCCGCCGCTGTCCCCACCGGCCGAACAAGCGGTGGTGCGGACCATGCCGTAGACGGGCCCGTCACCGTAGTTGACAGTGACATTCACGGCGGTGACGGTGCCGCTGGTCACCTTGGTCGTCGAGCCACTCTTCTTGAGGGCCTGCCCGACAACCGCGTTCGCGGCGGACGCGATGTCCTGGTAACTGCCGTTGTAGAGGTTGACATTGCCCGCCGGCGCCGAGCCGTTCGTGTACCGCACGATGCCGTAGTCGTTGGTCGGGAAGCTGGTGCCCTCACGAACACCGATCACCGGACCGCCGGACGTGGCCGACCAGTTGGCGACGTCGTTGGTGCAGTGACCCGCCGTCACGAAGTAACGCGTCGTGCCCTTGGAGACGTTGAAGGCGGCCGAACAGCGGTACCCACCGCCATAGATGGCGTCGCCGCCCGCCACCTCACGCTTGAAGGTCCCTGGTACCCGCGACACGCGCACCGCGCCGTCCTGCGCGTCCGCGACCTTCTTCAGCCGGGCCAGTTCCCGCGCGGACACGGACTGGTCGGCCTCGACGCTGACCTGGTTGGTCCGGGGGTCGATGCCCCACGACGTACCAGTGATCTTCGCTCCGGACTCCAGCGCGGCCATGGCCGCCTCGAGCCGCGCGGCACCGCGCTCCACGCGCTTCGCCGTGGCACCGGCCGCGCGGACCTGTTCGGCGGCGCGCTCGCTGGTGACGGTGACGGTGAGTTCGCCGGTACGGCGGTCGATGTAGCTGCCGGCGGTGTCGTCGCCGAGCCGCTCGGAGAGCGCGGAGTCGAGGGCGTACGTCGCCGGACCGGCGGCCACTGCGCCCGCGGTCCCGGCGCCGGTCCGGGCGTCGGTCCCGGCGCCGGCGGGCGTCGCGCCGAGGCCGAGCGCGCCGGCGGCTATTAAGGCGGTCAGGGCTGCGTGCGCACGGAGGGTGCGTCTCATGGGGGGAATCTCCTCAGTCAGGTTCCCGCGGGGAAACGGGAACACCAGTGAGGAGGAATTTGGCATGCTCATTGCGATCCCACAAGACCGCACCCGGCCGCCCTCACACGCCCACGGGTTCCGCCGCCCGCTTCGGGGCACACGAACAGCGACAAAGGAGGCGAGGGCATGGGCACATGGGCACTCACCCGTCGCGGCAGGCGCACCGCCCGCCGGGCGTCGGACAGTTCGGCCCTGGAGACGGCCGCACGCTGGGGATTCGTGGCACGCGGGGTGCTCTACCTGCTGGTCGGCCTACTGGCCATGCGGATCGCATTCGGCGACGGAAAGCGGGAGGCGGACCGCGGCGGCGCGCTCGCGGAGGTGGCCGCGCAGCCACTGGGCCAGTACCTGCTCTGGGCGCTGGGCATCGGGCTGGCGGGCATGGCGCTGTGGCGGCTCTCCGAGGCCCTCTTCGGTGCGGCCGGACCCGACGGCCACAAGCCCCGCAAGCGCCTTCTGTCGCTGGCGCGTTTCCTCTTCTACGGCTTTGTGTCCCACTCCGTACTGTCCTTCGCCGCCGGCACCGGCGGCAGTGGCAGCGGATCGAGCGACGACCAGTCCGAAGACGTGACGGCCAGGGCCATGCAACTCCCCGCCGGTCAGTGGATCGTAGCCATCGGCGGCCTGGCCATCGCGGTGGCGGGCGTGTGGATCGCGGGCCGCGCAGTGCTGCGCAAGTACCGCAAGCACCTGAAGACGCCTGAACTGCGGGGCCGTACCCGCCAGGCCGTCGATGTCACGGGCGTGGCGGGTGGCATCGCGCGCGGTGCGGTCTTCGCCATGCTCGGCGGCTTCGCGGTGAAGGCGGCGGTCGACTACGAACCCGACCGGGCCAAGGGCATCGACGACACCCTCCGCTCCTTCGCCGACACCTCGGCCGGCCCGTGGCTGCTCGCCCTGATCGCGGTCGGCCTGGCCATGTTCGGCCTCTTCTCCTTCGCCATGGCCCGCTGGCGCAGGATCTGAGCCCGGCACCGGATACGCGAACCGCCCCCGTCCGGCGTGGGGGCCGGGACGGGGGCGGGGTTTCGCGGGGCCGCGCGGCGGGATCCGCGCGCGCCGGGGAGGGGTCAGCCCTGGTGCGGGTACGTGTAGTCGGTCGGCGCGACCAGGGTCTCCTTGATGGCCCGGGTCAGGGTCCAGCGCTGGAGGTTCTGCGGCGCGCCGGCCTTGTCGCACGTACCGGACGCGCGGCCGCCACCGAAGGGTTGCTGGCCGACGACTGCGCCGGTCGCCTTGTCGTTGATGTAGAAGTTGCCCGCGGCGTAACGGAGCTTGTCCATCGTGTACGCCGCAGCCGCGCGGTCACTGGAGATGACGGCGCCGGTCAGGGCGTAGTCGGAGACCGACTCCATCTGCTCCAGCATGGCGTCGTACTTCTCGTCCTCGTAGACGTGGACCGCGAGGATCGGGCCGAAGTACTCGGTCGTGAAGACCTCGCTCGAAGGGTCCGTGCACGCGATGACCGTCGGGCGGACGAAGTAGCCGACCGAGTCGTCGTACGTGCCGCCCGCGATGATCGTGCACGTCGGGTCGGCGGCGGCGCGGTCGATCGCGGCCTTGTTCTTGGCGAACGAACGCTCGTCGATGACGGCGCCGATGAAGTTCGACAGGTCGGTGACGTCACCCATGGTGATGCCGTCGACCTCCGCCGCGAACTCCTCCTTGAAGCCGGACTCCCAGATCGAGGCCGGGACGTACGCACGCGAGGACGCGGAGCACTTCTGCCCCTGGAACTCGAACGAGCCGCGCGTGAGGGCGGTCTTCAGGACCGCGCGGTCCGCGCTCGGGTGCGCGACGACGAAGTCCTTGCCGCCGGTCTCGCCGACGATGCGCGGGTACGAGCGGTACTTCTCGATGTTGTTGCCGACCGTCTTCCACAGGTACTGGAAGGTCTTGGTCGAACCGGTGAAGTGGATCCCGGCCAGCTCGTGGTGGTTGAGGGCGACCTCGGAGACGGCGATGCCGTCACCCGTGACCAGGTTGATGACGCCCTTGGGAAGGCCCGCCTCCTCCAGGAGCTCCATCAGCAACACTGCCGCGTGCGTCTGCGTCGGGGACGGCTTCCAGACCACCACGTTGCCCATCAGAGCGGGAGCGGTCGGCAGGTTGCCGGCAATGGCCGTGAAGTTGAAGGGCGTGATCGCGTAGACGAAGCCCTCCAGCGGACGGTGGTCCAGCCGGTTCCACACACCCGGGGAGTTCGCCGGCGGCTGCTCGGCGAGCAGGTCACGGGCGTACTTGACGTTGAAGCGCCAGAAGTCGATGAGCTCGCACGGCGTGTCGATCTCGGCCTGCTGGGCGGTCTTCGACTGGCCGAGCATGGTCGAGGCGGCGAGCGTCTCGCGCCACGGGCCCGACAGCAGCTCGGCGGCGCGCAGGATGATCGCGGCGCGGTCGTCGAAGGACATCGCGCGCCACGCCGGAGCGGCGGCCAGCGCGGCGTCGATCGCGTCCCGCGCGTCGTCCTGCGTGGCGTGGGCGGCGGTGCCGAGGACGGCCTTGTGATTGTGCGGCTGTACGACGTCGAAACGCTCGCCGCCGCCCATCCGCTTCTCCCCGTTGATCGTGATCGGGAGGTCGCGGGGGTTCTCGGCCAGCTCCTTGAGCTTGGCCTCGAGGCGCGCGCGCTCCGGCGAACCGGGCGCGTAGGTGTGCACCGGCTCGTTGACCGGGGCGGGGACCTGGGTGACAGCGTCCATGAGTTACCTCTTCCGAGTGATTCCTTGGCTTCAGCCGAGAGGAACTGAAGCGGTGGCGTACGTTGAGCTGTGGTCAGGGCTTGACCGTCACGAGCCTGCTACGGCGGGCGAAATGAGAAGCCCCACGGGGCGGAGTCACGAGCCGACAACCATCGCCCGCACACTGCATCAGTTTTTGGTGATCATCGAGCGGACGAAGAACAGCAGGTTGGCAGGCTTCTCCGCGAGGCGCCGCATGAAATATCCGTACCAGTCGGTGCCGTACGCGGTGTACACACGCATCCGGTGTCCTTCTGCCGCGAGCCGCACATGCTCTTCGCTGCGGATCCCGTACAGCATCTGGAATTCGTACTCATCCAGTTTGCGCCCTGCCCGCCGGGCGAGCTCCTGGCTGATGGCAATCAGTCGCGGATCGTGCGACCCGATCATCGGGTAGCCGTCGCCCGCCATCAGGATCTTCAGGATGCGGACGTACGCCTTGTCGATCTCGGCCTTGTCCTGGAACGCGACGGTCGCGGGCTCCTTGTAGGCGCCCTTGACGATACGGACGCGGCTGCCGGCCCCGGACAGGCGGCGCGCGTCGTCCTCGGTGCGGAACAGGTACGCCTGGATCACGCAGCCGGTCTGCGGGAAGTCCTTCCGCAGCTCCTCGTGGATGGCGAACATCGAGTCGAGGGTGGTGTGGTCCTCGGCGTCCAGCGTGACCGTGGTGCCGATCGCGGCGGCGGCCTCGACGACCGGGCGGACGTTGGCGAGCGCCAGCTCGTGACCGCCCTCGAGCGCCTGCCCGAACATCGACAGCTTGACCGACATCTCGGCCCGCTCGCCCAGCCCCAGCCCCTTGAGGTGCTCGACCAGCTCCAGGTACGCGTCACGAGCGGCGAAAGCCTGCTGGCGCGTGGTGATGTCCTCGCCCACGTAGTCCAGCGTGACGTCGAGACCCTTGGCCGCCGCCTCCTGAACGATCGGAATGACTTCCTCGACCGTCTCTCCGGCGATGAACCGGCCGACAACCTGTTTGGTGCCCGGGGCAGCCGACACGAAGCGGCGCATTTTGTCGCTGCGCGAAGCGGCGAGGATCACGGGACCCAGCACGGGGCACCTCCACGGAAAAGGCTTGAAGGGGGCCGCGACCAGGAGTTTTCGGTACGGCACGGATAACCACCGTGAAATCTAAGGATCGCTCGCATCTTGAACCATCGACAGCTGTCACGCATCCGTGGCCCGTATCTCATACAGATGTCTGAAGGGGTGCGAGAATGAGAAGCGTGAAAGGCGATTACCAGGAGCTGGTCGACGAGATCTCGGCGCTTCTCGGCGCTCCCGCGACGCTGGAGGACCGCGATTTCCGGCTGATCGCGTTCGGCGCGCACGACAGCGGCAGCGGTTTCGACGAATCGACCCTGGACCCAGTCCGTACGCGCTCGATCCTCACCCGCCGCTCGACGGCCGAGGTCCGCGCGTGGTTCGAGAAGTTCGGCATCGCCACGGCGGAAGCCCCGGTGTACATCCCCGCGGACCCCGCCGCCGGCGTGCTGCGCGGCCGGCTGTGCCTGCCCGTACGCCATCGGGGGATCGTCCACGGTTACGTGTGGCTGCTCGCCGGGGACAACGGCCCGCCCGGACCCGTGCCTGCCTCGGCCATGGCCGTCTGCGCCCGGATCGGTGAGCTCCTCACCGACGAGGCCCGCGCCCGCGCCGACCTCGGCCCGCATCTCCTGACCCTGCTCACCTCGGACTCCGCCGACAGCCGGGCCGCGGCGCTGGCCTCGCTGAGTGCGGCGCTGGGCGAGGGTGGCACGTACGCCCTGCTGTGCGTCGCGCCTTGGCCGGATGCCCTGCCCGGTGTGCCCAAGGTCCCGGGGGCGGCCGCGCTGTGCCTGCTTCCGGTGCCGGGACCGGCCGGCCCGCGCGTCGCGGCCCTGATCCGCATCCGTACGCCGGCCGACCTCTCCCCCGCCCACCAGGCGGCCGCCACCCTCCTCACCACGGCAGGACCGGTCGTAGGCATCGGCAACCCGGTACACACCTTCGAAGACCTGCCCGGCGCCTGGCGCGAAGCCTCGGCTGCGGCCCGGGCGGCACTGGCGCGCCCCCACCTCGGCCCGGTAGCGGAGTGGTCGGGCATCGGCCCGTACCGCCTCCTGGCCGCACTCCCCGACAGCGGCCCCGGCCACCCGGTCGACCCTGCGGTACACCCCCTCCTCGACCCCGCGCACGCCGAACTGGCCCGCACAGCGGAAACATTCCTGGACTGCGCAGGCCAGGCGGCCCGCACCGCGACCGCCCTGAACATCCACCGCCAGACGCTCTACTACCGCCTGTCCCGCGTGGAACAACTAACCGGCCTGGACCTCCACAACGGCGAGGACCGCCTGCTACTCCACATGTCCCTGAAGGCAGCACGCCTCTGAACCCGGCACCGCCAACTCCAGCCCGTCGGCGTTTGAGGACCGGGCCCGGGGCAGCGCCCCCAGTTCGGCCCGCCCCCGGCCACTTCAGCCTGTCCGGCGTTTGAGGACCGGGGTCTGGGGCGGAGCCCCTCACGCGGCGGAGCCGCAAAATGTCACAGCGGGAAGGGGCGGGTAGGGGAAAGCGCCGCAAGCCCCGTACCCGCCGCCCTCCTACGCACCCGTACCCGGCACCCGGACCCCCGCGCGAGGCAGGCATCCGCGTACCGGGTACGGGAGGGGTCAAGCGTGAGCCAGGCTCAGTCAGCCAGGTTCACGAAGCGAGCAGAGGCCGCCCCGATCTCAGCAGCGATCTCACTCAGAACCGCCGCCGGAACCTTGTCGTCCACGGAGAGAACGGCCAGCGCCTCGCCCCCCTGGTCCGCACGCGAGACCTGCATGCCGGCGATGTTCAGCCCACCCTCGCCGAGGATGCGGCCGACCGTGCCGACGACGCCCGGACGGTCCTGGTAGCGCAGGACGACCATGTGATCGGCCAGCGTCAGGTCGATGGCGTGCTCGCCGATCCCGACGATCTTCTGGAGGTGCTTCGGCCCGGCCAGCGTGCCCGAGACCGAAACCTCCTCGCCACCGGACAGCGTGCCGCGCACGGTGACGACGTTCTTGTGGTCCGGCGACTCCGAGCTCGTCGTGAGCCGCACCTCAACCCCGCGCTCCTGCGCGAAGAGCGGCGCATTGACGTACGACACCGTCTCGTCGACGACGTCCTCGAAGACGCCCTTCAGAGCGGACAGTTCGAGCACCTTGACGTCGTACTGCGTGATCTCGCCGTACACCTCGACATCGAGCCGCACCGCGACCTCGCCCGCCAGCGCCGTGAACATCCGGCCGAGCTTCTCGGCGAGCGGCAGACCGGGACGTACGTCCTCGGCGATGACACCGCCCTGGACGTTGACCGCGTCCGGCACAAGCTCACCGGCGAGCGCGAGCCGCACGGACTTGGCGACCGCGATGCCCGCCTTCTCCTGCGCCTCATCCGTCGAAGCACCGAGGTGCGGGGTGCAGACGACCTGGTCGAGCTCGAAGAGCGCGGAGTCGGTGCAGGGCTCCTTCGCGTACACGTCGAGGCCCGCGCCGGCGACCCGGCCCTCCTTGAGGGCGGAGTACAGCGCCGCCTCGTCGACGATCCCACCGCGCGCGGCGTTGACGATGCGTACGGCCGGCTTGACCTTGTGCAGCGCGTCGTCGCCGATCAGGCCGAGCGTCTCGGGCGTCTTCGGCAGGTGCACGGTGATGAAGTCCGCGACCTCCAGCAGCTCGTCGAGCGTGAGCAGCTTGACGCCCATCTGGGCGGCGCGCGCGGGCTGTACGTAGGGGTCGTACGCGACGATCTTCATGCCGAAGGCCGACATGCGCTGCGCGACCAGGACACCGATGCGGCCGAGGCCGACGACACCCAGGGTCTTCTCGCTCAGCTCGACGCCCGTGTACTTCGAGCGCTTCCACTCGCCGTTCTTGAGGGCGGTGTTGGCCTGCGGGATGTTGCGAGCGGTGGCGACGAGCAGGCCGCAGGCGAGCTCGGCGGCGGTGACGATGTTGGACGTCGGCGCGTTGACGACCATGACGCCGGCCTTGGTGGCGGCGGAGACGTCGACGTTGTCGAGGCCGACACCGGCACGGGCGACGACGCGGAGCTTCTTCGCCGCGGCGATGGCCTCGGCGTCGACCTTGGTGGCGGAGCGGACGAGGATCGCGTCCACGTCGGCGATGGCCGGCAGGAGCTCTGCCCGGTCGGCGCCGTTGCAGTGCCGGATCTCGAAGTCCGGGCCCAGGGCGTCGACTGTGGCGGGCGACAGCTCTTCAGCGATGAGTACGACAGGTTTCGAGCTCACGTGAGTCCTCACTGGTCCTTTGCGGACGGCCGTCCCGACGGCCGCAGGCGGTGGAGGGGCTAGCCGCGTGGAAGACGCACGACGCTGTGGGCCTGACGCGTATATGTATGGAAGCAGTCTAGTGGCGCCCGGCACTCGGTCTTCCGCCTCAGCGTAAGATCACCCGTCCGTGGCTGGACGTTCTGTCCAGTTGTGCTTTCCGGTGGTGCACGAAGGGCCGCGGCGATACGCCGCGGCCCCCGTGTCCGAGGCTTACGCCTCTTCGTTGTTGACCCAGCTCATGAGCTTGCGGAGCTCCTTGCCGGTGGTCTCCAGCAGGTGCTCGGAGTCCTTCGTCTTGTACTCGTCGTACTTCTTCAGACCGCCGTGGTACTCGTCCATCCAGTTCTTGGCGAACGTGCCGTCCTGGATCTCGGCGAGGACCTTCTTCATCTCGGCCTTGGTCTGGTCGGTGATGATGCGGGGGCCGGTGATGTAGTCGCCCCACTCGGCGGTCTCGGAGACCGACCAGCGCATCTTCTCCAGGCCGCCCTCGTACATGAGGTCCACGATGAGCTTGAGCTCGTGGAGGCACTCGAAGTACGCGATCTCCGGCTGGTAACCGGCCTCGGTCAGGGTCTCGAAACCGGCCTTGACGAGCGCCGACGCACCGCCGCAGAGCACGGCCTGCTCACCGAACAGGTCGGTCTCGGTCTCCTCGGTGAAGGTCGTCTTGATGACGCCCGCGCGGGTGCCGCCGATGGCCTTGGCGTACGAGAGGGCCAGCGCGAAGGCGTTGCCGGTGGCGTCCTGCTCGACGGCGGCGATCGCCGGAACGCCACGGCCTTCCTCGTACTGACGACGGACCAGGTGGCCCGGGCCCTTCGGGGCGACCAGGGCGACGTCGACGCCGGCCGGGGGCTTGATGAAGCCGAAGCGGACGTTGAAGCCGTGGGCGAAGAACAGCGCGTCGCCGTCCTTCAGGTTGCCCTTGATGGACTCCTCGTAGACCTGGGCCTGGATCGGGTCCGGGATCAGGATCATGATGACGTCGGCCTCGGCGGAAGCCTCCGCCGGGGTCACCACGCGCA
Source organism: Streptomyces sp. ISL-100 (assembly GCF_018614615.1). Classification (GTDB taxonomy): domain Bacteria; phylum Actinomycetota; class Actinomycetes; order Streptomycetales; family Streptomycetaceae; genus Streptomyces. The sequence goes on along the minus strand of NZ_JAGGOK010000041.1, from coordinate 121,069 downwards.
GACCCTGCTCCTCGGCCTTGGCCTTGGACTTGGAGCCCTCGTGCAGACCGACCCGGACGTCGACACCCGAGTCACGGAGCGACAGCGCGTGGGCGTGGCCCTGGCTGCCGTAACCGATCACCGCGACCTTGCGGCCCTGGATGATGGACAGGTCGGCATCGTCGTCGTAGAACAGCTCGGCCACTGGGATTCTCCTTGAGTGCTGGTTGTGCGTCCCACCGTACGGCGGGGTGCGGAATGAAGGACTTTGGGTCTCGCTATGCGAGCAGATCGGCACAGGGCTGTGCGAACAGCGCGACCGGAGCTTGGTCAGGCCGAGCGGTCGAGGGCGCGCAGGCTGCGGTCCGTGATGGACCGGGAGCCCCGCCCTATGGCGATCGTTCCGGACTGGACGAGCTCCTTGATGCCGAACTGCTCCAGCATCTTGAGCATCGCTTCGAGCTTGTCGGCGCCGCCGGTGGCCTCGATGGTCACGGCCTCCGGGGAGACGTCGACCGTCTTGGCGCGGAACAGCTGGACGATCTCGACGATCTGCGAGCGCGTCTCGTTGTCGGCCCGCACCTTCACCAGGACGAGTTCACGCTGGATCGCGGCGCTCGGCTCGAGTTCGACGATCTTCAGTACGTTGACGAGCTTGTTCAGCTGCTTCGTGACCTGCTCCAGCGGCAGTGCCTCGATCACGTTCACCACGATGGTGATGCGCGAGATCTCGGGGTGCTCGGTGGTGCCCACCGCGAGGGAGTCGATGTTGAACCCGCGGCGGGAGAACAGGGCCGTGATCCGCGCGAGGACGCCCGGCTTGTTCTCGACCAGGACGGAGAGGGTGTGCTTGGACATGGGCTTGAAGTCTCTCTCTCGTCTGCTCAGTCGTCTTCGTTGTCGCCGAAGTCGGGGCGCACCCCGCGGGCGGCCATGACCTCGTCGTTGGAGGTGCCTGCGGCCACCATCGGCCAGACCATGGCGTCCTCGTGCACGATGAAGTCGACCACGACCGGGCGGTCATTGATGGCATTTGCCTCGGCGATGACCTTGTCCAGGTCGGCCGGGTCCTCACAGCGGATCGCGTGGCAGCCCATGGCCTCGGACAGCTTCACGAAGTCCGGGATCCGGGTACCGGCGCTCGGCTGCTTGCCGTCGGCGTCCGGGCCGCTGTGCAGCACGGTGTTGGAGTAGCGCTGGTTGTAGAAGAGCGTCTGCCACTGGCGGACCATCCCGAGCGCGCCGTTGTTGATGATGGCGACCTTGATCGGGATGTTGTTGAGCGCGCAGGTGGTCAGTTCCTGATTGGTCATCTGGAAGCAGCCGTCGCCGTCGATGGCCCACACCGTACGGTCCGGCATGCCGGCCTTGGCGCCCATGGCGGCCGGGACGGCGTACCCCATCGTCCCCGCGCCGCCGGAGTTCAGCCAGGTGGCGGGCTGCTCGTACTGGATGAAGTGCGAGGCCCACATCTGGTGCTGGCCGACGCCCGCGGCGTAGATGGTGCCCTCGGGGGCGAGCTGGCCGATGCGCTGGATGACCTGCTGCGGCGAGAGCTGGCCGTTCTCCGGCAGGTCGTAGCCGAGCGGGTAGGTGTCGCGCCAGCGGTTGAGGTCGTTCCACCAGGCGGTGTAGTCGCCGGTGTTGCCCTCGGTGTGCTCGGCCTGGACGGCCTGGACGAGGTCGGCGATGACCTCGCGGGCGTCACCGACGATCGGCACGTCCGCGGCGCGGTTCTTGCCGATCTCGGCCGGGTCGATGTCGGCGTGGACGATCTTGGCGTACGGGGCGAAGCTGTCCAGCTTGCCGGTGACGCGGTCGTCGAAGCGGGCTCCGAGGGCGACGATCAGGTCGGCCCGCTGCAGCGCGGTGACGGCGGTGACCGCTCCGTGCATGCCCGGCATTCCCACGTGCAGCGGGTGGCTGTCGGGGAAGGAGCCCAGCGCCATCAGGGTGGTGGTGACGGGGGCGCCGGTGAGCTCGGCGAGGACCTTCAGCTCGGCGGTGGCGTTGGCCTTCATGACGCCGCCGCCGACGTACAGCACGGGGCGCTTGGCCTGGACGATCAGCTTGGCGGCTTCGCGGATCTGCTTGGCGTGCGGCTTGGTGACCGGGCGGTAGCCGGGCAGGTCGTGGCTCGGCGGCCAGCTGAACGTGGTCTTCGCCTGGAGGGCGTCCTTGGCGATGTCGACCAGGACCGGGCCCGGGCGTCCGGTCGAGGCGATGTGGAACGCCTCGGCGATGGTGCGCGGGATGTCCTCGGCCTTGGTGACCAGGAAGTTGTGCTTGGTGATCGGCATGGTGATGCCGACGATGTCCGCCTCCTGGAAGGCGTCCGTGCCGATCGCCTTGGAGGCGACCTGGCCGGTGATCGCGACCATGGGGACGGAGTCCATGTGGGCGTCGGCGATCGGAGTGACCAGGTTCGTGGCGCCGGGCCCCGAAGTGGCCATGCACACGCCGACCTTGCCGGTGGCCTGCGCGTAGCCGGTCGCCGCGTGACCGGCACCCTGCTCATGGCGGACCAGGACGTGGCGGACCTTCTTGGAGTCCATCAGCGGGTCGTACGCCGGCAGGATGGCGCCGCCGGGAATGCCGAATACCGTGTCGGCCCCCACTTCCTCGAGGGAGCGGATGAGCGACTGGGCGCCCGTCACGTGCTCGACAGTGGTGGCGTGGTGTCCGCCGTTGCGGGGCCGCGGCTGCGGATGGTGGGCCCCGGAGGCCTGCTCGGTCATCGGCATTCTCTTCTCGAAGCTGAGGGTCATTTTACGAGGGTTTGGGAAGTGCCAGTGCAACAAAAAACCCCCCGTGCCGTGAGGCAAGCGAGGGGAGCGCGCCGGTGCGGTCTGCAGAGCTGCGTGTACGTGCTCTGCTTCAGCCGACGCGCTTTCCAAGTACGAGAATTCGGGTGCGCATGGCACTGACCCTCCCTCCGGCGCCCCGCGCCTGTCAAGTAGGTGGGACGGGCGTCTCACTATTTGAGCGCAATGGAGGACGTGTGATCGTTTCGCTCCCGTTCGCGCCCACATGACGTACGGGAAGCGATCCACCCGATCCACCTGCGAGAACGGACAGGGCCGGGGCCGCCGCCGTCCCGCCCGGCACGGGGAACTCGCCGCGCACCAGCGCCCGCCGCAGCCGGTACTCGTCGAGCGGCCCGGAGAAGGCCATCCCCTGCCCGTGCGTGCACCCCATGGCGCGCAGGGCGACCACCTGCTCCGGCACATCCACACCGTCCGCCACGGACTGCATCCCGAGGTCGCAGGCGATCCGCAGCAGCCCGCTAGTGATCTTGTGCAGCCGGGCCGACTCGACGACGCCCTCGACCAGTCCGCGGTCCAGTTTCAGTACGTCGATGGGCAGCCGGCGCAGCGCGTTGATCGCGGCGTACCCGCTGCCGAAGCCGTCCAGCGCGATTCGCACGCCGAGCCTGCGCAGCGACACCAGGCGCCGCTCCAGCTCGTCGAAGGAGATCCGCGGGTCGCTGTCGGCCAGCTCGACGATCAGCGAGCCCGAGGGCAGGCCGTGCCGCGTGAGGAGCGCCTCGATGGAGCCGAGCGGCAAGGACTTGTCCACCAGCCTGCGGGCCGAGAGCCGGACCACGACCGGCACCTCGTGGCCCGCCCGGTTGCGCTCCGCCGCCTGCTCGACCGCCTCTTCGAGGAGCCAGCGGCCGAGCTCCGCGGTGCGGGCGCCCTCCTGGGAGTCACCGGTGTCGGCCACCCGCAGGAACTCGGCGGGCGTGAAGAGGATGCCCTGGGTGGAGCGCCAGCGGGCCTGGGCGGCGACGGACGCCACCTGGCCGGTCGCCAGGCTGACCACCGGCTGGTGGAGCAGCGCGAACTCGCCGTCGTGGAGCGCCGTGCGCAGCCGGGTGGCCAGTTCTGTCCTGCGGACCACCTCGGCCTGCATCTGCGGCGCGTACAGCTCGACCCGGTCCTTGCCGGCCGCCTTCGCCCGGTACATGGCGAGGTCGGCGTTGCGCATGAGGTCGGTGGGGGTGACGCCGGGCTCGGCGAAGGCGACCCCGATTGACGCGGCGACGCGCACCTCGTTGCCGTCGATCCGGTACGGCTGGGACAGCGTGAGGCGCAGCCGGTCGGCGATCTCGTGGACCTGGCATTCGCGGGCGGCCTGGTCCCTGGATCCCTCACCGACGATCAGGGCGGCGAATTCGTCGCCGCCGAGCCGGGCCGCGGTGTCGCCCGCGCGCACGGAGTCCTGGAGGCGGCGGGCCGCCTGGATCAGCAGCTCGTCGCCGGCCTGATGGCCGATGGTGTCGTTCACCGCCTTGAAACCGTCGAGGTCGATGAAGAGCACGGCCGTACCGGGATCGCCGACACGGCGGCCGTTGAGGGCTTGGCGGACCCGGGCGGTGAACAGCGCCCGGTTGGGCAGGTCGGTGAGCGGATCGTGCTCGGCGTTGTGCTGGAGCTGCGCCTGGAGGCGGACCCTTTCCGTCACGTCCCGGCTGTTGAAGATCAGGCCGCCCTGGTGCCGGTTGACGGTGGACTCGACATTGAGCCACTCCCCCGTACCCGACTTGAAGCGGCATTCGATGCGGGTGGTCGGCTCCTCGGCGGGAGGCGCGGCCAGAAAGCGGCGTACCTCGTGGACGACTCTGCCGAGATCCTCCGCGTGGATGAGGGAGGCGAGCTCGGATCCGATGAGCTCCTCCGCCTCGCGTCCGTAGACGCCGGAGGCGGCCGGGCTGACGTAACGCAATATGCCGGTCGGAGCGGCGATCATGATGACGTCGCTCGATCCCTGCACCAGGGAGCGGAAGTGGTTTTCCTTCTGCGCCAGTTCCTGGGTGAGGGAGATGTTGTCGAGGAGCATGATGCCCTGGCGGACGACCAGGGCGAGCACAACCGTGCAGCCGGTGAGGACCACCACCCGGTCGGGGCGGCGGCCCTCGATGACGTTGTAGAGGATGCCGAGCGTGCAGACGGCGGCGGCGAGATACGGCGTGAGGGCAGCCAGTGAGCCGCCGATGGGACGGCTGGCCGGGTTGCGCGTGCCCGGGTTGTGGCTGCCCGGGTTGTGGGGGCCCACATTGCGGGGGCCAGGAGGGTGAGTGCCCGGCTTGCGGCTGCCCGGAGTGTGCGTGCCTGGAGTGTGGGTGCGTGGATTGTGGCTGCCCCGGTTGTACGGAGCACCCTCCCCCCACTGCTCCGCGCGGCGCGCGCCCCAGGGTGCGTAGGCAAGGAGCAGCGAGCCGGCGAACCAGCCCGCGTCGAGGAGCTGGCCCGAGCGGTAGTTCTCACGCAGCAGCGGCGAGGTGAACAGCGCGTCGCACACCACGGTCATGGCGAGGGCTGCGATGGCGGTGTTGATCGCGGTGCGGTTGGCGTTGGAGCGCCGGAAATGCAGCGCCAGCACCATGCTGACCAGCGCGATGTCGAGCAGCGGGTATGCCAGGGACAGCGCGGCGTGGGCCGTGCTCTCGGCCTGGAAGTCGGCGGTGTGCGCGAGAGCGAGGCTCCAGGAGAGCGTGAGCAGCGAGCCGCCGATCAGCCAGGAGTCGAGCGCGAGGCAGACCCAGCCGGCCCGGGTGACGGGGCGCTTGGCGAGGACCAGCAGGCCGACGATGGCGGGCGGCCCGAAGCAGAGGAAGAAGAAGTCGGCGGAGGAGGGCGAGGGGACCTCGCTGCCCAGCACCACTTCGTACCAGCCCCACACGGCGTTCCCGCAGGCTGCCATCGCGGAGGAGATCGCGAACAGCAGCCAGGCGGGCCGAAACCGGCTCTCCCGCGCGCGTGCGTAGAGGAAACAGGAGATCGCGGCGATCAGGGCGGCGACAGCCAGGCCGAAGTCGCCCATGATCAGGGCGATCTGGGCGGAGCCCCAGCCGAGGGCCGAGCCGACGGCGTAGGCGCCGCAGACCAGGGCGAGGACGAGCTGCGAGAGCAGCGTCGTCCCGCTGCCGGGCACCTGCTGCCGGGCGATGAGCGCTCCGGGGGCACTCACCGGGCCGCCCTGGTACGCGGCGCGCCGGGCGCCCGGGGGACGGAGAGCCGCTGTGGGGCGGGGAGCAGCCGGGGATCCGGCCTGTCCGCCGGATCGCCCGTGAGTTGTCGCCGGTGGCCCCGTCGCGTCGGATCCTTGGTCCATTCGCCGTGCATCGCCCGTCGCCCCCCTCACAGTCCGGTCGCTCCCCAGCGCCGTGATATCGCGCGGCGCAGCCCCTTGGTCCGGACGATACACCAATTCAGTCACTCAGGGACATACTCCCTCTACTCTGCGTGACGGCTCAGGTGGTCGACGGCACGCCGCGCATTCGGGTGGCTTCGGAGTGTGTCCGCCGGGCGGCTGTCAGTGAGTGGTGAGGACGATGTTGCGCAGCGGCTCTCCGGCGGCGAAGCGGGTCAGCTGGTCGGCCATCAGGCGCTTGGCGCGGGGCATGAACGCCGAGGTGCTGCCGCCCACGTGCGGGCTGATGAGGAGGCCGGGCGCGTGCCACAGGGGGTGGCCTGCGGGAAGCGGCTCGGGGTCGGTGACGTCGAGGGCGGCTCGCAGCCGGCCCGATTCCAGCTCGGCGATGAGTGCCTTGGTGTCGACAACGGGGCCGCGGGCGACGTTCACCAGCAGCGACCCGTCCTTCATACGGGACAGGAAGTCGGCGTTCACCAGGCCCTGGGTGGCCTCGGTGAGTGGGGTGGAGAGAATCACGACGTCGGCGGAGGGCAGCAGTCCGGGCAGGTCGGCCAGTGGATGCACAAGGCCGCGCGCCGTTGTACGGGCGGAGCGCGCGACGCGCGCCACCCGCGCACACTCGAAGGGCGTGAGCCGGTCCTCGATGGCGGCACCGATCGAGCCGTAACCAACGATGAGGACGGACTTGTCGGCCAGCGCGGGATAGAAGCCGTCCCGCCATTCCTCCTTGTCCTGGCCGTGTACGAAGCCGGGGATGCCGCGCAGCGAGGCGAGGATCAGCGCGAGGGCGAGCTCGGCGGTGCTGGCCTCGTGGACGCCGCGGGCATTGCACAGGTGCACTCCGGCGCTCAGGTCCCCCAGGCCGGGCTCGACGTGGTCGATGCCGGCGGAGAGCGTCTGGACGGCCCGTACGGACGTCATCGCGGCGAGCGGACGCACCGCGATCTCGGTGCCCTTCATGTACGGGACGACATAGAAGGCGCAGTCGGCGGGATCGGCGGGAAAGTCCTGGCCACCGTCCCAGAAGCGGTAATTGAAGCCCTCGGGGAGGCCTTCTATTTCGGCAGCGGGGACGGGGAGCCATACGTCGGAAGTCATGGTCCCGAGGCTATGCGAAGGGTGACCGAGTACAGAGGTTAGTTTTGGGAGCGGCAGAGGGAGGGGTACGGGGAGTTGGAGCGCAGGACAATCGGTGCGGCAGCGCTCGAAGTGGGCGCGATCGGACTCGGATGCATGCCGATGAGCTGGGCGTACACCGGCTCGCAGCAGCGCGGGGACCGGTCGCTGCGGACCGTGCACGCGGCGCTCGACGCAGGGGTCAGCCTGCTCGATACGGCTGACATGTACGGACCCTTCACCAATGAGCTGCTGCTGGGGCGGGTGCTCAGGGAGCGGCGCGCCGATGCCTTCGTCTCGACCAAGTGCGGGCTGCTGGTCGGCGATCAGCACATCGTCGCCAACGGGCGCCCGGGATACGTGAAGCGGGCGTGTGACGCCTCGCTGCGGCGGCTGCAGACGGATGTGATCGATCTCTATCAGCTGCACCGGCCGGATCCGGAGGTGCCGGTCGAGGAGACGTGGGGCGCGATGGCGGACCTGGTGCGCGCGGGAAAGGTGCGGGCGCTCGGCGTGTGCGCGGTGGGGGCGCGGGCGGCGCGGCGACCCGGGGCGCGGATGCATGACGGAACGATTCGTCAGCTGGAGCGGGTGCAGCAGGTCTTTCCGGTGAGCGCCGTGGAGGCCGAGTTGTCGGTGTGGTCGCCGGAGGCGCTGGCGGCGCTGCTGCCGTGGTGCGAGGCGCGGGGTATCGGCTTTCTGGCCGCCATGCCGCTGGGCAACGGCTTCCTGACGGGGACGCTGAAACCGGGGCAGGGCTTCGAGCCGGACGACGTACGGGCCAGGCATCCGCGCTTCACCGCGGAGATGATGGCGGCGAACCAGCCGGTGGTGGCGGGCCTGCGGCGGGTCGCCGAGCGCCACAGCGCGACGCCGGCGCAGGTGGCGCTGGCATGGGTGCTGGGGCGCGGCCGCCAGGTGGTACCGGTGCCGGGGACGAAGCGCGAGCGGTGGGCGGTACAGAACGCGCGGGCGGCGGGGCTGCGGCTCACGGGCGACGACCTGGCGGAAATCGCGGGGCTGCCGCCGGCGCGGGGCTCGTGGGACTGACTGCGGGGGGGGGGCGGCGCGCGGGTTGCCGCTGCGCGGGGCTTTCCCGCCGCAGGCAACCCGCGCGCCGGGCTGATGCAGAAGGGAACCTCCGGCGCACGAGCGGTGTATGAAGAGTGAGAGCCGCTGCCGGCGACGACGCCGGCCGTCGAAGGGATGCGTAACGTGCAACGTCCTGCTGTGACAGCTGTGGTGGCTGCCGCCGTTCTCCTTCTCACCGCGGGATGTTCCGGCGCGGACGGGAACGGGCCGGCCCCGACGGCCACACCGACCGCCGGCACCGCGTCGCCATCGGGTGACGCGTCCAGGCCCGGCTCCGGATCCCGCGCCCAGCCGCCGCCCGCGAAGGGCTCGGTCAAGGTGGTGGGCACGCTCACCGAAGACCTCAAGTCCCCCTGGGGGCTCGCCCCGCTGCCGGACGGCGACCTGCTGGTCTCCTCGCGCGACGAGGGGACGATCACCCGCGTCGACGGCGAGAGCGGCCAGAAGACCGAGATCGGCACGGTCGCGGGGGTCGCGCCGGCCGGAGAGGGCGGGCTCATGGGCCTGGCCATCTCGCCCGACTTCGCCTCGGACCACATGGTCTACGCGTACTTCACCACCGAATCCGACAACCGCATCGCCCGCCTGCTGTACGACGAGAAGAAGCCCGCCGGGCAGCAACTCGGCGCGCCGGACACCATCTTGAGAGGCATCCCGAAGGGCACGGTCCACAACGGCGGTCGAATCGCCTTCGGCCCGGACAAGATGCTTTACGCCGGGACGGGCGAGACGGGCGACACGGGGCTGGCGCAGGACAAGAAGTCGCTGGGCGGCAAGATTCTGCGGATGACCCCGGACGGCGAGCCGGTGCACGGCAATCCGGAGGCGGACTCGGTCGTCTATTCGTACGGACACCGCAATGTGCAAGGTCTGGCCTGGGACAGCGAGAAGCGGCTGTGGGCGTCCGAGTTCGGCCAGAACACCTGGGACGAGCTGAATCAGATCCGCCCCGGCGAGAATTACGGCTGGCCCGAGGTCGAGGGCAAGGGCAGCAAGGAGGGGTTCGTCGACCCGGTCGCGCAGTGGAAGACGTCCGAGGCCTCGCCGAGCGGGATCGCGTACGCCGCGGGATCGATCTGGATGGCGGGCCTGCGCGGCGAGCGGCTGTGGCGGATTCCGCTGGACGGGACGAAGCCGGTGGCCGACCCGGAGTCGTTCCTGACCGAGGAGTACGGCCGGCTGCGCACGGTGGTGGCGGCCGGCGGCGACAAGCTGTGGCTGGTCACCAGCGAGACGGACACCCGGGGCACGCCGGAACCGGGCGACGACCGGATCCTGAACCTGGAGGTGAAGTAGGCCGGGCCCGGGACGACGTCGGGGACGGAGACCCGGGGCAGGGGCCTATAGGCCTCGCTTCGGGGAAGGTCGTCATCCGGCCGCCTGGGGCTGGTCCTGCGCGTCGGTGAAGAGCCTCAGCCGGTGCGCCAGGGCGGCGGCCTCGCCCCGGCCCGAAACGCCCAGCTTGGCCAGGATGTTGGAGACGTGGACGCTCGCTGTCTTGGGTGAGATGTAGAGCTCCTCGGCGATCTGCCGGTTGCTGCGGCCGGCCGCGACCAGGCGCAGTACGTCCTGTTCGCGGGGGGTCAGGCCGAGCGACGCGGCCGGGCTCGCGGTGAGCACCGGCACCTCGGGCGCCCGGGTGTCCAGCGAGAGGCGGGCGCGCTGGGCGAGCAGCGCGACGCTCTCGGCGAGCGGGCGGGCGCCCAGGTGTTCCGCCGCCGCCCGGGCGAGGCGAAGCAGCTCGGCGGCCCGCTCGCGCTCGTCGGCGTTCAGCTCGCGAAGGCTCACCGCACCGGCCTCCACCACGGCCGCCCCGGCGTCGCTGCCGCCCGTGGTGGAGGCGGCGAGCAGTGCCTCGGCCCAGCGCAGGCGGGCGCGGGCCAGGTCGTACGGGCGCTCCAGGGCCTCGAAGGCGGTGACGACGTCGGCCCAGTCGTCGGGCCCGGCGTTGCCCTCGGCCCGGCGCAGCTCGGCGCGGACCCAGCGGTCGTAGGCATGCCACAGCGGCGCGGGCGTGGCGAGCCGCTTCGCTCCGGCGCGGATCAGCTCCAGGGCCTCGGTCCGGCCCGCCTCGGCCGCCGGGAGGCCACGCGCGTCGGCCTCGGCGGCGGCGGCTTCGGCCAGCAGGGGCCAGGCGTAGCGGTGGGTTCCGAGGGGGAAGCCGGTGGAGGTGGCCCGCGCGAAACCGGCGCGGACGTCCAGGATGCGGCCCCGGGCGGCGGCGAGGGTCAGGCCGGCCGTGTGCACCGGCAGGTCGTGCTGGGGCATCGGGTCGTGGCTGCCGAAGTACGCCCGGGCGGCCGCCAATCGCTCTTCCGCTTCGGCCAGTTCGCCGCGGGCCCGCGCCACGTCGGCCTGTATCCAGGCGCCGGCGCCGCGTGGCTTGGCGCTGGGCACGGACGCACGCTCGATGCACACGGCGTGCTCGACGGCCTCGCTCCAGCGGCCGAGGGAGACGAGCGACTCGGCGAGATTCCCGCGGACCCAGGCTTCGCTGTCCGGGAGGCCGAACTTCTCGCAGAAGGCGACGCCCTCCCGCGCGATGCGGACCGCCTCACCGGAGCGTCCCACGGACTCCAGATGGGAGGGCAGGTTCACGTGGACGCGGGCCGCGACGCTGGCCATGGCCTGCTCGACCGCCTGCTCCTTGACGGCGTACAGCATGGTGAGGCCGCCCTCGATGTCCCCCGCGTCGACCATCAGGCCGCCCAGCGTGGTCCGCGCGGTGAGTTCGGTGGCCTTGGCTCCCACCATGCGCGCGTACTCCACGGCCTGCTCGGCGGCGACCAGGGTGTCCGGGCCGGGCTCGTGCAGCATGCCCCAGCCCGCCACCTGGGCCAGGACTTCGGCGTGCACGGCGGACGGCGGCAGACCGCGCACGAGGTCCCGAGCGGCGGCGAGCTCGGCCCAGCCGTCCCCCCGCGCGAGGTTCGATATCAGCCTCGCGCGCTGGACCCAGAACCAGGCCTCACGCAGAGGGTCGCCCTCGCCCTCCAGGAGCCGCAGCGCCTTCTTGGCTATCTTGAGCGCCCGTTCCCGCTCGCCGCCGAACCGGCCGGCGACGGTGGCTTCCGCCATGAGGTCGAGGAAGCGCAGCGGCGTGGTCGCGGGGTCGCAGCCGCAGGGCGGGTAGACCTCGGCGTAGTCCAGGGGCCGCAGCACGGCGCGTACGTCGGCGGGAGCGTCGTCCCACAGCTCCATCGCGCGCTCCAGGAGGCGCAGTTGCTCGGCGTAGGCGTGACGGCGGCGGGCCTCCACGGAGGCCTTCAGTACGGCGGGGAGGGCCTTGGCGGCGTCGTGCGCGGCGTACCAGAAGCTGGCGAGACGCGTGGCGTACTCGTCGGTCCGTACGAGCGAGGGGTCGGCCTCCAGCGCTTCGGCGTACCGCCGGTTGAGGCGGGAGCGCTCGCCGGGCAGCAGATCGTCGCTGAGCGCCTCGCGCACGAGGGAGTGGCGAAAGCGGTAGCCGTCGCCGTCCGGGGTCGCGAGGAGCAGGTTGGCGCCCACGGCGGCCCGCAATGCCTCGATCAGATCGTCCTCGGGGAGCTGTGCGACGGCGAGCAGCAGCCGGTATTCGACGGTGGAGCCGCCTTCGGCGACGATCCTGGCGACCTTCTGGGCGTCGTCGGGCAGCGCTTCGACCCGTACGAGCAGCACGTCGCGCAGGGAGTCGCTCAGGCCCGTGGTACAGCCGGTCCCGATGCACGAGGCCAGTTCCTCGACGAAGAACGCGTTCCCGTCGGAGCGCGTGAACACCTCTTCGACCAGGGCCGTCTCGGGTTCGGCGGCGAGGATTCCGGTCAGCTGGCGGTGCACTTCCAAGCGGTTGAAGCGGGACAGTTCGATGCGCCGGACGGTGCGCAGCCGGTCGAGTTCGGCCAGGAGGGGCCGCAGCGGGTGGCGGCGGTGGATGTCGTCCGCGCGGTAGGTGCCGACGACGACGAGGCGCCCGCGCCGCAACGTGCGGAAGAGGTACGCGAGGAGGTGGCGCGTGGAGGTGTCGGCCCAGTGCAGGTCTTCCAGGGCGAGGACGACCGTACGGTCGGCGGTGATGCGCTCCAGGAGGCGGACGGTCAGCTCGAAGAGGCGCGTCATGCCGTCTTCGCTGTGCTGGTCGCGGGTGGTCTCGCCGAGCTCGGGCAGCAGCCGGGCCAGTTCGCCCTCCTGGCCCGCGGCCGCGGCGGCGACCTCGTCGGGCAGCCTGCGCCGCAGGGCGCGCAGGGCGGTGGAGAACGGTGCGAACGGCAGTCCGTCGGCGCCGATTTCGACGCAGCCGCCCACCACGACGACGGCGTCCTGGGCGCAGGCTGCCGCGAAGAACTCCTCGACGAGCCGGGTCTTGCCCACCCCGGCCTCGCCGCCCACGAGCAACGCCTGCGGCTCGCCCGCGGTGGCGCGGGCGAGCGCATCGGTGAGCTGGGCCAGTTCGCCGGCGCGGCCGACGAACACCGGGCTGACGGACCTGGTTTCCACATCGCTGAGCATCGCACAGGGGTCCGACATCGGGGCACCCGCAGGGGAAATCACCAAGGGCACGACAGTCATTTCGTGTCCCTCACGCCGCCGTCAGGCCGCCGTCACGCGGCCCGTGCGAACCGGTTGCGCAGCGAACTCACCGGCCCCTCGGATGCGTTCTGCCCGGACGCGCGGGCGGCGCGGCGGTTGGCCCTGCGGGCCTTGGCGGCCTGCCGTGCGAGGCGCTCGGTGGCTGCCAGGCGGATCAGTTCGGCCGCGTGCTGCTGCTGGATCTCGTGCTCGAACACGGTGTGCTCCCTGGTGGGTTGTTCGTTGAGGTCGCTTTCTGCGATGCCTCAACTTTCGTTTCCCAGGGGCCCCCTGCGCATCGGGAGAGTGCCGCATCTTGGCAGCACGAAGGGCCTTAGGGGCGTACGCGCACGGGTGCGTACGCCCCTAAGGCCCTTGGTCGGTATGCCTTACTGGCCTGCTCCGGCGCCCGTTCCCGCCGTAGGCGGCGTAGGCATCGAGGCGAAGAGGTCGAGGTACATCCCGGCGGAGACGAGCAGCCCCAGGACGCCGAGGGCGACGCCCGCCCAGGCGAAGGAGCGGACCCACGGGGACTGCTCGCTCGTGCCGGGCGTACCGAAGAGCGGGCGGGCCAGCACGCCGACGGCGACGACGAGCGCGAGCAGCGCGAAGCCGCCGTTGACGAGGGCGGTCATGTGCCAGCCGTTGCCGTACAGCGCGGCGACCTGGTCGGCCGGGCTGTCGGTCTGCTTGGTCCCCAGCTGGCCGATGAGCGTCTCGCGCTCGGCGGCGACACGGCTGGTCCAGGTCCCGGTGAGGGCGGCGAAGCCGAGCACCGTGGAGACCACGGCGGCGGCGCCCGCGCCGACGCCGGAGGACGAGGCGCGCGGGGCCTCGTCGAGGTCGTCGGCATAGTCGTCGGCGTCGCCGTCGGCCTCTGCGAGGCTGTCCGCGGCCTCGGTGCCCCCCACCGTGACGTCGTCCTGGTCAGCGGCCTTCTTGATGTCTACTGCGGCGCTCTCGTCGCCCTTGTCGGGCGCGCCTGCGGTGGCGGCGGCCTCGTCGGCTGCTTCGTCGGACTGGGTGCGGGCTGTGGCTGTCATACGCCGCACGCTAGGTGCCGTTTCTGAGAGCTTTCTTAACGCCCCTCGCGCCACTCCCGTGCCAGCACCGACCAGACCTCGATGTCGTGCCGTACGCCCCGATAGGGGTTGCTTTCGCGCAGTACGCCGTCCCGCGTCATCCCCAGCCGCTTCGCCACATTGATGCTCGCGGTGTTCCCGGAGGCCACCAGCCACTCCACGCGGTGCATCCCCCGCTCGTCCACCGCCCAGTCGATCAGCTTCCGCGTGGCGCGCGTGATCAGGCCGCGCCCCACCGCCGCCTCCTCCAGCCAGCAGCCGGCCTCGCAGTTGCCCGCCGCCGCGTCGAAGGTCCGGAAGAGGACCCCGCCCACGAGCGTGCCGTCGAGCCAGATGCCGTAGATGCGGCCGGCGTCCGCGGCCTGCTTCTCGGCGTACAGCTGGAGGAAGGCCCGCGCCGAGTCGAGGTCGGTGGCGGCCGCCGCGAGCCCGATGTACTGGCCGATGTACTCGCGCCCCCGGTCCATGTGGGCCAGGAATTCCCCGGCCTGCCACGGCTCCAGGGGGCGCAGCGCCGCGTCCTCACCACTGTCACCCAGCTGTATCGCGAACATCGAGCTCCCCGCCTGTTATGGCACGAGCTCCTGGGACTCTTCCGACGTGCCCGTGCGCTGTTCCTCGATCTTGCCATGCGCTGTAAGGCACTCGGGGGGTTCGATGCTGATTCGCGGCAGCCACCGGTCGAGCCGCTTCGGCAGCCACCAGTTCGCGCCGCCCAGCATGTGCATCAGGGCGGGCACCAGGAGCGTACGGAGGACGAACGCGTCCAGGGCGACGGCCGCCGCGAGCGCGATGCCGAACATCGCGATCACGCGGTCGCCGCTGAGCACGAAGGCCAGGAAGACCGAGATCATGATCACGGCCGCGGAGTTGATCACGCGGCTGGTCTCGGCGAGGCCGACCCGCACCGCCCGCCGGTTGTCACCGGTCTCCAGCCACTCCTCGTACATCCGGCTGACCAGGAAGACCTGGTAGTCCATCGACAGTCCGAAGAGCACCGACACCATGATCACCGGCAGGAACGGCTCGATCGGCCCCGCGCTGCCGAGCCCCAGCAGCTCGCTCCCCCAGCCCCACTGGAAGACGGCCACGACGACTCCGAAGGAGGAGGCTACGGCGAGGACGTTCATCAGGGCGGCCTTGAGCGGGATGCCGACACTGCGGAAGGCGAGCAGCAGCAGGGCGCAGCCGAGGGCGATCACGACGCCGACGAAGAGCGGCAGCTTGCCGATGATGACCTGGGCGAAGTCGTCGTAGCTCGCGGTGACCCCGCCGACGTACACCTCCAGCGAGGTGCCCTGCTCGGCCTGCGGCAGGACGCTGTCGCGCAGCCGGTCGACCAGGTCGCTGGTGTCCTTCGACTGCGGCGACGACTCGGGTACGACGGTGAGTACGGCCGTGTCGCCGGTGTTGTTGTACGTCACCGGGCTGACGGACGCCACACCGTCGGCGCTGCGCACCGTGCCGGCGAGCGCGTCCATCGCGGCGCGGTCGTCACGGCCGTCGACCTCGGCGACGAGGGTCAGCGGGCCGTTGCTGCCGGGGCCGAAGCCGTCGGCGATCAGGTCGTACGCCGATCGCGTCGTCGAGGACGCCGGGTTGTTGCCCTGGTCGGAGGTACCCAGGTGGAGCCCCAGCGTGGGCAGCGCGAGGACCAGCATGACGACGGCGGCGACCGCGCCGAGCAGCTTGGGGTGGCGCTCGACGAAGGCGGACCAGCGGGCGGCGAAGCCGGTGGGCAGCTCGGGCTGCGGGCCGTGTTCGGTGAGCTGCCTGCGTTCGCGGCGGCTGAGCGCCCGCATGCCGATGAGGGAGAGCAGGGCGGGCAGCAGGGTCACCGAGGCGGCGACGGTCAGGACGACGGTCAGCGACGCGGCGATCGCGACGCCGTTGAGGAACGACAGGCGCAGTATCAGCATGCCGAGCAGGGCGATGCAGACGGTGGCGCCGGCGAAGACGACCGCGCGGCCGGTGGTGGCGACCGCGTTCGCCGCCGAGTCGGCGACGGACAGGCCGCGGCGCAGCCCCTTGCGGTGCCGGGTGACGATGAACAGGGCGTAGTCGATGCCGACGCCCAGCCCGACCAGCATGCCGAGCATCGGCGCGAAGTCGGCGACCGTCATGACGTGGCCGAGCAGTACGGTGCCCGCGTACGCCGTGCCGACGCTGACCAGGGCGGTCGCTATGGGCAGCAGGCTGGCGGCGAGCGAGCCGAAGGCGACGAACAGAACGACGGCCGCTACGACGACGCCGACGACCTCGCTGAGGTGCGAGTCGGGGGCCTCGGTGAGGCCGATGGCGGTACCGCCGAGCTCGACCTGGAGCCGATCGGTCTCCGCGTCCTTCGCGGTGTCGACGAGTGCCTGTGCGCGCGGCTGGAGGACGTCGTCGGCCTGCGCGTCGAAGGTGACGGTGGCGTAGGCGGTGTGCCCGTCCTTGCTGATCTGCGCGGCGCCCTCGCGCTCGTACGGGCTGGCGACGCTCGCCACGCCCGGGAGGTCCTCTATGGCGTCGAGCGTCCGCGTCATCGACTGCTCGACTCCGGCGGCCTGGACGGTGGTGTTGCCCGCGGTGTGCCAGACGATGGTGTTGCTGTCGCCGCCCCTGCCGTCGAATCCGGCGTCGAGGAGGGCGGTGGCGCGGCCCGACTCGGTGCCCGGCACCTGGTAGTCGTTGGAGTACGCCGAACCTGCGACTCCGGCGGCTCCGGCCACCGCGCCGAGCGCGAGCAGCCAGAGCAGGACCGATGCGAAGCGGTGCTTGACGCACCACCGGGCGATTGCTGCCAACGGACTTGCTCCCTGGGTGGTTCGTGGATCTTTACCGGGAACAAACCCGCAAAGAACTCAAGACCTACGATCAGCAACTTTGACAGCCAAACGTGATCCTTTGTCCCATTCGTGTGCATAGTCACAGGAACCGCGGGAGCCAGGGGCACAGCTCCCGGGCTCCCGCGTACCACCCGGCGTAATCAGCCTGAGACGCTCGCGCGCCCGTTCTCTATGTGCCCCATGAGGCGCCTGCGGAAAGCGTCATCACCCGTAACGGTGATCGCCAAGTCGTACCACCCGTGCGCGTCGGCTGCGGAGTGCACCACGGTGCGGCTGCGGCCCGGCTTCACGGTGACCTGGCGGGGCCGGCCCTCGTCGAGGCCGGCGCCGTCGGCGTACGCGAGTGTCCGCACCGTGAAGGTCAGCGGCGTCCTACCCCTGTTGACCAGGGTGAGGTGCAGGTCACGGTCGCGTGCGTCGAGGTACGAGGAGACCTCGGCGACGCCCGTCTTCGTACCGGCGAACTCGCGGCGGAAGCCGTTCGGCCCCGTGATCGTGAAGCGGTAGGCGTCACGCGTAAGGGGTACCGCCCACTGCGCCGTGCCTCTTACATCCCGGTGCTGCGGAATGGCGAACTCACCGGCGTACGGGTAGAGGGCGAAGTGCGCGCTCGCGCGCCCCGTATTGCTGAGCGCGACCTTGAAGGCGGTGTCGTCAACCTTGCCGTGCGCGTCCGGCTGGTACGGCAGCGGGCGCGCGGGCCGCCTCCCCTCCTCCTGTACGGGCATGTTCTGCACCAGCGGCGGAACGGGCCGCCAGCGGCCGGTGAACGGCGGTATCGCTCCGGGCTGCTCCACCGAAGGCTGCCGGCGCCCGCGCTTGAAGTCGAACGCCGAGGTCAGATCGCCCGTGACCGTGCGCCGCCAGGGCGTGATGTTGGGCTCCTCTATGCCCGTCCACTGCTCCAGGAAGCGGATCACGGAGGTGTGGTCGAAGACCTCGGAGCAGACGTACCCGCCGACGGTCCACGGCGAGACCACCAGCATCGGAACCCTGATCCCGAGCCCGGTGGGACGCCCCTGCCACCGCTCGTCGGTGTTGTCGGCGGGCGGCACGGGCGGCGGCACGTGGTCGAAGAAACCGTCGTTCTCGTCGTAATTGATCAGCACGACGGTGTGCCGCCACACATCCGGATGCGAGCCGAGCGCGTCCAGCACCTTGTAGACGAGCGAGGCGCTGGCGATCGGCGAGGACGAGCCGGGGTGCTCCGAGTCGAGCGCCGAAGGCACCAGGTACGACACCTCGGGCAGCGTGCCCGCCGCCACGTCGGCCCGGAACTGCTCGGCGAGGCTGCCGGTCTCTCCTCGCCGCAGGCCGCGCTCGAAGAGAGAGCGCTCAGCCTTTGTCAGCGTGGCCACGCCCTCCTCCAGCGCGGCGAGCAGCTTCTCTCGTTCGGCGGCGTCTGCGTTTTCGTCGGCGGCGCGCACCTCGGCGTAGAACGCCTCCATGTACGTGAAGCCGCCGGGGACCTTCGCGAGGGCCTTGCGGGCGATCTTCTTGAAGACCGTGAAGAACTCGATGTTGTTGTCGGTGAAGTTCTCCCACTCCTGGTACGTCTTCCAGCTGCGCCCCGCGTTCTCCAGCCGTTCGGCGTACGTCGGCCACGGGTAGCCCGGGTGGGTGCCCTCGGCGTACGCCGCATTGGTGACGGCGCGGCTGCCGTCGGCCTCGTTACCGGTCCACCCGCTCCACAGATGGTTCCGGTTGGGGCTCGTCGACGTATGGATGGAGGAGTGGTAGGCGTCGCAGATGGTGAAGGTGTCCGCGAGCTCGTAGTGCAGCGGCAGGTCGCGGCGGTCGTAGTACGCCATGGTGGCGGCGGTCTTGGCCGACACCCACCCGTCCATCCACCCCTGGTTCCAGGCCTTGGCGCCGCCGCCCCACGAGTGGTCGAGGTCGCCGATGTACTGGAGGTCCTTCTTCTGGGCCTCGGCCGCGTCCCGGACGGGGAAGGGCAGCACGGTGCGCGCGGGCCCGGGCTGTTCGAAGACCGGCTTCCCCGACGGCAACTCCACCGCATTGCGGTCACCGAATCCGCGTACTCCGCGCAGGGTCCCGAAGTAGTGGTCGAAGGATGGGCGAAGCCTCCTGCAGGTCCCTCCTGACCTGGGAAAACGGCTGTCACGCCCCCCAGTGAACAGGC
Source organism: Streptomyces sp. ISL-100 (assembly GCF_018614615.1). Taxonomy (GTDB): domain Bacteria; phylum Actinomycetota; class Actinomycetes; order Streptomycetales; family Streptomycetaceae; genus Streptomyces. Next base: position 102,122 of record NZ_JAGGOK010000041.1, on the reverse strand, counting down.
GGGACACGACACCGTCTGTAGGAGCGCGCCCGACATGAGCACGGCCACGACCATGACCGACCCCGCCAAGCTGGTTGACCTGTACTGCCGCAAGTCCAAGGAACTGGGCGAGGACGACCCCCGCCAGGAGCTGTCCACTGACTCCCAGGAGATGCAGGGACGGCGCTGGGCGGCCCGCGAGGGACTGACCGTCCGCAAGGTGTGGACAGACATCGCGTCCGGCTTCAAAGAGAACGTGATCCGGAACGATTTCGACAACGCCCTGTCTGCGCTGGCGGCAGGTGAAACGGGCACGTTGTGGTGTTTCACCCTGGACCGCTTCAGCCGCAAGGGCGCAGAGGACCTGTTGAAGGTCATCGGTAAAACCCGCGTGTGGTTCGAGCTGGAGCACCTGGACTCTATGAACCCGTTCGACCGTGAGCGGATCATCACGGAGCGGCGGAGACGGAGATGAAGCGCGACCTTATCCGGCTCGCCATCGACCGCGTGACGGTAACGCGTGCTCCGTACCGGGGTGCGAAGTTCAACGGTGACGCGCGCTGTGCAATCGCTTGGGCCGAGCCCGAGTTGACGCGCTAGCCGCCGCGTAAGCGGTCCCGTGCGCCCTCTCAGGCCCCGGTGAGGCTCCGGCCCGCCGGGGCCTTCGCGTGCCGGGTGGGCCCTGCGCAAGGCAATGGAGCGTGGCGGCCAGGGGCCCCAGCCGGATACCTCTTCGATGGCTGCCCGGCTGCTCTGAGACACACACCACACCGGAGAGGGTCCCAGGGCAGGAAAACTGCCCGGGGACCCTTCTTCTCTATACGCGTATGTAGAAAGAAGGGTCCCCGGGCACTTTTTGTGCCCCCTGACCTTGGGCGGGACCAGCTCCTGGCGGAGGGCTCCCCCGGCGGGGTGTCACGGCCCCCAGTTAATAACACCAGTAGGCGCCTGCACTTACGAGTGGAGCGCACACCTACCCCGGCGGCACCGGGTGCGTATCCCGCGCAATAAATGGCCACACAACCTCGCGTTCCGATTTCCCATCGGATCGCGGGGTTTTTCTGTGCCCAAAAACAACACGCCCCCGGAGGGCCCTTTGATCCTCGACCGCATTAACCTGACCCGCCGTCTTATCGCCGCCCTCGGTGACGCCCTCCATCTGGCGCACGAGAACGGAGCGCATGACCTGGCGTCCGACTTCTACGCCCTCCGCGACAAGGCGGCCCGGGACCTTGGTGAGATGGTGCGCAACGCCTTCAACAACGGTGGGATTTCCGAGGTAGAGGCCCGTTCCGCTATGCGGCCGATCTACTCGGCAAAGAACGAGACGGACGGTGCCGGTGCCTGAGACCGAGCCGAGCAGCACGCCCCCTGAAACTTCCGCAAATTCCGAGACTGACGAGCCATCGGAAGTGGATCGCCTCCGGGCCGAGCTGGCGGAGATGAAAGAGGCCCGAGAAAGGCTAGACGCGGAGCACGCGGAGCGGAAGCACCAAGAGGCCCTGGACGCCCTTCTGCGCCGCTATGACCGAGCGTCGAAGGAAAATCCTCCAGCCCCTGGCCGGCGAGCTGTCTATGGAGCGTCTGGAGTCTCTGGCGGCAGCAATTCACAAAGCAGTACATGAGGCGAGAAATCCGCCCGGCATGGGGCGCGGAGGGCTCACCCCAAACAGCGAGACAAAGCAGGTCTCTTGGGATTCCGTGTTCCGTCGCCACCGCGAGGAGCGGGCCCAGGGACGCATGCAGACCACATTCCGCACTGGCGACCGCTGAGCGGCACTCTTTCCACTCTTAGATAGGGCAACAGCTTGTCTATGTTCACGACCGCCACAGGTGCGGCAGCCTTCACCCCGGATGACTATGCAGCCCTCATTGTCCAGCCTGTACAGGGTCAATCCGTGGCTCTCCAGGTGGCCACTACCCTGACGACCGACTCCACTCGAATGCACATTCCCGTCATCGTTGACGACGGCGGTGCGGCATGGCTGAGTGAAGGCGCAGAGATCCCGATTGAGGATGCGGAGCTGGGTGAGGAGATTGTCACCCCGGCGAAGGTGGCGGGCCTCCGGGTTATCTCTTCCGAAATGGCCGAGGACTCCAGCCCTGCCGCTCAGAAGGTGGTGGGCGATGCCCTGGCGCGGGCCATATCCCTCCAGCTCGATTCCGCGTTCTTTGGAAATCTCGCCAGCCCGGCACCCAAGGGCCTGTCAGGTGAAGCTCACGGCGTGACCAGGAACGGCTGAGAGTCCGCTCACTGAGGAGTCAGGGGGTGGCTATGACCCCCTTTGGAGCGGCCGGGACATCGAAACGTGATACCGGCTCTGTCTCTGTACGGGTTCCAGGGTCCGTCAGGCCCCACGCGTGATTACGCCGCGTGCCCTGTGACCTGGCGAAACGCCCCCCGGAGCCCCCGGAGAGTGACCGGCCGCAACGACCCCTAACGGCCCGTTCGGGCCCTGAAACCGCGTCCGCCGAACACGCCGCCGTGGTGGGCATGCCGGACCACCAAACTCCGGGGCTACCTCCAGGTACGCCGCTTTCGGGCTCTACCTACGCGGACGACACGGGCCGCAGGAGCCCTCCATGGGCCCGCTGGGTGGGGCTGGAGTGCGGCGTGGCCCAGTCGCGACGTCGCGCCCACAGGCTCCTCCTGAATGACAAGGGCCCCGGTCCTCTTCCCATGCGGGAGGGGGACCGGGGCCTTTTCGCGTTCCTACGGCGATCACTCTTGGCTGAGCCGGCGATGAGCACAGAGTGATCACGCGCGGGTCAGACGGCGGGGAACTCCCCATCCTTGACCCCGACGACGAACGCGGCGAACGACTCGGCGGGGACCATGAGGGCCGGGCCCTCCGGGTCTTTGCTGTCGCGCACGGGGACGACGCCGTGAGCCCTGGCGTACGAGGGTGCCCATTCGATGCACTGTCCACCGTCACCACTGCTGTAACTCGACTTCACCCAGGTCATGGGCGTGTCCTCTGCCTTGCTCATCGTGCGTACTCCTTGATTGCCTGGAGAGACTTCTCCGGGGACCTTGCGTCAGCGCGCAGACGCTCGTAACGGGCCGTGCCGGTACTTACGACGGACGCTGAGTCGATCACGTGACCCAAGCCCTGGGCCTCCGAGTAGAGGACTGGAGCCATGCCGTCGTCATCGAACGTCAGCAGCGTAAAGGCTTCGGCGGCCGGGGGCGCACCCGAGTCGAACGGCAGCACCTGCAAGGTGACATTGGACAACTCCGCTTCCGCCAGCAGGTGTTCCATTTGCTTCCGCATGACCTCACGCCCGCCCACCTCACGGCGGAGGCAGGACTCATCCAAGATCACCCAGAGGAGGGGCGGGGCTGGCCGCTCCAGCACGCTCCGGCGCTGGAGACGCAACGCCACCTTCTCCTTGATGACCTCGGGAGCGTCCAGGGGGTGCGCGGCCCGGAACAATGCTTCGGCGTACTCCGGGGTCTGGAGTATGCCCATGATGAGAAACGAGCTGAAGTCCAGAACCTGGGCCGCCTTCTCCTCCAGGCGCAGGTACGGGATGAACCACTCCGGGTGCCCGTTCTGGGACACCTTGGCTAGCAGCCGCGCGAAGTACCCCGACGTGTTGAAGAAGCGGTCACACCCCTCCGCGAACTGAGGGGACGGGAGGGCCTTACCGTTCTTGACCTTCGAGACGTACGGCTCCTTGTAACCGGTCGCGTCTGCTAGCTCCCGCTGGCTAGCTCCCTTGTGCGCTAACGCCGCCTCCACCTCACGGCCGAACCATTCCAGGCCGTTGGCTGGCTCGGGTGGTTGTTCGTTCATGCGTTCAACTCCCGGTCTTTCCAAGCGGTTTGGAAACCCTCCACGGGTGTTGAGCGTACGCCGATCCGGCCATGGTGGGAGTAGACAGTCAGGCAATTGCAGCGACGGAGAAAGGCGCGGCGGCCATGGCGAAACCCCTTCCCAAACGCACGCCCGGCGAAGCACTGGCGGAGCTGGAGGCAGCGGTGGACCGGCGGGAGTTCCACCGGCTCACGCCGGGAGACACGGTGGGCTTCTCCAACAAGGTGCCGCTACCGCCGAGCGTCCCACGCGGTCCGTACACCAAACCGACGCGCGCAATGCTGACGGACGTTGAGGCCGGACTAAGGCGGGTGCTCGATGACCTCCAGTGAGACCACGGCGGCACTCCCGGAACTGGTGCTCCCGGACCTGGAGCCGGTCGCGCTCCCGGGGTGCGCCATCTGTGGCGCGGCGGACACGAACCGGGAGCGGGCTCGTCAGATCGGGAGCCCGGTCAGCGTCCGGTCCGCCAACGCCACGATCCGGCAACACCCCCACCGGAGGCCCCAGTGAGAACCGTCACCCGCACTCCCGTACCGGCCAGACCTCGCGTCGTCCGCCCCGTTCTCGACTTCCGGCACCCCTCGGACGTGACCGTGGGCCGGGTCGTCGTGGACAAGGACTCGGAAATGGTGGCCACCGTCCAAGAGGTGGACGGGCAATGGGTCGAACTCTTCCGCCCCACGGGCCTGAACTGGCGGACGAGGTGGTCCCGTATCCGCCCGGCCACCGAACGGGAGCACCGCCAGCTCCTGGCCATCGGCCGACTCCACCGGCAGCAACGCCGGGGCCTGGCGTGACCGCCCAGAGCGCGACCGAGACGCGTACCGACCCGTTCGCGGGCACCCCGTACGAGAACTCCCCGGAGGGCTGGTGGACGCCGCATGGGGGCGCGCTGGACGTGCGCTCCGGCGTCGTCTACTTCCCGCCCGGCTCGAACCCGCCCCGCTCCCGCTTCTGCCCTCTGTGCCGGAAGCGCCGCAACCACTGAACCCCGTCCCTGCCGGACTGACCGAACCTCCCCGCCCCCGCCCAAACCGGGAGACCTGGCAGGGACGGACCCCAGCTCCGCCCCGGTGGTGGAAGACGAAGGACAGCCCACTACCGGGGCGGCTCCGCAGCACTCCCAATCAAGGATGGAGACACACGTGACGGCAATCGCAGATAGCCCGACCCGTAGCCCGGTGGGCCTGCTCACAACTCTGGAGCTGGAGATCACCGGAGGCTGTCAGCTCAAGTGCACCCACTGTCTCTCCAACTCCAGCCCGCAGAGCACGCACGGCACCATGACGGCGGACGACTGGCGGACGCTGATCACCGACGCGGCAGCGTTGGACATCCCCCAGGTACAGCTCATCGGCGGTGAGCCGACTCTGAACCCGGCCTGGACGGATCTGGTGTCCTTGGCCTTGAGTCTGGGACGCAAGGTCGAGGTGTACTCGAACCTGTTCCACATCCGGCCCCACTGGTGGAGCTTGCTCAGCCGCGAGGGGGTCACGCTCGCCACTAGTTGGTACAGCGATGACCCCGACGAACACGACGCCATCACCACGCGGACGGGGAGCTACCTCCGCACCCGCGCCAACATCCAAGAGGCGCTGAGGCGCGGCATCCCGCTGCGCGCGGGCATCGTCCACATCAATGAGGGCCAGCGGGTAACGGAGGCTCGCGCCGAGCTGCTGTCTCTCGGCGTGACCCAGATCAACACGGACCGTGTGCGGGCGGTCGGCCGGGCCGCCACGGAGGAGACGCCAGACGTGGCGGAACTGTGCGGACGCTGCGGGCACGGGCGCGCGGCCGTACTCCCGGATGGCAGTCTGGCCCTGTGTGTCCTCTCGCGGTTCATGCCGTGCGGGAACGTCAAGGACAAGCGGCTGGCGGACATCCTGGGGAGCCCGGAATGGTGGGCGGCCGTCGAACGCATCCCGGCCCGCCCGCACATGGGCTGTACCCCGGATGACTCCAGCGACTGCGACCCGGCCAACACAACGGCATGCGATCCCGCGTACTAGGCAAAGGGGTGCCAATGGACTGGCAGGAGCATGCGGCACGGCTGGCGGCCGAGGTGACCGGCCCGGTGTCGCGGTGGCGGGAGCCCGTGGCGAGCGTCCCGCGTCATGAGCTGGTACCACGCTGGTGGACTCGCGCGGACGGGGGCGGCTGGGTGCTGCACGACGGCCCGTCCGCCCCGGACGACTGGACGCGGGCGGCCTACAGTGACACGTCCCTGGTGACCAGTGTCGGTGGTCTCCACGCCGACCACGCCAAGCCTGATGACCGGCCGGAAGGCTTGCCCACATCCTCCGCCACGCATCCCGGGCTAGTGGTCCGCATGCTCCGGCACGCGTGCATCACGGACAGCCTGGAGCTGCTGGGCGTAGGTACCGGAGCGGGCGGTCTAACCGCCTACGCGGCTCGTCGGCTCGGGGCCTCCCGGGTCACCAGCGTGGACGTGGACCGGTACCTGACCGAAGCGGCGGCCGAACGACTGGAACGCATGGGACTGCGGCCCCAGTTCGTCGCCTGCGACGCCACGGGGCCACTCCCCGGCGTCTATGACCGGCTGGTGGCCACAGTGTCCGTACGGCCCCTCCCAGCGTCGTGGCTGGCCGCTCTCCGGCCCGGCGGACGGCTCGTTACAACCATCGCGAACACGTCCCTGATCCTCACGGCCTGGAAGGGTGAGGACGGCGGGGCCGTAGGCCAGATCGAACGGGACTGGGCCGGGTTCATGAAGACCCGGGCCGGTGCCGACTACCCGCCCCGGCTGTGGGAGGTGCACCCCTCCGTACGGGACCAGGAGGGGGAGGAGATCACCACGGGCCGGTACCCGGTCCTGAACCTGGCGGACGCCTGGGAACTCCGGTCCATGCTGGAGATCACCACACCGGGTGTGGAGACGTACTACGAGGAACGGGGCCGGGAACGGACGGCGTGGCTGCTCCACGAGGACGGCTCATGGGCGCGGGCAAGCGCCACGTGGACGGACCCGCCCACGGTCCACCAGGGCGGCCCCCGGCGACTCTGGGACGCCCTGGAGCGCATCCGTAACCGGCTGAACGCTGAGGGCAGTCTCCCGCTCTACGGGAGCCGCGTGGAGATCACGCCCGATGGCGTCTGTCATCTGTCGCGCGGGAAGTGGACGGCCAAGATCGACTAGGCCACCGCGCGGCACCAACACGGCCCCGTCTGTGCGTCTCCTCCGGCGCATGGGCGGGGCTGTTCCGCTGGTCAGGGGGCCGCTCTAGACTTACAGGAGGCTTCAACCGTCCAAGGACCGGTTCTCCTGCATCAGGACGACCACGTGTTTGACGGCACGCAGTCCGCCGGACGGCGGCTCGGCGGCGAGCGCGGCCTGGAGCGACGGGGGCAGCACAGACCCCGCGGCAGCCGCGCCGAGCGCGCCCCCGCCGAGTGCGAACAGCCGCCGCCGGGACATGTCAGTGGCCAATTGATCCTCCTGAGTCAGGTGTGACGGCGGGGACGCTAATCACACGCAATGACAAAGGGAAGGCGTACGGACGGCGCACCGGTGAACGTCCTCGGCGCCCGGCACTGAACGGGCCGTCAGGTCTTCAGCGAAGTGGAACCCAGTACCGGCCGCCGGTCGGTGAGGTGAATTCCGCCGGCGGCTCGTCCGCGAGCCGGCGCTGAATCGCGGCGAACTGCCGGTCCGTTGGCTCAACCCGCGTGATTCTCAACGAAGGCGATCGACGGACCGGAACGACACTTCCCCGGCCCATGGATCTTCACGCAGGGCTGTGCCGACCAATCGGACCGGCAAAGGGGCGGCGCGCCGGTCGTTTCACCGGTGCACCGCCCCTCGGCGTACGTACAGGACGCGGGCGTCAGCCCTCGGTCACGCCCAGCTTCTCCAGGATCAGCTCGCGCACGCGCGCCGCGTCCGCCTGGCCCCGGGTGGCCTTCATGACCGCGCCGACCAGCGCGCCGGCCGCCGCGACCTTGCCGCTGCGGATCTTGTCCGCGATGCCGGCGTTCGCCGCGATGGCCTCGTCCACGGCCGTGCCGAGCGCGCCCTCGTCCGAGACGACCTTCAGGCCGCGCTTCTCGACGACCTCGTCCGGTCCGCCCTCGCCCGCGAGGACGCCTTCGAAGACCTGGCGGGCCAGCTTGTCGTTGAGCGAGCCGTCCTTCACCAGCGCGGTGATACGGGCGACCTGCTCCGGTGTGATCGGCAGCGACGCGAGGTCGCGGCCGGACTCGTTGGCGTTACGGGCCAGCTCGCCCATCCACCACTTGCGCGCCGAGGCGGCGTCCGCGCCCGCCTCGATCGTGGCGACGATGGGGTCGATCGCACCGGCGTTCAGCATCGACTGCATGTCGTGCTCGCTTACGCCCCACTCCTCGCGGAGACGGTTGCGGCGTACCCGCGGCAGCTCGGGCAGGCCGCGGCGGAGTTCCTCGACCCACTCGCGGGAGGGGGCCACGGGGACCAGGTCCGGCTCCGGGAAGTACCGGTAGTCCTCGGCGTTGTCCTTGATGCGGCCGGCCGTGGTGGAGCCGTCCTCCTCGTGGAAGTGCCGGGTCTCCTGCACGATCGTCCCGCCGGAGTTGAGCACCGCGGCGTGCCGCTGGATCTCGTAGCGGGCCGCACGCTCCACCGAGCGAAGGGAGTTGACGTTCTTCGTCTCGGAGCGCGTACCGAACTCCTCACGGCCGTGCGGCCGCAGCGAGAGGTTCACGTCGCAGCGCATCTGGCCCTGCTCCATGCGCGCCTCGGAGACGCCGAGCGCCTTGATGAGCTCGCGCAGCTCGGCGACGTACGCCTTCGCGACCTCGGGGGCGCGCACGCCCGCACCCTCGATCGGCTTGGTGACGATCTCGATGAGCGGGATGCCGGCCCGGTTGTAGTCCAGGAGGGAGTGGGACGCGCCGTGGATACGGCCCGTCGCGCCGCCGACGTGCAGCGACTTGCCGGTGTCCTCCTCCATGTGGGCGCGCTCGATCTGCACGCGGAAGATCTCGCCGTCCTCCAGCTGGACGTCCAGATAGCCGTTGAAGGCGATCGGCTCGTCGTACTGCGAGGTCTGGAAGTTCTTCGGCATGTCCGGATAGAAGTAGTTCTTCCGGGCGAAGCGGCACCACTCGGCGATCTCGCAGTTGAGCGCGAGGCCGATCTTGATGGCCGACTCGACGCCGATCGCGTTGACGACCGGGAGCGAGCCTGGCAGCCCCAGGCAGGTGGGGCAGGTCTGGCTGTTGGCGTCCTGCTTGAGCTCCGTGGAGCAGCCGCAGAACATCTTCGTCTTTGTGCCGAGCTCGACGTGGACCTCGAGGCCCATGACGGGGTCGTAGGTCGCGAGGGCGTCCTCGTACGGCACAAGTTCAGTGACGGTCACGGTGAAACATTCCCTCTCAACCCAGCAGAACGTCGTCGTCGCCGAGCTTCTTCAGCTCGCGATAGAGCAGAGCGATGCCGGTGGCGATGGCGGCGGCGGAGACGACGGCGTCGACGAGCCGGAGCGTGTCATTGTCGCGGCGGGCCATCCTGGCCTGCTTGACGACGCTGATCGCTCCGAAAGCGGTGGTGCCGATCGACAGGTACGTACCGGCCTTGGAATTCTTGAATCCCTTGGCCTTGACGGTCATTGGGCTCACAGCGACGGTGCCTCCTCGAGCAGCGGGTGGCCCCACTTTTCCACGAAGGCCGCCTCTACGGCAGCGCCCACCTTGTAAAGGCGGTCGTCCTTCATGGCCGGGGCGATGATCTGGAGACCGACCGGCATGCCGTCCTCGGGCGCCAGGCCGCAGGGCAGCGACATGGCGGCGTTGCCGGCCAGGTTGGTCGGGATCGTGCACAGGTCCGCGAGGTACATCGCCATCGGGTCGTCGGCGCGCTCGCCGATCGGGAAGGCGGTGGTGGGCGTGGTCGGCGAGACGATCACGTCGACCTTCTCGAAGGCCTTCTCGAAGTCCTGCGTGATGAGCGTACGGACCTTCTGAGCGGATCCGTAGTACGCGTCGTAGTAGCCGGAGCTGAGCGCGTACGTACCGAGAATGATCCGGCGCTTGACCTCGTCGCCGAAGCCGGCCTCGCGGGTGAGCGCGGTGACCTCCTCGGCGGACTTCGTGCCGTCGTCGCCGACCCGCAGGCCGTAGCGCATGGCGTCGAAGCGGGCCAGGTTGGACGAGGCCTCCGACGGGGCGATGAGGTAGTACGCGGACAGCGCCAGGTCGAAGGACGGGCAGTCCAGCTCGACGATCTCGGCGCCGAGCTCGCGCATCAGCTCGACGGACTCGTCGAAGCGCTGGAGGACGCCGGCCTGGTAGCCCTCGCCGCGGAACTGCTTGACGACGCCGACGCGCATGCCGGCGACGGAGCCGTTGCGGGCGGCCTCGACGACCGGGGGGACCGGGGCGTCGATCGAGGTCGAGTCGAGCGGGTCGTGCCCGGCGATGACCTCGTGCAGGAGGGCCGCGTCCAGGACCGTACGGGCGCAGGGCCCGCCCTGGTCGAGGCTGCTGCTGAACGCCACCATGCCGTAGCGGGAGACGCCGCCGTACGTCGGCTTCACGCCGACGGTGCCGGTGACGGCGGCGGGCTGGCGGATGGAGCCGCCGGTGTCCGTGCCGATGGCGAGCGGGGCTGCGTACGAGGCGAGCGCGGCGCTCGATCCGCCGCCGGAGCCGCCGGGGATCTTGGTCAGGTCCCACGGGTTGCCGGTCGGGCCGTACGCGCTGTTCTCCGTCGAGGACCCCATGGCGAACTCGTCCATGTTGGTCTTGCCGAGGATGACGACGTCGGCCGCCTTGAGCTTCCGGGTGACCGTGGCGTCGTACGGCGGGATCCAGCCTTCGAGGAACTTCGAACCGACGGTGGTCGGGACGCCCTCGGTGGTGAAGATGTCCTTGAGCGCGAGCGGCACGCCGGCCAGCGGGCCGAGCTTCTCGCCGTTGGCCTTCTTCGCGTCGACGGCGCGGGCCTGGGCGAGCGCCCCGTCCCTGTCCACGTACAGGAAGGCGTGCACCTTCTCGTCGACGGCGTCGATACGAGCCAGGTGGGCCTCGGTCACCTCGACGGCCGTGAGCTCGCCCGAAGCGATCTTCTCGGCGGTCTCGGCGGCGGTGAGCTTGATGATGTGCGTGTTGTCCGTCATGACTTTTTAGTCCTCCCCCAGGATCTGCGGCACCTTGAAACGCTGCTGCTCCTGGGCGGGGGCGCCGGAGAGGGCCTGCTCCGGGGTGAGCGACGGACGGACCTCGTCCGCGCGCATGACGTTGGTCAGCGGCAGCGGGTGGGAGGTCGGCGGTACGTCTTGGTCGGCGACCTCGGAGACGCGGGCGACCGCGCCGATGATGTCGTCGAGCTGACCGGCGAAGTGATCGAGCTCTTCGCCCTTCAGCTCCAGACGCGCCAGCCGTGCGAGGTGGGCGACCTCCTCGCGCGTGATGCCAGGCATGCAGCGATCCTCAGGGGTGAGTGTGTGGATTTTGGCCCAATCCTATGGGGCCGGGCCCCCTGTCCACGAAACGGATTGCCAGCGGGGGCGCGGAGCGGGGCGAGCTGCGGCTGCCCTGGTGCCCGCTGCGGGCCATTGCCGCCCGCGGGCCGGTGGGTACGGGCCGGCCTCCGGCCGGGTGGTCTCCCAGCCGCACCGCCCGTGCGGCTGGCGCATAAGTCGCGGGCCTCCAGTGCCCAGTGCCCACCGCCGACGCATGCAGCAGGCGCCGTTCCCCGCCTCCGGCACGGGTGACGCGGATGTCGCGGGTGGGCACCCCGGCCGACCGCCAGGCCGGGCGCACGCACCACCGGGCCGCAGCCCCGGGCCGTACCCGCCGGCCCGCAGCTGGGAAGCGGGGGCTAGTTCACCGCCTGGCCGGACGGCGCCGAGGCCGGGGACTGGCGCTGGGTCTCCTCCAGGGCCGCGGCCGCGGCGACCCGGTCCAGGTCGACCTGGCGGTGCCAGCCCCGCTCGCCCCGGGCCAGGAGCCAGGCCGTCGCCTCGTCCGGCGGCATGGCGGCGGCCACCAGCCAGCCCTGCACCGCGTCGCAGCCCAGATCCCGCAGCCGCTCCCACGTCTCGTCGTCCTCGACGCCCTCGGCGACGACCAGCAGGCCGAGCGAGTGGGCGAGGTCGACCGTACAGCGGACGATTTCGGCGTCCTCGTTGTCGACGGCCAGCCGGGCCACGAACGACCGGTCGATCTTGAGCTCGCTCACCGGGAGCCGGCGGAGGTGGACGAGGGAGGAGTAGCCCGTACCGAAGTCGTCCAGGGACATCTTCACGCCGTGCCCGGTGAGTCCGGCCAGCGTGTCCGCGGCCCGCTGCGGGTCCTCCAGGAGCACGTGCTCCGTTATCTCCAGCTGGAGGGATCCGGCGGGAACACCGTGCCGGGCGAGCCGGGCGGCGACCGCGCCGGCGAAGCCGGGCGTGTGCACGTCGCGCGGCGAGACGTTCACGGCCACCGGAGTGTTCAGCCCCTGCGCCCGCCAGCGGGCGACCTGCGCGAGCGCGGTCTCCAGGACGTACTCCGTCAGGTGCGGCATCAGCCCCGACGACTCCGCGATCGCGATGAACTCGTCCGGGGAGACCCGCCCGCGCTCCGGGTGCACCCACCGGACCAGCGCTTCCAGGCCGGCGACCTGCCCGTCGAAGCGGACCTTCGGCTGATAGTGGAGCTCGACCTCGCTCGCGTCCAGCGCGCGCCGCAGGTCGCCCAGCAGGCCCAGCCGGTCCGGCGTGTTGCTGTCCCGCTTCGATTCGTAGACCTCTACGCCCGTACGGTCGCGCTTGGCCTGATACATGGCCACGTCCGCGCGCCGCAGCAGCCCTTCCGCGTCCAGCGCGTGGTCGGGGAAGACGGCGACACCCGCACTGGCCTCCAGAACGAGCGTCAGGCCGTCCAGGTCGAGCGGCGAGGAGAGTTCGGCCACCAGATGCCTGGCGACGCGCTGCGCACTGGTCGTCGAGTCCGCCTTCGGGAGCAGGACCGCGAACTCGTCCCCGCCGAGCCGCGCGGCCTCCGCCCCGCGCGGCAGCGCCAGGCGCAGCCTGTCGGCTATCTGGATCAGCAGCCGGTCGCCCGCCAGGTGGCCGAGCGTGTCGTTGACCGCCCGGAAACGGTCGAGGTCTATCAGCACGAGAGCGGACCTGGTGCCGATGTTCTCGGCTTCCTCCAGCGCGGGCCAGGCCCGCTCCAGCAGCCACTGCCGGTTCGGCAGCCCCGTCAGCGGGTCCCGCAGCTGCTCCTCCGCCCGGGCCCTGGCGATCCACAGCGTGGAGTCCAGCGCTATCAGCGGTACGGCGAACAGCGGCAGCAGCACGGGAAGCGCCACCGCGATCACGCAGATCAGGGGTGCGATGCCGAGCAGGGCGACCGCGACGAGCGCCTGCCGGTACAGGGCTGTCCGGGCGACGGACGGCAGCCGTCCGCCCCGCGGCGCCAGCGCGTACCAGAGGAGCAGCCGGGTGAGGGCGAGATACGTCGTGGCGGCGAGCACGACTTCCGGGACCGTCTCGATCCCCCACGCCAGCGGCTGCCAGGGCTTCTCGACGGTCGGTACGTCGCCGAACACGGCCAGGACGAGCGCTGCGGCGCCTATCCCGAGTATGTCCACCGCGCCGTGCAGCAGTCCTTGCTTCCAGCGGTGCCTGCGGGCCATGCCGACCAGCACCACGACCGCCAGGCTGACCAGACCGGCGGGCACCCAGCCGTACAGCAGAAGCACGGCCAGGGTGAGCGCGGCGCCCGATCCCGTGCCGCCCCACCAGCGGTCGCGGCCGAGGGCGACGAGATGGCCGACGATGATCCCGGTCAGCAGCGCGAGGGACCAGCCGACCGTGCCGTCGGGGAACAGCGCGCGGTCCCCGGTCAGGGCGCGGAAGATCCCGGTGGCCAGGACGAGGGCGGCCAGTGTCACGACGGCGGTGGGCAGCGCCCTCGGGGCGCCTGCCCACCGCCGCAGCCGTGAGGCCGGGTCGGCAACTCCGGTGGGTTTCATTCCGTCCCTCTCACAGCCGGCGGTGCCCGTGCCAAGCGATGGCCCCGTTGTCATGCCATCCACGACTGAAATCCCTTCCCCAGGCTCCTCATGGGCAGGGGACACCCGTTGCAGCCGTGCACGGCAGGCGCACATCTCAACAGTAGGCCGCAGAAGGCTCTCCCGGGCAGCTGTCCACCGCTGTTGCCCGAATGCGACCCAGCCACCCGCGTCCGTCTGCTATGCGCTGAACGGGTGATCCCGACTGCGGTTCTTCCCCCCCTCTCACCGCCCCTTTCCCCGTCCCACGCCGCGCCTACTCCTCGGTCGGCACAGCCACTTCACGGGCCGCGTCCGGACCCTCCGCCAAAAGGACGGCGAATCCCTCTTCGTTCAGGACCGGCACCTTCAACTGCATGGCCTTGTCGTACTTCGAGCCGGGGCTGTCGCCGACCACCACAAATCCGGTCTTCTTTGAAACAGATCCGGTCACTTTTGCGCCAAGGCCCTGGAGCGCCTCTTTCGCGCCATCCCGCGTGTAGTTCTGCAGGGTCCCGGTCACCACGACTGTCAGGCCCTCCAACGGACGCGGCCCATGCTCCTCACCGGCGCCCTCCTCCTCCATCCGGACCCCGGCCGCCCGCCACTTGCGCAGGATCTCCCGGTGCCAGTCCTCCTCGAACCACTGTTTGAGCGAGGCGGCGATGGTCGGCCCGACCCCCTCCACGGCGGCCAGTTTCTCCTCCGTCGCCTCCTCGATCCGCTCCAGCGAACGGAACTCGCGGGCCAGCGCCTCCGCCGCGACCGGTCCCACATGCCGGATGGAAAGACCGGTGATGACCCGGGCCAGCGGCCGCTCCTTCGCAGCCGCGATGTTCTCCAGCATGGCGAGGGTGTTCTTCTTCGGCTCGCCCTCCTGGTTGGCGAAGAAGGTGACGACCTTCTCCTCACCCGTCTTCGGGTCACGCTTGGGAAGCCCCGAATCCTGGTCCAGTACGTACGACTTGATGGGCAGCAGCTGCTCGACCTTGAGGTCGAACAGGTCGCCCTCGTCGCGCAGCGGCGGCTCGGCCGGCTCCAGCGGCCTGGTGAGCGCGGCCGCCGCGACGTACCCGAAGTTCTCGATGTCCAGGGACTTGCGGCCGCCCAGATAGAACAGCCGCTCCCGCAACTGGGCAGGGCAGGAGCGGGCGTTGGGGCAGCGGAGGTCGATGTCGGCCTCCTTCATCGGCCGCAGCGGCGTACCGCACTCGGGGCACTCGGACGGCATCACGAACTCCCGCTCGCTGCCGTCCCGCAGGTCCACCACCGGCCCCAGGATCTCGGGGATGACGTCGCCCGCCTTGCGCAGCACCACCGTGTCCCCGATGCGTACGCCCTTGGCCTTCACCACTTCCTGGTTGTGCAGGGTGGCGAACTCGACCTCGGAACCGGCGACCGTCACCGGCTCCACCTGGGCGTACGGCGTCACACGCCCCGTACGCCCCACGCCCACCCGGATGTTGACCAGCTTGGTGTTGACCTCCTCCGGCGCGTACTTCCAGGCGATGGCCCAGCGCGGCGCCCGCGAGGTCGAGCCGAGGCGGCCCTGAAGCCGGATCTCGTCGAGCTTGACGACGACGCCGTCGATCTCGTGCTCCACGGAGTGCCGGTTCTCGCCGAAGTACGCGATGAACTCCCGTACGCCCGCGAGGTCGTTCACGACCCTGTTGTGCTGCGCGACCGGCAGGCCCCACTCGCGCAGCAAGTCGTACGCCTGCGACAGGCGGTCGATGTCGAAGCCCTCACGGGCCCCGATGCCGTGCACCACCATGTGCAGCGGGCGGCTCGCGGTGACCTTGGGGTCCTTCTGCCGCAGTGAACCGGCCGCCGCGTTACGCGGGTTGGCGAAGGGCTTGTCCTGGGCCGCCACCAGCCGCGCGTTCAGCTCCTGGAACTTCTCCATCGGGAAGTAGACCTCGCCGCGGATCTCGACCAGGTCCGGGATCCGGTCGCCCTTCAGCCGGTCCGGGATGCCCGCGATCGTACGGACGTTGGGCGTGATGTCCTCGCCCGTGCGCCCGTCGCCGCGCGTCGCGGCCCGCGTCAGGCGCCCCTTCTCGTACGTCAGATTGACCGCGAGGCCGTCCACCTTCAGCTCGCACAGCAGGTGGTACGGCACGGCGCCCAGCTCACCCGCGACACGCTCGCCCCAGGCCGTCAGCTCCTCGTCGTCGAAGGCGTTGTCGAGAGAGAGCATGCGCTCGCGGTGCTGGACGGCCGTGAACTCCGTTTCGTACGCCCCCGCGACCTTCTGGGTCGGCGAGTCGGGCGTACGCAGCTCCGGATACTCGTCCTCCAGCGCCTCCAGCGTCCGCAGCAGCTGGTCGAACTCGGCGTCGCTGATGACCGGCTGGTCCTTCACGTAGTACCGGAAGCGGTGCTCCTCGACCTGCTCAGCGACCTGTGCGTGCCGATCCCGTGCCTCAGCGGGTACCGCCGCCTGCTGTTCGCCAGCCACCGTCTTGTCCTCCCGTTTCCGATTCCCGTTACTCAGGGTTGTCCGCGAGCGATCTCGCGGCCCTGGCGCAGTGCGCGAGCGCGGCGCGCGCGTACGCGGGAGAAGCCCCCGCGAGCCCGCACGACGGAGTGAGCACCAGGGACTCCGCCAGAGTCCCCGGATTCAGCCCCAGCCTGCGCCACAGCGTCCTGACACCCATGACGCTACCGGCCGGGTCTGACAATGCCGTGTCGGTGCCCGGCACGATTCCGGCGAACAGCTGCGTACCGCCCTCCACCGCCTCACCGATCGACTCCTCGTCACGCTCGGTGAGCAGAGAGAAGTCGAACGACACCCCCGCGGCGCCGGCCCGGCGCAGCAGTGCGAACGGCACGTCCGGCGCGCAGGAGTGCACGACCACCGGGCCGTCGCTGACCCCCATCACGTCCCGCAGCGTCCCCTCGACGACCTGACGGTCCACCGCCCGGTACGTCCGGTATCCGCTGGCGGTCCTGACCTGCCCGCGCAGTACGGCCGTCAGCGACGGCTCGTCGAGCTGGAGCACCACCTGCGCGCCCGGCACCCGCCGCCGCACCTCCGCGAGATGCGCGCGCAGGCCCTCCGCCAGCGAGCCCGCGAGGTCGCGGACCGCGCCCGGGTCGCGGAGCACGGCCTCGCCGTTGCGCGTTTCCACTCCTGCCGCCAGCGTCCACGGCCCGACGGCCTGCACCTTCAGCGGCCCCGTGTACCCCTGGGTGAACTCCTCCAGCGCGTCGAGGTCCTCCCCCAGCCAGGACCGGGCGCGCCGGGTGTCGCGCCCCGGCCGGTCGCTGAAGCGCCAGCCGCTGGGTTCGAGATGGACGTACATCTCGACGAGCATTCCGGCGGTCCGCCCGATCATGTCGGCCCCGGGGCCGCGCGCGGGGAGCTCCGCGAGGTACGGGAAGTCCTCGAAGCTGCCGGTGACGGTCCTGGCGGTCTCGCGGGCGTCTCCACCGGGCATGGATCCGACGCCGGTCGCGGGTCCCCATACGTACTCGCCCGTGTGCTCGCTCATCGGCCCGGCCTCACGGACAGGTCGTTGACCTCGGCGTCGCGCGGGAGGTCGAGGGCCATGAGGATCGTCGTCGCGACCGACTCGGGATCGATCCAGCGCGACGGGTCGTACTCCTTGCCCTCCTGCTGATGGACCTTCTCCTGCATGGCGCTGGCGGTACGCCCCGGATAGACCGAGGTCACCCGCACGCCGTTGCCGTGCTCCTCCTGACGCAGGGAGTCGGCGAGGGCCTTCAGGCCGTGCTTGCTCGCGGCGTACGGGCCCCATTCGGCATGCGCGACAAGGCCGGCGCCCGAGTTGACGAAGACCACGTGGCCCTTGTCCTGGCGGAGTTGGGGCAGGAAGAGCCGGGTCAGCTCGGCCGGGGAGATCAGGTTCACGTTGAGCTGGTGGTGCCAGGCCTTGGTGCCGAGGTCGCCGATCCGGCCGAGGTCGACGACGCCCGCGATGTGCAGCAGCGAGTCCACCCGCTCCGGCATCGGCTGGTGGGAGAACGCCCAGGAGAGCCGGTCCGGGTTCGCGAGGTCGCCGACGAGCGTACGGGCGCCGGGGAAAGCCTCGGCGAGCTGCTTGGCGCGGCCCGCGTCGCGGGCCATCAGGACGACGTCGTCGCCGCGCTCGTGCAGGCGGCGGGCGACGGCCGCGCCGATGCCCGATCCCGCTCCGGTGATCACATGTGTAGCCATAGGGCCCATGCTCGCACTACCGCACTCCTGCGGACTCCTCAAGGTAGGCGAGTGCCGCGACGCCGTCTTCCGCGAAGAAGACCAGGTCGGCGAGGGGTACGGGCAGGAAGCCCTCGGCCTCCATCCGCTGGAACTGCAGCTTGAGGCCGTCGTAGAAACCGGCCGTGTTGAGCAGCACCACCGGCTTGGTGTGCAGGCCGTGCTTCTTCAGCTCAAGTATTTCGGTGGCCTCGTCCAGCGTGCCGGTGCCGCCGACCATGACGACGACCGCGTCGGACTTGGCGAGCAGCAGCGCCTTGCGTTCGGCGAGGTCCTTGGCGATCACCATCTCGTCGGCGTTCTCGCGCGCCACGGTGTGCAAGAACTCCACCGATACGCCGACGAGCCGCCCGCCGGCCTCCTGCACGCCGTCCGCGACGACCTTCATCAGGCCAGCCTCCGAGCCGCCCCACACCAGGGTGTGGCCGCCCTTGCCGATCAGTTCGCCGAATTCGCGGGCGGGGCGGGTGTAGCGCTCGTCGAGGTCGGCGGCGGAGAGGAAGACGCAGATGTTCAGTGCCATGGGGAAGAACCTACGCCGCGCGGATGCTGGAGTGTGAGAGAGGGCTGTCGCACCACAGAGCCCTGGAGACCGAAGAGAGGGTCACCCGTGACCGCAGGACACCGCATCACCGTCGAGCAGGGCACCACGCATGTACGTGTCACGCACGGCGGGCAGGTGCTGGCGGAGAGCCGCCGCCCGCTGCTGCTGCGCGAGACCGGCCTGCCGGTGCGTTACTACCTCCCGCCCGAGGACGTCAGGACCGACCTGCTGACGACATCCGACCGGCGCACCCACTGTCCCTTCAAGGGATACGCGTCGTACTGGTCACTGCCGGACGCCCCCGATCTGGTGTGGGCCTACCTCGACCCGGTGCCGGAAGTGGCGGCCGTGAAGGGCCACTTCTGCTTCTACGAGACGGAGATTCTCGGTACGGACTGAATTTTCCTCTCGCGGGAGCGATGAGTTCCCGGGCGTCGGCCGGTCAGCACCTCATGACCAAAGTGATTTCCCGTGACGGCACGCCCATCGCCTGTGAACGGCGGGGCGGGGGGCCGTCGTTGATCCTGGTGGGCGGTGCGTTCAGCACGGGCAGCGCCGAGGTGCCGCTGGCGGCGTTGCTCGCGCCGCGATTCGGCGTCGTCACGTACGACAGGCGCGGCCGCGGCGACAGCGGGGACACTCCGCCCTACGCGGTCGCCCGCGAGGTCGAGGACTTGGCGGCCCTGGTCGAGGAAGAGCGCGGCCCCGTGTCGGTGTACGGCATGTCGTCGGGCGGGGCGCTGGTCCTGGAGGCGGCGGCGAGCGGCGTGCCGTTCGACAGGATCGCCGTGTACGAGCCGCCCTTCACCGTCGTCGAACCGAGCGACAGGATCGCCAAGGCGCGGTACACGACACGCCTCGGCGAACTCCTGGCGGCCGGCGACCGCGGGGGCGCCGCCGAGCTCTTCCTGTCGGTGGTGGGCATGGAGCCCGAGGGCGTCGCGCAGGTGCGCGAGGCACCGATGTGGCCGGAACTGGAGGCGGTGGCACCGACTCTGGCGTACGACGACGCGGTGATGGGCGACGGCACGGTGCCGGTGGAACGGCTGGCGTCCGTCAGACCGCCGGTGCTCGTCGTCGACGGCGGGGCGAGCCCGCCTGCGATGCGTGACGCTGCCCGGCGGGTCGCGGAGGCGGTGCGCTGCGGCAGGCACCGCACCCTGACGGGCCAGGTCCACGACGTGTCACCGCACGTTCTGGCCCCGGTGCTGCGGGACTTCTTCACGGCGTGAGCCCACCGCGATCAGCCCCTGACGTACAGCATCTGCTTCTACCTCCACGACCGCCCCGTTACGCCGCGGCGCTCCGCAAAGATGTGAAACAGCGGACCAGTGACAGCGCGGACGGCACCATCCGCGCGAAGGTCTTCGGGCTGAGCGCGGGCGCGGGGCAGAAGGACAACAACAACAGACGAGATCGTCAGCAAGTACGTGACTCCTCCCCCTCCTAAAAGGAGGGGGCTTCTCGCTATGCCAGGTTGGCGTCGCGACGGACCAGCCCGGCCCGTAGAACGTTGAGAGCGCCCACCGTGTCAGCGTGCGCCTGGTGGCCGCACGAGACGCAGCGGAACTTCTCCTGTGTGGGCCGGTTCTCCTTGGCAGTGTGCCCGCATTCGGGGCACCGCCGGGAGGTGTTGCGGGGGTCCACGGCGATCACTTCCCGTCCGGCGCTCTCAGCCTTGGCGTGCAGGATCGTAAGGAACACCCCCCATCCGGCATCGGCGATCGAACGGTTGAGCCCGGCCTTGGACGCGGCCCCGTTGGGCAGGAAGCTGCCTGGCTTGTCGGGGTCCGGCTTCGGGGCGGCTGTCCGGCTCATGTTGCGGATCTTGAGGGCTTCGTGAGCGGTGAAGTCGTGCTCGCGTACGAGATCAAGCGCCGTCTTGTGTGCGTGGTCGAGTCGCTGACGGCGCACCTTGCGGTGCAGCCGGGCCACGGTCTCCACGGCTCTGCGGCGGCGCTTTGAGCCGCGCTTGCACCGGGAAAGAGCGTCTCTAATCAGCTAAGCGATCCCATGACAGACGTAGTGTCTGGCACGGATTCTGCCCACCGAGGAGGGGTAGCGTGAGCGTGCAAGTGGAAGCCCGCGCCCAGTGCTGCCCCTCGTGGCCTGTGGCCGGTGGTGGGTGTGCTGATCGTCGTCATGCTCTGGTGCCGGTGGGCTGCGCGGGGCAGCCGGGTCCGGTCCGTTGGGGCGTGTCCCTCCGGACGCTTGCCCGCCGGGCCCGAGGGTGCGGTGGGGGAGGGTGCCCTGCGTCGCCTGGGCGCAGGGCGTGTTGTCTGGTGCCGGGTGGGTCCGGTCTTCGACCGGTCCCGGCTGGTGTTCGTGGTCGGGGTGACCACGGCTTTGGCTTCGAGGGTGCCCACGACGGATCGGATGACCACGGTGCCGCTGGTGCGGTCGGTGACGGTCTTGGTCTGGTGGGTCAGGCCGCGTGCGGCGATACGCCGCCATGCCCCGTGGTCGCGGTCGCCCTGCCAGCCGCAGCCGTAACGGTCGGGGCAGATGGCCCACTTCCAGCCCGCGACAGTGGGGCGGTCGGGGGCTTTGCGGTGCCTGAGCGGGGTGAGGCACTGGGGGCAGTGCTTGGAGGTGTTCCGGGCCGGGACGGTGACGACGGCGATGCCGGTCTCGGCGGCGAGGTGCCGCATGCGGTCGGCAATCTGCCCGCGCACGGTCTGGGACATGCGGGTGTTGTGCGTGCGGCCCATGCCTTTGGCTTCCATCGACCGCAGGTCTTCCTGGTAGATGACGCTCGCTCCGGCGGCGATGGCCTGGTCGACGGCCCAGCGGGCGGCAGCCCACGCGAGAGCGTCGTTGAGGTTCGAGCGGCGGGCGGACACTCGGCGGAATTCTTCCACCAGGACCGCGTGCTTGTCGGCCAGGGCCGGGTCGGGTGCGTGGCCGTCGATGAGTCGCTGGTAGTGGTCGGCCTTGGCGTGGAGGCACTCGGACAGCCGCCGGAGTCGGTGCTGTTTGGCCAGCACTCCGGAAGCCCGGAACTGGGCGCCGTGCCCAAGGGCGGTGATACGGCCGTCATCGTGGAGCCGGGCGGCACCTGCGGACAGCAGCGTGTTCAGGCCCCAGTCCACGCCGAGCGCAATCGTGTGCCCGGTGCTGGCGGTCTTGGGGACGGCGTGGGTGTAGGCGAGATCGGCGCGCACCCGGCCACCGGACACACGCAGGGTGGGCAGGTGCAGGACCGCGCCGGTCGGGATCGTCGGCGGCAGCGAGATCGGGCAGGCCACCCACGTCCAGTCCGCGTACGTGCGCGGGTCGGGACGAGTAGGAAGCTGAAGCCGAAGCAGCGCCCGGCCTGGCTCGCCGGCGCGTTCCATGGTGGCCTGCTGCCCGTCGCACGCGGACAGCAGCAGCATCCGCGCCACGCGGGGCGCGGGCTCCAGCTCGAACACATCGACTGGAAGCCGCCCGTGCTTGCGCTCAAACGCGACCGCTTGACGGGTGCGGGACTTGATCACGCTGGACGGCAGGTGCTGCCCTCCGGGCACGGCTGCGCGAACCTGATCCCATTCCTCGGCGGTGCGCTTGGCTGGATCGGCGGGCCACGCGGCCAGGACCCCGGCCACCAGATTGGTACGCCACTTCGCCGACCGCAGCGAACGCCCGGCCTGTTCCTGGGCCATGCGCACGATCCGGTCGTTGATCTTGATGCCCTCGGGGGCGGTGACGGTCCAGCCGAGACGCCGCAGGGCCATCCATGCGTTCGACGGCAGCTTCCGGCCCCCGGCATCCTCCCCGGCGGCCAGTACGTCCACATCGGCCGTGCTCCAGTGCTCACCGGTCAGCGCGGTGACCATGCCCGACACCAGATCAGCGGCCCAGCCGACACGCTCCGCCAGCACAGCGGCGGGCAGCAGCTCGCCGGTCCTCTCATCCACGGCCGTGCGCAGCAGGCCGCGTGCGCATGCGGTGCGGGAGGTCTCGCCCTCGGCGAGCGGCAGCTTCCGGCTCACCGGTCACCATCGGCAGTGCATTGGCCGGTCTCGGCGAGTAGCCGCTTGCGGGCCTCGGCCGAACGCATCCCGTACAGACGCCCGGCGAACGTGGTGACCAGGGAAACGAAGTCCTCCAGCAACTCGTCCCGGCCACCGGACTTCTTCGGATGCAAGACCTCCAGAGTGACGCCGTACACGGCGAACAAGCGCTTGAGCCAGCCCACTCCGAACCGGGCCAGCCGGTCCTCATGCGTCACCCGAACCACGCTCACGCTGCCGTCGGAGACCATCGCCAACACCCGGTTCAAGCCGGGCCGGTTCTCTCGCAGGCCCGAACCACGGTCCTTGACGACCTTCACGACCTCACCCGAGGCGGTTGCCCGCAACTCCTCTTCCTGCGCGGCCAGCGAGGACTCCTGCCCGGACGAGCCGGACACACGCACATACAAAACCTCCCGCCTCGGACGAGAAGCGGCAGAGTCGCTGCCGCGCTTCATGTTCTCCACATCAACCGAGGAGAACCGGCGCTCACGGCCGACCCACGAGAACGGGATCTTGCCGTCGATAGCCCACTGGCGAAGCGTCATCGGGTGGATACCCAGACGGTTCGCGGCCTTGGACATACGCAGCAACTCCATACACGCAAACATATATGCACAACACTAGGGATGACTAACGGAGTTGGTGAGCCTGCTGCGCAGCTTCGAGTTTCTCGGCCGCCTTCCGGCCGTGGCGCGGGTTGGGAACGAACTCGCCGTTCGAGTCGGCGAGGAAGTTGGCTATGCCCATGTCGATGCCGACGACACTGCCGGTTGCGGGCAGCGGCTCGGGCTGGGGCTGCTCTGCGGTCAGCACGACGTACCAGCGCTTGCCCTCGCGCTTGACCGAGACGGTCTTGACCCTGCCGACTACGGGCCGGTGCTGGTTGACCTTGACGTGCCCGACGCCCTGGAAGCGGACGCGGGTGACCGGGTCGTGCGGGGTGGAATCCCACCGGCAGCCGTCTCCGTCCTTCGGGAAGTCCACCGTGTCGAACCAGTTCACCCCGCGAAAGCGCGGGTAACCGGGTGTCTCGCCGGACTTGACCCGGCGGAAGAACGCGGCGAACGCCTTGTCGAGACGGCGCAAGGTGGCCTGTTGCGAGGAGAACGACCAGCGGCCCTGACGCTCCGGGTCGAACGCCCGGATGTCCTTGAGCTGCGCGGACTGTATCCCGTACTTGATGCTCGTCTTCGACGCGTGCCGGTAGGCGTCGCGTCGTTCCTGCAACGCCCCGTTGTAAAAGGAGCAGTGATCACGCAGCATCTCGCCGAGCGCGATCGTCTGACCCACAGTGGGCCGCATGAGGAACTTGTACGCCCGGATCATCCGGCCCACCCCCTTTCAGCCGAGTTCGCTTGATTCATACCACGCTTGGTCTATGTCACCACGCTGGGAACCAAACCCCGATCTACGCCGGGGACGACACGTCATGTACAACCTTCACGCACACCTGGTCTTCGTCACCAAGTACCGGCGCGGAGTCTTCACCGACGAGATGCTGACACGCTGCGAAGAGGTCATGCGCGAGGTATGCCAGAGCTTCGAGGCAGAGCTACGCGAGTTCAACGGCGAAGAGGACCACGTGCACCTTCTCGTGCACTACCCGCCCAAGGTCGCCCTGTCCCACAATGACAGGCAGCCCCTGACGTAAGACCCAGTGCGCACGTCGTTTGCACCCTTCAGGAGATCATGCGGGCCGTGTGCGCCGACTGCGAGGCGGAGCTGGAGGAGTTCAACGGCGAGCGCGATCACGTGCACCTCCTGGTGCGCCACCCGCCCAAGGTCGCCCTGGCCAAGCTGGCCAACAGCCTCAAGGGCGTCAGCTCCCGGCGCTTGCGTCAGAAGTCCATCGGCCAAGTCAACCGCGGCATCATGCACGGGCACTCCTGGTCCCGCTCTCACTTCCCCGGAAGCTGCGGCGGGGGCACCACTGACCGCCGTGCGCCAGTACATCGAGAACCAACAGCGCCCCCGTCTGAACGTTCCTGCTTCGCAGCGATACGGCGGAGCTCCGCGCCGCCCTTTTAAGATGACCTACGCTCCCGCCTCAAGGCGGGGGCACCAGCCAAGACCTTGGTGGGGAGCCCGTCCGTGACGGCGAGTTCGAACCAGATGGTCTTGCCGCCGGGTCCGTACGGCCCCTCTCCCATCGCGCACCCGCCCCACCGGTCAGCGACGAGTTCGAGGATCGCGAGCCCGCGCCCCTCCTCGTCGTACACGGACACCGCCTTGCGCAGAGGCTTTGGCAGGTCCGGGCTCATGTCCCAGACGCTGATACGCAGGACGGGGTGCAGCCAGTGCAGGCGGACGGCGGCGGGCCCCTTGGTGTGGCGTACGGAGTTCGTGGCGAGCTCGGAGGTCAACAGCTCGGCGCGGTAGCTGAGTTCATCGAGCTGGTGGGCCGCGAGGATGGCGCGCAGGGTGGTGCGGGCGATTCGGGGGCTGCGCGGGTCGCAGGGGAAACTGAGCTCGTACTGCCAGGGTTGGTGGAACGGGATGGGAGCGGGTTCTGTCCTCACGAGACACATCCTGAGTGCGTGCGAGTGGGTGTGTACCAGCGACGTTGAGGTGTGAGCAGTGGCAATGCCGGTCGCTGAACCTGCCGTCCCGGGCGGGCAGGGTGGACCGGTGCGCTTCCGTCGACGACGACTACGCGAGTGGTACGGGTCACACGCTAGCGCAAAGCAACTCACATGTGAGCTCAACTACCACTAACTAGTGATTAGTTGACTGACTCACTGGACCGCTGTGTCAGCGGCTGCCAGACTGTTCGCGCGCGTGAGAGAGGACCCATGGCAACGCGGAACACACCTACAGGCCGCCAGCGACGCTTGGCCACCGAGGTACGTCGCATGCGTGAGCAGGCAGGTATCTCAATTCAGGACGCGGCCGGCATGCTCGGCGCCGACCGCACAATGATCTCCAACGTGGAGGCAGGTCGGACTGGGCTCAGCGAAGAGCGCGTCCGTCAACTCGCCTGCCACTACAAGTGTCCGGACTCCGGGCTGATCGAAGCACTCGCCGCGATGGCCGGCACACGCCGGGGCCGGGGCTGGTGGGACGAGTACCGGGGCAAGCTCCCGGATGGGCACCTCGATGTGTCCGAGCTTGAGTGGCACGCCACGCGCATCAGAACGGCTCAGACCGTGCACCTGCCAGGCCTCTTCCAAACGGAGGACCACGCCCGGGCCATCTTCGATTTCGCGGTGCCGAAGCTGCCGCGCCTGGAGGTGGAATTGCGGGTCGCGCACCGCATGGGCCGTCAGGCCATCCTCGTTGGCGACCACCCGACTCCGTACCTCGGCATCATCCACGAAGCCGCACTTCGACTGGAGTTCGGCGGCCGAAATGTTGCACGTGCCCAATTGGACCACCTCGCGGACGCATCCGAGCGGGACAACATCACACTGTTGGTCATCCCGTTCAGCGCCGGTGCTTTCCACGGAGCGGGACAATCGATCCTCTACGCCGAAGGCGCCGTTCCCCAGTTGGACACCGTCCAACTGGACACATCCTTTGGTGCCCACTTCGTGGACGCCCCGACACCGCTGGAAAACTACCGCTGTCTGTTGGACTTGATGGAGCGCTCCGCGCTCTGCGCAGCCGAGTCACAGAAGCTCATACGATCCATCGCCCGTGAACTGTGAGAGGTCCTGAAATTGCCCGAACGGAATTGGCAGCGCTCGTCCTTCTGCTCAGGTGGGGGCAACAACTGTGTCGAGGTGACTGAAACCCGCAGCAACGGCATCTCGATCAGGGAGAGCGAGAGTCCTGCTGCCATCGTCGCAACTAGCCGTGCCTCCTTGCGCGCGTTCCTGCTTGGAATCAAGGCCGGGGAAATCGAACTTCCCCGGCCTTGATCGGGACACCGGGGTACGAACCTGGCCGCTGAGCAGGTCCTCGACCGCACCCTGCTGAACGACGCGCAACTTGGCTGAGCAGATCACCACCGGACCGTCTGCGGTCAGTCCACGTCCCCGTACGACGTGCCCACCTTCAGGCCGTCGATCCAGTTGATGACGCGCTTGTCCTTGACCTCCGCGCCGTAAGTGCCGAACCGGGTGTCATTGCCCAGGTCGTCCCACGTACGGCCGGAGAACGAGACGACCTTGGAGCCGTTGTAGTACGCCTCCACCCAGCCGGACGAGGCGCTGCTCGAGGTGTGGATGCCGAGCACGATCCGCTTGTACGTACTGGTGGTGACCGGCGTGGACCACTTCAGGGTCCACTTCTCGCCGACCTCGATGTGGAACAGCTTCAGGACCCCGCCCTCGACCTTCATCAGGACTGGATAGTTCTGCTGATGCTGGTCGCCCGTGCCGTACGACTTCCACTGGAAGATCGTGCCGGCGTCCGGGGTGTTGGTGGAGGTGTCCCAGCCCAGGTAATAGGTCGAGTTGTTCTTGAAGGTGTAGCGGGACCCGCCGACGCTGATCCCGTGCGCCTCGCAGCGCTCCAGGCCCAGCGGCTTGTTGAACTTGAAGACCTTGCCGCGCCCGTCGTTGTTGTCCTGCGCGACGACGCTGCCGGGGGAGTCGCACAGGAGCGAGGAGAACACTCCGGTGCCGCGGGAGGCGTCGCCGTCCCAGATGACGGAGGCTTCGGCGGGAGAGATGGACAGGAGGACCAAGGAGGAGACGGCGGCGCTGAGAGCGCCGGTGCGCTTGCGCATCAGGGGGCTCCTTATGGGGGAGGTGCCTGCCCGCGAAGCTGCGGGCGATGGGCAAGCGCTGTCTAGCATGCGTGCGATCGAACGTTCAAGAGAGGGGAGTTGAGCGCTTCGACCGTTTGCCGTACCTCCTGTTCCTGCTGCGTGTGAACGGTGTGAGGACAGGCTCGGCGCATAGTGCACCCGCTCCAAGGTCTCCCTGAAGACCATGACAATCTTCTCGACGCGCTCGGGGACAAGCACCACGCATAGTGCCTGACTCTTCTGCCGTAGGCCGTCGGGCGTTCCACCGGATCAGACGGAGGCCGCCGCCGCTCGGCTCGTCGTCGCGATTGTTGCCGAGCCGACTACGCGTGTGCCGTCGTACAGCACGATCGCCTGGCCGGGGGCGACCCCGCGCACCGGCTCGGTGAAGGTGACCCGGAGCTCCGAGCCGTCGATCAGCTCCGCCGTCACCGGCGTCTCGCCGCCGTGCGCGCGTAGCTGGGCCGTGTACGTGCCGCTGCCGGCCGGGGGCGTACCGCACCAGCGGGGCTTGATGGCCGTGAGTGCGGTGACGTCCAGGGCCTCTGCCGGGCCCACCGTCACCGTGTTGTTCACCGGGGAGATGTCCAGGACATAGCGTGGCTTGCCGTCGGCGGCGGGGTGGCCGATGCGCAGGCCCTTGCGCTGGCCGATGGTGAAGCCGAAGGCGCCTTCGTGGGTGCCCACCTTGGTGCCCGACTCGTCGAGGATGTCGCCCTCCGCCTTGCCACCGAGACGGTTCGCCAGGAAGCCCTGGGTGTCGCCGTCCGCGATGAAGCAGATGTCGTGGCTGTCGGGCTTCTTCGCGACCGCGAGACCCCGGCGCTCGGCCTCCGCGCGGATCTCGTCCTTGGTGGTGAGGGTGTCGCCGAGCGGGAACATCGCGTGCGCGAGCTGCCGCTCGTCGAGGACGCCGAGGACGTACGACTGGTCCTTGGCCATGTCGGACGCGCGGTGGAGCTCGCGGCTGCCGTCCTCGTTCAGGACGACGGTCGCGTAGTGGCCGGTGGCGACCGCGTCGAAGCCCAGCGCCAGCGCCTTGTCGAGCAGCGCCGCGAACTTGATCTTCTCGTTGCAGCGCAGGCAGGGGTTCGGGGTGCGCCCGGCTTCGTACTCCGCGACGAAGTCCTCGACCACGTCCTCGCGGAAGCGCTCGGCGAGGTCCCAGACGTAGAAGGGGATGCCGATGACGTCGGCGGCCCGGCGCGCGTCGCGCGAGTCCTCGATCGTGCAGCAGCCCCGCGCGCCCGTACGGAACGACTGCGGGTTGGCGGACAGGGCGAGGTGTACGCCGGTCACGTCGTGCCCGGCTTCGGCGGCTCGGGCAGCGGCAACGGCGGAGTCGACCCCACCGGACATGGCGGCGAGGACACGGAGGCGGCGCGGGGTCTCAGTCATAGCTCCACCAGGGTAGACGGAACCACCGACAGGGCCGAAAGCGTTAAAGGGCTCATGGAGCAGAAGAGGGTGGCAGGGGTGAGCAGACGGGCGCTGTTCATCGGGGGTGGGGCGGCCGTCGTGGGCGGTACGGCCGCCGTGTACGGGGAAGAGCTGTCCCGGCTGTGGTGGCTCGTGCCGGGCATCGACAAGCAGCGGGTAGAGGGAGAGGTGGATCACAAGGGGGCCCAGTGGGTCGCCGCGTCGGCCGCTAATCTGCGGACCGCCGACCGTCCCGCCGACTACACCATCGACCGGATCGTGATCCACGTGACGCAGGGCAATTTCGCCTCGGCCGTGCGCGTCTTCAAGAACCCGCTGCACGCGGCCGCCGCGCATTACATCGTGCGGGCGAAGGACGGCCACATCGCGCAGATGGCGCGGGAGCTGGACGTCGCCTACCACGCCGGTAACCGCTCGTACAACGAACGCAGTGTCGGCATCGAGCACGAAGGCTTCGTCGACCGGCCGGAGAACTTCACGGACGTCATGTACCGCTCGTCGGCCCGTCTCGCCGCCGGGATCTGCCGTCGGTACGAGATACCCGCCGACCGGAAGCACATCATCGGCCACGTCGAGGTCCCGGGCACCGACCACACCGACCCGGGCCCGCACTGGGACTGGGCCCGCTACCTCCGGCTGGTGAAGGAGGAGCTGGCGGGGCAGCCCCCTGTCAAGGCGTAGTCCACGAGGTCAGACGAGTCCGGCCGTACGCGCCCGCTCCACCGCCGGACCGATCGCCTCCGCCACCGCCGCCACATCCTCGGCGGTCGACGTGTGCCCGAGCGAGAAGCGCAGGGTGCCACGCGCGAGGTCGGGGTCGGTTCCGGTGGCCAGCAGGACGTGGCTCGGCTGGGCGACTCCGGCCGTGCAGGCGGACCCGGTGGAGCATTCGATGCCCTGCGCGTCGAGGAGCAGGAGCAGGGAGTCGCCTTCGCAGCCCGGGAAGGTGAAGTGGGCGTTGGCCGGCAGCCGGCCGCCCGGGGACGGGTCGCCGCCGAGGATCGCCTCGGGGACCGCGGCGCGTACGGCCGCGACCAGGTCGTCGCGCAGCCCGCCGATCTCGCGCGCGAACCACTCCCGCTGCTCGGCCGCGATCCGGCCCGCCACCGCGAACGCGGCGATGGCCGGGGCATCGAGCGTGCCGGAGCGCACGTGTCGCTCCTGGCCGCCGCCGTGCAGTACGGGGACGGGGGTGTAATCACGGCCGAGCAGCAGCGCTCCGATGCCGTACGGCCCGCCGATCTTGTGCCCGGACACGGTCATCGCGGCCAGCCCGGAGGCGGCGAAGTCGACGTCCAGCTGCCCGAACGCCTGCACCGCGTCGGCATGCAGCGGTACGCCGAACTCGGCGGCCACGTCTGCCAGTTCGCGGACCGGCATGACGGTGCCGATCTCGTTGTTGGCCCACATCACGGTGGCCATGGCGACGTCGGACGGGTCGCGTTCGATGGCGGCGCGGAGTGCTTCCGGGTGGACCCGGCCGTACGAGTCGACCGGCAGGTACTCGACGGTCGCACCCTCGTGCTCGCCCAGCCAGTGGACGGCGTCCAGTACCGCGTGGTGCTCGACGGGGCTCGCCAGCACCCGGGTTCTGCGCGGGTCGGCGTCGCGCCGCGCCCAGTACAGACCCTTGACGGCGAGGTTGTCGGCCTCGGTGCCGCCGGCGGTGAAGACCACCTCGCTCGGCCGGGCGCCGAGGGACTCCGCGAGCATCTCGCGGGCCTCCTCGACGGTACGCCGCGCCCGTCGGCCGGCGGCGTGCAGAGACGACGCGTTGCCGGTGACGGCGAGCTGGGCGGTCATCGCCCCGACCGCTTCCGGAAGCATCGGGGTGGTCGCGGCGTGGTCGAGGTAAGCCATGGTGGATTCGATTCTACGAGCCCACCGGACGCTCCCCGGTCCCGCCCTTGCCGCCGCCGGCTTTCCCTCCGCGCCCTTTCAGCCGCCGAAGGTCCAGGACAGGCTGCCGTCGGCGGAGGCCAGCACGGCGAGGACCACCAGGTCGGCCACTCCGAGGCCGAGCCCGAGCAGCGCTCTGCCCCGGCGTTCGGTGCCGTGCTTCAGGGCCATGGCGGCCAGCACGATGGCGACGGGGCCGAGGAAGATGTTGAGTACGAGCAGTCCGACGAGGCCGAGTACGAACGACGCGACGGCCATGCCGTCGGCGTCCCGCAGCCCCGTGCGGCTGCGTGCGGATGCGGTGAACTCCATGGCGCGTTCAGCTCCTTCGGGTGGACCGTCGCGAGTGACGCTCACGGGCGGCGAAGACCAGCAGCCAGACGCCGATGAGCGCGGCGGCGACGAGGGACACCGGGACCGGCACGTGGGCCACCGAGCCCATCAGCACCCCCAGCAACAGCAGAGCCGCTACGAGGACGAACACGTGAACCCCTCCTGGGAGTACGACTGTTCACTGACTGCCCAGTCTAGGCCTCCCCCCACGCTTCCCCGCAACAGAGAACAGTTGTTTACTGAATGTCATGAGTCACACCGTCGGCATCCGCCAGGCCCAGAAGCAGAAGACCCGCCAGTCCCTCATGGAGGCGGCGCTCGTACTGCTCGAGGACCAGAGCCTGAGCAGCCTCGGTCTGCGCGAGGTCACCCGCGCCGTCGGCGTGGCCCCGACCGCCTTCTACCGGCACTTCCGGGACACGGCCGACCTTGGCGTCGCGCTCGTCGACGAGGCTCTCGGCAGCCTGCACGCGGTGATCCGCGCGACCCTCGCCGCGACCGGCGACAGCGCCGAGCGCATCGACAGTACGGTCGGCCTCGTCGCCCGGCACGTCCGCGCGTACCCCGCGCATGTCCGCTTCATCGCCCGCGAACGCCACGGCGGCGTGGAGCCGGTGCGCGCCGCGATAGGCGAGCAACTGCGCCTGTTCGCCGACGAGGTGGCGGCCTGGCTCGCCACCCAGCCCGACTCGGCGGGCTGGAGCGAGGACGACCTGCGGATGCTGGCGCACGTCTACGTCGACCACATGGTGATGACCGCGTCCGCGTTCCTGGAGGCCGAGCCGTACGGCGACGAGCGCGTCGAGGCCGCCGCTTCCCTCGCCCGCCGCCAGCTGCGCCTGGTCAGCCTCGGCCGCCGCCACTGGCTGGACTGACGCCGGCCCCGCACCGCACCGCTGCCGGCCGCTCCTCCGCCCGGCGCCCCAACACCGCACAGGCGTTCGCCGGTTCCGGGGCGCCTCTGGACCAGCCGGTCGGTGGGAGTGGCCGCGGGCAGGTGGCCGGCGCGCCACTGCGCCCGGAGGGACTCAGGCCCTGTCCGGCCGATCTTGCCGTACAGGCCCTAGCCGCGCGGCGCCCGTGCCAGTTGGCGGGACTGGGCGACGAGCCGGTCCGCGCTGTCCCAGACCTCCGCGTCCTCCTCCAGGAAGCCGCCCGCGAGGTTGCGGGTGGTGATGGAGACGCGCAGCGGTCCGGGGGCGGGCCGGCAGCGTATGTGGGTGGTGAGTTCGACGGTCGGCGTCCAGCCCTGCAGGCCCAGCTCGAACGAGGTCGGCGGCAGCGCGTCGACCGTGAGCAGCAGCGAGAGCGGGTCGGCGTCGCGGCCGTCGGCGAGGCCGAACCAGCCGCGCATCTCGCCGTTGCCGGACGGCTCGCCTACGGCCCAGCCGACGGTGGCGGGGTCGAGCCGGATGTTGAGCCGCTCGGTGATGGCCGAGCTGCTCAGGATGGCCGTGGGCCCGGCCTCGGTCCCCAGGCAGTGCTCGTACGGCGGCATGACGGGCGGCTTGGCCGTCGTGCGGACGTCGTCGGTCAGGGCGTCCAGGTCGCCGTACGAGGCGAGGACGCGGATCCGCTCGACCTCGGTGCCGTCCTCGGCGTACTGGAAGAGGGAGGCCTGGCCGGTGGAGAGAGTGCGCCCGCTGCGGACGCTCTGCGTCCGGACGACCGCCTTGCCCGCGACGGAAGGTGTCAGGTAGTGCGCCGACACCGTGAACGGATCGGAGTGCGGCAGGGCGTCGCCGAGCACCCGGCCGAGCAGGGCGAGGAGGTAGCCGCCGTTGACGGCGCCGAAGATCGTCCAGCCTGCGGAGAGCTCCGCGTCGTAGACGCCCGGTTCCGATGCGCGCGGGGAGATCGCGGTGTCGCGGTCGAACTCGCTGTCCCCGATGGATGCCTGTGTTGCCTGTGCCATGGCATTCACGGTACACCGGCACGTTACTAAGCGGTAGCTAAGCGGTCGGGCTAAGTCGTCGCCTCGGACTGCTCCTCGGCCTTCGCCGAGCTCCGGTTCCAGGCGCGCGGCGCCCGCCAGTGGAAGTGCAGCGCCAGCAGCCGCAGCACGAAGGCCGTGACGACGGCGATCCCGCTGGTCACCGCGTTCAGCGCGTCGAAGCGGATGAACATGACGACCATGGCGGCCCCGACGATCGCGGGGACGGCGTACAGATCACGGTCCCAGCGCAGCAGCGAAGGCACCTCGTTGGCGAGGACGTCACGCAGTACGCCGCCGCCGACGGCGGTCGCGAGGCCGAGGGCCGCCGAAGCGGTCAGGCCGAGCCCGTAGTCGTACGCCTTGGTGGTGCCCGTGACGCAGAAGAGCCCGAGCCCGGCCGCGTCGAAGGCCATGACCGAGCCCTGGATGCGTTCGACCTCGGGATGCAGGAAAAAGACCAGTGCGGCCGCGATCAGCGGGGTGGTGAAGTACCCGAGATCGGTGAAGGCGGCCGGCGGCACCGCGCCGATGATGAGGTCGCGGAGCAGCCCTCCGCCCAGCGCGGTGACCTCTGCGAGCACCGCGATGCCGAATACGTCAAAATTCTTGCGCACGGCGAGCAGGGCGCCGGAGATCGCGAAGACGAAGATCCCGACGATGTCGAGCGAATGCTGGACGGAGGGCGTGAAGAGTTCCTGGAACACCGGGCAATTGTGCCGGTTCTAATCCTTGCCCACGTCCTCCGTGTTCGCGGGCGCTGTTTCATCCCCGGAAACCGCCGCCTCCCCGGGAACCGCCGCCGCCGGCGTGACGTCGACGATCTCGATCGCCTCCCGCGCCGTCTCCAGCACCGTCGACGACTGCGGTGCCTGGTCCGGCGCGTTCTCCGGGTGGTGGCAGGCCACCTGGTGGCCGGTCTTGAGCGCGGTCAGCACCGGCTCCTGCGTCTTGCAGATGTCCGTCGCCTTCCAGCACCGCGTGTGGAAGCGGCAGCCCGAGGGCGGCGAGATCGGCGACGGCACATCGCCCTTGAGCAGGATGCGCTCGCGCTTGTGCTTGCTGCGCGGGTCGGGCACCGGGACGGCCGACAGCAGCGCCTTGGAGTACGGGTGCATGGGCGCCTCGTACAGATCCTTGCGGTCCGCCAGCTCGACGATCTTGCCGAGGTACATCACGGCGATGCGGTCCGAGACGTGCCGGATGACCGAGAGGTCGTGCGCGATGATCACATACGTCAGCCCGAGCTCGTCCTGGAGGTCGTCCAGCAGGTTCACCACCTGCGCCTGGATCGACACGTCCAGCGCCGACACCGGCTCGTCCGCGACGACCAGCTTCGGCTTGAGCGCGAGCGCCCGCGCGATGCCGATGCGCTGGCGCTGCCCACCGGAGAACTCGTGCGGATAGCGGTTGTAGTGCTCCGGGTTGAGACCCACCAGCTCAAGGAGCCGCTGGACCTCCCGCTTCACCCCACCCTCGGGCGTGATGTTCTGGAGTTTGAAGGGCGCGCTGACGATCGTGCCGACCGTGTGACGCGGGTTCAGCGAGGAGTACGGGTCCTGGAAGATCATCTGGACGTCGCGGCGCAGCGGACGCATCCGGGCGGTGCCCAGGTGGGTGATGTCCTGTCCCTCGAACTCGATCTTCCCGCTGGTCGGCTCCAGCAGCCGCGTGATCAGCCGGCCCATCGTCGACTTGCCGCAGCCCGACTCGCCCACCACACCCAGGGTCTCCCCCGGGCGTACGTCGAAGTCGAGGCCGTCGACGGCCTGGACCGCGCCGACCTGGCGCTGGAGGACGCCCTTCTTGATGGGGAAGTGCTTCACCAGGCCGCTGACCCTGAGCAGCGGCTCGGTCGACGGCGACGGCGAAGAGGACGCCTGCTCCGGGATCGTCACTTCAGGATCCTTCGTCTCGCTCACAGCTTCGGCGCAATCTCTTCGGTCCAGATCCGCGTCCGGTCCTCGGCCGCCATGTGGCAGGCGGAGTAGTGCCGTTCGGATTCCTTGCCGGGCAGCACCTTGAGTTCCGGGCGCTCGGTGCGGGTGATCCCGCCCTTGGGCACGTCCGCGTACGGGCAGCGCGGGTGGAAGGCGCAGCCGCTCGGGATGTTGATCAGGCTGGGCGGCGAGCCCTTGACCGGGATGAGGCGCTCGGTCTGGTCGCGGTCGATGCGCGGCATCGAGCCCAGCAGGCCCCAGGTGTACGGGTGCTGGGGCTCGTAGAAGACCTTCTCCGCGGGACCGCGCTCGATGCACCGGCCGCCGTACATCACGAGGATGTCGTCGGCCAGTTCGGCGACGACGCCCAGGTCGTGCGTGATGATGATGACCGCCGAGCCGAACTCCTTCTGCAGATCGCGGATGAGGTCCAGGATCTGCGCCTGGACGGTGACGTCCAGGGCGGTGGTCGGCTCGTCCGCGATGAGCAGTTCGGGGTTGTTGACCAGCGCCATCGCGATCATCGCGCGCTGGCGCATACCGCCGGAGAACTCGTGCGGGTAGCCGTCGAACCGCTTGTCGGGCTGCGGGATGCCGACCCGGTCGAGCAGTTCGATCGCGCGCCGCTTGGCGGCCTTCTTGTCGACCTTGTTGTGGATGCGGTACGCCTCCACGATCTGATGGCCGATCGTGTAGTACGGGTGCAGCGCGGACAGCGGGTCCTGGAAGATCATCGAGATCTCGCGGCCGCGCAGCTTGCGTACCTCGTCGGGGTCGGCGGACAGCAGTTCCTTGCCGTCCACCCAGATCTCGCCGGAGATCTGGGCCTTGCGCCGGCCGTACTGGCCGACGGTGTGCAGGCCCATGATGCCGAGCGAGGTCACCGACTTGCCGGAGCCGGACTCACCCACGATGCCGAGGGTCTTGCCCTTCTCCAGCTGGAAGGAGAGGCCGTCCACCGACTTGACGAGCCCGTCGTCGGTGGGGAAGTGCACCTTGAGGTCGCGTACGTCGAGGAAGGCGTCCGGCCGCGGGGAGCCGGAGCGTACGGGCTCGCCGACCGCACCGGTCTTCGTCAGGTCGGTCACGAGAGCCTCACTCGGGGGTCGATCACGGAGTACAGGATGTCCACGACGAGGTTCGCGAGCACCACGGCCGCTGCGGCGATGAGCGTGACACCCAGGATCAGCGGAAGGTCGAAGTCACCGATCGCCTTGACCGCCGCCTGGCCGAGGCCCGGCAGGCTGAAGGCGGTCTCGGTGAGGATCGCGCCGCCGACCAGGGCGCCGAGGTCCATGCCGAGGATGGTGAGGATCGGCGTCATCGTCGAGCGCAGGGCGTGCTTGCCGACGACCACCGGTTCGCTCAGGCCCTTGGCGCGGGCGGTACGGATGTAGTCCTCGCCCAGGACCTCCAGCATCGTGGCGCGGGTGAGCCGGGCGTACATCGCCGCGTACAGGAAGGCGAGGGTCACCCACGGCAGCACCAGGCCGCTGAACCAGGCGAGCGGATCCGACGCGATGTCCACGTATTCCGCGTCGAACCAGCCGAGCTGGGTCCTGAAGATCGCCAGGGAGAGAAGGGCGGTGAAGTAGATCGGCAGCGACACACCGGCCAGCGCGATGGTCATCGCCGTACGGTCGATCGCCGTACCCCGCTTGAGGGCGGAGATGATGCCGGTGGTGACACCGACGATGACCCACAGCACGCACGCACCGCCCGCCAGGGACAGCGTCACGGGAAGCCGCTCGGTGAGTACGGGCCAGATCTCCTGCTCCGTACGGAAGGAGTAGCCGAAGCACGGGGCGTCGCAGTGGAACGACGAGCCGCCACCGGTGTAGTCGCGGCCCACGAACAGGCCGCTGACGAAGTTCCAGAACTGCACCAGGATGGGATCGCCGAGGCCCAGCTTCTCCCGGACACCTTCGATCGCGCCTGGGTCGGCCTGCTTGCCGATGAACATCGCGGCGGGGTCGCTGCCGGTCAGTTTCGGGATGACGTAGAAGATGCCGAAGGTCACGAGCGTGACCACGAGCAGCATCACGACGACGGCGGTCAGCCGCCTGATGAGGTATGCGAGCACTACGGTCGGCCCGGCGGCGGCCCGGGAATCCGGTGAGGGATTCCCGGGCCGCCGCACGCGGCCATCACCTGCCCTTCGGGCTTAGCGGCGGGTGTGCCGGCGGAGCGAACGGACGGTCACTTGACGCCGAGGGAGGCGTAGTCGTAGCGGCCGTTGTAGGAGTCGGCCGTGTAGACGTTGGTCAGCCGCGAGCTGCGCCAGATCACGTTCTTCTCGAAGGTGAAGGGCAGGTAGACCGCGCGCTCGGAGACCTTCTCGTTGATCTGCTTGTAGTACTCGGCGGCCTTGTCGGGGTCCGTCTCAAGCATCGCCTTGTCGAACAGGCCGTCGATCGACTTGTCCTTCAGCATCGAGAAGTTGTTGTTGCCGCTGTCGAGGATGAAGCGGCTGTCGACCAGCGGCTGCGAGAAGCCCTGACCGGTCGGGAAGTCGGCACCCCAGCCCATGATGATGATGCCGTAGTTCTTCTTGTCGACGTTCTTGGGGGCGCCGATGATGCCCGAGGTCTGCGCACCGTCGTACTGGTCGATCTGCACCTTGATGCCGATCTTCTCCAGCGACGCCTGCATCGACTCGGCGGTGGCGATCTCCTGCGGCTTGTTGTTGCGGACCGCGATGGTGGTCTCGAAGCCGTTCGGCTTGCCGCAGGCCTTGAGCTCTTCCTTGGCCTTCGCGACGTTGCCCGTGGTGTCCTTCAGGACGTTGTACGGGTCGTACTTCGCGTCCGAGCCCTTGATGCTCGGCGGCAGCATGTTGGTGGCGATGTCGCCACCCGCCATCGGGCCGCCGCGCGCGGTCTGCAGCGACTTGTGGTCGGCGCCGTAGATGACCGCCTTGCGGCAGTGGATGTTGTCCATCGGCTTGACCGTCTGCGGGAACACCGCGTACCGGATGAAGCCGGTCTGCGGGTTGTCGACGTTGGCCTTGTGGTCGCGCAGCGCCTTGGTGCGGCCGGCCGGGCTGATGCCGGTGGCGTTGATGTCGACGTCGTAGTCGCCCTCGATGAGGCGGTTGTCCATGTCGTCGGCGTTGGTGATGAGCTTGAGCGAGACCTTGTCCGGCAGCGCCTTGCGGACGGTGTCGGTCTCCTTCTTCCAGTTGGGGTTGCGGCTCAGCTCCATGCCCTTGTTGGGGGTGTAGGAGTCGATCTTGTACGGGCCGTTGGAGAAGGGCTTCAGGCCGTACTTCTCCACCGTGTCCTTGTCCTGGCGGACCGGCGTGGCCGCCGGCATGGCCAGCATCTGGAGGAAGTCACCGTTGGGCTTCGGCAGCTTGAAGACGATGGTCTTGTCGTCCGGCGTCTCGATGGCCTTCAGGCCCAGCTTGTCGGCCGACTTGTCCTTGTACGGGCCCTGGTACTCCTTCTTCGGGTCCAGGACCTGCTGCAGGTAGATCGGGCCGCCGGAGATCTTGTCCTGCGCCCAGATGCGCTCGATGCCGTACTTGATGTCCTTGGAGGTGACGGGCTTGCCGTCCTCCCAGTTGACGCCTTCCTTCAGCTTGAAGGTGTACGTCTTCTTGTCCGCGGAGACCTGACCCGTGTCGGTCGCCATGTCCGCGACGAGCTCGGTGGACTCGGTGCCCGGGACCGGTTTGAAGGTGATCAGCTGGCGCGTGTAGTAGCGGGCGAAGTCCCACATGAAGCCGTAGTAACCGCGCTGCGGGTCCCACGAGTCGGAGTCCTGCGTACCGATGAACTTGATCGTGCCGCCCTTCTTGTCCGAAGGGTTCGCGATCTTGCCGACGGCGGCGTTGAAGCCAGGGGCCTTGCCCTTGCCGTCGGCTCCGTCGTCCTTGCCTCCGCCACCGCAGGCCGCGGTTCCGACGAGCGCGGCGACAACGAGCGCCGCGCTTGCGGCGAGCCGTCGCCTGGAAGAACTGTTGGTTGTCACGATCTCGCAACCTCCGTGAGAGTGACGGTCCTTGGCAGGACCGACGGTTTGGGTGGCCTCCTGACACATCGGCAGGGGCGGCGCGTGGGAACTTGTGGGTGGTACGGGACGTACGGTCAGCGGGAGCCCTTCGGGTCCAGCGCGTCACGCACGCCGTCGCCGAAGAGGTTGAAGGCCAGGACGGTGATGAAGATGGCCACGCCGGGCGCGATCATGAACATCGGGTCCGCCTCGTAGTACTCCTTGGCCTTGGAGAGCATCTGCCCCCAGGAGGCGGTGGGCGGCTTGACTCCGGCGCCCAGGAAGCTGAGCGCGGCCTCGCTGAGGACGTTGGTCGGGATCATCAGCGTCGTGTAGACGGTGATCGGCGCCACCAGGTTGGGCAGCAGCTCCTTGAAGAGGATGTACGCGCGGCCCGCGCCGAGGCTGCGTGCCGCCTCGACGTACTCGCGCTCCCTGAGGGAGAGCGTCTGGCCGCGGACGATCCGGCCCACGTACGGCCATCCGAAGAAGCCGATGACGACGATCAGCGCGCCGATGCGCACGCCGGAACCGCTGAATCCCCAGAGGGAGTTGGGCAGTACCGAGACCAGTGCGATGATGAACAGGAGCTGCGGGAAGGCCAGCAGTACGTCCATCACCCGGCTGATCGCCGCGTCGACCCAGCCGCCGAAGTAACCGGCGATGATCCCGAAGACCGTGCCGAGCACGACGGCGAAGACGGCCGCGAGGAAGGCGACCAGCAGCGAGATCCGGGCGCCGTACACGAGGCGGCTGAACACGTCACGGCCGTTGACCGGTTCGACTCCCAGCAGGAAGTCGGAGCTCATGCCGCCCCAGCTGCCGATCGGTGTACCGAACAGCGGGTCGATCTTGTCCTCGTGGAAGTCGTTCGGTGGATGACCGAGCGCGCTGACGATCAAGGGCGCGAACACCGCGACCAGGATCAGGAACAACACGACGACGCCGCCGGCCAGCGCCACCTTGTCGCGCTTCAGACGCACCCATGCGATCTTCCAGGGCGAGCGGCCTTCGATGGCTTTCGCCGGAACATCGGCCGCGACGTCAACGGCCGCGGTCTCTGCCGCGCTCGTGTCGTGCAGTGGTGCCGTCATCGTGGTGGGGACCCCTCTCGGCTCGGCCGACGGGTGGTCGGCCCGCGCCTGCCGCTGTAGCGGCTTAATCGCATCGCAGGTGCAAGTGGTGCAGAAAGCTGCAGAAGCTGCAGAAGGTGCAGAAGGTGCTAGGACAAACGCAGTTGCTTACGGGGAAAGCGGGTCGTACACAGGACCGACGTTCCTTGTTGCGGGAGTCTTCAATGAGCGCGCGATCACCCGCCAGCCCTGGCGGGCAATGGATGCGTAACCGTGATGTGGCCTGTGGTCTTCCGTTATCCGGACGCCGTGATCGGCTCAGCGGATCAGAAGCTGCCTATTGCATCAGAACGGACATGCCGCCCAACGGGCGTTATAGCCCGCAGAATTGGGCTATCGATGCCCGTCGAGGGGGCGCCTCAGTAGGCGCGCGGCGCCGGGTAGCCGTAGCCGCCCTGGGCGGCGGAGGAGGGTGCGGCGGGTGCCGCATGCGCGTCGCGGTCGTAGAACGGGCGGGCGTTGGCGCGCAGCCACATGGAGACCGGGTCGTACTCGTCGGACATCGCGACGGTGGACACGGGCAGGCCCTCGGGGACCACACCGATCGACTGCTGCATCATCGCGCGCACCGCGTCGACGGACTGCTGACTCGTGTCGTAGAGATCGAGTCCGATGGCCAGATACGGCGCCCCGAGCGCCGGCTGCACCCAGGCACGGCGCAGGGCGCGGACGGCGGGCGTACGGTGGGCGTTCTGCGTGAGCAGTGCGTAGAACTGGGGGATCTCGATGGCGGGTTCGGACAGCCGCAGCGGCCCGGCGGGCATCCGGTCGAGCCCGGTCGCGATACGCCGCAGATCGAGCCAGGGGATGCCGACGCCGCCGCCCGGGGCGTGCGGATTCAGCCAGATACCCCAGCGGTCGGGAAAGAGCGCGCGTGCCAGGTCCCGCCCGGTGACCACTTCGTACGCCCGGCTCCAGCCGCTGGCGGCGAGCTCCTGGGCGGAGGTGACGCACGGGGCGTAACCGAGGCCGTCGATCTCCATGTTCCCGTACTGGGCGTCGGGGGACCCCGCCTGGCCGTGCCAGAGCAGCATCCAGACCTTGCCGTCGGCCGGGTCGGCGATGGCACGCAGCAGCGCCTCGTACGCGTCGTACCGCCCGGGCGTCACCTGGCGCAGCAAGTGCTCGACCTGCCCGGCCGCCGCAGTGCCTGACGCGCTCACCCTGGTCCCGCCCCTCTTCGATCCACCGTGTTGCTTCACGTGTTTGCTTCAGCTTAAGCGGCAGCACTGACACAGAGCACGAGTCAGGCGCGTGTGTAGAAGGGCCGCACCCTCTCCAGCATCCAGCCGGCGACGGGGTCCTGGGCCGCCACGTCCAGCAACACCAGGTTGACCTGCCAGGGCACCTGGACGCGGCCGAGCGCCCGGCCGAGGGCGTCCATCGGGGCATTGCGGTCCGCGCCCTCCCAGGAGGACAGCTGTACGCCGACGAACAGCGTCGGGGACTCGCCCTCGATGCTCGCGAGCGCCCGACGGGCGGTCAGCACGACGCCGCTCTCCTGGAATTCCCCGGCGGCGGCGGAGAGGAAATCAACCGGCTCCTCCTGCCAGTCCGGCTCGAAGAGCCGCACCCTGCCACCACTGGCCGGCCCGTCCAGCGGCGTACGCCCGGCCCGGCAGAGCTCGGCGACGGCGGGCGGCGGCAGCGGCACACCGACCGCTCCGTCCGGGTTCACCGCGATGCCGAGCTGCGGCGGCAGGCCGCGGGCGAACTCGCGGGCGGGCGCCACGGCGAAGGACATGTGCGGGCCGGCGCACTGGCGCAGCTGCTCCTCGGAGCTGTACACGGGGACGTACGCCTCGCCGTGGATGTCCACGGTGGGCAGATCGAGGTTCGGCGCCTCGGGCCCGCCGCCGGCCGGCAGCGGCACCCACACCTGACTGCGGCCGAGCACCTCGACGATGCGGCCGCCCGCCGCGGGGTTGCCGAGCGAGGCACCGAGCACCTCTTCGAGCTCGTTGCCGGGCCAGCCGTTGCCGCCGTGCGGGTGGGCGGGTACGGGGAAGTCGGGGTAGTCCACGGGACGACTTTAACGCGGCGCGCGGGGACGCCCTACGGGGCTGTTCCCCGAACAGGGGCTCCGCCCCGGAGCCCGCTCCTCAAACGCCGGAGGGGCTGGATGGTGGGGCCGCCGGCCCGGGGAAGTCGATCACAGCCAGCGCCCCCGCCGCATCCCGGTCCAGCAGCACCGCCGACGCACACCCCACCGGCAACCGCCCCGCCTCCGCATCCCGCACGAGCCGCCCTACCGCCCGCCGGTGCCGGGCGAACGCGTACCCCGAGACACCGCGGCCGCGCTCCTCCTGGCCGGCCCGCGCGACATCCGCCGTAACGTCCAGCAGCACCAGATGCAGCGCGACTCCCCGGCGCCGGGCATCGCGCGCAAGCCAGCGCCGCACCCAGGCCTGTGTGCCGCAGTCGTGGACCACGACGCTCCCGCCCGAGCGCAGGGCGCGCCGCAAGCCGGCATAGTGCGCCGCCCGCACCAGCGGCCGGTACAGCGCGTACGGAAGCTGACGCGGCATCCGCGCCTCCCAGCGCTCCCGCACGTCCTGCGAGTCGATGCGGTGCGTCGCCCCCGCCGTGGCCGTCCGCCGGATAAGGGTGCTCTTGCCGCTGCCGGGCAGGCCGGAGACGACCACTGTGTCGCCGGCCCCGAACGCGAGCGCCCGCGGACTGCGCCCCGCGCGCTCGCGCAGATCACGCACCGTGGGCACGGGCCGCCGCGCGGCCTCCCGCGCCTGCACGCCGTGCTGTGCGGACACCGCGGCCGTCGTCGCGTACGCACCGGACTGCTGCAACGTCATCGTCTTCCCCCTGTCGGGTGTCCCCCACCCTTCCCCCCACCCTTGCCCAAGAAGTGTAAAGAAAAGGCAATGCGCCACAAGTCCATTTCCGTGCAATGATGTGCCCGCCAACTGCATACCGGCCGCTTGAATCCGCGCGGGAGAGTCCGAAGCACTGTGTGCCCAGGACGCCGAAGGAGCAAGTTCCTCCCTTGAATCTCTCAGGCCCCGTACCGCGCGGGCGAGGCAGATCTGAAAAGCGGGCCGCTTCGTCGCGGCTCCACCCAAGGTGCAAGCCGAGACAGCCAACCGCCACTCTCTCGGTGAACCTCTCAGGTTCCGATGACAGATGGGGAGGATTGTCCTCGCCTGTCATGCCCTGGGAGCCCCGCACATGAGCAATGTCCCCCGTCACACCGCCCTCGACGCGCTGCATCGTTCGCTGGGCGCCACCATGACCGACTTCGCGGGCTGGGACATGCCGCTGCGGTACGCCAGCGAGCGCGACGAGCACAACGCCGTTCGCACCCGCGCCGGTCTCTTCGACCTCTCCCACATGGGCGAGATCACCGTCACCGGTCCCCAGGCCGTGGACGCCCTCAATTACGCCCTCGTCGGCAACATCGGCACGATCGGCCTCGGCCGCGCCCGCTACACGATGATCTGCCAGGAAGACGGCGGGATCGTCGACGACCTGATCGTCTACCGCCTCGGCGAGACCGTATACATGGTCGTCGCCAACGCGGGCAACGCCCAGATCGTCCTCGACGCCATCACCGAGCGCGCCGCCGCCTTCGACGCCGTCGTACGGGACGACCGTGACGCGTACGCCCTGATCGCCGTCCAGGGCCCCGAGTCCCCCGGCATCCTGAAGTCCGTCACCGACGCCGACCTCGATGGGCTGAAGTACTACGCCGGTCTTCCCGGCACCGTCGCCGGCGTCCCGGCGCTCATCGCCCGGACCGGCTACACCGGCGAGGACGGCTTCGAGCTGTTCGTCGCCCCCGCCGACGCCGAGAAGCTGTGGCAGGCGCTCACGGAAGCGGGCAAGGACGTCGGCCTCGTCCCCGCCGGCCTCTCCTGCCGCGACACCCTGCGCCTGGAAGCCGGCATGCCGCTGTACGGGCACGAGCTGACCACCGGGCTCACCCCCTTCGACGCGGGCCTCGACCGGGTCGTGAAGTTCGAGAAGGAGGGCGACTTCGTCGGCCGCGCCGCCCTCGAAGCCGCCGCCGAGCGCGCCGAGACCGCCCCGCCGCGCAAGCTGGTCGGCCTGATCGCCGAGGGCCGCCGTGTCCCGCGCGCCGGTTTCCCCGTAGTCGCCGACGGCAAGGTCATCGGCGAGGTCACCTCCGGCGCCCCGTCCCCGACGCTGGGCAAGCCGATCGCCATGGCGTACGTCGACGCCGCGCACGCGGCACCCGGCACCTCCGGTGTCGGCGTCGACATTCGCGGTACGCATGAGCCGTACGAGGTCGTCGCGCTGCCGTTCTACAAGCGCCAGAAGTGACCCCCCGCACAACCTCCCCGTTCACCAGCACTCCCCCGCGTACAGGAGAATTCAGCTCATGAGCAACCCC
The DNA here is from genome assembly GCF_018614615.1 of Streptomyces sp. ISL-100. Taxonomy (GTDB): domain Bacteria; phylum Actinomycetota; class Actinomycetes; order Streptomycetales; family Streptomycetaceae; genus Streptomyces. Next base: position 57,840 of record NZ_JAGGOK010000041.1, on the reverse strand, counting down.
CAGCAGCTGCGTTACAGCAAGGAGCACGAGTGGCTGTCGACCGCCGAGGACGGCGTCGCGACGGTCGGCATCACGGAGTTCGCGGCCAACGCGCTCGGTGACGTCGTCTACGCCGACCTCCCCGCCGTCGGCGACACGGTGACCGCGGGCGAGACCTGCGGCGAACTGGAGTCCACCAAGTCGGTCAGCGACCTGTACTCCCCCGTGACCGGTGAGGTCGTCGAGTCCAACCAGGACGTCGTGGACGACCCGTCGCTGGTGAACTCCGCCCCGTTCGAGGGCGGCTGGCTCTTCAAGGTGCGTGTCTCCGAGGAGCAGCCCGACCTGCTCTCCGCCGCCGAGTACGACGCCCTCTCCTCCGGCAACTGAAACCCTCGAACGGGACCGTGATGACGCTTCTCAACACTCCCCTGCACGAGCTCGACCCGGACGTCGCCGCCGCCGTCGACGCCGAGCTGCTCCGCCAGCAGTCCACCCTCGAAATGATCGCCTCGGAGAACTTCGCTCCGGTCGCCGTCATGGAGGCCCAGGGCTCCGTACTCACCAACAAGTACGCCGAGGGCTACCCGGGCCGCCGCTACTACGGCGGCTGTGAGCACGTCGACGTGGTCGAGCAGATCGCGATCGACCGCATCAAGGCGCTCTTCGGCGCCGAGCACGCGAACGTACAGCCGCACTCGGGCGCCCAGGCCAACGCGGCCGCGATGTTCGCGCTGCTGAAGCCCGGCGACACGATCATGGGTCTGAACCTGGCCCACGGCGGTCACCTGACCCACGGCATGAAGATCAACTTCTCCGGCAAGCTCTACAACGTGGTCGCGTACCACGTGGACGACGCCACCGGCGAGGTCGACATGGCCGAGGTCGAGCGCCTCGCCAAGGAGTCCAAGCCGAAGCTGATCGTGGCCGGCTGGTCCGCGTACCCGCGTCAGCTGGACTTCGCCGCCTTCCGCCGCATCGCGGACGAGGTCGGCGCGTACCTCATGGTCGACATGGCGCACTTCGCCGGTCTGGTCGCCGCGGGCCTGCACCCCAACCCGGTGCCGCACGCCCACGTCGTCACCACGACCACGCACAAGACCCTCGGCGGCCCGCGCGGCGGAGTGATCCTGTCGACTCAGGAGCTCGCCAAGAAGATCAACTCCGCGGTCTTCCCCGGTCAGCAGGGCGGGCCGCTGGAGCACGTCATCGCCGCGAAGGCCGTCTCCTTCAAGGTGGCAGCCTCCGAGGAGTTCAAGGAGCGCCAGCAGCGCACCCTGGACGGCGCCCGCATCCTGGCCGAGCGCCTGGTGCAGGCCGACGTCACCGAGCACGGCGTGTCCGTCCTCACCGGCGGCACGGACGTCCACCTGGTCCTCGTCGACCTGCGGAACTCCGAGCTCGACGGCCAGCAGGCCGAGGACCGTCTCCACGGGCTCGGCATCACGGTCAACCGCAACGCCATCCCGAACGACCCCCGGCCCCCGATGGTCACCTCGGGTCTGCGGATCGGTACGCCGGCCCTGGCCACCCGCGGTTTCCAGACCGAGGACTTCGCCGAGGTCGCGGACATCATCGCCGAGGCGCTGAAGCCGTCGTACGACGCCGACGCCCTGGCCGCCCGCGTCACGGCCCTGGCCGGCAAGCACCCGCTTTACCCTGGTCTGAAGTAGTTACGTACGACACAGACTGAATATCGGGGCACCGCGCACACTGAACAGTGAGTGCGGTGCCCCGCACCGTGTCACCCCGCCTTGATCATCTGCACCACCCCGGCAGACAACGGCGTCTTCCCCACCACTTAGGAGTTACCCCGTGGCCATCTCGGTCTTCGACCTGTTCTCGATCGGCATCGGCCCCTCCAGCTCCCACACGGTCGGCCCGATGCGCGCCGCCCGCCTGTTCGCGGGCCGCCTCAAGAACGACGGCCTGATGGCCCACACCGCCTCGATACGCGCCGAGCTGTTCGGCTCGCTCGGCGCGACCGGCCACGGCCACGGCACCCCGAAGGCCGTGCTGCTCGGCCTGGAGGGGAACTCCCCGCGCACGGTCGACGTCGAGACCGCCGACGAGCAGGTCGAGCGGATCAAGGCGGACAAGCGCATCAGCCTCCTGGGCGTGCACGAGATCGGCTTCGACTTCGACGAGGACCTGATCCTGCACCGCCGCAAGGCCCTGCCGTACCACGCCAACGGCATGACGCTGTGGGCGTACGACGCCGAGGGCGCGCCGCTGCTGGAGAAGACGTACTACTCGGTGGGCGGCGGCTTCGTCGTGGACGAGGACGCGGTCGGCGAGGACCGGATCAAGCTCGACGACACCGTGCTGAAGTACCCCTTCCGCACCGGCGACGAGCTGCTGCGCCTGGCGAAGGACACCGGTCTGTCGATCTCCGCCCTGATGCTGGAGAACGAGAAGGCCTGGCGGACGGAGCCCGAGATCCGCGAGGGGCTGCTGGAGATCTGGCGCGCCATGCAGGACTGCGTCGCGCGCGGCATGGCGCAGGAGGGCATCCTGCCCGGTGGCCTGAAGGTGCGCCGCCGCGCCGCGAACACCGCGCGCAAGCTGCGCTCCGAGGGCGACCCGCTGGCCCTCGCGATGGAGTGGATCACGCTGTACGCGATGGCGGTCAACGAGGAGAACGCCGCGGGCGGCCGCGTCGTCACGGCCCCGACGAACGGCGCCGCCGGCATCATCCCGGCGGTCCTGCACTACTACATGAACTTCGTGCCGGGCGCGGACGAGGAGGGCGTGGTCCGCTTCCTGCTCTCGGCGGGCGCGATCGGCATGCTCTTCAAGGAGAACGCCTCGATCTCCGGCGCCGAGGTCGGCTGCCAGGGCGAGGTCGGCTCCGCCTGCTCGATGGCGGCCGGCGCGCTGGCCGAGGTCCTCGGCGGCACCCCCGAGCAGGTCGAGAACGCGGCCGAGATCGGCATGGAGCACAACCTGGGTCTGACCTGTGACCCGGTCGGCGGCCTCGTCCAGATCCCGTGCATCGAGCGCAACGGCATGGCGGCGGTCAAGGCCGTCACGGCGGCGAAGATGGCGATGCGCGGCGACGGCAGCCACAAGGTCTCCCTGGACAAGGTCATCAAGACCATGAAGGAGACCGGCGCGGACATGTCGGTCAAGTACAAGGAGACCGCGCGCGGCGGCCTCGCGGTGAACATCATCGAGTGCTGAGCATCCGGGTAGGCTCTGACCAGCGCCTTGGTGTCTTTCAGCGCTGGTCAGGGCCGAGCCGTGCCCTGCTGCTCAGGGCTTGCGGGCGACGCCGCTGAACATGGCCACCTCGGCCGGTACGCCGTTGGCATCCGCCTCAGGACGCCAGCGGCTGCACGACACCACACCGGGGTCCAGGAGCTCCAGGCCGTCGAAGAATCGGGTGACCTGGTCAGGAGTGCGCTGGGTGAGCTTCGGGGTGCCGTGCTCGTTCCAGAACGCCACTGCCGCGTCCACATCGGGCATCGCCGGATCCGTGATGGTGTGCGAGAGGACCAGGTGGCTACCGGACGGCAGCGCGTCCATCAGGCGGCCGACGATGCCGTACGCCTGAGCGTCGTCCTCCAGGAAGATGACCACGCCGAGCAGCACGAGCGCGACCGGCTGACTGAGATCCAGCGTCTTCGCCGCGTGTTCCAGGATCCGGTCGACGTTGCGCAGGTCCTCGTCGAGGTAGTCGGTCCTCCCCTCGGGTGTACTGGTGAGCAGGGCACGCGCGTGGACGAGCACCAGCGGGTCGTTGTCGACGTAGACGACGCGGGATTCCGGTGCCAGCCGCTGGGCCACCTCGTGGGTGTTGTCGGCCGTCGGCAGACCGGTGCCGATGTCGAGGAACTGCCGGATCCCGCAGTCGGCGACCAGATGCCGCACCGCCCGACCGAGGAACAGCCGGTCCGCCTGGGCGTAGTCGCCGATGCCCGGGTGCAGTTTGCGGATCTGGTCACCGGCCTCCTGATCGACCGGGTAGTTGTCCTTGCCGCCCAGCCAGTAGTTCCAGATCCGTGCCGTATGAGGCTGCGCGGTGTTGATCCTGTCGCGGGGCTGTTCGGCCACGGCTCCCCCTCTTGGAGTCACGCTCGGTTCAAGGTCAACCGGCAGCCTACATACGTGAGTTAAGCCCCAGGGGCGGCAGGCTCTACGCGTGGGGAACGTGCAGGGTTACGCAGTGGATCCCGCCGCCGAAGGCCGGCGTGCGCGCCGGGGCGGCGACTCCTTGTTGGCTTGAGCGAGATCAGGAAGGTTCGGCCGCGAGCTCGGCCGGCTGCTCCGCGCTCACATCCGCCGAGGTCCGTTCGGCGGCGCGGAGCTTGTCCTGCGGGCGCTTGGCGAGCAGGTAGAGGAGACCGGCGGTGATCACGACGCCGGTGCCCAGCAGTCCGGCCCAGACCTGGTACCAGGGGGCGCCGGGCGGGGCGAGGACGGCGCGGGGCCAGCAGACGTTCGCGACCTCGAAGGCCGTCCACAGCACCGCCAGCACGTTGAGGAACGTGCCCTTGCGTCCCTGGCGTATGTGACCGGAGGGCACCCAGGTGCCGCGCAGGCGGGCGACGAGCGCGGCCAGCGAGACCAGGAAGAACGGCAGGAAGGTGGCCGCCGTACCGAAGGCGATCAGGCTGCCGATCGCGGTGGCGTTCAGACCGAGCAACAGGCCTGAGCAGCTGACCGCGGTGGAGGCGATCAGCCCGCCGATCGGCGCCTGCCGCCGGTTGACCTTCCGTACGTACCGGGAGAGGGGGAAGACGCCGTCGCGCGCCAGCGAGTACACGCCGCGGGCGGCTCCGCCCTGGGACGCCATGGCGCAGGCGAGGAACCCGATCAGTACGACGAGCACGAACGGCTTGTCGGACCAGGAGCCGAACGACCAGATCACGGCGGTCGTTACGGGGTCCAGGTCCTCCCCCGCCACCACGGCCGCCGGGTCGGGATGGGCCAGGGCGACCGCCATGGCGTTGAGGATCACGACGACGCCGACGCTGAGCAGCGCCCACCACATGGCGCGCGGCACCTGGCGGCCGGCGTCCTTGGTCTCCTCGGCCGTCGAGACGCAGGCGTCGAAGCCGATGAAGCCCCAGCCGGCGACGGCGAGGACGGCGAGGAACGCCATCGCGGTGGAGCCGCCGGACAGCTGCTCGGCCCCCAGCGTCTCGGTGAACATCGCGAAACCGTGCTCACGGAAGAACAGCAGCAGGGCGAAGCCGACCAGTACCGACGCCACCGCCTCGGCGGCGATGCCGAGCGAAACGAACCAGCTGAGGATCCTGATGCCGAACGCGTTGACCAGCATGCAGCCGAGGAGGATGCCGGCGGCCACCGCGACCATCGTCCCCGGCGTGGGCGTGACGCCGACGAGGGCGAAGACCCAGGGCGCGGCCAGGTAGGCCACCGTGGTGTTGCCGAACATCACCGCGAACTGCCACACCCAGCCGCTCATCCACCCGAAGGTCGGACCGAGAAGGCGTCGCCCCCATTGGTACGGGCCGCCGGTCAGCGGCCACTGGGACGCCAGTTCGGAGTAGACGTTGACGACCAGGCACTGGCCGAGCAGGACGACCGGCAGCGCCCATACCCAGGCGGGCCCGGCGATCATCGTGCCGACCATGGCCACCGCGTACAGCGCGACCACCGGCGAGACCACGGCGAAGCCCATGGAGATGTTCCCCAGGATGCCGAGGCTGCGTCGCAGCTCCTGCTTATATCCCAGGTCGCCGAGGCGGGCGGCGTCTGTGTCGTGGACGGCTTGGGTGGCTTGGATGGCTTGGGGTTCTGGCACGGTGCACCTCGGAGGGCTGAGGGTGGCGAGGGAAGCGGTCGGCCGGCATCGCACTGCCGACCTAAATCTAACCTTGTTAGGTTTACGGGCTGCGGGGACCGTAACGCGCCCCCGGCCGCTTGTGAAGCCCCTGCCGCCGAGTAACCTGACCGGCGAAAGAGGGGGAGCCGCGACCATGGCCCGACCGAGTCAGCCGCTGCTGAGCCGCGCGATGATCGCGCGCGCCGCGCTGGAACTGATCGAAGAGGAAGGCCCTCAGGCCCTCAAAATGCGGTCGCTCGCCGAGCGTCTCGGGGTCCGCGGGGCCTCGCTGTACCACCACGTCGCCTCCAAGGACGACCTGCTGGACGCGGCCTCGGAACTCATCAACGAGGAGATCGATCTCCGCCCGCTCCAGGACCCGCAGTGGCGCGACGGCCTCGCCGAGTACGCCCGCGGGTACCGCCGGGTGTACCTGCGCTACCCGAACGTGATCGCCCTGGTGGCCCGCCGCCGGGTCGAGGCCGACAAGGCCCTGCGGGGTTACGACGCCCTGCTGGCCACCCTCATCCGCGCGGGCTGCACCCCGGACCGGGCTGCCGAGACCGCCGCCGCCTTCGACTACCTCGTCCTCGGCTCCGCCCTCGAAACCTTCGCCGCCGGATTCACCCGCACCCCGTCGGGCTACCGCCCCGACTACCCCGCCCTGGCCGACTCCCTGGAGTCGTCGGACGCCCGCCCCGGGGGCCTCGCCTCCCTCGACGACCGCGGCTTCGAACTGGGCCTGCGCCTCATCCTCGACGGCCTCGCCGCTCAGCTCGCGGCGTCGTAGGGCAACAAGGGACGTAGGGCAGCCGAACCCGGCTCGGGTTGCGCACCGCCGACGGCGGCCAGCGCTTCGGCCGCCATCGACCGCCGGTCGGTGAGGGGCAGCGGTGCGTGCGCGGTGACGCGTACGGTCAGGACCGACGCGCCCGCCACCCGGCGCAGCGAGGTCACGAAGTCCTCGTCGCCGAGGAACGCGGCCACTGTGCTGGGGGCGCCCGACTGCTCGTACGAGATCGTCACCGGCCGGACGGGCGCGCCCGCGTCGAGCGCCGCCTGGAAGGTCGCCCGCCGGAACCTGCCGCCCGGCGCGGAGCACCAGGTGGTGGCCTGGGGGAAGACCAGTACGGACCGCCCGGATCTCAGCACCGACGCCAAGTCGGCCACGGCACGGGGAAGTTCGCGCAGCTCCTCGCGGTCGATGAATCGGGTGCCGACCCGCCGCGCGAGGGTGCCGACGACCGGCCACTGGCCGATCTCCCGCTTGGCAAGGAGGGTCACGGGCTCCACGGCGAGTACGGCGACGACGTCGAGCCAGGAGATGTGGTTGGCCACGATCAGGGTGCCGGGTCCTCCCCTTCCGCCGGGCACGGTGAGCGGTTCGGGGCCGGCCACCAGCCGTATGCCGAGGGCCCCGAGGATGCTCCTGGCCTGACCGCGCAGCGCCTCGGGTTCGGCGAGCCGGTCGCCCCTGGACACGCCACGGGCAAGCGCGCACGCGAGGGCGGCGCAGCGGCGTACCGCTTCCGCCATCGGCACGCGCGGGGCCGCATCGGCGGCGCAGTCCGGAGCGCACCCCGCGTCCACGGCCCAGGCGTTCGCCGGGCCCACCTGGCTCACGCTCACCGGGTTCACCGGGTTCACCGGGATTCGCCTCCGCCCTCGCCCAGGAAGTAGCGGCGGTAGCGGTCCCCGAGCCGGTCCATGTCCAGCAGGACGAAGAAGTCGGCGACGTCGAACTCGGGGTCGTGGGTGGGCGCCCCGCACATCCACGCTCCGAGCCTGAAGTAGCCCCGCAGCAGCGGCGGCAGATCGGCGTAACTGGGCTGCTCCGCCGTCAGCCCGGCGGGCATCCACGGCCGGCGGGGGTGCACCCGCAGCTCGGGCGGCGCCGAGTGCTTCGCCGTGCCGAGCAGCCAGGCGCCGGCGGCGGCCCTGCCCCCGTCCGACAGGGGTACGGAGGCACAGCCGGCCAGGTAGCGGTGGCCGGAGAGCAGGACGTAGCGGGCGAGCGCGGACCACATCAGGTTGATCACCGCGCCCGAGCGGTGGTCCGGGTGTACGCAGGAACGGCCGGCCTCGATCATGGCCGGGCGCAGGCCGTCGAGTGCCCGCAGATCGAATTCGCTGTCGGAGTAGGAGCGTTCGGTCCGTCCCGGGGGCAGCAGCCGGTAGGTGCCGACCACCTCGCCGGTCGTGCTGTCGGTGACGATCAGGTGGTCTACGAATTCGTCGTACGCGTCGATGTCGTGTCCGCGCAGGGGCGAGTCGAGGGTCGCGCCCATCTCCTCGCCGAAGACCCGGTACCGCAGCCGCTGCGCTGCCCGGATCTGCTCCTCGGAATCCGCGATGGAGGTGACGTACGAACTAGTGGGGGTGGAGGTGGGGGCGGTGGCGGTGGCGGTGGTTATGGGGCGCATGGGGTGCCGTTCTCCGTCCGGTTCGGTGCCGATCGCGAAAGGAGCATGGCGGCGGCGACGGTCGGGCCGGTGACAGGGAGGGCTGGCCGCCGGATCCGTGAAATGAACAGCGGGGTTCAGGGGCCGGGCGGCTGTCGCCTTGGAGGCGAGGGGTGAGTAATACTCTCCTTATGGCTTCACGCATTACAAGCGTCCGGCGGGCGACCGCGCGGGACGCGAAGCGGCTCACCCGGCTCGTGCGGACCTCGCGCGCGTACGAGGGCCCGTACGCCCCGATGGTCGCGGGCTACCGGGTCGGGCCCGACTACATCGAGACGCACCGGGTCTTCGTGGCCGTCGCCCCCGAGGACGACCGGGTGCTCGGGTTCTACTCCCTCGTGCTCGACCCGCCCGAGCTGGACCTGATGTTCGTCGCCGACTCCGCCCAGGGCCTCGGCATCGGCCGCCTGCTCGTCGCGCACATGCTCGGCCAGGCGCGGGAGGCGGGGATCACCGGCGTGCGCGTGGTCTCGCACCCGCCCTCGGAGGGCTTCTACCTGAGCGTGGGCGGCGAGCGGACGGGAACCGAGCCCGCCAGTCCGCCCGCGGTGATGTGGGACCGCCCGGAGCTCGTCATTCCGGTTGGCTGACCCCAGTTGCGCGGCCATTGCGCGGCCATTCGGAGGACTGAGGGGAACTGACGGGAACTGAGCGGGCCGCACAAGCGTTGGCGGATTGGGCAAAGAGATCGTCAAAGGGCGCGGCCCGCGCCGGATTGAGCAGGGATCTTCATGGGTGTCAGTCTCTCCAAGGGCGGCAACGTCTCGCTCTCCAAGGAGGCCCCCGGCCTGACCGCTGTCACGGTGGGCCTGGGCTGGGACGTACGCAGCACGACCGGTACCGACTTCGACCTCGATGCCAGCGCCCTGCTGGTCGATGCCAACAACAAGGTCGTGTCGGACCAGCACTTCGTCTTCTTCAACAACCTCAAGAGCCCCGACGGCTCGGTGGAGCACACCGGTGACAACCTCACCGGTGAGGGCGAGGGCGACGACGAGCAGATCAAGGTGGGCCTCTCGACGGTTCCGCCCGAGGTCGACAAGGTCGTCTTCCCGGTGTCGATCCACGAGGGCGAGAGCCGCGGCCAGAGCTTCGGCCAGGTGCGCAACGCCTTCATCCGGGTCATCAACCAGGCGGACAACAAGGAGCTCGCGCGGTACGACCTCTCCGAGGACGCCTCGACCGAGACCGCCATGGTGTTCGGCGAGCTCTACCGCAACGGCGCGGAGTGGAAGTTCCGTGCTGTCGGCCAGGGGTACGCCTCGGGCCTGCGCGGCATCGCGACGGACTTCGGCGTCAACATCTGATACGCCGCGGCGGGGCTGTCCGTGCCGGGAGACCGGCACGGACAGCCCGGTTGGCCATGCGCGCCGCCTTCCCACCAGTCCGACCAGTCGGTACGTTCCTGGTTACCCGACTGCCGCCTGGAGGGCCCGATGAGCCAGCCCATGTCCGAATCCGCGTCCCGGCCCGTGCCGCAGATCCACGGCCACTGCGACGACCGGTTCGCCGCCGTGCGCACCACGTTCGAGGAGAACTTCCGGGAGCGCGGGGAACTGGGCGCGGCCGTGACCGTGCTGGTCGGCGGGGAGACCGTGGTGGACCTCTGGGGCGGCTGGGCGGACGCCGCGCGCAGCCGGCCGTGGGAGCGGGACACGCTGGTCAATGTGTGGTCGACGACCAAGGGGCCGACGGCGCTGTGCGCCCACCTGCTGGCCGACCGCGGGCTGCTCGACCTCGACGCGCCGGTCGCCTCGTACTGGCCCGAGTTCGCAGCCGCCGGCAAGGAAGCCATTCCCGTACGCCATCTCCTGTCGCACCGCGCGGGGCTGGCCGGGCTGCGCGAGCCGCACACCTTCGCCGAGTTGTACGACTGGGAGCTGACCTGTGCGCGGCTGGCGGCCACCGAGCCCTGGTGGGAGCCGGGCACACGGTCCGGCTATCACGCGATCACGTACGGCTTCCTGGTCGGTGAGGTCGTCCGGCGCGTTACGGGCCTGCTCCCGGGCGAGTTCCTGCACCGGGAGGTCACCGGGCCGCTCGGCATCGACTTCACGATAGGGCTGCCTGAGAAGGAAGCCGGGCGGGCCGCCGAGCTCGTGCACCCCCGGGCCGAGCCCACCAGCGAGCAGGCGGCGCTGTTCGCCGCGCTGGAGCCCGTCGCCCTCGCGGCCCTGCTCAATCCTGGCCCGGGAGCGGCCCAGGCCAACACACCCGAGTGGCGGGCCGCCGAGATCCCCGCGGCCAACGGCCACGGCACGGCCCGCGCGGTGGCCGCCCTGTACGAGATCTTCGCCCGCCACGGCCGCTCCGGCGAGCACCGCGTCCTCTCCCCCCAGGCCGCCGAGCGAGCCCGCGAGGGGCAGGGTAGCTGCCGGGACCTGGTGCTCGGCGCGGGTTTCGGCCACGACACGGAGATCGGGCTCGGCCTGTGGCTCAGTGGCCCGCGCGGCTCGTACGGCCCCAACCCACGGGCCTTCGGCCACGACGGCTTCGGCGGCTCCTGCGGCCTCGCCGACCCCGAGGCGGGCATCAGCATGGGGTACGTCATGAACCGCATGGGCCCGAACATCGCCGACGACCCACGCAAGATGGCACTGGTGGAGGCGGTCTACAGCGCCCGGTGACCGACAGCCAGCCCGCGCGCCGGACGGGGGCAGCAGCACACGGCGTCCACCGCGCTGTGCCATCACCACTCGGGGCGCCACGCGGGCCGTCACCACGGGGTGCCGTCACCTGGCGGGGCGCAGCCGCACAGGCCGTCACCGCGTGGGGCGGGGCGGGTGCTCGGCCGGAGGGGGACGCCCTGGTGGGGGCGTCCATCAGTGGTCGGCGCCGAGTTCGCCGCTGAGTGCGTCGTGCATCTTGGCGCTGTAGAGGTTCAGGCCGACGATCTCGACCGTCTTGCCCCGGTGTTCGTACTTCGTCGTGATCGCGTCCAGCGCGGCGACCGACGACGCGTCCCAGATGTGCGCCGCCGTCAGGTCGATGACAACCCGTTCCGGTCCGCCCTTCGCGTAGTCGAACTGCTCGACCAGCTCGTTGGACGACGCGAAGAACAGCTCTCCGGTGACGGTGTAGACGACCCGGCCGCCGTCCTCGTCGGTGACCGCGGTGACATCGACCAGGTGCGCGACGCGCTTGGCGAAGATGACCATGGCGGTGATGGAGCCGACGACCACACCGATGGCCAGGTTGTGCGTCGCCACCACGCACAGCACGGTGACGGCCATGACGGTCGTCTCACCCAGCGGCATCCGCCTGAGCGTCTTCGGCGCGATGGAGTGCCAGTCGAACGTGGCCACCGAGACCAGGATCATCACCGCGACCAGTGCCGCCATCGGGATGTCCGAGACGATGGGCCCGAAGAGGATGCACAGCACCATCAGGAAGACACCCGCCAGGAACGTCGACAGGCGGGTACGCGCACCCGAGGCCTTGACGTTGATCATGGTCTGGCCGATCATCGCACAGCCGCCCATGCCGCCGAAGAAGCCGGTGACGATGTTGGCGATGCCCTGGCCGATGGACTCGCGGGTCTTGCTGGAGTGCGTGTCGGTGATGTCGTCGACCAGCTTGGCCGTCATCAGCGACTCCATCAGGCCTACCAGCGCCATCGCCAGCGCGTACGGCGCGATGATCTTCAGCGTGTCGAAGGTGAACGGTACGTCCGGCAATCCCGGGACCGGCAGCGACGACGGCAGGTCACCCTTGTCGCCGACGTTCGGTACGGCGATCCCGGCGGCCAGCGTGACCGTCGTGAGGATGACGATGGAGACCAGCGGCGCCGGGACGGCCCTGGTGATCCTCGGGAAGAGCACCATGAGCGCCAGCCCCGCCGCGACCAGCGGATACACCATCCACGGAACGTCCGTGAGCTCCGGCACCTGGGCCATGAAGATCAGGATGGCGAGCGAGTTGACGAAGCCCACCATCACCGAGCGCGGCACGAACCGCATCAGCTTCGCGACCCCGAGCGCGCCGAGGACGATCTGGAAGACGCCCGCGAGAATGACGCAGGCGATCAGATACCCGAGGCCGTGCTCACGGTTGAGCGGGGCGATGACCAGGGCCACCGCTCCCGTCGCCGCCGAGATCATCGCGGGCCGCCCGCCGACGAACGCGATGGTGACAGCCATCGTGAACGACGCGAAGAGACCGATGCTCGGGTCGACACCGGCGATGATCGAGAACGAGATCGCCTCGGGGATCAGCGCCAGCGCGACCACCAGGCCGGCCAGGAACTCGGTACGGAAGACCTTGGGCGAGAGCCAGACGGGGCGGAGCGGGCGGGGCGGGCGGGGCATGGCGAAGGAAAGCAAGAGAATGGAGCCTGTCGTGCGCAGGGGAAACCGGGACCGGCGTTCACCGGCGCGGGGCAACTCTACCCTGACGTTAGGGTAGAGATCGCGACGGGCGTACGACGACGGACGAGAGGCCACCGGGCGTGGACAGCAAGCACATGCAGATCGGCGAGGTCGCGACCAGGACGGAGCTGTCCCTGCGGACCATCCGGCACTACGAGGAGACCGGCCTGGTCACCCCGTCCGCCCGCTCCCAGGGCGGCTTCCGCCTCTACACCGAGGCCGACGTCGCGCGCCTGATGGTCGTACGCCGCATGAAGCCGCTCGGATTCACGCTGGACCAGATGCGGGACCTGCTGGACGCCACCGACCGGCTCGACGCGCCCGAGCCACCGACGGAGGACGAGCGGGAGGCGCTGCTGGAGCGGGTGCGAGGCTTCGAGCGGGCGGCTGCCGAGCGCGTGAGCGATCTGCGGACCCAGCTGGAACGGGCCAAGGAGTTCGCCCGCACTCTGCACGAGCGCACGTCGTCGCGGATGTTGCCGAAGTAACACCGCACTCTTTATGCAACTTGTTGCACAACACGACCCGCGTGGACTACACATTGCGGCATGAGTCCGACGACTGAATACCCGCATCTCCTGAGCCCCCTCGACCTGGGCTTCACGACCCTCCCCAACCGCGTGCTGATGGGTTCGATGCACGTCGGACTCGAAGAGGCCGAGCGCGGCTTCGAGCGGATGGCCGAGTTCTACGCGACCCGCACCCGCGGCGGCGTCGGCCTCATGGTCACCGGTGGCATAGCCCCCAACGACCGCGGCCGCCCCTACCCCGGCGGCGCGAAGCTGACCACGCCCGAGGAGGCCGCGCAGCACCGGCAGGTGACCGACGCCGTGCACCGCGAGGGCGGCAGGATCGCGATGCAGATCCTGCACTTCGGGCGGTACGCCTACCACCCCGACCTCGTCGCCCCCAGCGCCATCCAGGCCCCCATCAGCCCGTACACGCCGAACGCGCTGACCGACGCCGAGGTCGAGGAGACCATCGAGGACTTCGTCCGTACGGCCGGACTCGCGAAGTCGGCGGGCTACGACGGCGTCGAGATCATGGGGTCCGAGGGCTACCTGATCAACGAGTTCATCGCCGCCCACACCAACCACCGCGACGACCGGTGGGGCGGCTCGTACGAGAACCGCATGCGCTTCCCGGTCGAGATCGTCCGCCGCGTGCGCGAGCACGTCGGCCCGGACTTCATCCTCATCTACCGCCTCTCGATGCTCGACCTGGTCCCCGGCGGCTCCTCCCTCGACGAGGTCATCACGCTCGCCCGTGAGGTCGAGGCGGCCGGCGCGACCATCATCAACACGGGCATCGGCTGGCACGAGGCCCGCATCCCCACCATCGCCACCTCCGTGCCGCGTGGCGCGTACGCCTGGGTGACCAAGCGGGTCATGGGCTCGGTGAACATCCCCCTCGTCACGACCAACCGCATCAACACGCCCGAGAAGGCCGAGGAACTCCTCGCCGACGGCTGCGCCGACATGGTCTCGCTCGCCCGCCCCTTCCTCGCCGACCCCGACTTCGTCGCCAAGGCCAAGGCCGGACGCGCCGACTCCATCAACACCTGCATCGGCTGCAACCAGGCGTGCCTCGACCACACCTTCAGCGGCCTGATCACCTCCTGCCTGGTCAACCCGCGCGCCTGCCACGAGACCGAGCTGGTCCTCTCCCCCACCCGCCGCTCCAAGCGCGTCGCCGTCGTCGGCGCCGGTCCTGCCGGGCTCGCCTGCGCGGTGACAGCCGCCGAGCGCGGCCACACCGTGACGCTGTACGACGCCTCCGACGTGATCGGCGGTCAGCTCAACATCGCGCGCAAGGTGCCGGGCAAGGAGGAGTTCAACGAGACGCTGCGCTACTTCCGCAACCAACTCGACGAGCACGGCGTAGAGGTACGTCTCGGCACGCACGCCACCGCCGAGTCCCTCACCGCCGCCGGCTTCGACGAGATCGTCCTCGCCACCGGCGTCACGCCGCGCATCCCTCAGATCGAGGGCATCGACCACCCCAGCGTCGTCAGCTACCTCGACCTTCTGCGCGACGACGCGAAGGCGGGCGACCGTGTCGCGGTCATCGGCGCGGGCGGCATTGGCTTCGACGTGGCGGAGTTCCTGACGGATACGTCGTCGGACCCGGCCGGCACCGACTCGGCGAGCCTCAGCCCCGAGGTGTTCTTCCGCCAGTGGGGCGTCGACATGGACTACGGCGCGCGCGGCGGCCTCCAGGCCCCGGTCCGCGCCCCGCAGACCCGCACCGTGACCCTGATCCAGCGCAAGGCCGCCAAGGTCGGCGCCGGGCTCGGCAAGACCACCGGCTGGATCCACCGCACCGAACTCAAGCACCGCGGCGTCACGATGGTCGCAGGCGCGGCGTACGACCGTATCGACGACGAAGGACTGCACGTCACGGTCGGCGGCGAGCAGCGGCTGATCCCGGTCGACACCGTCGTCCTGTGCACCGGTCAGGAACCGCGCCGCGAGCTGTACGACACGCTGCTCGCCGCCGGACTGCCCGTGCACCTCATCGGTGGCGCGGACGTGGCCGCCGAGCTGGACGCCAAGCGCGCGATCCGGCAGGGGACGGAACTCGCGGCCACCCTGTGACGGGGAGCCCTGCCTAGGATGCGCTCATGTCCCTCCCGTACGCGATCCTCACCGCCCTGCTCGAAAAGCCGTCGTCCGGGCTGGAGCTGACCCGCAGGTTCGACAAGTCCATCGGCTACTTCTGGTCCGCCACGCATCAGCAGATATACCGCGAGCTGGCCAAGCTGGAGCAGTCCGGCGCGATCCGGGCCCTGCCTCAGCCGCAGCAGCCGACGCGCGGGCAGAAGAAGGAGTACGAGGTCCTGCCGGCCGGGCGCGACGAACTGGCCGCGTGGGTGGGGAAGATCGAGGATCCCAAGCCGATCCGGGACGCCCTCCTGCTGCGCCTGCGCGCGGCGGGAGTCGTGGGCACGCAAGGCCTGGAGGCGGAGGTACGCCGCCATCTGACGCTTCACCGCGCGCAGTTGGCGGAGTACCGCGCGATCGAGGAACGCGACTTCGGCGAGGGCAGGGACAGCCAGAGCGACCGACTGCGGCATCTGGTCCTGCGCGCCGGGATCGACCTGGAGAACTTCTGGGTCGGCTGGCTCGAAGCGGCGCAGGCCGAGCTCGACGACATGACCGCGGATACGCGCACGGGCCCGGAACCCACGCCCTGAGCCGGGGGGATTCCGGGCCCGTACCGTACGGCGGTCAGCCCTTGTTCTGGGACGCCCAGAACTCGTCGAAGGTGAGCTTGCCGTCACCGTTGCTGTCGTGGGAGTTGATCACGGCCTGGGCCACCGTCTCGGTGACGTAGGGGTCACCGAGCTGCGCCATGACGCTCTTGTACTCGACCGCCGAGATCGTCCCGTCCCCGTTGACGTCGTACCGCTCGAAAGCCTTGCGCGCCGACTCGATGTCCGCCATGGATGGACCCACCCCTTCTGGTGCTGATCAGAACCCGCCCAGATTATCGGGCTGGTCACCGGCCCTGTCGGCCGGTGGGCCCGGAGGCCCCGATGGTGGCGCCCTGAAGTATTTCTCCGTAAAGCCTCCGCGCGGGGACAGTGGTTTTTCCGCCCCGGAGTGCTTAGTTCCGGCCAATACCCGGGGCCGCTTCGTAACTCTCCGCCGCCGGGCGATAACTTCATGGCGTCGTCGCCACACCAGGAGCACAGGGCTCCCCGGGACTAGCGGCGCCAAGGGCGTTTCCATCAGTGGCCATCACGACTGACGCATTCACGATCCGGCCCTACACCCCCCAATACCGCCCCATCCGCTCCGAGGGCGACCATGCCCTGACAGCCCGGGCGACCAATTCCGCAAGAGCTGCGACGCGATGGTGGAGCACTTCCGTGACGGATCGTCAGCGCTCTGCCCATGCCTATGCCGTCGTAAAGCTCGATGCCTACGGAAGGACTGCGGACGATGACCGACAAGCTGCTTGAATTCCCCCTCTCCCGACGGGGCGACGTACTGCCCGAAGAGTGTTCCTGGCTCCGGGAGCAGCAGCCTGTGGCCCGGGTGCGCACCCTCACCGGTGACAGCGCCTGGCTGGTGAGCAGCTACCCGCTGGCCAAACAGGTGCTGGAGGACGAGCGGTTCAGCCTCAAGGACACAGCCAACCCCGGCGTGCCGCGGCAGTACGCGCTGACCATCCCGCCCGAGGTGGTCAACAACATGGGCAACATCAACAGCGCCGGGCTGCGCGGTGCGGTGATGAAGGCGCTCAACCCGCCTGCGGGCGGGGCGCTGGACGGCTGGCTGCGCGTCACGGCGGATCGGCTCATCGACGACCTGATGGCCTGGGGGCCGCCGGTGGACCTGCGGGCAGGGTTCGCCGACCCCTTCTCGGCGGCGCTGCACTGCAAGGTTCTCGGGGTGCCGTTCGAGGACTGGCCGCGGCTCATGTCGAGCCTGGACATCGCGTTCATGACCAGCGCGCACCCCTTCGAGGGCTCGAAGCTCAACTGGTACAAGGACGTCGGCTACATGGTGGAGCGGCTGAACGCTCCGGCGTCCGAACGCTCGGGGCTGCTCGGTGAGCTGGCGGCGCTGCGCGAAGACGCCGAGTCGGCGCATCTGACGGACGAGATGCTCGCCACCGTCGCCGCCTCGCTGTTCGGCGCGGGTGCGGTCTCGACCTCCGCCTTCCTGGTACTGGCGGTGCTCGCGCTGCTCCAGCGGCCGGAGCTGATCGGGTATCTGCGCAACCATCCCGACCGGATGGGCCGGGCCGTCGACGAACTGTTGCGCTGGAATCTGTCGATCGGAGACGGCCTGCCGCGGGTCGCGCTCGCCGACGTACAGCTCGGTGACGTGCTCGTACGCAAGGGAGACCTGGTCCTGGTCCTCGTCGAGGGCGCCAACTTCGACCCGGAGGTCTTCGAGGACCCCGAGACACTGAACCTGAACCGCGAACACAACCCGCATCTGGCCTTCGGCGGCGGCCGGCACTTCTGCCCGGCGTCGGCTTTGGGGCGCGCGCACGCGGAAACGGCGCTGGCGGCGCTGGTGGACCGGATGCCACGGCTGGGTCTCGCGGTCCCGGCGGAGCAACTGGTGTGGCGCACGGGCTTCATCAAGCGCTTGCCGGAGCGGCTGCCGGTGCTCTGGTAGGCGGCCGGGAGCAGGTAACCGGCGCCTGTGCCCCGGACCCCGATCCTCGAACGCCGCAGCGGCTGGAAGGTCAGCGGAAGATGCCGGTGTGGCCCAGCGAGTAGCGGCCCGGCTGCGGGTAGACCGCCAAACCGTGCGGGCCGCCGCCGACCGGGATGCGGGCGAGCTGCTTGCCGGTGGTGGTGTCGATCGCGTACACCTCCGAGTCGTAGCGCCCGGACAGCCACAGCACCTTGCCGTCCGCCGAGACACCGCCCATGTCGGGGCTTCCGCCGTCCGGCAGGTGCCACTTCTTCGTCAGCTTGTTCTTCCCGAAGTCGAAGACGGAGACGGAGCCCTCGCCCCGGTTGGATACGTACATCTCCTTGGAGTCGCGCGAGACGTACAGGCCGTGGCAGCCCTTGCCCGTCGGCAGCAGCTTGGGGGTGGTGAACTTCGCGCCGTCCAGGACCCACATGCCGTGCGCCATCATGTCGGCGATGTAGATCGTCTTGCCGTCGGGTGAGATCTTCACGTCCTGCGGCATCGCACCCTCGAACGGAAGCTTCTGCTGGCCGACGACCTTCATCTTCTCGGTGTCGACCTTCAGCAGCTCGCCGGAGAACTCGCAGGAGACGACGAAGTACCGTCCGTCGGTGGAGAAGTCGGCGTGGTTCACGCCCGCGCAGCTCACCGGCACGGTCTTGACGCGGTCCATGGTGTGCGGATCGCGGAAGACCAGTTCGCGGTCCATCGACGCCATGACGACGGCGTACTTGCCGTTGGGCGTGAAGTAGAGGTTGTACGGGTCGTGCACCTCCACCGGCTTGCCCACCTTGCCCGTGGCGGGGTTGATCGGGGTGAGGGTGTGGCCGCGGTTGTTGTTGACCCACAGGGTCTTCATGTCCCAGGACGGGACGACGTGCTGCGGCTGGACGCCCACCGGGATCGTCTCGATGACCTTGTATGTCTTGGGGTCGATCACCGACACGGTGTTGGAGTTGGTGTTGGGGACGTAGACGCGCGACGGAAAGTTCTTGACGACCGGTGACAGCTGGTTCGGCCGGTCCGCGGCGTACACGTCCTTGGTGTCGAGCACCGGCGGCATCCCCGGCAGTCCGGGCGGCGCGGTCTTCTTCACGCTGGCGGGCGGGGCGACGTCCTTGGTGCCGCGGTCCCCGGCCGGGCCCGCGGGGTCGGCGCAGCCCGCGAGGGCCGCCAGGAGGGCGCCGGCGAGCAGCGCGGTCGTTCGTCGAATCATCGTCGTCATCGGGTCAGCAGCTCCGTGGTCGTCACCGCGCGCAGGCCGCGGCGGTCGAGTTCGTCGAGGAGGGCGGGCAGGGCGGTGATCGTGTCCGCGTAGCCGAGGTGCAGGCTCACCACGGATCCGTTGCGGATTTCCCCGGCGATTTTCCGGGTGACGGCCGGGGCGCCGGGCGAGGTGAAGTCGAGCGAGTCGACGTCGTACGAGAGGACGTGCGGATAGCCCGCCCGGCGTGCCAGCCGCTGCACGAGCGGGGTGGCGTACTGGGTGCGCGATGGGCGGAACCAGGTGCCGATGGAGCCGGTGAGCCGGCGCAGCCGGTCCGCGCAGCCGCTGATCTCGGCGTACGCCTCCCGCTCCCCCATGGCCGAGATGGTGAGGTGGCGCTGGGTGTGGTTGCCGAGGTCGTGGCCGCCGTCGAGGATCCGGCGGGCGAGCGCCGGATGAGCGTCGAGCCAGCTGCCGACCGCGAGGACGGTGAGGCGGGCGCCGGCCCGCTCGGCCTCGGCGAGCACGGCCTCCGCGATGGCCGGGTCGCCCTGGCCGTGGAACGTGAGGGCGACCCGGGGGCGGTCGCGCGGGCCGTGGGTGACCTGGACGGGCAGGCCGGCAAAGCGGTGGGGGGCGGGGGCGGGGCGCGGTGCCGTGGGCGGTACAGGGGGCGAGGGTACGGGGGCGGGTGACCCGGCGCCCGCGCCGCAGCCGGTGGCGGGCGTTCCCGCGACGGCCACCGCCGCTCCCGCTCCGGCGCGCAGCACACTACGGCGGCATGTCAGTGTCACGCGCCCCATTTAAGGGGTAATGCGAGCAAAAGCTAACGATTGAGCCAATTTGGGGCCTAGCGGGTCGCCACACGCGAGCCGCCCCACACCCCCTCCAGGTATGGATTCACCCACTTGAGCCCATACTTATGCGAGCATTACCAGGTGAAGTGGCTCAGCTCACCTGCGATTCATTTCGAGAATGCCCAATCTTGTGCGGTTTTGCCCCAATGGGGGCCTTTGGCGCCGTGCTCACCTGTCTGCCATAGTCGGTGCCACGACCCCCATTGACCCGGGCCAGGTCGTCACCAAAGCGGCCGTGGATCACACCCCCCTCGTTCCACGGCGCTCCACAAAAGCCCCCGAAGAGCCGCACCCCGGCCGCAGGGGGCTTTTGTGTACCCGTCAGCTCGTACGCGTCAGCTCGTACGGTCAGCGCTCGACGGCACGGTCGCAGACCCGCATCTCGAACCAGGTGGTCTTGCCGCGCGGCAGCAGATCCACGCCCCACCGGTCGGAGAGCTTGTCGACGAGGAAGAGCCCTCGGCCACTGGTGTCGAGTTCGCGCACCGGCATCAGGCAGGGCAGGCCGCGCGACGGGTCGCGCACTTCGATCCTTATCCAGCCCCTGCGGCGCAGCATGCGCAGCCCGAAGACGCGGGCGCCGGTGTGCCGCACGGCGTTGCCCACGAGCTCCGAGACGAGCAGCACCGCGTACTCCGCGGTCTGCGGGGAGAGCCCCCACTGGCGGAACACCACGCAGTGCGTGAGCCGCCGCGCTGTGGCCGCCGACTCCGGACGGGAGGGCAGCCGGACTTCTTCATCCGTCGGATTCCCGAACAACTCCACCGCCCTGAACGCCTGTTCGTCCTCTACGGCCGGCGTCCACCGCGCGGCAGTCGCGCTGCCGCGCGGCCGCGGTTGCTCCACACCATCCAGCCCCGCCATGCCCCCATCATGGCCGCCCGCGAGGCCGTCCGGGGCCGTTCCGGGGGATTCGATTCCCCGCAACGACCCCGCCCGGGGGTGCCGGTTGACATATGCCAGTGGCAGCCAAGTGCCCGCCGCACCCCACATGACCTGCGGTGACATAGCGCGTACGACTGATCACCGAACGCGTTGCACAAGGCGCCCTTCAGGCTGCGTTAAAGCTGCGTTAATCCGCCCGGGAGGAGTACTCACCAACTTGCACCAACTTGCCGCGCGTCACAGGAACTTGGCCTTGCCGGGCCCCTCCTCGACGAAGCTGCGCATGCCTCGCTCCCGGTCCTCGGTGGCGAACAGTCCCGCGAACCAGTTGCGTTCGATGGTGAGCCCGGTGTCCACGTCCGTCTCCAGCCCCGCGTCGACGCACTCCTTGGCCGCCCGCAGCGCCATCGCGGGACCCTGCGCGAGCTTCGCGGCCCAGGCGTGCGCCTGCTCGTACACCTCGGCGGCCGGCACGACCCGGTCGACCAGGCCGATCGCCAACGCCTCGTCGGCGCGCACCTGCCGCCCGGTGAAGATCAGGTCCTTGGCCTTGGAGGGGCCGACCAGCCGCGCGAGCCGCTGCGTGCCGCCCGCGCCGGGGATCAGGCCGAGCAGGATCTCGGGCTGGCCGAGCTTGGCGTTGTCGCCGGCGATACGGAAATCGGCGCACAGGGCGAGCTCGCAGCCGCCGCCCAGCGCGTAGCCGGTGACCGCGGCGACGACGGGCTTCGGGATGCGGGCGACCGCGGTGAACGAGTCCTGGAGGGCCTTGGAGCGTACGACCATCGCCGCATGGTCCATCACCTGCATCTCCTTGATGTCCGCGCCGGCCGCGAACACCTTCTCGCCGCCGTAGATGACCACGGCGCGCACGTCGTCGCGCCGGGTCGCCTCCTCGGCGAGCTCGCGCAGCCGGTCCTGGGTCGCGATGTCCAGTGCGTTCATCGGGGGGCGTGCCAGGCGGATGGTGCCGACGCCCTCGGAGACTTCGAGATTCACAGTCATACGAGCGAGGTTAGCCCCCGTTAACGACAACGGGCCCGGTGCTGTGAACAACAGCACCAGGCCCGTACGTACAGCGTGTGTTACTTCTTCCACTCCGACCAGGACATGTTCCAGCCGTTGAGGCCGTTGTCCGGCTGGATCTGCTTGTCGTGGGAGTTCTTCACGACGACCACGTCACCGAGGATCGAGCTGTTGAAGAACCAGGCGGCCGGGGCCTGCTTGTCCCATCCGCCCCGCACGTCCCGCAGACCCACGCAACCGTGGCTGACGTTGGCCGACCCGAAGGTTCCCGCGCCCGCCCAGTAGTTGCCGTGGATGAAGGTGCCCGAGGTGGACAGGCGCATCGCGTGCGGCACGTCCTTGATGTCGTACTCGCCGCCGAAGCCCACCGTGGCGCCGTTCATGCGCGTCACCGCGTACTTCTCGCTGATGACCATCTGGCCGTTGTACGTCGTCGTCGACGGGGCGCCCGCGGTGATCGGGATGGTCTTGAAGACCTTGCCGTCGCGCTTGATCGTCATCTTGTGCGCAGCGGCGTCCACGACGCTGACCTGGCTGCGGCCGACCGTGAACTTCACGGTCTTCGTCTGCTTGCCGTACACGCCGGGCCGGCCCTCGACGCCGTCGAGGTTCAGCTTCAGCGTCACCTTGGTCCCTGCGGCCCAGTACTTCTCGGGGCGGAAGTCGAGGCGGTCGTTGCCGAACCAGTGGCCCTCGACCGGCACCGACGGCTCGGCCGTGACCTTGACCGCCTTCTCGACGTCCTCGGGCGCGGTGATGCCCCGGCTGAAACGCAGCGAGACGGGCATTCCGACGCCGACCGTCGAGCCGTCCTCGGGCGTGAAGTAGCTGACGAAGGTGTTCTTCGGTACGAGCGTCGTGAAGGTGGTGTCCTTCGCGGACTCACGGCCCTCGGAGTCCTTCGCGATCGCGTGGACCTTGTACTTGGTGGCGGCGCCGAGGTGGTGCGTCGGCTCCCAGGCGGTGCCGCCCGCGGTGATCTTTCCCTCGACCTCGTTGCCCTTGGTGTCCTCGACCGTGACGGACGTCAGCTTGCCCTTGTCCGCGCGAATCTTCAGAGCACCGCTCGTGGCGACGTTCTTCGCCTCGTCCTTGGGCGCGATCGTCACCACGGCCTGCGACGCCTTGGTGTCGGCGGCCTTCCCCGCCCCGTCCTTCTCGCCCTTGCCGTCACCACCGCCGGAGTCACCGCTTCCGCCGCACGCCGTGACGAACAGCAGCATCGCCCCCAGCAGCAGAGCCAGCAGTCCCGGGCCCCCGCGCCGAGATCCGCGCCCCCGCCGCGCTCCGGCCGATGTCCCCGATATCGGCTGCCTTTTCACTTTTTGTTCTCCCCTCGCACGGCCTGGCCTCAGCCATGGCCCGCACCCCCTCGCGCAGCAACCGCGCGCCTGGTGAATGGTAATCACACCGGCCGCGTCCCGGGATCCCGGTATATGTCACCGTTCAGTTCCAAGTAGCTGTGAGAGGGGGGAGGGAGAATCACTTCATCGCGGAACCGGCCTTCCAGCGGTTCCAGTCCATGTTCCAGCCGCCGAGGCCGTTGTCGGGAGCGACCTTCCGGTCGCGGGAGTTCACCACTTCCACCACATCCCCGATGAGCGTGCGGTCGAAGAACCAGCCGCCCGGGGTGTCCGGACTCCCACCCTTCACATCGCGCAGCCCGATGCATCCGTGGCTCGTGTTGACCGATCCGAACGTCTTCGACGGGGCCCAGTAGTTGCCGTGCAGGAAGGTCCCCGAAGCCGTCAGCCGCATCGCGTGCGGGACGTCCGGGATGTCGTACTCGCCGCCGAAGCCGACGGTCCTGCCGTCCATCCGGGTGACGTCGTACAGCTCGGTGACGACCATTTTTCCGTTGTACGTCGTGCTCTTCGGCGCCCCCGCGCTGACCGGCACGCTCACCGGCTTCTCGCCGTCGCGCCGAACCACCATGGTGTGCGCCTCCGCGTCCACCGTGGACACCTGAGAGCGGCCGACCGTGAAGCCGACGGCTTTGTGCTGGATGCCGAACACGCCGGGCGCCGCCTCGACGTCGCGCAGCCGCAGGTCGACGCTGACGCGGGTGCCCGGCTTCCAGTAGTCGCGCGGCCTGAAGTCCAGGCGCTGGCTGCCGAACCAGTGGCCCGACACCTCCACCGGCGGCTGCGAGGTGACCTTGATGGCACGTTCGACGGCGGCGCGGTTGACGACGGCACGGTTGAAGGAGAAGGAAACGATCATTCCGGTGCCGACGGTGGACCGGTTCTCCGGCTTGAAGTAGCCGATGAACCGGTGCTCGGGGACCACCGTCGTGAACGAGGTGTGCCGGGCGGAGCGCCGCCCGTGTCCGTCGAGGGCGACCGCGTGGACCGTGTACTTCGCGGCGAGCCGCAGCGGTCCGGCGTCCGGCCGCCAGCTCAGCCCGTCGTCCGCGATCCGGCCGGTGACCTCGTGCTGGTCGGCGTCCTCGACCCGTACGACCTGAACCCGCTCCAGCCGTCCATCAGGGACCTTCACCTCGATACGGCCGTCGGCCCGGATTCCCGTCGCGCCGTTCCCGGGAACGATCCGGATGTGGTCCTTGGGCGAACGCGGCTTCCCGCCGAACAGCGCATCGCCGTCGGCCGTGCATCCCGCGAGCCCGGCGATCAGTCCCGCCCCTGCCAGTAGGGCGGCCAGCGCCGCCCGTGCGCGTCTCACTGCGTCTCTCACGCCCGGCCCAACGACCGCCCCCCTCCAGGGGAAACGTGAGTACGAGCCCCGTTACGGGAAGAACAGGTGGGAGGACCACGCGAGGGGGCCACGGCCGGGACGCCGTACGGCCTCAAGGATCCGCCGGTCCCAACGAGCCGCGGGAGGCTTACAGGTGTCCAGCGCAGCCGAGCAGGAGGCAGTACAGGAGGCGGTGCCGGCAGCGGTGCCCGAGGCGGTGAGCGAGCGCCGCCCCGCGGCCGCCCCGGCCGCGGTGAACGGGCGGCGCCCAGGGCACGACCCGGGCAGACCACACGTGTGGCCGGGCTCGCCGACTCCGCTCGGGGCGCGCTTTCGCGTCCGCCCCGACGGTGTCGCGGGCACCAATTTCGCGCTGTGGGCAGGCGGGGCCGAGGCTGTCGAGGTGTGCCTCTTCGACGAGGACGGCAACGAGACGCGCTGCCCGCTGACCGAGCTGACCCACGAGATCTGGCACGGCTTCGTACCGGGCGTACGGGCGGGGCAGCGCTACGGCTTCCGTGTGCACGGCCGCTGGGACCCGTGGACCGGCGCCCGCTGGAACCACGCGAAGCTGCTGCTCGATCCGTACGCACGGGCCGTCGACGGCGACTTCACACTCCCGGCGGAGGTGTACGGGCACGTCAGGGACTGGCCGCAGCAGAACGTCGCGGACACCGTGCGCGACGACCGGGACTCGGCGCCGTTCGTCCCCAAGGGCGTGGTGGTGCACGACGACGCGCCCGACGACGACTGGGTGGACGACCGGCGGCCCAAGACGCCGTGGGCGGACTCCGTCATCTACGAGCTGCATGTGCGCGGCTTCACCAAGCTGCACCCGGGCATTCCCGAGGAGCTGCGCGGTACGTACGCCGGACTGGGTCACCCGGCGGCGATCGAGCATCTCCAGCGGCTGGGGGTGACGGCGGTCGAGCTGCTGCCGGTGCACCAGTTCGCCCACGAGGACCACCTGCTGCGGCGCGGCCTGCGCAATTACTGGGGCTACAACTCCATCGGCTATTTCGCGCCGCACGCCGCCTACGCGGCCTCGGGGACGGCCGGGCCGCAGGTCGGCGAGTTCAAGGAGATGGTGCGGGCCCTGCACGCGGCCGGCATCGAGGTCATTCTCGACGTGGTCTACAACCACACGGCGGAGGCGGGCGAGCTCGGGCCCACGCTGTCGCTGCGCGGCATCGACAACCGCGGCTACTACCGGCTCCAGAACGACGCCAGGCGGTACGCCGACTACACGGGCTGCGGGAACACCCTGCACGTCGTACAGCCGAACGTCCTGCGGCTGATCACCGACTCGCTCAGGTACTGGGTCACCGAAATGGGTGTCGACGGCTTCCGCTTCGACCTGGCGGCGGCGCTCGCGCGCTCGATGCACGACGTCGACATGCTGTCGCCCTTTCTCGCGGTGATCGCGCAGGATCCGGTGCTGCGGCGGGTGAAGCTGATCGCCGAGCCGTGGGACGTGGGGAACGGCGGTTACCAGGTGGGCGCCTTTCCCCCGCTCTGGACGGAGTGGAACGACCGCTACCGGGACGCAGTACGGGACTTCTGGCGGGGCGCGCTGCCGGACGTCCGTGACCTGGGGTACCGGCTGTCGGGGTCGAGCGACTTGTACGCGTGGGGCGGCCGTCGCCCGTACGCCTCCGTCAACTTCGTCACCGCGCACGACGGCTTCACGCTGCGGGACCTCGTGTCGTACCACCAGAAGCACAACGCGGCGAACGGGGAGGGCAACCGGGACGGGACGAACGACAACCGGTCGTGGAACTGCGGCGCGGAGGGGGAGACCGAGGACGCCGGGGTGAACGCCCTGCGCCGGCGGCAGCTTCGGAACCTGGTGACGACGCTGCTGCTGTCGACGGGCGTGCCGATGCTGGTCGCGGGCGACGAGATGGGGCGTACGCAGGGCGGCAACAACAACGCGTACTGCCAGGACAACGAGGTCAGCTGGATCGACTGGTCGCTGCTTGAGGACCGCGGCCGGCGGGAGCTCTTCGAGCTGACGTCCCGTCTGCTGGCCCTGCGGCACGCGCATCCGGTGCTGCGCCGGCGTGCGTTCTTCTCGGGGCGGGCGCAGGCGGCGGACGGGCTGCGCGACCTGGCGTGGTTCACCCCGCGCGGCAAGGAGATGACGCAGGAGGACTGGTACGCCCCGGCCTCGACCGTGGGCTTCTACCTGTCCGGCCGCGACATCCCGGGACGCGACGCGCGCGGAGCGAAGATCACGGACGACAGCTTTCTCGCCGTACTGCACGCGGGGGACAGTCCGGTGAGTTTCGTGCTGCCGGGGCCGCCGTGGGCGCGGACGTACGAACTGGTCGTGGACACGTCGCTGGAGAGCCAGGAAACGGCGCCGGGGGCGGTGCACCTGGGGGGCGGGGCAATCACTGTGCCGGCGAGATCGGTGCTTCTGCTGAAGGCGGGTGCGGCGTAAATTCGCTGAGCGCTGTCAGTGGTGAACCGTACGCTCGATCCTGATGACCGGAACGGATGCTCCCACTGCTCCCACTGCTTCCGCCAAGGACCGATCGGCCGTACGTTCGCTGCTGCGCCTGTGGCCGTACGTGCGCCCGGTGCGGGCACGGCTGGCCTGCGCGGCGTTTGTCGCGGTGCTGGCCTCCTGCCTCGGCCTGGTCATCCCGCTCGTCCTGAAGTGGATCGTGGACGGCCCGGTCGCGGACCGGGACCCGGGCGGGGTGTGGCTCGGCGCGCTGTACCTGCTGCTGCTCGGGCTCACCGAGGCGGCGCTCTTCGGGCTGCGGCGGTGGCTGGTGGCGCGGCCGCTGGCCGGGGTGGAGGCGGCGATGCGGGGCGATCTGTACCGGCATCTGCAGCGGCTGCCGGTGGCTTTCCACGACCGGTGGCCGTCGGGGCAGTTACTTTCGCGCGGGACGACGGATCTGATGCTGCTGCGGATGTTCCTGGCGTTTCCGCTGACGTTCCTGCTGGTCAACGGGGTGACGATCCTGGTCGGGTTCGTCATCCTGCTGCAACAGCAGTGGTCGTTGGGGCTGGTGCTGCTGGCGCCCGTGATTCCGCTGGTGGTGCTGTGCTTTGCCTTCGAGTCGAAGTACGCACTGGTCGCGCGGCGGTCCCAGGACCAGGTCGGCGATCTGACGACGGTCGTCGAGGAGAGCGTGCTCGGTATCCGCGTCATCAAGGGGTTCGGCCGGCACCGCAGTCAGGCGCAGGCCTTCCGTGAGCTGTCGCTGACGCTGCGGGGCACGGAGCTGACGAAGGCCCGGCTGCTGGCGGGCATCTGGGCCGTGATCACGGCTTTGCCGGAACTGGCGATCGGCACGGCGCTGGTGCTCGGCACGGTGCAGGTCGCCGACGGCGATCTGTCGGCGGGCACGCTGGTGGCATTCCTGTCGACGGCGCTGGCTCTGCGCTGGCCGGTGGAGTCGATCGGCTTCCTGCTCGCGATCAGCCAGGACGCGGCGACGGCGACCGAGCGGTACTTCGAGGTGATGGACGCGCGGGAGGAGACGGAGGGGGGCGCGCACGTGCTCACGGCGGCTCCGGGCGGGGACGGGATCGTCTTCGAGGGGGTCGAGTTCCGATACCCCGACGCGTCCCCCGGAACTCCGCCCGTCCTGGCCCACATCGATCTGCACGTACGGCCGGGCGAGACGATGGCCCTCGTCGGAGCCACCGGCAGCGGCAAGACGACGCTCACCACGCTCGTACCGAGGCTGCACGAAGTGACGGGCGGGCGGATCACGCTCGACGGGCAGGACATCACGGCGATACCGCGCGAGCGGCTGCGGGAGCTGGTGTCCGTCGCCTTCGAGGAGCCGACGCTCTTCTCGGCGAGTGTCGGCGAGAACGTCCTGATGGGCGCGGGCGGCGGCGCGGACGAAGCCGACCTGGACCGGGCCCTGGACACCGCGCAGGCCGGCTTCGTACACCAACTGCCGCAGGGCACGGCCACGCAGGTCGGCGAGCAGGGCCTGAGCCTGTCAGGCGGTCAGCGGCAACGGCTCGCGCTGGCCAGGGCGGTGGTGGGCAGGCCGCGCTTCCTCGTGCTCGACGATCCGCTGTCGGCGCTCGACGTGCATACGGAGGCACTGGTGGAGGCGGCACTGCGGCGCGTCCTGGCGGACACGACCGCGCTCGTCGTCGCGCACCGTCCGTCCACCGTGCTGCTCGCCGACCGGGTGGCGCTGCTCTCCGCCGGCCGCATCACAGCCGTCGGCACCCACCACGAACTGCTGCACAGCAGCGCCGAGTACGCATGGCTGATGTCCGGAACGTCCGACGGCCCGGCCGACGGCGAAAAGGGAGCCGAGGCATGACCACCACCGCGAACGGCCAGCCGAACTCCGACAACGCGGCCGGGGCCGAGCGGCCCGCCAGGCGCACGGATGAGGCCCGGGCCGGGGCAAAAGCCGGGGGCGCGGTCGGTGTCGGGGCGGAAGCTGGAGGTGGGGTTGGGGGTGCGGAGCGGGGTGGGGATCCCTTTGACCGGGATGCGTTGCCCGCGCCCGAAGGGGCGACGGGGGTGCTGCTGCGGTCGTTGTTGCGGCCCCGGCGGGTCAGGGTCGGTGTCGCCACGCTCATCCTGCTGCTCCAGCAGGCGGCGGTGCAGGCGGGGCCGCTGCTCGTCGCGTACGCCATCGACCGCGGCGTGCCGGCCCTGCGGCGCGACGACTTCGGGCCGCTGGTCGTTGTCGCGGCCGGCTATGTGCTGTGCTCGGTCGGCGGGGGCCTGCTCCATTACGCCTTCATCCGGCTCTCCGCCCACGTCAACCAGGACGTACTCCTCGATCTGCGCGGCAGGATCTTCCGGCACGCGCAGGCTCTGAGTGTCGACTTCCACGAGCGGTATACGTCCGGGCGGCTGATCTCCCGGTCGACGACCGACGTGGAGTCGCTGCGGCAGCTGCTCAGCGAGGGTCTGCAGGAGCTGATCGGGGTCATCCTGTCGAGTGTCTACATCTGCGCGCTGCTGCTGTACCTCGACGCGGGTATCGGCGGGCTGGCGGTGCTGTCGTTCGTACCGCTGTATCTGCTCATCCGGCGCTACCGGGCCCGCGTCTCCGTCGTCTTCAGCAAGCGGTCGACAGCGATCGCCGCCGTCATCGTGAAGTTCGCGGAGACGATGAACGGCATCCGGCCGGTACGGGCGTTCCGGCGCGAGCGGGCGAACGACGCCGAGTTCCGCGTGCTCAACCACCGCCACGAGCGGACGAACGGCGACGGCCTGCTGGAGATGGCCCAGTACGTCGTCGGCTCCCGGCTGGTCGCCAACACGGCGGTCGCCGGCATGGTCCTGTGGGGCGCCTACCAGGTAGCCGACGGCACGCTGGAGCTCGGCGTCCTCGCCGCCTCCGTGCTCTACCTGCGGCGGCTCTACGACCCGATCGACCGGCTCGGGATGTTCCTCAACTCCTACCAGTCGGCGGCCGCTTCCCTGGAGAAGATCGCGGGCCTGCTCGCCCAGACCCCGACCGTCCGCGAACCGGCCGAGCCGCGTGAACTGCCCGCCCTCGGGAACGGCGGACCGGGCCGCGAGGTCGTCTTCGACGACGTCAGCTTCGCCTACCGCACCGGCGGCGAAGTCCTGCCGCGCTTCAGCCTGACGCTGCCCGCCGGCCAGACCGTCGCCGTCGTCGGCTCGACGGGCGCGGGCAAGTCGACCCTCGCCAAGCTGCTGGCCCGCTTCTACGACCCGACCGGGGGCCGCGTCCTCCTCGACGGCACCGACCTGCGCGATCTCGCCGTGCCCGAACTGCGACGCGGGGTGGTGATGGTGACCCAGGAGGCGTTCCTGTTCTCCGGTACGGTCGCCGACAACATCGCCATCGGCCGCCCCGACGCCGCCCGTGAGGACATCGAGCAGGCGGCGAAGGCGATCGGCGCACACGACTTCATCAGCGGTCTGCCGCAGGGGTACGACACGGACGTACGCAAGCGGGGCGGGCGCATCTCGGCGGGCCAGCGGCAGCTGGTCGCCTTCGCCCGCGCGCTGCTGGCCGACCCGGCGGTCCTGATCCTCGACGAGGCGACGTCGTCCCTGGACGTCCCTGGCGAGCGGGCGGTGCAGCGCGCGATGGACACGGTGCTGCGCGGGCGTACGGCCGTGGTGATCGCGCACCGGCTGTCGACGGTGGGGATCGCCGACCGGGTGCTGGTCATGGAGCACGGCCGCATCGTCGAGGACGGCTCCCCCACCGAACTCATCGGCGGTACGGGCCACTTCGCCGGCCTGCACCGCGCCTGGCGCGACAGCCTGGCCTGATGCCGCGCTCCGGCACTCGTGGCACGGCCAACTGAAACCCGTGGCCTCGGTTCATGGCCGGTTCCGGGCGCCGTACGGCCTCGTGGTTAACAGGCCGCGAAGCGTCCGGTTAACGAACATGACTATTCGGGCAACGGACGAATTCCGGCCAACTTCTTGACGCGGTCCTGACAGCGGGTGCTCACCCCTGTCACTCTTCCCCCGTTCCGCGCTTCACCTTGCTCCGCACGGCTCTGCCCGGGCAGCCCACCCAAGCTGCCCGCCACCCCCCTTGCAGAAGGAGTTCGCGTGAGATCCACGCCCAGACGACGTGCCACCGCGACCGGCGCGCTGCTCACAGCCGCAGCACTGCTCACCGTCGGCGTACAGGCCGGCACCGCATCGGCCGACGATCCCCAGGCCGCCGCCCCGAAGACCGCCGCAGCGGGGAAGACCGACCCCGGCGCCCTGCCCGCGAAGCTCTCCCCCGCCCAGCGTGCGGAGTTGATACGCGAGGCCAACGCCACCAAGGCGGCCACCGCCAAGGACCTCGGGCTCGGCGCCAAGGAAAGGCTCGCCGTACGCGACGTCGTCCAGGACCGCGACGGGACCACCCACACGCGGTACGAGCGCACCTACGACGGACTCCCGGTCCTCGGCGGCGACCTGATCGTCGCCGAGACCAAGGCCGGCAAGACCGAGGGCGTGACCAAGGCATCCAAGGCCCAGCTCAAGTCCATCGACATGAGCGCCGAAGTGGCTCCGGCCGTCGCCGAGAAGCAGGCGCTGGGCGCCGCGAAGGCCGAGGGGTCGAAGAAGACCGAGGCGGACCGGGCCCCGCGCAAGGTGGTGTGGATGGGGCAGGGCAAGCCCACACTCGCGTACGAGACGGTCGTCGGCGGCCTGCAGCACGACGGCACCCCGAACGAACTGCACGTCGTCACCGACGCCTCCACTGGCAAGAAGATCTTCGAGTGGCAGGCCATTCACAACGGCACCGGCAACACCCAGTACAGCGGTCAGGTGACGGTGGGCTCCGCCCCGTCGTACACACTGACCGACACCGGGCGCGGCAACCACAAGACGTACAACCTGAACAGGGGTACGTCGGGCACCGGCACCCTCTTCTCGGGCCCGGACGACGTCTGGGGCGACGGCACCCCGCAGAACCTGGAGACCGCGGGTGCGGACGCGGCGTACGGGGCCGGCCTGACGTGGGACTACTTCAAGAACGTGCACGGGCGTACCGGTATCCGCGGTGACGGCGTCGGAGCGTACTCCCGGGTCCACTACGGCAACGCGTACGTCAACGCCTTCTGGTCGGACTCCTGCTTCTGCATGACGTACGGCGACGGGGCCGCCAACGCCAAGCCGCTCACCTCGATCGACGTCGCCGCGCACGAGATGACGCACGGCGTCACCTCCAACACCGCGGGACTGGTGTACAGCGGCGAGTCGGGCGGCCTCAACGAGGCGACCTCCGACATCTTCGCCGCCGCCGTCGAGTTCAACGCCAACAACCCCAAGGACCTCGGCGACTACCTGGTCGGCGAGAAGATCGACATCCGGGGCAACGGCACGCCGCTGCGCTACATGGACAAGCCGAGCCGGGACGGCTCGTCGAAGGACGCCTGGTACTCGGGCATCGGCAGCATCGATGTCCACTACTCGTCCGGTCCGGCGAACCACTGGTTCTACCTGCTCTCCGAGGGCAGCGGACCGAAGACCGTCAACGGCGTCAGCTACGACTCGCCGACCTCCGACGGCCTGCCGGTGACCGGCATCGGCCGCGAGAAGGCCGCGCAGATCTGGTTCAAGGCGCTGACGACGAAGTTCGGCTCGTCGACCAACTACGCGGGCGCGCGCACCGGCACGCTCGCGGTCGCCGGTGAGCTGTACGGCACCACCAGCGCGGAGTACAAGGCCGTGGCGGACGCGTGGGCCGGCGTCAACGTCGGGACGCGTCCCGGCGGCGGCGACCCGGGTACGGGCACGTCGTTCGAGAACACAACCGATGTGGCTATCCCGGACAACGGGGCGGCGGTGACGTCGTCGGTCACCTCGACCAAGACGGGCGCGGCGCCCAGCACCCTCAAGGTCGACGTGAACATCGTCCACACCTGGCGCGGTGACCTGGTCATCGACCTGCTCGCGCCGGACGGTACGGCGTACCGGCTGAAGAACTCCAGCGGGTCGGACTCGGCCGACAACGTCGTCGCGACGTACACGGTCAACGCGTCGTCCGAGACGGCGAACGGGGTGTGGAAGCTCAAGGTCCAGGATGTGGCGGCGCAGGACACCGGCTACATCAACAGCTTCAAGGTGACGTTCCCGTAGTACGACGGGAACGGATCGAGCGGCCCCGGGGGAACCTTCGTTCCCCCGGGGCCGCTCGGCGGGCTAATCCCAGATCCCCGGACGGGCTGAATTCGGCCGCCCGGGGCGGATGGGGCGCGTCAGCGCATCAGTACGCCCGCGCCCTCCCCCGTCGCCTCCGTCGGCAGCGCCGCCAAGCCCAAGTCCGCGCTGTGCGGCAGCAGGCGGTGGGACGGCAGTATCCGGACCGTGTAGCCGAAGGGGCCAGTGCGGTCGAGGGCCAGCGGGCCTTCGTACATCCAGCGGCCCTCCAGGTCCGGGCCGCCCGCCGGTTTCAGCGGGACGGCCTGGGCATCACCGATCGCGTCGTCCGGGTCGACCCGGCCCGCCACCGCCTGCACCTCCACGTCGTCGGGGGTCAGGAGGGAGCCGAGAGCCACGCGTACGCGCAGGCCGAGCGTCGAGCCGAGTTCCGCCGTGCCGTTGACCGGGGTCGCCGCCAGCGCCTCGACGTGGTCGACCCTGACGTGCGGCCACGCGGCGCGCACCTTCGCCTTCCAGTCCGACAGTTCGCGGGCCGCCTCCGGTACCAGCGCCCGGTGCGCCTCGGCGGCCGGGGCGTACAGCCGCTCGACGTACTCCCGCACCATGCGCCCCGCCAGCACCTTCGGGCCGAGCCTGACCAGGGTCTGACGGACCATTTCGATCCAGCGGTCGGGCAGGCCGCCGCGCCCCCGGTCATAGAAGCGCGGCGCGACGCGCTGCTCGATCAGCTCGTAGAGGGCACTGGCCTCCAGCTCGTCCCGGCGGTCCTCGTCCGTCGCCGCGCCGTCGGCGGTCGGGATCGCCCAGCCGAAGTCCGGCTCGAACCACTCGTCCCACCAGCCGTCGAGCACCGAGAGATTGAGGCAGCCGTTGAGGGCGGCCTTCATTCCGCTCGTTCCGCAGGCTTCGAGCGGGCGCAGGGGGTTGTTCAGCCAGACGTCGCAGCCGGGGTAGAGCTTCTTCGCCATGCCCATGCCGTAGTCGGGCAGGAAGACGATCCGGTGGCGTACGCGCGGATCGTCCGCGAACCGCACCAGCTCCTGCACCAGCCGCTTCCCGCCGTCGTCCGCCGGATGCGCCTTGCCCGCCACCACGATCTGGACCGGCCTGGTGGGGTGAAGGAGCATCTCCATCAGGCGGTCGCGGTCGCGCAGCATCAGGGTGAGGCGTTTGTACGAGGGGACGCGGCGCGCGAAGCCGATCGTCAGGACGTCCGGGTCCAGAACCTCGTCGATCCAGCCGAGTTCCGCGTCGCCCGCGCCGCGCTGGCGCCACGATGCGCGCAGGCGCTCCCGTACCTCTTGGACCAGCTGTTCGCGCAGGGTGCGCCGCAGGTCCCAGATGTCGGCGTCGGCGATGTCGGCGACGCTCTCCCACCGGTCGGACCCGCCGAGGGAGCCGACCGACAGGGCGTCCTCGGCGCGGCCCGCACCGATCTGCCGCGCCCCGAGGCGCATGACTTCGGGGGCGACCCAGGTGGGCGCGTGTACGCCGTTGGTGACCGAGGTGATCGGTACTTCCTCGGGGTCGAAGCCGGGCCACAGACCCGAGAACATCTGGCGGCTGACCGCGCCGTGGAGGGTGGAGACGCCGTTGGCGCGCTGGGCGAGCCGCAGGCCCATCACCGCCATGTTGAAGAGGTTCGGCTCGCCGCCCGGGTACGTCTCCATGCCGAGCTGGAGGATGCGCCCGACGTCGACGCCCGGCAGTTCGCCGGAGTCCCCGAAGTGGCGCGCGACGAGTTCGCGGTCGAAGCGGTCGATGCCGGCCGGGACCGGTGTGTGCGTCGTAAAGACGGTTCCGGCACGGACCGACTCCAGAGCCGGGTCGAATTCCACCCCTTCGCCCGCCAGTTCCCGGATCCGCTCCAGACCGAGGAAGCCGGCGTGGCCCTCGTTGGTGTGGAACACCTCGGGGGCCGGATGGCCGGTCAGGCGGCAGTACGAGCGGACGGCCCGCACTCCGCCGATGCCGAGCAGCATCTCCTGGAGCAGCCGGTGCTCGCTGCCGCCGCCGTACAGCCGGTCGGTGACATCGCGCTCCCCCGCGGCGTTCTCCTCGACATCCGAGTCGAGCATCAGCAACGGTACGCGCCCGACCTGCGCCTGCCAGATGTGGGCCCGCAAGGACCGCCCGCCGGGCAGGGTGAGGGATACCTGACTCGGCGTGCCGTCGGGCTCCCGGAGGAGGGAGACGGGGAGTTCGTTCGGGTCCAGGAGGGGATAGTGCTCCTGCTGCCAGCCTTCCCTTGAAAGGCTCTGGCGGAAGTACCCGTGCCGGTAGAGGAGCCCGACACCGATGAGGGGTACGCCCAGGTCACTGGCGGCCTTCAGGTGGTCCCCGGCGAGGATGCCGAGGCCGCCCGAGTACTGGGGTAGAGCCGCTGTGACTCCGAATTCGGGTGAGAAGTAGGCGACGGCGGCGGGCAGTTCCGGCGTCGGTGACTGCGACTGGTACCACCGCCGGCCGCGCAGATAGTCGTCCAGGTCGTCTGCGGCGGCGTTGAGTCTGCGCAGGAAGCGCCGGTCCTGGGCCAGCTCGGCCAGCCGCCCGGCAGGTACGGCCCCGAGCAGCCGTACGGGATCACCCCCAGCGGCTGCCCAGCCTTCGGGGTCCACGGCTTGGAACAGCTCGCGGGTCTCGGTGTGCCAGGACCATCGCAGATTGCGGGCGAGGTCGCTGAGTGGTCGTAGGGGTTCGGGAAGAACGGGGCGCACGGTGAATCGACGAATGGCCTTCACGTGTTCCACCTTCGCAGGGGACATACGAACCGGGTCGGACGCACGGCGGTGTGTGTCCGGCCTTTCCCTGACGAAGGTAGTGCCACGCCGCCCCCCGCAGCCACGGCGCACTGCGGGCGCGGGGGGTCAGCGCGGGGGTCAGCGCAGGGCGTGCACGCCGACGTCGTACGGCGATCCCAGGTTGACGGTGACCGGGTCGAACGCCCCGGTCGCCGCGTACTGGGCGGCGATCGCCGCCAGCTCCTCGGCCGGGATCACGTCGTCGATGTCGGTGAATCCGCCCGGCGCCCGCTCGTGCGCCAGGTTGATGACGACCTCGGGGCCGAGCCGCCGGTTGGCCCGCTGGAGTTCGGTCATGGCGGGCCGGCGCTCGGCCTCGTACGCCGCCAGCGCCTCGGCCGGGTCGGCGTACCGGGCCATGGCGTGGGCGAGGGCGCGGGCGTCGACGATGGACTGCGTCGCGCCGTTCGACCCGATCGGGTACATGGCGTGGGCGGCGTCGCCGATCAGTGTGGTACGGCCGTGGGTCCAGCGCTCCAGGGGGTCGATGTCCACCATGGGGTATTCGAATGCGCGGTCGGCGGCCCGTAGTACGTCCGGGACGCTGACGCCGTCGAACTCCCAGCCCTCGTAGTGGCGCAGGAATTTGCCGACCGGCACCGGCCGGTTCCAGTCACCGCGCGAGGCGTCGTCGATGGACTCGGCGGGCATCGCGAGCGCCCAGTTGACCAGCACTTCCCCGGTCTGCGGGTCCGGTTCGGTCATCGGGTAGACGACGGCCTTCTGCCGGTCGGATCCGGCGATGAACATGAACGTACCGGCCCGCTCGGCGTCCATGCGTGAGATTCCGCGCCACACGAGCATGCCGTTCCACGGCGGCTCGGCACTGCCCGGGTCGAATGCGGTGCGGACGGTGGAGCGGATGCCGTCGGCACCGATCAGTACGTCGGGTTCCAGGGCGGCGTGCGCGCGGGTCCCGCCGTCGCGGTGCTCCAGCTCCACGTGCGCGCGGCCGTCCGCCAGCATGGTCAGCCCGGACACCCGGACGCCGCCGACGATGGCGTCCGCGCCCAGCCGCTCCCGTACCGCCTCGGCCAGCGCCAGTTGCAGGTGGCCGCGGTGGACGGACAGCTGCGGCCAGTGGTAACCGGCCCCGAGACCGCGCGCCTCACGGGAGATCAGGCCGCCGGAGCAGTGGTAGTAGCGCAGCTCGCGGGTGCGTACGGCCTGCCGGTCGAGTACGCCGAGGAGCCCCAGCGCGTCAAGTTCGCGTACGGCGTTGGGCATGATGTTCAGCCCGGCGCCGACCGGCTGGATCTCGCGCGCCGCCTCGACCACGGTGATCCGGCCGAAGCCGGCCGCGTGCAGGCTCAGGGCGGCGGTGAGCCCGGCTATGCCGCCGCCGGCGATCAGGATGTGGGTCATGGGTGGGTAGCCCTTCAGACATTCAGGCGTTTGGCGGTCAGACGTTCGAGGCGACCGGCGTGCGGTGCCGCTCGGTCGTGCGGCGCACCAGGGTCTCGTTGTCCCGCGTCAGGTCGAGCACGGAGCGCAGCAGCTCGATCGGGGCGCCGCCGGAGCCCACGTCGTAGAGCCGCACCTCTTCGCTGTACGCCTTGCGCGCGATGCCGATGTGGCGGGCCCGGAAGGTCTTGAGGATGCGCAGTACGCGGGCGAGGGAGACGGCGGAGGCGGCCAGCTGCGGGGACACCCGGTCCGCGTTCTCCCAGTCGAGGGCGGCGGCCAGTTTGGAGACCGCGGAGGTGCCGCCGCTGTGGACGGCGTAGAAGTCGCGCCAGGACGGCAGGCTGTACTGCACCGATTCGGAGAGGAACCCGTCGTACTGCGGGCAGCTGTGATCGCACTGCCACAGCGTCAGGTCGACCAGCCACAGCGGCACCTGGGCGGCGGCCGGGCCGAGGTAGTCGTGGCCCGCGACGCCGACTTCCTCGAAGTACGGGCGCAGGGTCTGCGCGAAGAAGACCGGCGAGACGTTGGCGACGGTGAAGTCGATGGAGTCGACCATGGACTGGACGTGCTGGGCGGTGCGGTCGAGGGCGACGGCGAATCCCGGATCGTGCGGTTCCAGGCGGGCCAGCGCGGCGCAGGTGTCGAGCGAGGCGGCGAGGCTGGGGAAGACCATGCGGACGGCGTCCTGGAGATTGCCCTCCATCTCCTCACCCGTGTACATCCGCTGGCGTACGCCGGTGGGGTTCCACGTCGTGTAGTGGTGCACGGTGTCGCGCGGCACCATGTCGGTACGTCGCCCCAGCGCCTCCAGCACCGGCAGGGCTTCGGGGACGACGGCGAGCGGCTCCGTGCCGTGCCGTTTGAGCGAGCCGAGGATCATGCCGAGGTCGCGCATGGCGGCGAGCGACTCGACGACGCTCCATCGGGCGAGCGTGTCCGCGTCCGGCAGCAGGGTGCGCAGGGAGACGGTGAGCGCGGGGACGTCGGCGTCGCGGTTCATCGCGGGCAGTGCGGCGAGCAGTGGGTCGGCGGCCAGGGGGTCGGCCTGGCGTATCTCGGATATCCGGTAACGCGGTTCGTTGCGTGCGTCGAGACCGGGCGCGACAAGGTCGGCGGTGTTGCTCAGGTGCCGGAAATCCGGGACGTGCGTGAGGTGCGTGAGGTGCGTGGTCATGGGATGCCCCCCTCGGGCAATGGGATTCGGTGGATGCCATGCGGTGCGGCCGACGGCGTGGGTCCGCCGCGGTGTGGGCGCGGCGGAGGTGTTCGCAGTGCGGTGGTGCGGTCCGTGGTGGCGGCCCCGGATCGATCGCGGCGGCGGTTTGTGGCCGTCCCGTCGCGTGGTGCCGGCTGTCGCCCGGGCGTCCGTACGCAGGGGGTTCAGCCCGTGCCGTACGGCACGCCGCGGCGCGCCGGAGCGCGGCAAGTGCCGCGCGCGGGCGGGCGGCGCCTCACAACGCCGCCCGCCCGGGCCCTACTTCACGGCGTCCCCCACCCGCTCGTGGCTCGCGGGGACCTCGGGCGGCGCGGGGAGGCGCAGCCGCGCGGACAGGAGTGCGGCCACGCCCGCGAAGACCGCGCCGACGAGCAGCGCGGCCCGGAAGCCCGCGGTCTGGGCGGTGGCGGCGGCGCTGGTGGACGTGTCCGTGACCGTGGTGGCGACGGCGACCAGGACGGCGAGGCCGAGCACCGAGCCGAACTGCTGGCTGGTGTTGATGAGCCCGGAGGCGAGCCCTGTCTCCTCGGGCGACGCGTCGGCGGTCGCGGCGACGTTGGTGGTGACCATGACCAGCGGCAGGGCGACGCCGAGCACGAGGCTGGGGGCCAGGACGGTGGTGAAGAAAGTGCCTTCGGCGGCGAGCGCGAGGGCCAGCCAGGCCGTACCGGCGAAGAGCAGCCCGAAGCCGAGCGTCATCGTGGAGCGCAGTCCGAGCCTGGCGATGAGGCGCCCGCTCTGCGGGGCGGTGAGAACGACGACGATCGACAGCGGCAGCAGCCCGAGCCCGCCGACGAGCGGCGAGTAACCGAGCACGCTCTGGAGGTAGAGGCTCACCAGGAAGAACATCGGGAAGAGCGCCATCTGGGCGAGCGCGCTCAGCACATTGGCGAGCCGCAGTGCGGGCCGCCGCAGCACGGCGGGCGGCACCAGCGGCCGCGCGATTTTGCCTTCCAGTACGGCGAAGGAGGCGAGCAGCGCCAGCCCGGCGCCGCCGGCGGCGAGCGTGCGCCCGCTGATCCAGCCCGCTTCGCCGGCGCCGACGAGGGCGTACGCGATCAGGCCGAGCCCGCCGGTGGCGGTGAGCGCGCCGCCGAGGTCGAAGCCGCGCTCGGCGGAGCGCGTACCGCCGTCGAGGAGGCGCAGGGCGAGTACGCCGAGCAGCAGCCCGACGAGCACATTGAGCCAGAAGGTGGAGCGCCAGCCCAGCAGGTCGGTCAGCACCCCGCCGGAGACGGTGCCCAGCACGCCGCCGAGCCCGCCCATCGCGGCGAACGCGCCGAGCGCCTTGTGCCGCCCGGGCCCGTCCGGGAACAGGATCAGCAGCAGGGCGAACGCGGCGGCCGCGGCCAGCGCCGCGCCCACGCCCTGGACGGCGCGGGCGGCGACGAGCGCGCCGGAGCTCTGCGCGAGCCCGCCGACGGCGGAAGCGGCGGCGAGCAGACCGAGACCGGCGACGAACAGCCGCCGGTGGCCGAGCAGGTCGGCGGTACGCCCACCGAGCAGCAGCAGCCCGCCGAAGGTAATGAGGTAGGCGTTGGCCACCCACGACAGTCCCGCCGAGCCCGAGCCCAGATCCTCACCGATCGAGGGCAGCGCGACGTTGATGATCGCGGTGTCCATGATGAGCAGCAGCTGGGTGGAGGCGAGCAGGGCGAGCGCGGCTTTCGGAGAGCGGTTCACAGCGCCGAGCGCTCCTCGCCGCCCGTCCCGCCCGCCCCCAGCGTGTAGCCGTCGAGACATGCCTGCGCGAGCGACTCGCACGCTCCGGTGTCGCCCTCCCATGCCTGCTGCATCAGGTAGATGTGCGGGGCGCCGTGATAGAAGCGCTCGTACTGCTCATGCCGTCCGGCGAACTCCGAACCGAGGGCGTCCCAGGCCAGCTTCAGCAGCTTGATCCGGTCCTCGGCGGGATGCCCGGGCGATCGGATGTACTTCCTTACGAGCGGCCCGAGCTCCGGATGCAGCAGGTCCTCGGCGGAGGCGGGCAGCTGGATGACGCCGCCGCCCGCGAGCATCTTGATCTCCTGCACGGCCTGCGGGTAGAGCTCGCCGGCCATGATGCGCTGCGCGAAGGAGATCTCCTTGCCGGGCTTGACGCCCTGCCCGCCCTCGACGGTCTCGTACGACGCCTCCGCGGCCAGCACAAAGGCCTTGGCCTGGGCGACCTTGCCCATCAGCCGGCCGATGGCCTGGGTGACGGGAGGCAGCTTGTAGGTGTTGTTCGCCTTGGTGATGAGGATGGCGAGACCCGTGAGGAACTCAATCTTGGTCCAGAAGCGGGTCGCCGCCTGGTGCACGAAGTTCACGTACGCCGGGGTCTGCCACCACATCTTGAAGCTCGCGTCGACGTTGCGGTAGGCGAGGACGTTCTCCCACGGCACGAAGACGTCCTCGCAGACGAGCAGGGCGTCGTTCTCGTCGAAGCGGGAGGAGAGCGGGTTGTCGAAGACGCTGCGCGCCTGCGCCTCGTACGACGTACGCGACAGGAACTTCAGCCCCGGGGTGTCGATCGGCACGGAGAAGCAGACGGCGTGCTCGATGTCCTGCGGCGCGAGCGGCTCGATCGTGCCGACGATGACTTCGTTGCCGAAGACGGCGCCGGTGCCGATCATCTTGGCGCCGCGTACGACGATCCCGCCGTCCCGCTCCGCGACGACGCGGACCACCAGGTCGTCCTCCTCCTGCTCGGAGGCGGACTTGGTGCGGTCGATCTGCGGATTCGTGATGGTGAACGTCGGGTAGAGGTCGCCCTCGGCGAGCCGCCGGTGGTAAGCGAGCGCATTGGGCGCTCCGTCGAACGACTCCGTGGTGAAGACCTGCGGGAGCGCGGCGAATCCGGCGGCGCCGCCGGCCATGTAGTCGGGCGTACGGCCCAGGAAGCCGAAGCTGGCTTCGGCCCACACCTTGTAGGCCTGGCGCCGGGCGACCAGGTCCTCGTACGATCGCGGGATCGTGTACGCGCGGTGCACGCCGTCCGAGGTGAGCACGGGTGTGTGCGCCGAGTCGTGCGCGAGGTCGAAGAGGCCGGCGATGGATCCCGCGGTGTTGCGGAAGGCCGGGTGCCGGGTGACGTCTTTGACGCGCTCGCCGTCCAGCCACACCTCTCGGCCGTCTCGCAGCGATTCCAGATAATCCTGACCGGACCTCGTCACCATTTCTCCTCATGCGGAACGGCACTGCCGCTGCCGAGCCTGCCTCGCCGCGCCCGCCCGGGCAATGAACACCCGTCCACCGGTCCTTATGAACCGGCCAGCCGGTGCGACGCGGGCGGCGGGCCCTGCGGGGGCTTTCCCCGACCCGCCACTTCCCGCTGTGACACTTTGCGGCTCCGCCGCGTGAGGGGCGCTGCCCCGGACCCCGCTCCTCAATCGCCGGAGGGGCTCCACAGGAGCCGTCCGGCTATGGCGACCCCGCGCAGCGGCACGCCCTCACGCCAGGCCGGCCGCGATCCGGTACTCCCCCGGCGTCTTCCCGAACCATTTGCGGAACGCAAGGTGGAAGCCCACAGAGCTCTGGTAACCGACCCGCTGCGGCACCGCCGACTGCGCCACCGTCGTCTCCCCCAGCAACCGCGCCGCCTCCTGCATCCGCCGCCCCGTCAGATGCCGCGCCGGCGCGTCCCCGACGAGACTGCGGAAGGCGGCGGTGAAGGCCGACCTCGACATGCCGACCTCCTTGGCCAGGGACTCGATCGTCCACGGCTCCGCGAACCGGGTCGCGATGATCACCATGGCCCTGCTGATGCCGGGGTGGCGAAGCACCGGCAGCGCGGCCGGGTTGTCCGCCAGTTCCCGCAGCAGCGGCCGCAGCGCGAGCACCAGTGCCATCTCGAACGCGCGGAGTGTGATGAGCCGGTCGCCCGGCCCGACGGGCCGGTCCGGGGCCGCGAGCAGGCGCAACGTGTCCCGCAGCAGCGGCTCGGCGGCGACCTGCGGGCCGTCGAGGACCAGGGCCCACGGCAGCGCCTTGTAAAGGCCCGTGGCGGCGCTCGCGTCGTAGTGCAGCCCGGCGCACAGCAGCCGGCTCGCGGGCCCGCTGCCCTCGATCCTGATCTCGCCGGACGTGCCGGGCTGCCGCTCGGGAAGCACGGCCCGCAACGGCACACCCTGCCGGTCCGGCCGGTCGGAGAGCCGGTGCGCGGTCCCGGTCGGGAAGACGGCGAGGTCGCCCGCGTTCAGTTCGAGAGCGGTCTGGCCCTCACCGCTGATCCAGCAGCCGCCCTCGACGATGTAGTGGAGTACGGCGCAACTCTGCTCGGCGTCACCCTCGATCGCCCACGGGGCGTTCACATGCCAGCGGCTGTCGAAAACGCCGGTGAGACGCAAGGGCTTCAGCAGCTCGCTGAGCAGGTCTTCACCATCGTGGCCTGCACGTTCCATGCCGTCCATTGGACGATCCCTCAACCCTCGCCCCGGTTTGTTAATTGATCGGCCGAAGCCCCCGCCGCCAGCCTGGAAAGGCCGTTCACGGCAACAGCCTCACCCTATCGAAGGGCTCTACACACTCATGTCCGATCAGATTTCGATGCGCGTCGCGGTCGTGGGGGCGACCGGCTTCCAGGGTGGCGCGGTCGCCCGTCTGCTGGCCGAGCGGAACCACCGCATCCGCACACTGACCCGCAAGCCCGAGGGCGAGCGCCCCGAGCTGGAGGGAGCGGCCTTCATCGCCGGCGACCTCGCGAACCCCGACGACGTACGCCACCTCTTCGAGGGCGCCACGCACGCCTCGGTCGTGATGCCACTGGTGTACGACACCGAGACGGTCCGGACGTACGCGCGAAACATCGCGGACGCCGCCCGTGAGGTCGGACTGCGCAGGGTCGTCTACAACGCCAACACACGCGTCCCCGAGGCCTCCACCAATGTGGCGGCCTTCGAGACGCGGCGGCTCGCTGAGACGGTGCTGCGGGAGAGCCTGCGCGGCAGCGGGGTGGAGCTGGTCGTGCTGCGGCCGCCGGTCTACCTCGACAACCTCTTCAGCCCGTGGAACGGCCCGGCGCTGGCGAAGGACGGCGTGCTCGCCTACCCGCTGCCCGCCGACACCAAGACCGCGTGGATCTCCCACCGGGATCTCGCCGAGGCGGTGTACGCGGCGCTGACCGTGGACGGTGTCGCCGGCCGCACGCTGGACATCGGCGGCTCGCAGAGTCTGACCGGCGACGAGCTCGCGGACGCGTTCGCGCAGGGCCTCGGCCGCGACGTGAGCTACGTGGCGCTCCCGCCGCACGTCTTCGAAGAGGGACTGGCGCAGGTCATCGGCCCCGAGGGGGCGGCCGGTGTGGCGGGCATCTACCACTACATGGCGAGCGGCGCGGGCCCCGAGCTGATGGCCGGCGACGACGGCAGCTCCGTCGAGGCACTTTCCGTGAAGCCGGCGCCGGTGGACGAGTGGGTGGCCAGGCAGCCGTGGCAGATCTGGTCGGACGAAGCGGCCACGGCCTCCTAGTCCGGTCCGAGGTCTCCTCGTTCTGGACGACCTGCGGACGACATGAGTGATCACCTCCTCAATGCCCTCACCGGTGATATGGCCAATTCCGCCCCCACGTGCGGTCTTGTAGTGCTTCACAGCGCACGAGAGGCTTCCACAGGCATCGTCTGTGGCCAGCACCACGGGGGACCGGCAGCGAGGGCCGGCCAACTCCGCAGCACGTGCGCCAAGTTGAGGAGGTGACTCAGCACATGGCACAAACGCGAAATACTCGCCTGCGTCTTGCGGGGGCCGTCACCGCTGCCACCACGGCAGCGGTTCTTTCGGCCATCACGCTGCCCGCGCAGGCCGCCCCCGCCGAGGGGCGAATACTGGGAGCCGGTTCACCCGGCTCGGTCGGCGGCAGTTACATCGTCACGCTGAAGACGGGCTCGGGCGGAATCCTGGCTCCGTCCGAGGCCGGCAGCGACCTCGCGGAGCAGTACGGGGCGGACATCCGTCACACGTACAGCACCGCGCTCAACGGTTACGCGGTGAGAGCGACCGAGGCGCAGGCCAAGCGCCTGGCAGCCGATCCGAACGTCGCCTCCGTGGTCCAGGACACCATGGTGTCACTGGACCAAACCCAGACGAACCCGACCTGGGGCCTGGACCGGCTCGACCAGCCCGGCCTCCCCCTGAACAAGTCGTACACCTATCCCGAGAGCGCCGGCAGCGGCGTGAAGGTGTACGTCATCGACACCGGCATCCGCACGTCCCACAAGGACTTCGGCGGCCGGGCGAGCAGCGGCTGGGACTTCGTCGAGAACGACGCCACCGCCCAGGACGGCAACGGCCACGGCACGCACGTC
Source organism: Streptomyces sp. ISL-100 (assembly GCF_018614615.1). GTDB lineage: Bacteria > Actinomycetota > Actinomycetes > Streptomycetales > Streptomycetaceae > Streptomyces. The sequence continues at coordinate 13,103 of NZ_JAGGOK010000041.1, read as the reverse complement.
GCCGGCACCGTCGCGGGCGGGCAGTACGGCGTCGCGAAGAAGGCCAAGGTCGTCGGCGTACGGGTGCTCGACAACGCGGGCTCCGGTACGACGGCCCAGGTGATCGCGGGTATCGACTGGGTGACCAAGAACGCCAGGAAGCCCGCCGTGGCGAACATGAGCCTCGGCGGTTACGCCAACGCCCAGCTGGACGCGGCGGTACGCAACTCGATCGCGTCCGGCGTCACGTACGCGGTCGCGGCGGGCAACGACGGGCTGCCGACGAACCTGTACTCGCCGGCCCGCGTCGCGGAAGCTGTCACGGTCGGCGCGACGGACGTCAAGGACGCGCGCGCGAGCTTCTCCAACTGGGGCCCGGGTCTCGACCTGTTCGCTCCCGGCGTGGCGATCTCGTCCACCTGGAACACGGGTGACACGGCGACAAAGACCATATCCGGTACGTCGATGGCGACCCCGCACGTGGCGGGCGCGGCGGCGCTGTATCTGGCCGACCACGCGTCGGCGACCCCGGCGGCCGTGAGCGCGGCGCTGACCGCGAAGGCGGTCCAGGGCAAGGTCACGGGCGCGGGTCTCGCCACGCCGAACCGCCTGCTCCAAGTCAACAACTGATCCGAACGGCACAACACACACCGCACACCGCACACCGCAAAACAAACACCGCAGAACGAACCGGCCCCGCCCGAAAGGTGGGGCCGTTTCTTTTCCCCACCCTTACGCATCCCGGGGCCCAGTTTTTTTAGCCACCGTTACGCGGCAGTAGTTAACAAAGCCCCGGATTGCGCACCCGACGTACGAGGGAAGGCTCCTCCGGTACACACGGTACGCACCCCCCACGCGTCCCAAGTCCGTCCAAGTCGGTCCACCCGAGTGAACGTGGACAGGAGCGGTGATGCCCGCACCCCGCCAGTCGCCAACGGAGCAGATAAAAAGAACAGAACCCAAGAAATCCCCCGAACGCGAGCCGCGCTCGTCCGCGGCCGCACAGCCCCCAGGTGAGCCAATGATCGGTCGCATCCCTGTCCTGGACGTACGTCCCGCCGTCGACTGCGGCAGAAGGCCGGCGAAGGCGGTGGCCGGTGAGACGTTCGAAGTCACCGCCACCGTCTTCCGCGAGGGCCACGACGCCGTCGCCGCCAATGTCGTCCTGCGTGACCCGGCGGGCCGGGAGGGCCCCTGGACCCCGATGCGCGAGCTCGCGCCGGGCACCGACCGGTGGGGGGCGCGCGTGACGCCTCTCGCCGAGGGGCAGTGGACGTACGCCGTGGAGGCCTGGTCGGACCCCGTGGCGACCTGGCGCCACAACGCCCGGATCAAGATCCCGGCGGGCCAGGACACCGAACTCGTACTCGCGGAGGGTGCGGAGCTCTATGAGCGCGCCGCGTCCGGTGTGCCGAAGAAGGACGGCCGCGAGGCCGTCCTGGCCGCCGTAGACGCGCTGCGCAACACCAAGAAGCCCCCGGCCGTCCGGCTGGCCGCCGCGCTCGACCCCGAAGCGGAGGCCGCGCTCGGCCGCCACCCGCTGCGCGAGCTGGTCACGTCGTCGCCCGAGATGCCGCTGCTGGTCGAGCGCGAGCGCGCGCTCTACGGAAGCTGGTACGAGTTCTTCCCGCGTTCGGAGGGCGTCCGTACCGACAAGAGGGGCAAGCAGAAGAGCGGAACGTTCAAGACAGCCGCCGAGCGGCTGCCCGCCGTCGCCGCGATGGGCTTCGACGTGGTGTACCTGCCGCCCATCCACCCCATCGGCACCACCCATCGCAAGGGTCCCAACAACACGCTTTCGGCGTCGGCCAAGGACGTCGGTGTGCCGTGGGCGATCGGCTCGGCGGCCGGCGGCCACGACGCGATCCACCCGGACCTCGGTACGTTCAAGGACTTCGACGCCTTCGTCGCGCGCGCCCACGACCTGCGCATGGAGATCGCGCTGGACTTCGCGCTGCAGTGCTCGCCGGACCACCCCTGGGTCACCGAGCACCCCGAGTGGTTCCACCACCGCGCCGACGGCTCGATCGCGTACGCCGAGAACCCCCCGAAGAAGTACCAGGACATCTACCCGATCGCGTTCGACGCCGACATGCCGGGCCTGGTCAAGGAAACGCTCAGGGTGCTGCGGCTGTGGATGAGCCACGGCGTACGGATCTTCCGCGTCGACAATCCGCACACCAAGCCGGTGGTCTTCTGGGAGAAGGTCATCGCGGACATCAACCGCACCGACCCCGACGTCATCTTCCTCGCCGAGGCCTTCACCCGCCCCGCGATGATGCACACCCTCGGCGCGATCGGCTTCCAGCAGTCGTACACGTACTTCACGTGGCGCAACACCAAGCACGAACTGACCGAGTACCTCACGGAGCTCACCGGCGAGGCCGCTTCGTACATGCGCCCGAACTTCTTCGTGAACACCCCGGACATCCTGCACGCCTACCTCCAGCAGGGCGGCCGTCCCGCATTCGAAGCACGCGCCGTGCTCGCCGCCACCCTGGCGCCGTCCTGGGGCGTGTACGCGGGCTACGAGCTGTGCGAGAACACTCCGGCCAAGCCGGGCAGCGAGGAGTACCTCGACTCGGAGAAGTACCAACTGCGGCCCCGCGACTGGGAGTCGGCGGAGCGCGAGGGCCGCTCGATCGCCCCGCTGATCACCACTCTGAACCGTCTGCGCCGCCGCCATCCGGCGCTCCAGCAGCTGCGTGACCTGCACTTCCACCATGCCGACAACGACGCCGTCATCGCGTACTCGAAGCGCTCGGGTTCGAACATCGTTGTGGTGGTCGTCAACCTCGACCCGCACCACACCCAGGAGGCCACGGTCTCGTTGGACATGCCGGAACTCGGCCTCGACTGGTCCGATTCCGTCCCGGTGCGCGACGAGCTCACCGGCGAGACCTACCACTGGGGCAGGGCCAACTATGTGCGCCTCGAGCCGGGCCGTACGCCCGCGCACATCGTCGTCCTGCGACCGTCCCCGCCGATCGGAGGGTCACCCACATCATGATCGTCAACGAGCCCGTCCACGACACATTCGAGGACACTCCCGCCAAGGACCGCGATCCCGAGTGGTTCAAACGCGCCGTGTTCTACGAGGTGCTCGTCCGCTCCTTCCAGGACAGCAATGGAGACGGCGTAGGTGACCTCAAGGGCATCACCGCCAAGCTGGACTACCTCCAGTGGCTCGGTGTCGACTGCCTCTGGCTGCCGCCGTTCTTCAAGTCCCCGCTGCGAGACGGCGGTTACGACGTCTCCGACTACACGTCCGTCCTCCCCGAGTTCGGTGACCTCGCCGACTTCGTGGAGTTCGTGGACGCCGCACACCACCGCGGCATGCGCGTCATCATCGACTTTGTCATGAACCACACGAGTGACCAGCACCCGTGGTTCCAGGAGTCGCGGTCCGACCCGGACGGCCCCTACGGCGACTACTACGTCTGGGCCGACGACGACAAGCAGTACCAGGACGCCCGGATCATCTTCGTCGACACCGAGACGTCCAACTGGACCTTCGACCCGGTCCGCAAGCAGTACTTCTGGCACCGCTTCTTCTCCCACCAGCCGGATCTCAACTACGAGAACCCGGCCGTGCAGGAAGAAATGATCTCGGCCCTGCGCTTCTGGCTGGATCTGGGCATCGACGGCTTCCGCCTCGACGCCGTCCCCTACCTCTACCAGGAGGAGGGCACAAACTGCGAGAACCTCCCCCGTACCCACGAGTTCCTGAAGCGGGTACGGACCGAGATCGACGCGTCGTACCCCGACACCGTGATCCTCGCCGAGGCCAACCAGTGGCCTGAAGACGTCGTCGACTACTTCGGCGACTTCAAAAAGGGCGGCGACGAGTGCCACATGGCATTCCACTTCCCCGTCATGCCCCGCATCTTCATGGCCGTACGCCGCGAATCGCGCTACCCGGTCTCGGAAGTCCTGGCCAAGACCCCGGCCATCCCGTCCAACTGCCAGTGGGGCATCTTCCTGCGCAACCACGACGAGCTGACCCTCGAAATGGTCACGGACGAAGAGCGCGACTACATGTACGCGGAGTACGCCAAGGACCCACGGATGCGCGCCAACATCGGCATCCGCAGGCGGCTGGCTCCCCTCCTCGACAACGACCGCAACCAGATCGAGCTGTTCACGGCTCTGCTCCTGTCCCTCCCCGGATCGCCGATCCTCTACTACGGCGACGAGATCGGGATGGGCGACAACATCTGGCTGGGCGACCGGGACGCCGTACGCACACCCATGCAGTGGACGCCCGACCGCAACGCCGGCTTCTCGTCCTGTGACCCGGGACGGCTCTTCCTCCCCACGATCATGGACCCGGTCTACGGGTACCAGGTCACCAACGTCGAAGCCGCGATGACCTCGCCCTCCTCGCTGCTGCACTGGACCCGGCGGATGATCGAGATCCGCAAGCAGAACCACGCCTTCGGACTCGGCTCGTACACGGAGCTGCCGTCGACCAACCCCGCGGTCATCGCATTCCTGCGCGAGTACAAGGACGACCTGGTGCTGTGCGTCCACAACTTCTCGCGTTTCCCGCAGCCGACGGAACTGGATCTCCAGACCTTCAACGGACGGCATCCGGTCGAGCTGATCGGCGGGGTGCGTTTCCCGGCCATCGGCGAATGGCCGTATCTGCTGACCCTCGCAGGTCACGGCTTCTACTGGTTCCGGCTGCGCAAGGACCCGGCGCCGCTGCCGGCCAAGCGCGTCTGAATTCCCGTCCGGTGCGGGGCGGTTTCCACCGCCCCGCCTTGGGCACTCTCCCCCTCATATCGGGTCCGTACGGACGATCCCCGACCCGACACTTCCCGCGTTTCGGCTGCGGGGAGAACCCCACGCACCGCCCGGACAGCTACGGTCGCAATCCGGGACACTCTGCGCATCCTGTGGTGTGCCCGGGGAAAGGACGCGATGCCATGTCGGAGGCTGCATCCATCCGGAGTACGGCCGCCCGCCGCGCCACTCCTCCAGCCCCTCCACCGGCGCTGCTCCCCTCGCTGGCGCCACTGCTGCACGAATGGCTGCCCAGGCAGCGGTGGTTCGCGGGCAAGGGGCGCCCGGTCACCGGATTCTCACTCGTCGCCGCCACGGAACTGCTGCCCGCCAGAGGCGGTTCCGGCGCGGGGGCCTCGGGTGGGCCCGGCCTGCTGCATCTGCTGGTGAGCGTCCAGCAGCCCGCCGGGCCCAGCCACGGCCCACCGGCGCCGCCGGTCGCCGACTGCTATCAACTGCTGCTCGGTGTACGGTCCGCGCTGCCGCCGCGCCTGGCGCCGGCCCTGATCGGTCACGTCCAGGAGGGGCCGCTGGCCGGCCTCACGGTCTACGACGCACTACTCGACCCGCGCCTGGCCGGGCTGCTGCTGGAACGGCTGCGCAACACGGGCGCACCGGGCGCGCTGCGCTTCGAGCGCGACCCGTCGGTGGACATCCCGCCCGGTCTCACTCCCAGGCCACTGGGCGCCGAACAGTCCAACTCCTCGCTCGTCTATGGAGATTCGTTCATCCTCAAGGTGTTCCGCCGGGTCAGCCCCGGCTCCAACCCCGATCTGGAGCTGCCGCTGGCACTGGCCCACAAGGGCTGCGACCGGGTGCCGGCTCCGGTCGCCTGGTACGAGGCCGACAACGCGGACGATCCGTACGAGCCGTACACCCTCGGGGTCCTCCAGCCCTTCCTGCGCGGCTCGGAGGACGGCTGGCAGCGCGCGCTGCGGGCCCTCGCCGTCGGCAACGACTTCACCGCCGACGCACAGGCCCTGGGCCGGGCCACCGCAGAGGTGCACACCGCGCTGGCCGTAGCCCTGCCGACGGTGACCCTGCGCCGGCAACAGACGGAGCTGCTGGCCGCGGCGATGACCGAGCGCCTCGACGCGGCGGCGCAGGCGGTGCCGGCGCTGGTCCCGTACGTCCCGGCGCTGCGCACCGCCTTCGACGCGTTCGCGGCGCGGGGGCGGGCGGGGCGGGCGTGGCCGGCCCAACGCGTCCACGGCGACCTGCACCTGGGCCAGACGCTTCGGGCGCCGGGCGGCGAGTGGTCGGTGATCGACTTCGAGGGCGAGCCGTCGCGCCCGCTCACGGAGCGGCGCCGCCCGCAGCCGGTCGTACGTGACGTGGCGGGCATGTTGCGTTCCTTCGACTACGCCGCCCGCTCCCACCAGCCGTGGAACGCGGAGTGGGCGACGCGGTGCCGCGAGGCGTTCTGCGCGGGTTACGCGTTCGCCTCGGGCACGGACCCGCGCGAGGAACCGGAATTGCTGCGGGCGTACGAGACGGACAAGGCGGTGTACGAGGTCCTCTACGAGGCCAGGCACCGCCCGGACTGGCTCCCGGTCCCCCTGGCGGCCATCCACCGCCTGGCCTCGTCCCCGGCGCCACCCGCGGCCCGCACCCCTGGCCTCCGCCGGGACACCGCCCCCGCCCGCCCTCCGGGCACGGGCGCGCACAACGCCCCCACCCGGCCCCCGGGCGCGGGCGCACACACCAGTCCGGCCGCGCCCTCGGACACCACCCACCGCACCACCGCCCCGCCCCCGGCCAACGACCGCTCCCCGGGACCCACACCATGACCCAGCTCCGGTCAACTCCACTTCCTGACCGTCCGGCGGATCCCTTCTTTCCCCACCCCGCCCCTTCCCGAAGGCCTCAAACGCCGGCCGGGCTGAAAACCCCAGCCCGCCGGGCGTCTTCGGCGCGTCCGGCGTTTGAGGACCGGGGTCTGGGGCGGAGCCCCAGTTACGGCGGCCTCCGGGGGCTTCGCGCACCCCAGTTGGCCGGGGGCGGCCGTAGCCGCCTGTGGCTCCGGCGCGCGGCCGGACCGCCGTGCCCGCGCCCCTTCGCGTGGCGCGATTCAGCCAACCCGACCCCGTCCACCGCACCCGACCGGATCCTCCCGAGGAGGCCGCACCCGTGACCCCCCGTCCACCGTCCCGCAAGTCCGCAGACGCCGAGCAGCCCGCACCGTCCAATCCGCCCACCCCGCCCCGGAAGCGCGCCAAGCGCGCCACGGCCCCGAAGCCGGCCGAGGCCGCCGAGGCCACGCAGGCCGCCGAGGCCTCCCCGCAGCCGCGCAAGCCCGCCCGGGCCGCAAAGCCCAAGGCCGCCAAGTCGCCGCAGGCCACGCAGCCGGCGGAAGGGCCGCCCGACTCCGCGCCCAAGGCCGCCCAGGACGCCGAGTCCGGGCGCGGACCGGGCACCGGCGCGCGCGGGGGTTCGAAGGCGCAGCCGGCCAAGTCCGCCAAGCCGCGCCGGGCCCCGCAGCCGGCGGAAGGGCCGCCGGACTCCGCGCCGAAGGCCGTGCAGGACGCCGAGAGCGGCACCCCCGCGAAGCCCCCCACGCCCAAGAAGCGGCGGCCGGGAGCCCTCGAAGGCAGTGACAGGGACCGGCTGCTCTCCGGCGGTCACCACGACCCGCACGGCCTCCTGGGCGCCCACCCGTTCCAAGAACCAAACGCACCCACCGGCATCATCTTCCGCACGCTGCGCCCCTTCGCCCAGGCCGTCACCGTCCTGGCCGACGGCCACCGCACTCCACTCCACGACGACGGCGACGGCCTCTTCTCCGGCGTACTGCCCCTGGACGCCGTCCCGCCGGAGTACACCCTGCTCGTCACGTACGACGGCACCGAACACGAGGTCCAGGACCCGTACCGCTTCCTCCCCGCCCTCGGCGAGCTCGACCTCTACCTCATCGGCGAGGGCCGCCACGAGGAGCTGTGGCAGGCGCTCGGCGCGCAGCCGATGGTCCACCAGGGCGTCACCGGCACCCGCTTCACCGTCTGGGCGCCGAACGCCCGCGGCGTACGCGTCGTCGGCGACTTCAACTACTGGAACGGCACCGGGTTCCCGATGCGCTCCCTCGGCTCGTCCGGCGTCTGGGAGCTGTTCGTGCCGGGCGTCGGCGAGGGCACGCTCTACAAGTTCGAGATCATGCGTCCCGACGGCAGTCACACGATGCGCGCCGACCCGATGGCCCGCCGCACCGAGTGCCCGCCCGCCAACGCGTCGATCGTGACGGCCTCACACCACACCTGGCGCGACCAGGAGTGGATGGCGCACCGCGCCGACCGGCCGATCCACAAGGCGCCGTTCTCCGTCTACGAGGTGCATCTCGCCTCCTGGCGGCCCGGCCTGAGCTACCGCGAGCTGGCCGACCAGCTCCCCTCCTACGTCGCCGACCTCGGCTTCACCCACGTCGAACTGATGCCGGTCGCCGAGCACCCCTTCGGCGGGTCGTGGGGCTACCAGGTCACCGGCCTGTACGCCCCGACCGCCCGCATGGGCACGCCCGACGACTTCCGCCACCTGGTCGACGCGCTGCACCGGGCCGGCATCGGCGTCATCATGGACTGGGTCCCGGCCCACTTCCCGAAGGACGACTGGGCACTGGCGCGGTTCGACGGCCCGAACCTGTACGAGCACGAGGACTGGCGGCGCGCCGAGCACCCCGACTGGGGCACGCTCGAATTCGACTACGGGCGCCCGGAGGTCCGTAACTTCCTGGTCGCCAACGCCACGTACTGGTGCGAGGAGTTCCACATCGACGGGCTGCGCGTCGACGCGGTCGCCTCGATGCTCTACCTCGACTACTCGCGCGAGCACGGCGAATGGGCGCCCAACGAGTTCGGCGGCCGCGACAACCCGGACGCCGTCTCCTTCCTCCAGGAGATGAACGCGACCGTCTACCGCCGCAACCCCGGCGTCGTGACGATCGCCGAGGAGTCCACCGCCTGGGACGGCGTGACCCGCCCGACCGACAGCGGCGGCCTCGGCTTCGGCCTGAAGTGGAACATGGGCTGGATGCACGACTCCCTCGTGTACATCAGCAAGGAGCCCGTGCACCGCAAGTACCACCACAACGAGATGACCTTCTCGATGGTGTACGCCTACAGCGAGAACTACGTGCTGCCCATCTCCCACGACGAGGTGGTGCACGGCAAGCAGGCCCTGGTGAGCAAGATGCCGGGCGACTGGTGGCAGCAACGCGCCAATCACCGTGCGTACCTCGGCTACATGTGGGCGCACCCCGGCAAGCAGCTCCTCTTCATGGGGCAGGAGTTCGCCCAGGGAGCGGAGTGGTCGGAGGGGCATGGCCCCGACTGGTGGCTGCTGGACCCGTCGTACTCGGCGGAGCCGGACCACCGGGGCGTACGTGACCTGGTCCGCGACCTCAATCAGCTGTACGTCGCCACGCCCGCCCTGTGGGAGCTGGACACGGTCCCCGACGGCTTCACGTGGGTGCTGGGCGACGCCGCCGAGGACAATGTCTTCGCGTTCCTGCGCTTCGACGCGAAGAGCGGCCCGCTGCTGGCCGTCTCCAACTTCTCGCCCGTCGTACGCCACGGCTACCGGCTCTGCGTCCCGGACCTCATCCCGGCCTGGACGGAGGTCCTGAACACGGACGCGGCCCGGTACGGCGGCAGCGACGTACGCAATACGGAACCGCTCAAGCCGGAGTCGGGCGGGGCGCACGGAGGCCGGCCGAGCCTGGAGATGACACTGCCGCCGCTGGCGACGGTGTGGTTCAAGCCGGCCTGATCCCCTTCCTGCCTACGCGAGCCGCGCGAGCCCTTCCCGGAGGCATTCGGGAAGGGCTCCCGTATGTACGACGGTGAGGCGCTGCGTGGCCCGGGTCAGAGCCACGTACAGGTCGTTGGCGCCGCGCGGCGACCCGGCGAGGATCCGTCCCGGCTCGACGACGACCACCGTGTCGAACTCCAGGCCCTTAGCCTGCCGCGGGTCGAGGATTACGACGGCCCTGGTGAGGTCGGGCGCGGGGCCGTGCGCGGCGCCGGGAAGGGCGGCGGCCAGTGTCGCGTGCAGCGCGGCCGGGGCGATGACGGCCAGCCGCCCCTCCTCCGCCCCGTCCTGCGGTGCCTCGTCCGCGACCGTTTCCGCGACGGTACGGGCCAGGCCGTCCGGCACCGCGGCGCGCGCCCGGGGCCGCGTCCCCGTCGAGCGCACCGAGCCGGGCGGCTCGAAGGCCGGGTCCTCGGCCCGCCGTACACCGGCCGCGACCTCCATGATCTCGGCGGGCGTGCGGTAGTTGACGCCGAGCCGGGTGTGCTGCCAGCGGCTCCCGGCGTACGGGTCGAGGATCTGCTGCCAGGAGTCGCAGCCCGCCGCGTCCCCGGTCTGGGCCGGGTCGCCGACGAGCGTCATGGAGCGCGTCGGGCAGCGGCGCATCAGCAGCCGCCAGGTCATGGCGGACAGCTCCTGCGCCTCGTCGACGATGATGTGGCCGAAGGCCCAGGTGCGGTCGGCGGCGGCCCGTTCGGCGGCGCTGCGGTGGTCGGCCTCCTCGTGGCGGTCGGCCATCCGCTCGGCGTCGACGATGTCCTGCGCGCCCAGGATCTCGGAGTCTTCGTCGTGCTTGTCCTCGAACTCGTAGCTGCGGGAGGCGTACGCGACGTCCAGCACGCCCTGGGCGTACGCGATGCGCTGCTGCCGCTCGGCCTCCTCGGCCGCGCGCGCGGCCGAGTCGTCCTCGCCGAGCAGTTCGGCGGCTTCGTCGAGAAGCGGCACGTCGGCGGGCGTCCACTCGCCTCCGACGCGCCGGATCAACTCGGCTTCGGCGTCGGGCAGATGAACGGGATCGGCGAGGAAGTCGGCAACCAGCTGCCGCGGGGTGAGCGGCGGCCACAGCGAGTCGATGGCCGCGTGCACCTCGTCGCTGAGCGCGATGGCCTTGCCGAGCTGGGCGATGTCGTCGGGGCCGAGGAAGTTGGGGCCGCCGTACGGGTCGTAGCCGATCCGGTCGGCCAGCTGGTCGGTGAGCGCGTCGATGATCCGGAAGGCGAAGTGGGGGCGGGCGAGGTTGTGCGGCAGGAGGGTCGCGCGGGCGGCGGCCCGGGCGTCCTCCGCCATCGCCCGGTCCAGCACCAGCGTGCCGTCGTCATGCTCGATCTCGATGCCCGGGTGGGGCACGGTCTGCCGATCCCGCACGAAGCGGGCGAGGGCGTCCGCCATCGCGAGGCGGCCCTTGATCTCGGCGGCCGCGGCAGTGTCAGTACCGGTGGCGGTTACGCCCGGGAACAGCTCGCCGACCGTCGCCAGCAGGACCCCGGTCTCGCCGAGCGAGGGCAGCACTTCGCCGATGTAGGCGAGAAAGGCGGGATTCGGCCCGACGATCAGCACACCGCGACGGGCGAGCAGCTCACGGTGGGCGTACAGCAGATACGCCGCGCGGTGCAGGGCAACGACGGTCTTTCCGGTGCCGGGGCCGCCCTCGACGACGAGGACGCCCTGGGGCGAGGCGCGGATGATGCGGTCCTGCTCGGCCTGGATGGTCTGCACGATGTCGTGCATCCGTCCGGAGCGGGCCGCGTCCAGCGCGGCGAGCAGCACGGTGTCGGCGGCGGAGCCCTCGTAGCCGGTGCGGGTGGGGTCGGTCAGGTCGAGGATTTCGTCGTGCAGAGCGGTGACGGTGCGGCCTTCGGTGGTGATGTGCCGCCGACGGCGCAGTCCCATCGGGGAATAACCGGTCGCGAGATAGAAGGGCCGGGCAATGTCGGCCCGCCAGTCGACGACGAGTGGCGTGCGCTCGGCGTCGTTCTGCCGGATTCCGATACGCCCCATGTGGTATTGGCGTCCGTCCCGGAAGTCGAGCCGCCCGAAGCAGAGCCCGCTCTCTCCCGCATTGAATGCGGCGAGCAGCCCGGACTGCTCGGCCACCAGCACATCCCGCTCCAGCTTCGCCTGCTGGCCGGTCCTCACCTGCGTCAACGCGGACTGCACAGCGACCTCTGCCTCTTCACGCAGGTCATCGAGGCGCGCGTAGAGACCGGTGATGAATTCCTGCTCTTTCTGAAATTCCTCGGTTGACAATTCAGCTCCCAACAAGCTACACTGTGTTCATGCGGCACCTCTGTGGCCCAATTTAGCCGAGGTCACGGAAACGCTCAATATACGCAGAGAAATACCCCGGGTGTCAATTCCCCGGGGTATTTCTTTTGCCTGTGGCAGCGTGTCGCCCGGCTACGCGTCCGCCAGCTCCAGGAGGAGCTTTCGCTTGGGGCGGGCGCCGACCATCTGCTTCACGGGCTCGCCGTCGCGGAAGACGATGAGCGTAGGCATCGACAGCACGCCGTACCGAAGCGTCGTCTCGGGATTCGAGTCCACATCCAGCTGAACCACCTTGACCCGGTCGGCTTCCTCCCGGGCCACGTCGCTGAGTACGGGCGCGAGCTGCCGGCACGGCCCGCACCAGTCGGCCGTGAACTCCACAAGAACAGGAAGACCGGCCTTCAGGACCTCGTCGTCGAAGGTCGCGTCCGTGACCGCGTCCACACCCACTGCTCGCACCCTCAATGTCTCCTCAGTCCGTCAGTCCGTCAGTTCACAGCGCGGCTCGGGGCCACCGGGCACTGCCGCATCGGCTTCGAGCTCCGCTCGGGCGAGCTGGGCGCCCACCTCTGTGCGTACGGCGTCCAACTGACCGATCAGCACATCGAGTTCGGCCAGCTTGCGCCGGTACACGTCGAGCGAGGCCGGGCAGGAGTCCCCCGCCGGATGGCCGGCCCGCAGGCAGTCCACAAAGGGACGGGTCTCCTCCAGGTCGAACCCGAAGTCCTGAAGGGTCCGGATCTGCTGGAGGAGCCGCAGGTCGTCCTCGTCGTACGTGCGGTAGCCGTTGACCGCGCGCCGGGCGGGGAGGAGCCCGCGGGACTCGTAGTAGCGCAGTGCGCGGGTGGTTGTCCCCGCGCGCTCCGCCAGCTCGCCGATTCGCATGCCCCGACGGTAATCCTTGACGCCGACGTCAAGGCAAGGACGTCAGCCCTTGAGCTTGAGCACCTCGAACGTACTCGCCCAGCCGTCCGCGCCGTGCCCCTTGGCGATCGCACGGTCGGCGACGGCCTTGATCGCCTCCAGCTGGCCCGTGTCGAGGCCACGGTCACGCGACATGTGCAGAAGGTGGTCGACGCTCGCGGTCATCATGCTCAGGTTGGCCTCGTCGCCGTCATATTGGCCCGCGTCGATCGCGGTCGCCATACCGGCCGCGATGGGTGGCAGGATCGAGGTGATGGCGTTCAGGTACGGAGCCAGGGCCGTGGCCGCCACCTTGTCCTCCCGCGCCAGGGCGAAGGCGTGCACCAGACCCGAGATGCTCGCGTAGA
>NZ_JAGGOK010000040.1 GCF_018614615.1 Streptomyces sp. ISL-100 | reverse complement strand
AACTGTGCTGCGTCGTCACACGAAGCAGCTGGCCACAGAGACGGCCGCCGTGTCCGTCATGGATTGTCAGGCCCTCCCACTACCGTCCCTTTTGTCACATTTTCTATCTCTGGAGGTGCGAGGTGAGGGACACAGGCATTGAACTGAGACGGTTTCTCGACGAGGCCGAGGGCGGGGCGTACGACCTTCCTCCGATGCAGCGCGCCTTGTGCATCCGGCCCGCCTTCTCCGTGCGACTGATCGACTCCCTGTACCGGGGCTACCGGGTCGGATCCATGCTGATCTGGGAGCCGCCTGTGGGTCACCGGCCCGCCGCCGGCCGCTACCAGACGCTGGCGGGGCGCCCGCGCTGGTGGATTCTGGACGGCCAGCAGCGCGGCACGTCCTACGTGGGGGCCTTCGGACGGCGCCCGGCCTGGATGCCCGAGGAGCGCTGGAGCGACATAGACGGGCCGGCCCTGGAGGTGGCGGTGCGCTTCACCGCCACCGGCTGCGTCCAGTTCCGTGCGCACCAGGCAGGCCGTGCGCGGCACGTCCGCCTCGCCGACCTGGTCGCCGGGGGTGAGGTGCGCTCACTGCTGGAGGAGGCCGGCCTCTCCCCCACCGATGCGCTGGTGGAGAAGGCGCTGGAGCTGCGGGCCGGGCTGCTGCGCTATGTGCTGCCGGTGGAGTGGCTGGCGGCCGAGTGGGTCGATGCCGCGGAGAACTTCATTCGCCGCAACCCTTCGCTCAAGCCCGAGGAGCGCTCCTTGTGCAGCCTGAGCATCGCCTTCGAGGAATTGCAGCGTGACCATGTCGACGCGCTCGTGCAGGCAGCCCGCACCGCTGGCTTCGCCCACTCGCTCGATCGTCATCAGCTCAGCCTGGTCCTGCAGGACTTCCTGCCGCGCGAGGCCCGCCGGGCCCAGGGGCGGTGGGCGCAGCGCGATGCGGTGAGCCGGGCCATGGAACGGACCCAGCAGTCCGTCACCCAGGTCATCGCCTTCCTCCACCGCCATGGCATCACCAGCGACGCCGTGCTGTGGTCGCCTGCCGTAGTGCGTGTGCTGTGTGCCCTGTTCGACCGTTTCCCCCAAGCGGCCGCTTCCCCGTTCACCTGGCAGTGGCTGGCCCATGCCGCCGCAGGCCAGTTCTCCCCCGGCGGCTCCCGGCCCTCACGCCCGCGCCAGGACGTCCAGGGCATCGTGGCCTGTGCGTCCTTCGAGGAGGCCGCCGCGCTGCTGGCCGGACAGACCGTTCCCGGGCCCATTCCCCGCCTGCGGGCCGAGGAGCTGACCAGTCCGTGGGCGTCCAAGCGGCAGCTGCTGGGCGCGGCAGGCACGCTGTATGCGATGGCATGTGCGCGCCGCATCTGCGGTCCGGTGGTCGACCTGGCCGACCCGGCCGTGGTCTTTCCCGATCCGCGGATCCGGCCGCGGCTACTGTGGCCCGGCACCCGCAAACAGCTCAGCCTGGCGGCCTGGGCGCTGCTGGGCGACGCCAGCGCGGAGCGCATCCAGGCCGGTGGCGGGTGGAACCGGACCGTGTTCGAAGATCTGGATGTGCCGCCGGGCATCCTGGCCGCGCACCAGCTGGCGCCTCCGATCGGCGGGGCGGTGGCCGTGCCGGTAGAGCAACAGCTGAAGCTACGGGCGCAGGCCATGACGGATGCTGTCAACGCCTTCCTCGATGCCATCGGGCCGCTGGCCGCCCAGGGAGAAGGGGTCTGACATGCCCTCTGTCACCCCGCCGGACGGTCCGCGGTGGCAACAGGCCGGGTTGTACGCCAACGAGGACGGGCACAGTATCGCTGGGCTGCTGACCGGCTGGCTGCGCGAGGCGGAGCGGGACGGCGGGTGTCTGACCCTGGCGGCCGGGTACGTCAGCTTCCGCGGCCTGGAGCTTCTGGTGCCCGCGCTGCGGCGTGTTGTCGAGGCCGGCACACGGGTGCGGCTGCTGATCGGCGCGGAGCCGACCGGGCGGGCCGCGCTGATCGAGCCCGCAGGGGATCCGGCCGACCGCAGGAGGGTGGCTCAGGCCCTGGGGCAGAGCGAGCAGGCGCTGCGGGCCGAGCTCAACGGTGTGCCCACCAGCGCGGCCAGCGCCTGGCGGCTGTATGAGATCCGGCAGTGGCTGCACCATCCGCTGGTGGAATGCCGGCGCTGGGAGCACCGTTTCCTGCACGCCAAGGCGCTCGTGGAGAGGACGGCCTCGGGCCGGTGCCGGGCCGTGGCGGGCTCGTTCAACCTGACCCTGCCGGGGCTGTGCACCAGCGGAGAACTCGGTCTCGCCGCCCAGACGGCCCGACAGAGCCGGGCTGTCTGGGCGGTGGCGGAGAAGTTCTGGCAGCAGGGCGTCGCCTACGATCTGGCCGCGCTGATCGATGAGCGGCTGTGCCCGTATCCGGCCGGACTGGTGTATCTGCGGATGCTGCTGGCCCGCTTCGGTGACGAGGTCAATGCCGCACCTTCGCCTTTGTCTCTGAAGACGTTCCAGCGCGACGGGGTCGCCAAGGCGCTGGCGGTGATGGACCGCTACGGGGGCGCGCTGCTGGCCGACGAGGTCGGTCTGGGCAAGACCTACATGGCTGGGGAGGTGATCCGCCGCCTGATCCTGGCCGGGGTGGGGCCGGTGCTGGTGGTGTGCCCGGCTCACATCAAGCAGTCTGTGTGGCGACGGCGGCTGGGCGAGTGGCAGCTGGACGGCGTCCACGTGCTCAGCTATCCGCAGCTTCTTCTGCGGGTGCGACGCCTGGTCCGGCGGGGCGACGACAGTGGCTGGCGCCCTTACGGTCTGGTGGTACTGGACGAGGCTCACTGCCTGCGCAACAGCAACACCTGGCGGTGGGCGCTCACTCAGCTGCTCGCCCGGCAGCCCGTGCGGCCGAAGATCCTGATGCTGTCCGCGACCCCGGTGCAGAACCGGGGCCGTGATCTGTCCGAACTCCTGAAAATCGCCGCGCCGTTGCGGGAGGGCTCGGACGATCCCGTGCAGCAGGCCCGTCTGCCCTTCGACGAGCTGGAGGAGCTGTGCGAGCACGCCGATGTGCTGGGCGAGCGGGACCTGGCGCAACTGCACACCGAACTGGACCGGCTGATGGTGCGGCGTACCCGGCCCTTCGTCGTCCAGGCCTACGCCCGCGAGGCGCGCCTGCTGAAGTTCCCTGCGGTGCGGCAGGTGCCGGTGCGCTACAGCCTGCCGCCCTCGATCCGGGTCCTGTTCGGCGACGTGCTGGACGCGGTCGGCCACGACAACGTGCTGTCCGAGGAGCAGCTCACCGACCTGCAAAAGCTGCGCGGGCCGACGCCACAAGTCAGCACCCTGCGGCTGGCGGCCTACAAGGCGACCACCTATCTGCGCGTCGGTGCCGACGAGCCTCGCTGGCTGCCCCTGCTGCTCGGCCTGCTGCGCATGGGCCTGCTCAAGCGCATCGAATCATCCGTCGCCGCGTTCGCCGCCACCGCCTCACACATGGCCGAGCGCACCAGCACCGCCCTCGGCGAACTCGACCAGGGCCGAGTGCGTGTCTACGTGCCTGTCCGGCTCAGGAAGCAGATCCGCCAGCTGCTGGACTCCCCCACCGGGCAGGGCGCCGAGGACGGTGAGGAGCTGGACTACAACACGCTCGTCGACCACTACCTCGGCGGTGACCGCCCCCTGCCCGGCCTTCAGGCGCCAGGCAGGGACTTCCGCTACCGCCCGGCTGCCGACTTCGCCACCGACACGATGCGCGCCGACCTCGCGGTGCTGGAGCAGCTCGCCCGTGCGGCCGCCGCAGCCGTGTCCGACGATCCCAAGCCCGGCGTCATCACCGGGCTCTTGAGCCGGCTCGGTGCCGGGCTGGCGCCGGTGAAGACCGTGCTGTTCGCCAGCTCCCGCGTCACCACCACAGACCTGGCACTGCGCCTTGGGGCAGCCGCTGCGGCAGGCGGGCCGCTGGATGTCTTCCAGGGCCGCATCGCCAGTCTCGGCGACGCCGAGATTCCCTCCAAGGCGCACATCGCCGCCGTGCTGGGGCACTTCGCGCCGCTGACCGCCGCCGACCTGAGCGGGGAGATCGGCGCCGAGATCCCCGAAGACCTCTACGATCTGCTGATCACGACCGACATGCTCGCCGAAGGCGTCAACCTCCAGCAGGCCGGCGTCGTTATCCACTACGACCTGCCGTGGAACCCGAAGATCCTCGAACAACGGCTGGGCCGCATCGACCGTCTCGGCTCCCCCCACCCGCAGGTGACGTCCTACACCGTCCTTCCCGACGTCGGACTCGACCTCGTCCTGCGCCTGGTGGACCGGCTCATGGCCAAGACCCGCGTCGCCGCCGCGTGTGTGGGAACACCCAGCGAGCTGCTGCCCGGCGCCCCGGTCGAACCCCGCAACTTCGTCGACCTGGTCGACCACCTCGACCACCCCCAAGCCCGCCGAGGCCGCCTCCCGCTGGCCGAGCACCAACGAGTCTGGCTCGCCCGCGCCCTGCGCGAACCCCGCATCAAAGAAGCCCTCGACCGCCTGCCGCTGTGGTGCGGGGCCATCCACCCCGGCCACTTCGACATCCCTGGCGTCATCTACTGCTTCACCGTCACCCAGCCACCCGACCAGCGGCGC
This sequence comes from Streptomyces sp. ISL-100, assembly GCF_018614615.1. Taxonomy (GTDB): domain Bacteria; phylum Actinomycetota; class Actinomycetes; order Streptomycetales; family Streptomycetaceae; genus Streptomyces. Next base: position 16,779 of record NZ_JAGGOK010000040.1, on the reverse strand, counting down.
ATCACCGCCTTCGCCCGCGTCCACGGGCACCCCCGCTACCAGGCCATCACCCTGGACTCCGCGCGCTGCCTCGCAGAGGCCCACCTCGATCTCGAACCATGGCTCAACGCCTGCCCCCAGCAGGGCACCCTTCTCGCAGCCGCACCGCACGTCGCCCCCGCCGAGCTCCACCTCGTGTGGGAGCTCCTCGACTATGCCCGCCAGCAGGTCGCCACCGCACACGGCATCACCGACGACCCCGCCAGCGAACGCATCCAGCTCGCCGCCTGGATACTCCTGCCCCACCGCAACAGCCGCCCCGGTACAGGACCCCAAGCAGCCAACAGCTGAACCAAGCAGAGTGAAGTGCAGTCGCCTCTCGCGCGCCACAGGGCAGAACGGCGAGCTGGACACACTGGCGTCTGCCGTCTTAGGCGGGCCGGTGGATGCGGGCCCAGGGGCCTAAGCTGCGGCGGATCAACTTACACTTCGCGCCGGCGATCTGACGCACCGCCGGGTGGCCGTCGGCCAGGCGCAGCGCGCGGCGGTCCTCCAGGGCAGGGGACAGGCCGAAGCGGGCGGCGGCCTGAGCGGTGAGGACGATCAGTGGATCGGAGTCCTTGCCCCAGCGGTGCAGCCTCTCGGCACGGAGCCTGGACTCCCGCAGTGCCCAGTCGGCCAGCTGCGGGATCGTGGCAGCCGGGCACTCCAACAGTGTCCCGCCCGGGCAGAACGCCGTGCCGTCCCCGTCCAGCACCGCCAGCTGCCCGTTCGAAAACCCCGAATCGGCAGCGAGCGAGGGTGCATTCTGCCGCTCCGGGCGCCGCGTCACCGACGCCGGCGTGCGTGATGCGTCCTGAGCCCGTGGAGCCGTACGCGGAGCCGCCGCAGCGCTTACGGCGCCGGAGCTGGCTGCGAGGGGTGCGATGCCAACTGGGCCGTAGGCACGCCGCAGGAGGGCGCGGGACAGCGCTGAGCGAGGCCCTCGAGCAGCCTGCGGTAGGCGTTCCACTTTCGGCTCGGCGCGACCTGGGGACCTCATGGTCCGCACGGGAAGGGGGTGCCCGGTTTTCCTTATCGCCAACTTGTTCACCCTTTCGGGCGTATCCGGTGGGCGGGGAAGTTCTCGCGGCACGGCGCGGAGCAGCATGGGGATGCCGGGCTGCTGCGGCAGCGGTCATCGCCGGTAGGAGGCAGGGGGTGGGTGAACAGGTGGCGGGAGCTTGGCTGTCCGGCCGCCGTCAACCGCTGCCCGTGGGGGCAGTCGGCGGCGGGCGGTTTCGTCGGCCGGCTGGCGCACGGTCAGCGACTGGAGCTGGAGGAGCTGCAGGGCAGACAGGTGTGCGGGGCCATGCGGCGGCGCGGCAGGGGGTGGGCCGCGTGAGCGCGGTGGAGGCCCCTGGCGACCTGCTGAAAGGCGAGGCGGTGCCGGGCGCGGGGCAGGAGGTCGTGGCTCTGTACCGCGAGCCGTACGGGCCGGTGCGTTTGTGCAGCGCGGCCGGGCTTCGGGGCGTGGTGCTGGAGGAGTTCGGGCCGGTGAGCGAGCCGGTGCCCTATCGGGGCCGCAAGGGCATTATCACCTACTGGCCGGTGGCGACCCGGGAGCAGACCGTGGTGTGCGGCAGCCTGCGGCAGTGGCGGCTGGCAGTGGAGCTGGACTTCGATCCGGCCTGGGCAGCGTTCAGTGCCGGCCCGGTGGAACTGCGGTGGCGGGCGGGAGGCCGCCTTCGGCGGTGGCGCCCGGATTTCCTGGCACGCACGGCCGATGGTGTACGTGAGGTGCTGGTGCTGAAGCCGCCTGGTCAGGAGAGCCTGCCCGCGGTGAGGCTTCAAGTACTTGAGGAGGTGGCGCGGGCGGCCGGGTGGCGGGTGCGGCAGGTGCGTGAGCCGTCGGGACTGCGCGGGCGCAATCTGGGATGGCTGGCCGGCTACCGGTTCCCCGTGGGCGACGAGGACGGCCAGGGGCGGGCGCTGCTTGAGGCGTTCAGGCAGCCGGCGGGTCTGCGGGCGGGGGTGGCGGCGAGCGGGCTGGACGAGCTGACGGGACTGGACCTCGCCTACCGGATGCTCTGGCAGCGGCAGCTGCTGTTCGACGTCGCACAGCCGCTGCTGCCCGATGCCGTGGCCTGGACAGCCTGAAGGACCGGAGGGGGCACATGGCGGGAACAGGTGAGGGCCGGCTTTCGGAGTCGCTGTCCATCGGGGCGCGGGTGCGCTGGCAGGAGCGCGAGTGGGAGGTGGTGGCGTGGCAGGGGCCGCAGGTCACCCTGCTGCCGCAGGACGGTGTGGAGGCGCCCCGGGCGGTGTCGTACCGATGGCTGGTGGGCGCGGAAGACTTCGCTGTCCTCAGCGCCGATGCGGCACCAGCCGCAGACGGTGCGGCCCTTGACGGGTGGGGGCGGCAGGAGGGCCGGGAGGAAGAGGCCGCGCTGTGGCAGGCGCGCATGGTGGAGATCGACACCGGTCTGGCACCGGGCCGAAGCGAGCATGAGCGGGGATTCGGGCCGGGAACGACGCTGGCCCAGCGGTGCGCCGCGATGTCGGCGCGGCTGGCCGCCGACGGCATCCGCTGCTCCGCCCACACCCTCGCCGACAAGCGGCGCAAGTGGAAAGCGGCCGGGGAGAACCCTGCCGTCCTGCTGCCCGGGACGCGGGACAGACGGCCGGGGGGGCTTCACCGACCCGCGGTGCCTGGCCGCCATGCGCGAGGTGGTGGCGCGGCGCGCACACGAGTCGGACGTGACCATCGACCTGATCCGCGAGGAGGTCGAGGACCTGCTGCACTCGCGGTACACCGCCGAACTCGACGATCCGGCTGCCGTGGCGGCCCTGCTGCCCTCCCGTTCCACCTTCTACCTGCGGATGAAGGAGTCCGGCCTGGCCGAGGCCCTGGGACAGCCGACGCGGGCCCGTGCCGCCCTGGCCTCCACCCCGCCCCTCCCCCACGGCGGACGCGAGGCCGTCCTGCGGCCGGGACAGGTGACCCAGGTCGACACCACGCCGCTGCGGATCCTCGCCCGCGGTGACGACGGCCGGCCCACCGCCACGGAGATGACCGCGCTCATCGATGTGGCCAACCACAGCATGTGCGCACTGATGATCACACCCAGCCGCCCCCAGGACGCCGAGAGCGGACGGCCCGGCCAAGCGACCCGGGCGATCGACCTGACCCTGATGCTGGCGCAGGCCTTCGCGCCCTGGCCGGTGATGCCCGGCTGGGACCCGCTGAGCGCGGCCGCCGCCTCCAGCCTGCCGTTCGGGGCGCTGCGGGCGGCGGACGAGCGGTTCACCGAGGCCACGGCAGCCCGCCCGGTCATCCGCCCCGAACTGATCGTCTACGACCAGGGCAGCCCTTATGTGAGCGAGCATTTCACCGAGGGTCTGCGACCGGCTGCGCATCGCCCGCCGTCCGGCACGCAAGAAGACCCCGGCCGACAAGCCGCTCGTCGAGCACTTCTTCATCACCCTCGCGCACCGCTTCAGCCAGTACGTGCGGCACGGCTGGCAGGGCCGCAGCCACAAAAAACGCGGCCGCGGCATCGACCGGATGCCGCTGTTTACGATCGCCGAGCTCCAGCAGATGGCCCAGGAATGGGTGGCGCTGGAGTACCAGCAGACCCCCGATGCGGGGCTGCGCGACCCCTTCCGGCCCGGCATCGTGCTGTCCCCCAACGACATGTACGCCGTCCAGGTCGCCCGCAGCGGCTACCGGCCCGTGCCGCTCTCCCCCGCCCAGAACCGCTCCTTCCTGCTGCCGCAGTCGGTCATCCCCGGCAAGGGCGGCTTCATGATCGACTATCGGACCTATCAACCCGTCACGCAGGATGCCGGGCACTACCGCGAGATCCTCCTGCGCGGCGGCTCGAAGCTGCCCGGCCGAGCGGACCGGTGGGAATGCCGCTTCAACCCCTACCGTCCCGAGCGGGTGTGGCTGTATGACCACACGGCGGCCACCTGGGTGACGTGCGATTTCCGGCTGCGGCACCTGCTCACCGACCCGTGGACCGCGGACATGTGGCAGGAGCACGCCGAGCGGCACCGCGCGGCCGGCGGCAGCGAGCAGGACGAGGAAGCGATCGCCCTGGCCCTGGCGCAGCGCGACCGGCGACGCCGCAGTCGCAGGCCGCCGCCGAAGCGCACCGGAGCCGAACCGCCTTTCCAGGGACTGGAGTTGGAGACCGAACAACCATCCCAGGACCCCTACGCGGGCCTGGAGGAGTTCGACCTGTCGACCCTGCGGCCCCGCCCGGCGCTGCCCATCTCCCCCATGGCGCCCCCGCCCGCACCTGCGGCCCTGCCCGCAGGTGCGGAGACGGGCGGGGAGCCGGAAGGCGGGCAGGCTCCGCACCCGCTCGCGGCCCTCTTCGTCCCCGCCGACGTCACCGACGGCCCGCCGGACGCCTCCGCAACCGGAACACCGGCCGAGGCGCACGAGGTCGTCGACGCCGAACTCCTCGACGACCTCGACTCCGTCACGGACGGCGACGACAGCTATGAGGACGGCGAGGACGTCATCGACGTGTGGGAGGCGCCCGAGGGCATGGAGCCGTGAACGACGAGGCCGCAGGGCGTGGTCTTCGCGCCGGAGCCGGCCTTGCGGAAGGAAAGAACCGGGAACCGGGCACGAGAGGACAGTGCGATGAAAGCGACCGTGGAACTGCGCGACAAACGCGAGGCACGCCTGCGCCAGCAGCTCAAAGACACCCCGATGCGGCCTCTGCCGCTGTTCCAACTCACCGGCTGGAACCACTTCGTCGACGAGAAAGTGGAACCGCCCACGCGGGCGGGCAGCAGTCCTGGCCCGGACAGGCGCAAGGACGAGCAGTCCATCGCCTACCACCGGCATCTGCGGATGGTGCCCACCGACGCGATGACCCACATGCAGGAGACGGTCGTCGAGGCGGTCCACCACAACAGCGGTCGCCGTGACGGCCTGATGGACCATGTCATCGACGGGCCCGCCGGCACCGGCAAGACCTGCCTGCTGCGGGCGGCCGGACGCGCCGCCCAGCAGGAGATCGAAGCCGGCACGGGCGGCAGGCGCCAGAACACGATCCCGGTGGTGCACATCACCACCCCCGCGGACCCGGAACAGAAGGTGAACTGGGTCTGGGAGATCGCCTCCTACCTGGGCCTCCAACCCGAGCCGAAGAGCCTCGCCGAAGTCCTGGAGATGCGCCGCCACCAGGACCTGACCCTGCCGGTCAACTACGTCCTGGAAACGGCGCAGACCCGCCTGCTGCTCATCGACGACATCGACCGCGCCTTGCCGCACCAGCTGGCGAACGTGCTGCCCTACTTCGACTACCTGCGCGACAAGCTGGGTATCTCGCTCGTCTTCTGCGGCACCGGCGCCAGCCACCTCCTGCACCAGGCCCGTGTCCTGGCCGGGGACCTGACCCGGGTCAGCGAGGAGAACCGGGTACGGCTCGAACAGGCGGGCCGCCCGGCGGCGCCCGCCCCGCCCTCCCCCAGCGCGCTGCTGCCGGTGACCTGGCTGCACCCCCTGCCCCTGGACACCGAGGACCAGAAGACCTTCCGGGAAGTACTGATGGGCTTCGAGGCAGACCTGAGCCTGTACCGGCTGGAGGAACACGCCCTGAGCCAGCACGCCGTCGAACTGCACCGGCGCACCGGCGGCTACTTCAAAGCCCTCGCCTACGTCATCTCCACCGCCGCCGTCATCGCGATCCGCAGCGGCAGCGAAAACATCACCCTCAAAGAGATCGACGCCGCCACAGCCCAGCTCGGCTGAACCGCCCCGTGCCGCTCCCACGGATACCGACAGCAGGCCAGGCCGGCGCGACCGCTGAGCCTCTGGGCCACCCGTCGGCGACGGCGGCCGAGTTATCCGCGACAGGCAAGCACTGCACGGGTGAGCGCGGTGGGGGGGCCGACTCACGACGCAACGCCATTGTCAGTGGTGGGCTTTACGGTGCAGTCGTGGGTATCGAAGCCTTTGCGTATGTGTCAGCATCAGCGTGCGGTGGCGCATGACAGAGGAAGGGGCGCCGCTGCACGGGAGCACTTCCCGCACGCGTGAGCGGGAATCTGGGGTGGGGAGCTTGGACTACGACGAACTGGTCGCGCTGCGCAGGCACCATGCGGCCTGGAAGCTGCTGCGGGCGGACAACGCGGCGCTGATGCTGAGCTTCTTCAACAAGGTTTTCGTCGAGCAGGGCGTTCGTTCGATCGCTGGTGTGGAGCTGGCCGACCGTCTGGACGACGAGTTGTTCGCGCTCAATGAGCGTCTGGGCCAGGGTGCGTTTCCGAAGTCCGCGAAGGCGTATCTGGACGACTGGTCGGGGCCTCAGTCGGGCTGGTTGCGCAAGTACTATCCGGCGGACTCGGACGAGCCGCACTATGACGCGACCCCCGCGGTGGAGAAGGCCATCGCCTGGATCCGATCGCTTCAGGCCCGGTCCTTCATCGGTACCGAGTCGCGTCTCAACACCATCTTCGACCTGCTGAGGCAGATGACGTTCGGGGCCGAGACCGATCCCGAGGCCCGGCTCGAGGAACTGAAGCGTCGGCGTCTGGAGATCGACGAAGAGATCGCCCGGGCCGAGGTCGGCGACGTGGACGTACTCGACAGTTCCGGTCTGCGGGACCGCTACCAGCAGCTGACCGCCACCGCACACGAACTGCTCGCCGACTTCCGTGAGGTCGAAGCCAATTTCCGCGACCTGGACCGCGAACTGCGCCGGAAGATCGCCGTATGGGATGGCAGCAAGGGCGAGCTTCTGGACGAGATCCTCACCAGCCGGGAGAGCATCGCCGAATCGGACCAGGGCAGGAGTTTCCAGGCGTTCTACGGCTTCCTGCTCTCCCACCGCCGCCAGGACGAGTTCAAAAAGCTCCTGGCCCAAGCCGAAGCCATGGGCGCCATCGGCGAACCCGACCCCCGCATGCGGCGCATCCCCCGGGACTGGCTGGATGCCGCCGAGCGCACCCAGGCGACCGTCCGCCAGCTCTCCGAGCAGCTGCGGCGTTTCCTCGACGACCGGGCCTGGTCCGAGGACCGCCGGGTCATGGAGCTGATGAGCGGCATCGAGGCCCGCGCGGTCATGCTCCGTGATATGCCCGGCGTGGACCTGGTCTTGGAGATCGACGCCGCCGCGCCGGCCATCACACTGCCGATGGAACGGCCGCTGTACGCGCCCGTGACCCGGACGCCGATCGACAGCACCGACATCCATGTGGGGGATGAGGAGTTCGCGGCCGACGCGTTGTTCGAAGCGGTCTATGTGGACCCGGCCCGGCTCGTCGAGACCGTTCGGCGCGCGCTGGATCTGCAGGCGCAGGTGTCCCTGGCGGACCTCGTGCGCCAGAACCCGCTTGAGCAGGGACTCGCTGAACTGGTCGCCTACCTCGCGCTGTCCGGAGACGGCTTCACGGTGGTCTTCGACGACAGCCGCCGCGAAGAGATCACCTGGATGGGCGCGGACGGCGTCCAGCACGTCGTCCAAGCCCCCGTGGCGGCGTTCGCCCGCACCATCTCCGGCGCCACCTGGGCCTTGGACAAGGAGGAGCAGTCATGACCACGCCTGTGCCGCCCACGCCACGGCAGGCCCGCAGTCTCTCCTTGCCGGTCAACCAGTTGCTCAAGGGACCCCTCTTCCGGGACCAGCATGAGCGGGCCTGGGAAGCGCTGCTCCAGCTGCGGGCCCGTATCCAGGACTACGTCGACGTCATGGGCCTGACCGTGGTGATCGACGAAGCCGAGGGCTACGCGTTCCTGCGGTCCCAGCCCGAGGACGAGAACGCAGACCCGCGCTTGGCTGCGCCGCGCCTGATGCCCCGCCGGTCCCTGTCGTACCCGGTCAGTCTGCTGCTCGTGCTGCTGCGCAAGCGGCTGGCGGAGTTCGACGCCGGCTCCGGCGAGACCCGGCTGATGATCACCCGCGACGAAATCGTGGAAATGATCCGCATGTTCCTGCCCACCGGCAGCAATGAAGCGCGTCTGGTCGACCAGATCGACACGTACATCACGAAGGCCGTGGAGCTGCAGTTCCTGCGCCGCGCCAAGCACCAGGAGCAGCTGTACGAGGTGCAGCGGATCATCAAGGCCTATGTCGACGGCCAGTGGCTCGCCGACTTCGAAACGAACCTGGCCCGGTACGCGGCCCCCACCACCCCGGAAGGACAGCAGTGATCCCCGCTCAGCCCGGCCCGTTCGCCACCGACGCCTCCCCCGATCTCGACCTGGCCGGGTACCGGCTCGAGCGGCTGGAGGTGTACAACTGGGGCACCTTTCACCAGCGCGTGTGGACCTTCGGGGTCGGCGGCGCCAACGCCCTGCTGACCGGTGACATCGGCTCGGGAAAGTCCACCCTGGTCGACGCGGTCACCACCTTGTTCATGCCCGCGAACCGCATCGCCTACAACCGGGCCGCCGGCGCGGAGAGCCGCGAACGCAGCCTGCGCTCCTACGTCCTGGGCCACTACAAGTCCGAACGCAACGAGGCCACCGGCACGACGCGCCCGGTCGCCCTGCGCCAACCGGGCACCTACTCGGTGGTCCTGGGGGTGTTCACCAACCGCAGCTACGACGCGACGGTCACTCTCGCGCAGGTTTTCTGGATGGCCGACGGCAACGCCACCCAGCCGGAGCGTCTGTTCCTCACCGCGGACCGGGCCCTGTCCGTCACGGACGACTTCGCCGACTTCGGTACCGACGTCAGGTCCCTCAAGAAGCGGCTGACCGGCAGCGGCGTACGGGTGCACCCGTCGTTTACCGCCTACAGCAAGGACTTCCGGCGGCGCATGGGCATCGAGTCCGAGCAGGCCCTGGAGCTCTTCCACCAGACGGTGTCCATGAAGTCCGTCGGCAGCCTGGACGACTTCGTCCGCAGCCACATGCTGGAGCCCTTCGACGCGGCCTTGATGACCGAGACGATCGTGGCGCACTTCGACGCCCTGACCACCACGTATGAGTCGGTGCAGCGCGCACGCGCGCAGATCGACGCCCTCACGCCGCTGCTTCAGGAGTGCGACCAGCACGACGGCCTCGCCAGGAGCATCGACGAGGCCGTCGCGCAGCAGAGCGCCCTGCGGTTCTTTTTCGCCCAGCGCAAGTCCGCCCTGCTGGAGGCGGACCGTCTCACGCTGGAGCGGGATCTGAACCGCCACGAGAACGACCAAGGGGCCGCGAAGGGCCGCCTGAAGGATCTTCACGGGCAGCAGGGCCGGCTGGAGCTGCAGCGCGCGGGAATGGGCGGCGCTCGCCTCGGTGAACTGGAGAGGGAGATCGAACGGGAATCGCTCGCCCGCGATGACCGTCAGCGCAGGGCCAAGGACCACGCCGGTCTGCTGGGTCAGGTGAAGCTCAGCCCTGTCAGCAGCGCAGAACAGTTCACCGAACGCCTCCAGGAAATCGCCACCGCCCAGGAAGCCGCCACCACGGTGCAGCAGGAGACCCGGGACGCCCTGAACGCACTCGCTGTCGATGCCGACCGCGTGCGCCGCCAGGCGACGGAACTGGGCGACGAGCTGATCAGCCTCCGCTCCCGGCGCAGCAACATTCCCAAAAAGCAGCTGGATCTGCGCGCCCGCCTGTGCCATGAACTCGGGATCGAGGAGAGCCTACTGCCGTTCGCCGGCGAACTGATCCAGGTCCGGGCAGACGAGCAGGCATGGGTCGGCGCCGCGGAACGGCTGCTGCGGGGTTTCGCGCTCTCGCTGCTGATCCCGCACGACCTGTACTTCCCCGTGTCCGAGTGGATCAACGCGCACCACCTCGGTGCCCGGCTCGTCTACTTCCGCGTCCCCGAAGCCGTCCCCGTGCGGCGCCCGCAGCACACTGAAGCCCCTGTCCTGGCCTCCAAACTGGAGGTCAAGGCCGAGTCCCCGTTCTCCCACTGGCTGGCCGGCGAGCTGGACCGCCGCGCCGGACACGTCTGCGCCGAGACGATGGCGGACTTCAAACGGGCCGACCTGGCGATCACTCCGCAGGGCCTGGTCAAGGGGGCGCGGGGCCGTCACGAGAAGAACGACACCACCCGCATCGACGACCGTAGCTCGTACGTGCTGGGCTGGACCAACCAGCTGAAGATCGACGCCCTCCTCGACCAGGCCCGCCGCACGCAAAGGGAACAAAAAGACCTCGGCAAGAGGAAAGACGGCCTCGAAACCGCCCACACCACCAGCATCACCCGCGGCCAGATCCTCGCGCGGCTCGCAGCCACCCGCGACTACCACGAGATCGACTGGACCTCGGCCGTCAGCCGCATCACGGCGCTGGCCGAGGAAAAGCGGCGCCTTGAGGAGTCGTCCGAGGACCTGGACCAGATCACCCGCCGCCTGGAGGTGCTCGCGAAGGAGATCGCCCAGGCGGAAGACGACCGTGAGCAGGCAGACCTTGCCATCGGCGGCCTGAGCGAGGCTCTCAAGGCCGCGACGCGTGAGCGTGACGCCGCCCGGGCCCTGCTGGATGAGCCGGACTGCGCAGCGGCCCGCGCACACTTTCCCGCCATCGAGCAGCGCCTGGCCCAGGCACGGCTGGCCTGCCGGACGGTGAGCGAGTGCATTGCCGCAGAAAGCCGGGTGCACGGCGAGCTGACCGTGGCGAAGGACCGCTTCAGTGGCCAGCAGAGCCGCATCGGCCAGGCGATCGCCTCCAAGATGGGCGCCTTCCGCCGCGAGTACCCGGTGGAGACAGGCGAGCTGGACGACTCGGTCAACTCCGCCCGCGGCTACCGGGAACTGCACCAGCGCCTGGTCGCCGATGATCTGCCCCGCTTCCAGGAGCAGTTCAAGAGCTATCTGAAGACGAACGTCATCCGTGACATCGCGGGCTTCCACGCGCAGCTGGCCAGCCAGGCCGACCAGATCGGCGAACGCGTCGCCATCATCAACGAATCCCTCGCCGGCATCGACTACAACCCCGGCCGCTACATCACGCTGAAGACCGACCGCACGCCCAACGTCGAGATCCGCGACTTCATCACCGAACTGCGCGCCTGCACGGACGACGCCCTGGCCGACGACCACTCGGACACCTATTCCGAGGAGAAGTTCCACCAGGTCCGCCGTCTCATCGAACGCTTCAAGGGGCGCGAAGGGCACACCGAGGCCGACCGTGCGTGGACCCGCCGCGTCACGGACGTGCGCTACTGGTTCGTCTTCAGCGCCAGTGAACGCAGGCGCGAGGACGACACCGAATACGAGGTCTACTCCGACTCCGGCGGCAAGTCCGGCGGGCAGAAAGAGAAGCTCGCCTACACCATCCTGGCCGCCTCCCTCGCCTACCAGTTCAAACTCGACTGGAACTCGGCCCGATCCAAGACCTTCCGGTTCGTCGTCATCGACGAAGCCTTCGGCCGCGGCTCCGAGGACTCCGCCCGCTTCGCCCTGGACCTCTTCAAACGGCTCGGCCTGCAACTCCTCATCGTCACACCGCTCCAGAAGATCCACGTCATCGAGCCGTACGTGTCCGCCGTCGGCTTCGTCGACAACCCCGACGGCCACGACTCGCGCCTGCGGACCCTGACCATCACGCAGTACCGCCAAGAGCACCTCGCCCACACCCTGTCCGCACTGCAGGGCGCCGGCACCGGCCGGGGGCACTGACATGGCAGCGCCGACCGCCCGCCGGGCATGGACCACACCCGCAGACGTCACGGACCGCCTGCGCAGACGCTGGATGCGCGGCGACTTCCTCACCGCACTCGCCGAGCAGCACCCCTTCGAACCGCTCTGCATCCCGCTGAGCGGCCCCAAGCCCTCCGAACTGACTCGCGACTTCGACACCGTCCGCACCTGGGTCCACGCCTGGGGCACCGCCGGGCAGCAGCTCCTGCGCATCGAGCACCGGCGAGTCGGAGGACGCGTCATCGGCACCAACAACCTCCCTCACCGGGCGTGGATCGACCACCGCGAACAGCTGTGGGACCTCCTCGGCGTCACCAGCACCGTCCGCCGCTTCCAGACACTGCTGGCCTCCGCCCGGGTAGCCACTCCTGAACTCGCGGCCTGGATGACCGCCCATCCCATGAAGGTCCTGGACCTCGAAGCGGACTGGGAGCGCCTGCACCAGACCGTCCGCTGGATCCTGGACTACCAGGGGCCGGCGCTCTATCTGCGGCAGATCGATGTGCCGGGCGTGGACACCAAGTTCATCGAGGGTCACCGCGCCATCCTTACCACCCTGCTGGAGCACTGCCTGCCCGCCGACCGGATCGACACCGATGCGCCGCGGACCAGCTTCACGGCCCGTTTCCGCTTTCTGGGCAAACCCGCCTATGCCAGATTCCGTCTCCTCGGCGCTGCCCCTGTCGCCGGATTCAGCGAACTGACCGTCCGCGTCGATGAGTTCACCGTATCCCCGCCCGGCATCAGAGCCGTCTTCATCGTCGAGAACGAGACCACCTACCTCGCCTTCCCTCCCCAGCCCGGCAGCATGGTGATCCTCGGCGGCGGCTACGCCGTCACCCAACTCACCGAACTGCGCTGGCTCCACGACAAGCGCCTCGTGTACTGGGGCGACCTGGACACCCACGGCTTCGCCATCCTCGACCGACTCCGCCGCGCCCTCCCCCACACAGAGTCGATCCTGATGGACCGCTCCACACTGACAACCCACCGGGGCCAGTGGGTGAAGGAGTCCAACCCCACCCGGGAACACCTGCCGTCACTGACCAGCGAGGAAGCCGACCTCTACCAGAGCCTCGTGGACGACGACTTCGGGCACGGCGTACGGCTGGAACAAGAACGGATACGCTTCCTGGCCATCCAAACAGCACTGGCCGGCCTCCACGGCTCCTCCCCACAGCCGCCTCACGACGAACGGTCACCCGGCCCCGCAGGAATGACGTGAGCCAAAACGGTTTTCAGGCGCCGGTCACCTCTTCCTCTTCGTCCGGGCCACAGCCCAACAAGAATAGGAAATCCCGCGACGGCCGCCGGCTGCGGGGGGCACGGCTCGGGGCCGACCGCCAACCACTGCGGCCGGCCCCTGGAGGCCGTGCACTGTTCCCATCCCACTCACCGGTCGTCTGCACCACACAAGAGCGCCCTTGGTCTCAGGGGGGTCTGTACGCTCACCGGTGTAATTGATGATCATGGAAGAGACATCAAGTGACTGACACCGTGACCGAGTCCGTAACCGTCGACGACCAGGCGGAACCGTCGCTGGAGAGTGCGGCAGTCGAGCAGAAGCTCATCGACCAGCTCGTCGAGCAGGCCCGGAGCAAGGGGCTGCAGCTGACCGGCGAGGGCGGGCTGCTGCAGCAGCTGACCAAGACGGTTCTGGAGTCCGCCCTGGAGGGCGAGATCACCGACCATCTCGGCTACGACAAGCACGACCCGGCGGGCAAGGACGGCGGCAACTCTCGCAACGGCACCCGCTCCAAGACCGTGCTGACCGATATCGGGCCGGTCGAGATCGACGTTCCCCGCGACCGGGAGGGCTCCTTCGAGCCGGCCATTGTCAAGAAGCGGCAGCGCCGGCTGACCGGCGTCGACGAGATGGTGCTCTCGCTCTCCGCGAAGGGCCTCACCCACGGGGAGATCTCCGCGCACCTGGCCGAGGTCTACGGCGCGAACGTGTCCAAGACGACCATCAGCACGATCACCGACAAGGTGATGGACGGCATGGCGGAATGGTCCAACCGGCCGCTGGACCGCGTCTACCCGGTCGTCTTCATCGACGCGATCAACGTCAAGATTCGCGATGGCCAAGTAGCGAACAGGCCGATCTACGTCGCGTTGGCGGTCACCGCGGAGGGGCATCGCGACATCCTCGGACTGTGGGCCGGTGACGGCGGCGAGGGCGCGAAACACTGGCTGCGAGTGCTTTCGGAACTCAAGAACAGGGGCGTTGAAGATGTGCTGATGCTGGTCTGCGACGGCCTGAAGGGGCTGCCCGATGCGGTCGGCGAGGTCTGGCCGCGAACTGTGGTGCAAACGTGTGTAGTTCACCTCCTGCGGGCGTCGTTTCGTTACGCGGCCCGCCAGGACTGGGAGAAGGTCGCGAAGGCGCTCAAGCCCGTCTACACCGCGCCGAGCGAGGACGCGGCCACGACGCGGTTCCTGGAGTTTGCCGAGGTCTGGGGGAAGAAGTATCCGGCGATCGTCCGCCTCTGGGAGTCCAGTTGGGCCGAGTTCACGCCTTTCCTCCAGTTTGATGCGGAAATACGCCGGATTGTGTGCACGACGAACAGCATCGAGAGCGTCAACGCCCGCATCCGCAAGGCCGTCCGCGCCCGCGGACATTTCCCCACGGAACAGGCCGCCCTCAAGTGCGTCTACATGGCCGTCATGAGCCTCGACCCGACCGGGGCCGGCCGCAAACGCTGGACCATGCGTTGGAAGGGCGCAATGAACGCCTTCGACATGGCCTTCGACGGCCGCCTCACCGCCGGCCAACTCTAGCCAAGCCAACCCCAGTTACACCGCTCGCTTTACAGACCCTCTCAGGGGCGGCTTGCCGCGTCGATGTGCATCTTGGTGACGTCGGTGATGAAGGCGCGGCTGCTGCCAGGGTCGAGAGCCCGGGCCTGGAGGTGGTCGTACAGCACGCTGTAGTGCTGCACGTCGGATGGTTTGTACAGGTAGAGGTCGCTGGTGAACCGGTCCAGGTACACCACCCCTGCTGCGGGGCTGCTGTGGGTGAACTGCAGGATGGAGAACTGTCCTGACAGGCCCGGGTGCGCACCTACGGTGTAGGGGAGAACCGGGTCTGGCGCTGATCTTGTGATGCGGACGGTCGAGCGGGTCGTGCCCACTGTTCGCGATTATGCATCGCATGCTCTTGTGATGTGCTTTTGGAGCTGTTTCCGCACCTGTCCGCGTTGCTGATCGAGGAGGTCGAGCGGCGGCCGGACAAGGTGGTTCTCAGGGCGCGGGCGCGAGCGACGACCGTGGCCTGCCGGTGCGGCAAAGGCTCGGCACGGGTGCACGGCCGGTATGTACGCCGGCTGCGTGACGTCGCCGTGGGCGGGCTCGGAGTCGTGATCGAGTTATGCATTCGCCGCTTCCGCTGTGAGAATCCCGCCTGCTCGGCGGTGACGTTCGCCGAGCAGATCGAGGGACTGACCACCCCGCACAGCCGCCATACCCCGCTGCTGCGTGGGGTGTTGACGCAGATCGGCCTGGCCCTGGCCGGCCGGGCAGGAGCCCGCCTGGCGGCAGCGGTCGGCATCTCCGTGGGCAGGGACATGCTGCTGCGGCTGGTCAGAGCCTTGCCCGAACCCGATGTCGGCCACGTGGAAGTGCTGGGCGTGGACGACTTCGCCTTCCGCAAGGGACGCCATTACGGCACGGTCCTGATCGACATAGCCACCCACCGTCCGCTTCATCTCTTCAACGGCCGCGAGGGCGAAGACCTGGCCGCCTGGCTGCGCGACCACCCCGAGGTGAAGGTCATCTGCCGGGACCGCTCGAGTGGTTACGGCGAGGGTGCACGGCTCGGGGCGCCCCAGGCCGAGCAGGTTGCCGACCGCTATCACCTGTGGGCCAACCTCGGACAGGCCGTCGAGAAGGCAGTCAACGCCCATCGCTCCCGCCTGGCCGAGCCGCCTCCCGGCGATGCCGACACCCTCGCAGGGCCGGAGGCGGAGCCCGAGGTGGTCCAGCCACCGCGGGAGCTGAAGATCGTGACCCGGCTGCGTGAGCAGCATGCCGCCGCCCACGATCTGTGGGCGCAAGGGATGTCGAAGGCCGCGATCGGGCGGAAACTCGGGCTGCACCAGGCCACCGTCCGCAAGCTGGTCGACGCCCGCTCCGCCAGCGATGTCGTCGCCAAGAGTCTTCAGCGGGCGCACATCGTCGACCCGTACGTCGGTCACCTGCACCGACGCTGGAACGAAGGTGTCAGAAACGCCCCACAGCTCTACCGCGAGATCCAGGACCTCGGCTACCCCGGAGGCGAGTTGGCCGTCCAACGTCACCTTCGAAGCTACCGAACCGGGCGCGGACACGCGCCCGTCGCGGGACCCAAGCCTCCCTCGGTCCGCGAGGTCACCTCGTGGATCATGACCCACCCCGAACACCTCAGCGACGAGAACGCCGACAAGCTGCACCGCCTACGCGAACGCGATGCGGACCTGGACCGGCTCACCCTGCACGTCAGGAAGTTCGCCGCCATGATGACCGGACGCCACGGCGACCGCCTCGAGGACTGGATCACAGGAGCCGAACAGGACACCCTGGCCCCGCTGGCGTCCTTCGCCACAACCTCCGCCGTGATCTCGACGCCGTCCGCAACGGCCTGTCCCTGCCCTACAGGTCCGGCGCCGTCGAGGGCACCATCAACCGGCTGAAGATGCTCAAACGCCAGATGTTCGGCCGGGCCAGCCTCGATCTCCTTCGCAAACGCGTCCTGCTCGCCCTGTGATCCGGACCGTCCGGATCACAAGATCGTCGACAGAACCAAGATCCGCGACGGTGCCGTCGCGAACCGGCCGATTTACGTCGTGATGGCCGTGACCACCGAGGGGCACCGCGACATCCTGGGGATCTGGGCCGGCGACGGCGACGAAGGCGCGAAGTACTGGCTGCACGTGTTCACCGAGCTGAAGAACCGGGGCCTGGACGACGTGCTGATGCTGGTCTGCGACGGGCTGAAGGGCTTACCCGACGCCGTCGAGGCCGTCTGGCCTCGCACGATTGTTCAAACCTGCGTCGTTCACCTGCTGCGGAACAGCTTCCGTTACGCGGCCCGCCAGGACTGGGACAAAATCGCCAAGGCGCTGCGGCCGGTCTACACCGCGCCGAACGAGGACGCGGCGATGGAACGGTTCCTGGAATTCCAGGAGACGTGGGGCCGGAAGTATCCGCCGATCGTGAAGCTGTGGGAAG
>NZ_JAGGOK010000004.1 GCF_018614615.1 Streptomyces sp. ISL-100 | reverse complement strand
AGTGATGTCATTGCGGTTCCCACCGGTCAGCGACACGGCGAGCGGGATGCCTTGGCCGTCGACGAGGACGTGGTGCTTGCTGCCCGGCCGTGCGCGGTCGACCGGGTTCGGTCCGCTTGTGGGCCCCGCCGAGCGGCCCTCATGTGGCTGGAGTCGATCACCGCCCGGGACCAGTCCAGCTGCCTTGCCGCCCTTAGCTTCCTCAGCAGGACAGCGTGGAGCCGGTCCCACACGCCGGCCTCTTTCCACGCGGCCAGGCGCCGCCAGCAGGTCATCCCCGACTCGAAGCTCAGCTCCTGCGGCAGGTACTCCCACTGGATCCCGGTGCGCAGCACGAACAGGATCCCGCAGAGCGCCTGCCGTCCGGCACCCGCGGCCGACCAACAACCAGCGTCGGACCCGGCTCCGGCAGCAACGGCTCGATCAGCAACCACAGTTCGTCCGAAACGATCCATGGTCGCGCATCCCTCTTCCCCACGTACAGACCAACGAACATCCGAGCCGACAGTCACACCGTCAACGGCTCCTGGTAGGACCTCTAAGGCCATCGGGCTTCCCTCCGCCTGCCGGGGAGCAAGGGCGTGAGGCCATGGGAGCTGCTCCGGCTGCCGGAGACGGGCATCGACCCGGAGAGCGCACCGGTCACCGAGCCTGCTCGAAAAGGGATGCGTCAGCGCATGTCTGCCGCATCGAGCAGGGCGGCCACAGTGGGTGCGACGAGCCCGGCCAGGTTGTCGGCCTGGATCCCCGCGCGGGCGCTGGCGCCGTCGAAGACCAGGCTGAGCTGCCGGGCCAGCAGGTCGGGATCGCTCGCCCCGCCCTGTTCGGCCTCGGAACGGAAAAAGACCGTCAGGTTCCCCTTGATCCGGTGTGCCACCCGGCTCGCAGGGTGGCTCTGATCCTTGAGCTCGATCTGCACAGCCAAATACCGGCAGCCTCGGAACTCGGGCGCACCCGCCTGCAACTCCACCTGCTCGAAGACGTGCAGGATCCGCTCGCGGGCTGAACGGCCATCGTCCGCTGCGGGCAGGAGCCCGGCCACGAAGGTGGAGGCGCGCTCCTCCAGGCTCGCTGCCAGCAGTTCGTCCTTGCTCTCGAACAGCTGGTACAGAGAGCGCTTCGACACCCCAGCCGCCTTGCACAGCGCCTCGACGCCGATGCCGACACCGTCTCGGTAGGTGAGCGTGGCCGCCGCCTCCAGCAGCCGCTCTCTAGTACTTGGCTTCGCTTCGGTGGTCATACTGCGAGGTTAACTCGATCCGGACAAAATGAAAACCGATCGGTTTCAGGTTGTGGCCGGGCGAGGAGAAAGAACTCGTGGGCGATGACGTCGCGCAGGGTCCAGCCTTCCCGGACCACCTGAAGGGCGGGGGCGGAGCGCGGGTCGTGCGGGCTGGATATGGTGTCGGCGAGCCGGCGCGCGGTCAGTGGCTCGTCGATCTGGTCGTAACCGAGCGGCAGGCCGATCATGGCGCCGAGGTAGCGGACGCGCTGGCGCAGATTGACGGACTCGTCCAGAAAGCGTCGCCGGTCGAGGGCGGCCCGGCGGGGGGAAGCGATGATCGGCATGAGGCCGGCGAACATCTTCACCTCGTCCGGGTCACGCCCGGCGCGCTTGGCGGCATCGCGCAGTGCGCGGCGCTGGGCCCGGCCGTGTTCAATGGTGTAGGGGGTTGGCCCGTCTGCAATGGTGTACGGGTTGGCATTGACGCCGCGTCGGCCTCGACGACGCCCCCGCCACCAAGCCCGTCATCATCACCGGGTACAAAGCGACCCGCTCCCACATCCTCACCGGTGCCGGGAAGGAAGCCAACCGCTGGTCAGTCGCGAACGTACCGCCTGCGAACACGGCTTCGCAGCCTGAAGACCTAGTCGTCCGACACGGTTGGCGTGCATGTCACGGGTGGTCTGTGCAGCATTCTCGGAGCGTTTAGCCTCGTGGCGCAGGGAGGTGTCGCCGGTGACTTCGGCTCACAGGGCGAATGCGCGCCTTTCGCTCGTGGAGTCGGGCGAGGAGGACGAGGTTGGGTTCGGTGCTCTGTTGATAGGCGCGGAACGCGTCGCCGAGCTCGATGAGTTCCACACGGAGCGCCTCGGGCTCAAGGTCGTGAGGCACGGTCCGCTGCGCGATTCTCCCCCCACCGCTGCAGCCGTCGCGGCGTTGCGGCGGTTCGGGCGGGGGCACCGGAGCCGGCCCGGCGGGCAGGGAAATGGAAGTGTCGGCCGAAGGGAAGGCGGGGGAGGAGGCGTGGTCGGAGAACACGGCCGCACAATCCGTGCCCGTGCCGTCTGCGGGCAGCCGCTCTGCCCCCAGGGGCCCCGCCAATTCTTGACCGGCCGCGGCCCTGCCCGGGGCGGGGCGGAGTGGGGGCGCAGCAGTGTCCAGCACACGGCAGTCAGGGATGACGGCCGCGCAGCGCGCGCACATCTCCGCGATCCGCCACAGCCGCCCGGCACGGTCCGCGTACACCGTCAGGACCACCGGGCCCCCGCACCGCACCGACCGCTTTTGAGTGTGCCACGCACAGTCGGCGGCGCGGCATGGAGGCGCGAAGAAGCGCGGTGACCAGCTCCTGTCGTCCACAGCACATTCCGTCAGCTGAGCCCGACTGGGTAAAGGTCAGGGCCGACTACATGGGGGCTCGGTGTGTGGTCGTGTTCATCATGGTGGAAGTGACCTCCGGGAACTCCTCACCACGGGCGACGACGTGGGTGCGTGATCCCGGCTCGGTCTGGTGGCCACCTCTCACCGCTTCGACGAAGCGAGAATGATCTCCCGCCCGATTCCTACAGCACGCGGTGGTGGCGGCTACGCGCCGCATCCGAAGATGTGTGGGACGAGGCGGGCGGGACGGCCGGCCCGTGAACAGGGAAGAGGACATGAGGGAACTGATCGCTACTGATGGAACACGGATCGCGTACCGAGACAGCGGTGGCGAGGGCGTTCCCCTGGTCATGCTGCACGGCTGGGGCCAGACACAGGCGATGTTCCGCCACCAGGTCGCGAATCTGTCCCCCGGGCGCCGCGTCGTCACCGTCGACCTGCGCGGCCACGGGCTGTCCGGCAAGCCGCATCACGGCTATCGCATCGCTCGCCTGGCCCGCGACGTGCTCGAACTCGTCGACCATCTCCGACTGGGGCGGTTCGACGCGCTGGGTTGGTCCATGGGCGTCTCGGTGTGGTGGAGCTTCATCGACCAGTACGGCACCGGGCGGATCCGGCGCTTCGTCGCCGTCGACCAGCCGGCGGCCGTCGCCGCTGTTCCCTGGATGACCAAGCAGGAGCAACAGGACTCGGGCGCCATCTTCGACGTGTCGGAGCTTCTCGCCCTGGGCGCCGCGCTCGCGGCGCCGGGGGCGACAAGGTGCGTGCTGACTTCGTGCGTGGCATGTTCTCCGGCGAGCCCGACCCGGAGATGCTCGCCTTCGTCGCCGAGCAGATCACCTTGACACCTGCGCACGCCGGCGTACCTCTGCTGTTCGACCACTGCGCGCAGGACTGGCGCGACGTACTTCCCAGGATCGATGTGCCAACCCTGGTGATCGGCTGCGAGGGAAGCCATGTGCACCCCGATTCACAGCGCTTCATCGCCAAGCAGATTCCCGATGCGCGACTTCACGTCTTCACCTCCGACGTGGCGAGCTCGCATTTCCCCTTCCTCGAAAACCCGGCGGCCTTCAATGCGGTGGTGGAGAAGTTCCTGGCCGAGGAACCAGGTACGCGGGCCTAGCCCGGCCTCCGCGAACACGCCGACGCCCGTACGAGCGGCTGCGCCCGACAACGAAGAACCGTACGGTTTGGAGTTCCCATGACCCAATCAATGATGTCACCTGCGCCTGAAACGGATTCCGAGTGGCTTGTTCAGATTCTTTCCGAAATGCCGGGCGAGGGGGGCGGAAATTTCCTTTATCTCGGCATGCATGTCCGCGGGTCGGTCACGAGCCTCCGCGAGGGGACCAAGAGTCCCCTGGAGCCGAACGACCTGGTCTTCTGTGACCCGGCCCGGCGTCACCTGCTGCGGTTCGGCGACGACTGCCAGATGATCTTTTTTCGGATACCCCGCTGCTATCTGGGAGTTACGGACTCGGAACTGAAGCAGGTGGTGGGTGTCCCCGTGCGCGGCGGCGAGGGGCTGGGGGCGCTCGTGTCGGACTTCCTGTCCGCGCTCGCCGTCAAGGCGGAGTTCCGCCGGTCCACGATCGGGGACCGGCTCGCCCGGACGGCCGTTCACCTCCTCTCCGTATTGGTCATGGAGCTCCTTGAAACGGACACGGCAGACGAGCCGGCCGACGCGTCGAGGGTCGGCAACGAAACGCTGTCCCGGATCCGGGCCTTCATCGAAGAGCATCTGATGGACCCGGACCTCTCACCGGAATCGATCGCACGCGCCCACCACATTTCCGTCCGGTACCTGCACAAGCTCTTTCAGAGCGACGGCATCACGGTGAGCCAATGGGTGCGGCGACGCAGGCTCGAGTCCTGCAGGATCGAACCGGGCCGGTCCAACCGGAGTTTCACCGTGGCAGCGGTGGCACACCGCTGGGGCTTCAGCAGCCCCTCGCACTTCAGCCGTACTGTCCTCGTGCGCGGTGCCTTCGCCGACGCGGCAGCCTGGATAGCCGTCATCTCGGAACTGCAGAGCCGCGGCATCCCGGTGATGGCGCCGCCGAACCCACTGCGCGGCCTCGCCTCCGACGCAGCCTACGTCGCTTCCGTCCCAGATTGGCGGCCCCGTCGTACTCGTCGGTCACTCCTACGGCGGTGCGCTGATCACCGTGGCCGGTGCCGCGGAGAACGTCGTCGGGCTCGTCTACGTAGCTGCGTACGTACCGCATGAGGGCGAGAGCCTCGGCGAGCTGCGGGGGTGCTTCCCCGACTCCCCACTGGCGAGCAACCTGAAGGAGTGCTTGTACCCGCTCCTGGATGGTGACTCCGCTGTCGAGGTCACCATCGACGAGGCAGCTTTCCCCTCCGTCTTCGCCGCAGATGTGGCCGAGGACGTCGCCAGGGTTCTGGCAGCGGCCCAACGCCCACTCGCCGCTGCTGTCTTCACCGAGACAGCCTCCGCGGCTGCGTGGCAGCGAAGCCGTCCTGGGCCCTGGTGGCCGGGGCTGACCGCGCGATCAACCCCGAGGTGCAGCGCTTCGGCGCTCAACGGGCCGGGGCTGTCGTTGTCGAGCTTCCGGACGCCTCTCACGCCGTCACTCTGCCTGAGCCCAAGCAGGTCGCCGGGGCTTCCAGTGCAGTCCGTTCCGCTCGTCCTGGTCATCGATGTCGGACGGCTCCGGCCAGACCACCACCGGCAGCTGCGGCAAACCGATGCGGGGGCGATGCATTCGTCGCGTCAGCCATCCATCATCCATGTCGTCGCCCAGACCACCTCGCACGGGAGCGCCGCCAGCCGGGGTGGCCAGCGCGAGCCGTGACCGGTCGAGAGCAGCCGGCGATGCCGACGGGCCGGGTAAGGCCCGCCCGGTCTGCGCATCATGGGCCTTCCGGCCGTCTTATCCACCCCAGGGATCGCTCGACGGCCCGTTGCCAGTTGTCGTATTCCGACGCTCGTCGCACGGGGTCCATGTCGGGCAGCCATTGGGCCGCTCGGTGCCAGTTGCGCCGCAGGACTTCCAGGTCCGTCCAGTAGCCGGCGGCCAGCCCGGCGGCGTAGGCGGCGCCCAGCGAGACGGTCTCGGCGGCCATGGGCCGCACCACCGGCACGTTGAGGACATCGGCCAGGATCTGCATGAGGAGGTTGTCCGATGTCATGCCACCGTCGACCTTGAGCTCTTTGAGAGTGAGCGAGGAGTCGGCGTTCATGGCGTCGACGACCTCGCGCGTCTGCCAGCCGGTGGCTTCCAGCGCGGCCCTGGCCAGGTGTCCCTTGGTGACGTACGAGGTGAGGCCGACGATCACGCCACGTGCGTCGCTACGCCAGTGGGGTGCGAAGAGACCGGAGAACGCCGGGACGATGTAGCAGCCGCCGTTGTCCTCCACGGTGCGCGCAAGGGTTTCGATGCCAGGTGCGCTGCTGATCAGTTCCAGACGGTCGCGGAACCACTGGACCAGTGCCCCGGTGACGGCGATCGGACCTTCGAGCGCGTAGACCGCGGGCTGATCGCCGATCTTGTACGCAACGGTGGTGAGCAGTCCGTTCCGGGACCGAACGACGTCGGTCCCGGTGTTGAGCATCAGGAAGCTGCCGGTCCCGTACGTGCACTTCGCCTCGCCCGGGGAGAAGCAGGTCTGCCCGAAGAGTGCGGCCTGCTGATCGCCGAGCGCGGCCGTGATGGGCATGCCCGGGAGCACCGTGCGATCCTCACCGTACCTTTCCGCCGAGGACCGGATCTCGGGCAGGATCACGCGCGGAACCCCGAAGAACTCCAGCAGTTCCTCGTCCCATTGGAGCGTGCGCATGTTCATGAGCATCGTGCGGCTGGCGTTGGTCACATCGGTGATGTGACGGCCACCCGCCGTGCCGCCGGTCAGGTTCCAGATCAGCCAGGTCTCCATCGTGCCGAACAGCACCTCGCCGTCCCTGGCCCGCCGTTCCAGACCGGCCACGTGGTCGAACAGCCAGCGGATCCGAGGCGCGGAGAAGTAGGTCGAGGGCGGCAGACCGCAGCGCTCCATGAAGAAGTCGTCGCCGGGGTGATTCCTCAGGTCCTCGACGAGCGGAGCGGTGCGGGTGTCCTGCCAGACGATCGCTCTGCCCAGCGGTGTGCCGGTCAGCCGGTCCCAGAGCACTGTCGTCTCGCGCTGGTTCGCGATGCCCAGGGCAGAGACCGCTTCGACGGCGACGCCGGCGCCGGAAAGGGCCTCGGGCACGATGCGTCGCAGATTGCGCCAGATCTCCAGGGCGTCGTGCTCTACCCAGCCGGGCCTCGGGAAATACTGCTGGTGCTCGCGCTGCGCGACCGAAACCAACCGCCCGCCGTGGTCGAACAGGATGCAACGGGTGGAGGTGGTGCCCTGGTCAATGGACATCACATACCGTCCGACCATGATCCGGACCGCCTTTCCGATGCGTAGAGAAGCGTGGGGAGCTACCAGCGGGCAGCTCCCAGGTCTCGTGAGATGGCCCGGGCTGCGTCACGGAGCAGGATGAGCAGCTTCGGTTGGGGCCGACCCGTGGCATCACAGATCCGCTCGACCGGGCCGGACACGCCGATGGCGCCCACCGAGAGGCCGCCGTGCGCCCTGATCGGCGCGGCGACACCGGCGTCGCCCATGCTCATCTCCTGGACTTCGGCGGCCCACCCGTTCTCCCGGATCTCGGCGAGCGCCCGGGTCAGCTCCTCAGGGTCGACCAGGGTGTGCCGGGTGTACGCCTCCAGACCGGCGTCGAGCGCAGACTCCACGTTCGCCGTGCCGAACGCCAGCAGGACCTTGCCGAGCGAGGAGGCGTGAAGAGGCAGCAGCGCGCCCACGTCGAGGGTCTGAAGCGTGTCGTCCGGCCGGAAAACATGGTGGATGATGAGCACCTTGCCCTCCAGAGGGGCTCCCAGGCGCACCGCCCCGCCGCTGCGGGCGGCCAGGGCGTCGGCCCAGTTGATGGATCGCGACCGCAGCTCGTTGACGTCCAGGTAGCTGGTGCCGAGGTGCAGCAACGCCGCCCCGAGTTGGTACTTTCCCGTCGCCGCGTCCTGCTCCACGAAATCCACGTGCTGGAGGGTGCGCAGAATGCCGTGGGTGGTGCCCTTCGCGAGCCCCAGCGACGCGGCGACCTCGCCCAGCCCGAGCCGACGAGGACCGCCGGCGAGCAGACGGAGAATCGCCGCCGCCCGTTCGATCGACTGGACGGGACCGGCCATACCGCGATTCTAGGTCGCCTTCACCGGCCCACATGGGGCAGAATGCGGTATTTTCTCCCCCGCCTCGCCTGGCGTTCGGTAATGCCGACCGCAGTTCATTGACCCGCCCTTTATCGCTACATAGCGTGCGTGGTGGCCCAGCATCCGTCGGCACCACTCATCAAGGAGGGCAGATGGCCGCTCAGCTCAACACCGTCGGCTCCGCGACGGTCGGTCACGTCTGCGCTGTGCCTCATGCCCCGGGCGCCGTACCTGCCGTACGCGGACGACTCCGCACCGTATTCGCCGAGTGGGGCCTGTCCCCGGGGGACACCATGGACGCGCTCGTCGTGGTGTCGGAGCTGCTGACCAATGCGCTCGTCCACGCCCTGCCGCCGGCGACGCTGCGGTTGTTGTGGATCCGCCTCGACGACCGCGGAACGCTCCGCGTAGAAGTGACCGACGCGGGCCCCTCGCTCCCGGCCGATGGGGGCACCACGCCGGACCCGGACGAGCACGGCCGGGGAATCGCCATTGTCAGTGCCCTGTCGACCCGATGCGGCATACGGATCCACCCCGACGGGATCACTCGCTGGGCGGATCTCGACGCAGCGTAGGCAGACGGCCCGTTCCCCCACTTCAACCTCGTCAAGCTCGGTGCCCGCCCCGAGGAATACCTGAAGTCCTTTTACGGCGCCAGGACGACGCGATCAACGGTGGCGACGACTCCGACCGCGTCCTGACCGCCTGGGACCTGACCGTGACCGGCGACGAGGCCGGCCCGCTCGATCTGCCCGGCCGAGCTGCCCAGGGCGTCCGTAACCATGACGGCCGCCCCGTGGTCGGCCCGACCGACGCGGACACCGTCCTCGTCGACCTCCCCGACGACATAGAGTCCCTGCGCCGTACGGACCCGGGCGCCGCCCGGGCCTGGCGGCTGGCCGTCCGGCATACCCTGGGCGGCCTGCTCGCCGAAGGAGCCCCAGTCGTCGGCTTCCACGACCGGCGCAGCTACGTCGGGCCCGGTCCGGCAGCCAACCTCCGCGACCCCCGCCGTCGCCTTTCGTCCGCACCAGCTCCGCGAAGGCACTCAGGAGGGCGCGCTCCAAAGGACGGTCGCGCACGGGGTCGTGGAACTGCTGCGCGTAGGTGGGGGCGATGGCGTCGTAGGCCTCGCGGGTGGCGTGCAAGGTCCGAGTTCGGTCACCCGGAGACCGTAGCGGGAGGAGAGGGCCTGCGTTTCAAGAACGTTTGACCGAGCAGCTGTGCGACCGATCACGTGCGAAGCCAGATGACGAGTCCGTTCGACGGTGTTGCGCTTCTTGTAGCGGTCCTCGTCGAACCCCGGTGGCCGCCCGCCTTGTGGAGCAGCAGGTCGACGCGTATCTGGGCGTCGCCGTTCGTGAGGCCCCTTCGGGATGTGGAAGTAGCGGCGGGGGGTGGCCTGTTACGCGGTGCCAAGCCGCATGGCGAGCGCGGTCTAGTGGGTGGCCAGCTCGTGGCCAGTCCGAGCATCCAGATGGCCACTCTTCGTCTGATCTGTGCTGACGCGAACCGACGATGTCTCCGCGAGGCCCAATCCATCCGTGTGATGGAATCTCCACCGGCACGGCGGCCGCGTGGATACAGCGCGACGGGCACGGCGGTACAGAGAGACGGGGGTGCCATGACGAGCGGACACGACACCCATGTGGCAGCCTCCGGCGCCCATCCGCTGCTGACGCGCGCCCTCACCCGAGAATCCGGGCGGGCCCGGCAGCTCCTAACCTCTGGGGAGTGGCGTCCCGCCTCGTCGGACGCCGAGGCAGCGGCGGCCGTCCTGGCCCGCCTCACCGCCCCACTCCCGACCCAGCGGGCCACGACGGCACGGACGCCGGCCACGGACCGGGACCGGCGGCTCCAACGCATCCTGCGCACCACCCTGCACCACCTCGACGCGGGCGCCGTCAGCCCGCCCACCGCTGCTCTCCTGGCCGCCGTCGCTCGTGCCCTTCTGCCCTGGCACGCCAACCCGAACCCACCGGCCGCGGCGGCGGCCCCGAGATACGGGGCTGCGTCGAGGCCATCGGACGGCGTGGCGGTGGCGCCGACCGAAGCGGGCGAGGCCCTGCTCCCCGATCTGATCGCACTGTTCACCACCCTGGCCGCGACGTGCCCGCCCGGGACCGTCCCGCTCACACCCCCGGCCCTGCGCTGGCAGGTCCCGCATGCGGGCCGGTTCCGGCGCCACGGTAGGCCCGCCACCGGGGTGTGGACGGCCGAGACCGTCGGCTGCCCGGGGTGTGGGGGTACGGCCGGCCCGTGGACGGTGACCTGCGACTGGCGTCTGATCACGCTGGGCTGCCCGTGTGGGGTAGTGACCCATGAGCACGGCCTGGCCTTCTCCGAGGTCTGGCTCCTCCTGCCGGACGCATGACTGAGCGTCGTAGTCGGCCCGTACGGGCGACTACGACGCTTCACATGGCCGACTTGATGTCCGGGTCAGCCCTGGATGACCGTGGCGACAGAACGACCGGACACCGCGAACCATCCCGGCCGCACCTCGGTTATCAGAGGGGTGAGGCTGCTGATCGCCGCCAGGAGCTCCTCAGGCGGAGGGGCAGTAGGTGGCGACAGGCTCTCCCCGTAGCGGCGAAGTCTCCAGAAGTCGAATGCCTCCGTGCCGTCGACGAAGTCCACGTCGACCTCAGCCCCGTCCGGTCCAACCAGCCGACATCCCACTCCGTGTACCACGTACTCGTACTCGCCGACCTGGCCTCTGCGACTGATCCGCCCCAAGTGCGCGAGCGCGAGCATGTCCTCCAAACGCTCCAGCTGAGGCAGGGCCTCCGCAACGTTGCGCTCGCGGTGCCGAGTGCGCTGACGAAACCGAGCACCATGGCTCTTGGGGGCGGTGGTTGTCGCGCTGTCATGAGGCGTCCCCCCAACATCCGGTCACAGCCGGTCGCACAGCCAGTCGGAAGCGAAGCACCTGATACTTCCACCACGTCGACCAAGTGTCGAGGAGTGGTCGTGTGTCAGGGCAGTCGGCCGCACAGGTGGGCCGCCCGTAGCGCGAGCCACACCTCGGTGAGGTCGGCTGTCGACGACAGGTTCTTGCCGCTCAGCCCGGCGAACCGGCGCAGCCGGTAGAGCAGCGTGTTGGGGTGGATGTGGAGTGTGCGCGCCGCCTCCTCGGTGGACCGGTCCCGCTCCAGCCAGGTCAGCGCCGAGAGGACCAGCGCGCTGCCGTGAGCGGTGTCGTACCGCAACGCCGCGCCGAGCACCTGGTCCACCAGCCCGTGCAGGACGGACGGGTCGTCGTGCAGCCAGCGTTCCGTCATGTCGTCGCTGAACACCACCATGGATTCGCCCGAGGCACCCGCTCGCCGGAGCGCCAGAACGGCTTCGCGGCGGGCGAGTCCCAGGGCGGCGCCAGGAGTGAAGGGGCGTGAGACGCCGGCTCTGGTGCGGGGTACGGCTGTGAGGGCGGAGCGGGCCCCGGGGGAGTCGGCGAGGAGCACGTACAGCCCATCGCGGCGGCGCAGCACCAGATGGGGAACGGCTGAGTGGTCCAGGGCCTGCACCACCGCGGCGTCGTCGAGCGGTCCGTCGTCCCCTCCGTCGAGGACCGCGAGGAGGGCGGCCGCATCGGCGGCGAACCCCAGCCGGAAGAGATGGCGGCGGGCGGTGTCCGGGTCCAGGACGTCCTGGAGGAGTTCCGCGAGCGTCTCCGCCCCCTGGCGGCGAAGCGTCTCGCGCTCGTGACGCACCATGGACACCTGCAGTGCCGCGACGGTCGCTATGTGCTGGACGACGCCGAGGCCGGCCGGTTCCACGCCCTCGCCTCGCCGGTCGCCCTGCCGTTCGAGCGCCAGCAGGTATCCCGCGGGCCTGCCGGGCGCGGGTACGGGCAGTACGTAGCCACCGGGAACGGCCGGGGCCGGGTCCGCCGAGTCGGGCAGCAGCGCCGCATGCCGCGCGGCGGGTACGGGCACGCCGGGCAGCAGGGGGCCGCCCGCGGGCGTGCACAGGTAGAGCGAGTAGCCGGACAGCCGCTCCAGCCTGTGGAAGAGTTCCGCGGCGGTGAGCTCCTCGGCTGCCAGCCAGCGCAGGGCGCCGAAAACCTGCAACTGGGTGCCCAGTTGCCGCCGGGCGCCGGCCTGCAGGGCGGCGGCCACCTCCTGGGCCACGGCGATGAAGGGCACCTGCAAGGGCAACTCCAGTACCGGAAGGGACCGTTCGTCCGCCGTGGCCAGGAACTCCTGCCGCAGCGGCGGGACGTGCAGGTGGGCGGAGAGGGCGAGTGCGGACACGCCGGCGTCGGCCAGCCGCTCGACGTACGCGCGCTGCCGGACGGCGGTCCGGGGAACCGCGATACCCGTCGTCATGATCAGCTCCGCGCCGAGGAGCCACGGGGAGGGATCCTCCAGCTCGCTCACGTGCGCCCATGACACGGCCCGGTGCAGACCTTCCCGACCGGCCAGCACACAGAGCTGGAGGGCGGGGGAACGTACGAGGTCGTGAACCCGGAGGGCGGCTGTCGGTTCTGTCATCGCGTACATGCTGCATCGTGGCGCCCCACAAAGGAAGGGGGCGAATTTGAGCGATGCACAATTGCCGCCTGGCTGCCGTTGACCGCACACTCAGGGCCTCCGTTTCCGGGTCGTGGTGTCCCGGAGCGAACGAAAACGGGAGGGTCCATGGCGGTCCGGACTGACCAGCGCTCAAAAGCCGAACCCGGCGGCGCGGATGTCATCGAAAGCCTCTCCATCCAGCACGTCCCCTTCGCCGAACGGCACGGCAAGCTGTGGAAGCAGGGCCCCTTCTGGTTCCAGGGGAACTTCCAGCCCTTCACCCTGTCCCTCGGGTTCATCGGTCCCGGTCTCGGCCTGTCCGTCGGATGGACGGTACTGGCCAGCGCACTGGGGCTTTTGGTGGGCACCTTCTTCATGGCGTTCCACGCAAGCCAGGGACCGCAGTTGGGGCTGCCGCAGATGATCCAGTCCCGGGGTCAGTTCGGCTACCGTGGGGTGATCGTGCCCCTGGCGGCGACGCTGTTCACCTTCGTCGGCTTCAACGTCGTAGACACGATCATCATCGGCCACGGTCTGAACGCGGTGTTCGGCTGGGACGTGACCACCGTCGGAATCGGCATCACCGTCGTCGCGGTGGTCCTGGCGGTGTACGGACACGACTGGCTCCACCGGGCGTTCCAGGTGCTCTTCTGGTGCTCGGCTCCGTGCTGGCTGTTGCTGTCGATCGGCATCCTCGGCGGCTGGGTGACCGGCCCGGCCGATGCCGCCCCGGTCGCCAGTGGCTTCACGCTGGTCGCCTTCATGGTGCAGTTCACCGCCGCCGCCGGATACAACATCTCGTACGCCCCGTACGTCTCCGACTACTCGCGCTATCTGCCGCGCGACACCCCGACGTCCCGCATCGTGGCCTCCGTCTTCGGCGGCGCCGCCGGTTCGCCGATGTGGCTCATTCCCATCGGTGCCTGGATGGCCGCCACCCTCGGTGTGAACGACCCGCTCGCCGGCACGCGCGACGCGGGGGACCAGGTGGTGGGGGGCCTGGGCGCCGTACTGACCGTGCTGTCGGTCCTCGCGCTGGTGGCCACCATGGGACTCAACGCCTACAGCGGCATGCTCACGGTCCTCACCGGGATCGACTCGGTCCGCCCGCTCCGCCCCGGCCGCAGGGCCCGGGTGCTGACCATCGGCGGCCTCGCCGTCGTCTGGTGCGCCGTGGGCCTGAGCGTCTCGGCCGACTTCTCCACCGCCTTGGGCAACGCCCTGCTGCTCATGCTGTACCTGCTGATCCCGTGGACCGCCGTGAACTTGGTCGACTACTTCTTCGTCCGGCGCGGCCACTACGCCATCACCCACCTCTTCCGGCCTGACGGCATCTACGGCACTTGGGCGTGGCGCGGCCTGTTGGCCTACGGCGTGGGCCTGCTTCTGATGGTGCCGTTCATGGTGGTGGGCCCCTTCACCGGGCCCGTCGCTCAGGCGCTCGGCGGGGTCGACGTGGCGTTCGTGATCGGGCTCGCCGTCTCCGGGGTCCTGTACTACGCCCTGACGCGCGGCATGGACCTGTCGGCGGAGGAACCCGCGGTGGGCGCCAGCGAGCGTGAACTCGCCCAGGGCGAACCGGCATCCACCGACGCCGCGGCGGTCCCGGCGCAGGCCGGCGGCAGGGTCGGCGAGCCGACGTCGACCGGCGGCCGGACGATCGCTTCGGCGGACGGGCCGGACGTGGCCGCGACCGTGGACGGCCTCCCGGCGGTGGACGGATGAGTGCCGACGCCGAAGCCGAGGTGCGGGCCGCCGCCGCCGACCTGGTGGACGCCTTCGCTGCCCACGACACGGACCGCTACTTCGCGGCCTTCGCCGAGGACGCCACGTTCCTCTTGCCCACGCATCCCGGCCTCCTCGCCCCCCGAGCCGCGTACGAGGCCGCCTGGCGCGCCTGGGAGCTGGACGGGTTCCGTGTGCTCGGCTGCCGTACGGGCGACACCGAGGTACGCGTCGTCGCCGACGGCCTGGCGGTGATGACCCACCAGGTGCACACCCGCCTCGCCGCGAAGGACGCCGCCGACGGCGAGGAACTTCGGGAGCGGGAGACCGTCGTCTTCCGGCGGTCCCCGGACGGGCGCTGGCTCGTCGTCCATGAACACCTCTCGCCCGAGCCGTGACACCGGCTCCCCGAGTCGGGCGGGAGGGCCGGCCACGGGCAGCACGCCCGGGGCCGCACCGGGCGAGGGCCGCGTGCCCCCGCTCCCTGCGGACGTCCTCGCCGCGGACATCGCCGAGGCTGGCCCCGCACACCGCATCATCCAGCACAGGAAGGACAGTCATGAGACGCACACAACGGCGCGGACGCACCACACGGACCTGGATCGCCGCAGCGGTGATGGCGATCGGCGCGCTGCTGGCCACCGGCCCCGTCCCGGCCTCGGCCGTCGACGCCCCCACGGACCGGTTGCCCGCCCTCGAACCGCTCCGGAGCGCACTCGCGGACAACGACCTGGTCCGTCATCCCGAAACCGGCGTCACCTGGCTGCGCTTCACCGGCGCGCCCGCGAACCTCGGCTCCGGCGCTCTGCACGTCACCGGCCGGCGCACCAAGGAGGAGGCGGCCGCCGCCACGCCCGGAAACAACGTGCTGCCCGCCTACCAGCGGATCTCCCGCTCCGACGGCTCCTCGTACGAGGTGCCCGTCGGCCTGATGAAGTACCACGACGAGCACAAACACTTCCACATGGAGGGCATCTCCCGCTACCGGCTCCTCGACGCCGGCGGCCAGGTGGTGCGTGAGTCGCCGAAGGTCGCGTTCTGCCTGGTCGACCTGGAGGTCGCGGACTCCACGCTCCCCGGAGTCCCCGTCAACCCCGTCTACAACTCCTGTTCGCACAACGCCAACGCGACGGCCCTGACGATGGGCATCTCCGTCGGCTGGGCGGACGTCTACGACAAGGCGCTGGACGGACAGTCCTTCGACGTCAGCGCGCTGATGAACCTCCCACCGCAGGAGTACACGCTGGAAATGACGACGAACCCGCTCGGCATGCTGCACGAGTCCAACAGAGCCGCCCCCAAGACGACATCGGTGAGGGTCACGATCGGCCAGGGCGTGCCGGTGGGCGTCGGCGGCCCGCGTCCGGGAGTCTGACCGGCGACTGCCGCGTCGGCGCCGGAGGGGCG
Source organism: Streptomyces sp. ISL-100 (assembly GCF_018614615.1). Taxonomy (GTDB): domain Bacteria; phylum Actinomycetota; class Actinomycetes; order Streptomycetales; family Streptomycetaceae; genus Streptomyces. The sequence continues at coordinate 224,368 of NZ_JAGGOK010000004.1, read as the reverse complement.
CCCGGGCGGGGCAGCGGGAGAGGTATCCCGCTGCCCCGCTCCGGGGGAGTCCACCGCGCCGGCTCCTGGGGCGTCACCGAATCCAGGCAGCCCCCGGAACGGATCCGCCAGGTGTTTCGCCTCATTCCGCGACGACCGAGACGCAAGCGCTGTCGAGGTTGCTTTCCGTGCTCGTTTCGGTCCGGTGGTTCGGTTCCATGGTCGGCCGCTCCTTGGAAGGCAGGGAGTCGGGGCGCATGGTTGAACGGGGGACGTTCTTGGTCTCGGTGGCACCGGGTTCAAGGCTGAGGGACCATGGTTCTGGGGCTCCAAGCACTCGACGCTGGGGAGCGTAATCATGAATACCAAGCCCGCCTGTGGGCCGGAGCGCGACCCTGACTTCTTCGATGAAGTCGACAAACTGTTCGCCAAGTACCCTGAGGCCGCTGACAGGTATGCGGTGAAGTGCAGAAGGTTGGAGGTCGAAATACTGAAGATCGACTTCAGCAAGCAAGTAGGGGTCAGGCGTATTGAGGACGGCCGCATCGTCACGGAGTTCCTCGATCGCGACAAGGCCGAGCGTTTGTCCAGCGGCTGTTGCGAGTGGCCGCTCACCGACGACGGCCTCTGTAACGAGCAGTGTCAGGTGTGATTCACACCTAAGGGCTTGCAGAAGATCAAGGTGTTGCCTTCCGCCTTGGGGCTCGTTGGTGTGGTATGCGCATCCCGGACGAGGCTCGCGATCAACTCGCTGTGTAGTTTGCGGTGTTGTTCCCGCATCTGGACGAGCGGCAGCGGCGACTGCTGATGGCCGCGGAGGCCCGGGTGATGGGACATGGCGGTATCCGGGCTGTCGCCTGGGCGGCTGCGGTGAGTGAGACGACGGTCCGCAAGGGTGTGTTCGAGCTGGAGGCCGGCGAGGCCCCGTTGGGACGGGTGCGGCGGCCGGGCGGGGGACGTAAACGGGTCTCGGATCTGGACCCTGGATTGCGGCCGGCCCTGCTGGCACTGGTCGAGCCGGATGTGCGGGGTGATCCGATGTCGCCGCTGCGGTGGACGGTGAAATCGACCCGCACCCTCGCGCGGGCACTGAACCGGGCCGGGCACCGGGTCAGTGCCGACACCGTCGGCGATCTCCTGCGGGAGGAAGGCTTCAGCCTGCAGGCCAATGCCAAGACGATCGAGGGCAGCCAGCATGCGGACCGGGATGCCCAGTTCCGCTATCTCAACGAGCAGGCCCGCGAACACCGGGACACCGGCCAGCCGGTGATCAGCGTGGACACCAAGAAGAAGGAGCTCGTCGGCGAGTTCAAGAACAGCGGCCGCCAGTGGCGACCCGCGGGTGCTCCGGTGGCGGTCAGCGTCCATGACTTCGCCGACCCGCAGCTGGGCAAGGCCGTCCCGTACGGGGTCTACGACATTGCGGCGAACACCGGCTGGGTCAACGTCGGGACTGATCACGACACCGCCGCGTTCGCGGTGGAATCGATCCGCCGCTGGTGGCACGGCCAGGGCCAGGCCGCCTACCCGCAGGCGAGGCGGCTGCTGATCACCGCCGACGCCGGCGGGTCCAACGGCTACCGCACCCGCGCCTGGAAACTCGAACTCGCCCAGCTCGCCGCCGAGACAGGGCTGGTCATCACCGTCTGTCATCTGCCGCCCGGCACATCGAAGTGGAACAAGATCGAGCACCGGCTGTTCTCCCACATCACCATGAACTGGCGCGGCCGCCCGCTGACCAGCCACGAAGTCATCGTCCAGTCCATCGCCGCGACGACCACCCGAACCGGACTACGCGTGGATGCCGAACTCGACACCAACACCTACCCGACCGGAGTCCGTATCGGTGACGCGGAGATGGCCGCCCTGCCGCTGACCCGGCATGCCTTCCACGGCGACTGGAACTACGTCCTGCACCTCCAGCCAGGCCCCGTCACGCCGGCGGCCCGAGCCCCGCAGACGCCAACCCCGAAATGGGACCAGGCCCTGCTGTCCGACCCCGCACTGACTGGGATGACCCCACAGGACCTTGATGCCCTCTCACAGACCCTGGCCCCGGACGGTGATGCGCAGCGGGGCCGCCCGCCCCGGCTCGCGTTCCCCGAACAAGTCCTGGCCACCGTGCTCCACCTGCGGGTCGCCCTGGCCGCTGAACCACTGGCCGTATTGTTCGGCAGCAGCCGGACCGGCATGCACCGCACCCTCTTGAAAATCAGGAGACTGCTCGTGGCACACAACATCATCATCCCGCCGGCTACCACCCCGCCCGCTGTCCTGGCGACCCTGCAAGCGCGGGTCCTGGCCCAAAGCGGCGATCCCGACAACAAGATCAAGACAACGTGTTAATGATCTGCAACCCCTAAAGGCTGTCCCGTAACCGCTGGTCACGGGTGAGATGATCTCGGCGTGACTGGTGTGATCACGGCGTCTGATCCGTCCTGCATAGCTCCGTTCACTGGGCTGTCTCCTCAAGGCTTCGGCGCGTTGGTCAGGAAGCTGCTGCACGAGCAAGCTGGCAAGGCACGTCCAGGGAGGCCTTGGTCACTGGCGTTAGAGGACCGGGTGCTGCTGGCTGTCGCGTACTGGCGCACGAACCTCACGCTGCGGCAGCTAGCCCCACTGTTCGGTGTCTCGAAATCGGCGGCCGCTCGGATCGTCAGCCATGCCGGACCGCTGCTCGCACTCAAGCAGCGCCAACGGTTCCGCGCGGACACCGTTCTGGTCGTGGACGGCACATTGGTGCCCACCCGTGACCGCACCATCGCCCAGAAGTCCAAGCACTACCGTTACTCCACCAACCACCAGGTTGTGCTGGACGCGGACACCAGCTTGGTCGTCGCCGTGGCCGACCGGTGCCCGGCAACCGAAACGACTGCAAGGCATGGGAAGAATCAGGCGCGAGAGCAATGGTCGGCCGGGTCACCACCATCGCCGACGGCGGCTACCAGGGCACGGGACTCGTCATCCCGCACCGGCGAGTTCCAGGCGAGGAACTCGTTACATGGAAGCAGCAGAACAACGCCTCGCACCGCCGCGTTCGCGCCCGCATCGAGCACGCCTTCGCGCGGATGAAGACGTGGAAGATACTTCGCGACTGCCGACTGAGAGGCGCGGCGTCCACCACACGATGCTCGGCATTGCCCATTTCCACAACCTTGCGCGCCGCACGTGACCGCGTTCGTCTGAAGCGACTGCCCGGTCAGGCGTCGATGGGGAGGAGCTGGACCAAACCGACCCAGTTCTCCTCATCCGCCTCGGTGTGGACGGCGCGGACCCTCCAGCGGCCCGTGGGCAGCGGGACTGTTGCCTGAGCGGGCACCCCACCACCGGGGTACTCGACGCTCAACTCGGCGCCCCCCTCTGCGGAGTGCATGAGCACGGCCGGGCCGTCCGACGCCCATGTGCCGCACTCCTCCCACTCGGTGGCGGGGTCCGCGAGGACAGCCTCAGCTGCTGCCTTCAGCCCGTCCTCGGAGTCGGCGGCGAGCCAGCGCAGGAAGGCCCGATGCTCGGCCAGGTAGCAGCTGGTGGCCGGCTCATCCGCCAGGACAAGTGCCTGCGCGCCGCTGTCGCCAACGGCGATCACGCCGGCCAAATCGTCCACCGCACAGGCGCGGTCGTAATCATCTGGAGCGGTCGCGTCCCCCACGATGGCACCAGTCTCCGTGCACCCGCGCCATGAGGCCAGAAAGGAGACGGGAACGACGATCAAAGGGCCGCCCATCGACTCCACCCAGACAAGGGCGGCATCGGATATGTCGGCTGAGGCGGACCAAGAGGTGCTCATACCGCCAGTGTGCCCCCACCCACTGACAACCCCCTTGGGCAACCGGCAGCCCTGCCGGAGGAGACGAAGGTGGCCGCGAAGAAACCGGGCAAGCAGGCCGGCGTGAGGGCGAGATTCGCGCTGCTCCGGGGCGAGCAGGAGTTGGCGAGCCGGGGCCCGAAGCCCTCGCTCACCGCGGGCCGGATCGCGGAGGCGGCATCGCAATCGCCGACGGGGAGGGCCTGGACGCGGTGTCGCTGGCGCGCGTCGCCAAGGAGTTCGGCGTCACCGCAGTGGCGCTCTACCGGTACGTCCCCGGCAAGACGGAACTTATCGACCTGATGGTCGACCTCGCGATCGGCCCCCCGGCCCCGGTCGCCGCCATCCCCGGCGGCTGGCGCCCGCAGCTGACGGAGTGGGCCCGGCAGTGCCTGACGATGTACCGCCGCAACCCGTGGATCCTGACGGCGACCGCCTGCGCCGCCAGATCATGGGCCCCAACCAACTGGGCTGGCTGGAGACGGCATTGGCCGCGCTGGCCGAAACAGGGCTGCCGGCCGCCCAGCAGTCTGACACGTTCCTGCTGCTCGTAGGCCATGTCCGTAATCTCGCCCAGCAGTACGTCGACCACGACGAGGCTGCGAACGCGGAGTGGGCGCAGCTCACGGCCGAGCTCCTGGGAGCGGCACGCCGAGCGCTTTCCGGCCCTGACGGCGGCGATCATGCTTCGAGCCCCCGTACCCCGCTGTTGACCGCTGCGTTGGGCACGGTTGGGGCACGTGCAGGCCGGACGCCACGTGATGCCTCGTCGCTGGGCGGTTGCCCGCTGCAGAAATTTGATTTTCCTCAACGGCTCCGTACAACCCCCAGGCCCCTCCAGCGGTCTCCCGTACGCCGCACGCGCAGCCACGCCGCCGAGTCCCGGCCATTTGTGGGCGAATGCAGGCCGAACGCACCTCGTCCATCAGGGCGCACCACCGCGCCCTCCCGTAAGCAGCAGGAGTCCCCGCATGCACCAGCACGTCCGTCCAGCCCTGGCGACAGCCGTCGCAGCTACGCTGACCACCGGTCTGATCGCCTTCACGCCGGCCCCGGCCTCCGCCGCGGTGGCCAAGCACTACGACGACTTCAATGGCGACGGATACCCGGACATCGCGTACGGCAACGCCTACAGCGGCATCTCCGGGCCGGACGGCTGGTCCGGCGGCGCCGTCACGATCACCTACGGCAGCGCCCGCGGTCTGGATGCCTCCCACACCCAAGTGATCCACCAGGACAGCCCTGGTGTCCCCGGCGCGGGCGAGGAAGACGACATGTTCGGCGAAAGCCTGGCCGGCGCCGACCTGAACAAGGACGGCTACGCGGACCTCGTCGTGGGCAACCCCATGGAGCAGGTGGGCGACGTCGAGTACCGCGGCTCGGTGACTGTTGTCTGGGGCTCCGCGTCCGGCCTGTCCGGCGGAGCCGGCATCACGCCGAAGAGCGGCGCTGCCGGCCACTTCGGCAGGGACCTGGCGACCGGCGACTTCACCGGGGACGGCTCCCCCGACCTGGCGGTCATCGGCGGCAGCGAGACCTGGCTGTACCGGGGCGGTTTCACCAAGTCCGGTACGACGGGCAACGTCAGCAAGATCGACAAGCCGGATGCCGGCTGGTACTCGTCCGGCCTGGCCGCGGGCAAGGTCGACGGCGACGGCAAGGCGGACCTGGTGGTCCTCGGACTGCAGGCGTCCGGCACCGACTGGAACATCCGCGCCTGGTTCCTCAAGGGCTCCTCCACCGGCTTGTCCTCGGGCGCCTCCAAGACCCTCGCCGCCGGACAGAATGAAGACGGCCTGAACGCCGCGATCGGAGACTTCGACAAGGACGGTTACGGCGACATCGCCGTCGGCGAGCCCGGCGAGAGCAGCGGCAAGGGCGCGGTGAACATCTGGTACGGCGCCTCGTCCGGCCCCAGCAGCACCCGCTCGGCGAAGCTCACGCAGGCCACCACCGGAGTCTCGGGCACCCCCGAGGCCAACGACGACTTCGCCTATGACGTGTCAGCCGCCGACTCCAACGGCGACGGCTATGCCGATCTCGTGGTCGGCGTCCCCCACGAGGACGTGGACGGCCGGGAGGACCAGGGCGGCATTCACCTCTTCCGCGGCGGCTCCGGCGGTCTGTCCGGCTCCCGTTCCTCCTGGATACCGCAATCCGTCACGGGCAGCTCCGAAGAGTACGAGTCCTTCGGCCACAGCCTCCGCCTGCGCGACTTCAGCTCCGACGGCAAGGCGGACCTCGCCGTTGCTGCGTCCTCCGGTGGCCGCATTCTGCCCGGCTCGTCCACCGGACCGACGGCCAACGGCTCGTACGAACTGCCCGACCTGGGCGGCGCCTTCCTCGACTGACCTCATCCCTGCCCCGGCCACGACGCCAGTGGCCGTGGCGCGCAGACGCCGTGGAAGTGCCACAGTTCCGACCGCGCGTGACAGCGGAGCCTCGCAGGAGCCCTCCCCGCCGCCCCGAAGCCCCAAGGCCCGTGACGCCGTCCCGCGACAGTGAACGCAGCGCCCGCCTTGGACACATCGCCGGAGCGGGCGCTGTTACGACGCCCTCGAAGCAACTGCCCAGAAGCAGAGTGGGCGAGCAACTGCAGGCCGGCGGGCAGCACGACCTCAATCGGCTTGGATGAGCGAGCCTGCACCTGGCTACGCGACGCCTGTTCGATAAGGCCAGGTCCATCTTTCGTGACCAAGACTCGGCCTCCGCGAAATGTCCGCGTGAGTACCAAGTGGTGCACCGGCCTCAGTGGGCTGGCGTCCGTTTCGGGGAGGCTGCTGTGAACTCACCACAACCACTGCACAACGACCTACCGAACGGAACCGCACTACCGGCCGGACGTCTTAGACGTTCACGGGCCAGGGCAGATGTGCGGGCGTGACGGCGAGCTCGTCCTGGATGCTCGGCAGCGCGATGTGCACGGACGAGTCGTCCAGCACCTGCAGTGGCTGGGCCGGCGCGATCACCAGCGGCGGGCCGTCTCACTGCCAGCTTGCGCCAGTTCCTTGATGCCAGGGATTGCGTGTATCGCGGGCGTATCGAAAATCGCATACGCCACCGCAACGGCCCTCCGTCTCCAATGGGGGCATGAACCACAACGCATCCCTGTCAGCACCGGCCCGCCGTACGCGCAGGATCGTGCTCCTCAGCCTGGCGATCCTCGGCATGGCGAGCGCCGTGTTCGTCGTGCGGCGGCCGCTCATGATGTCCGCTCCGATGTGCATGGCCGGGCGGTGGCACGGCTGCTTCGGTACGTTCAACGGTGTGGTGCTCATCGCGTTGGTCGCGTTGCCGTTGGCCGCGCTGGTGGTGTGGGCTCTGGCGCGCCGTCGGCGTGCCGCCGCCGTCACATCGGCGTGGCGGATGTCGCTGGCCGAGGTGGGCATGGTCCACGGGACGGTGCCGTTCATATGGATGACCATGATGCCGGGCGCCGGGGCCGGTACCGTCCCCGGCCGGGTGAGCCTGGTACCGCTGCGGGACCTGCTCACGATGGGGCCGGCCGGGATCGTCGGCAACCTGCTGATCTTCGCAGCGCTGGGGTTCTTCGCCCCGATGCGGTTCGCGGCGCTGGCGTCTGTGCCGCGGATCCTGGCGCTCGGGGCGGGCTGCTCGGTCCTGGTCGAAACCGCACAGTACGTCCTGCGGCTGGACCGGGTGTCCTCCGTGGACGACGTACTGGTCAACGCCGCCGGCGCCGTGCTGGCCGCGCTGGCGCCGCGCCGCTGGTGGCGCACTACGGCAGAAGCGCCGTCGGACCAGCCTCGCCCCGCGCTGGTACCGGCAGGCTGAGTCGCGTGTCCGGTGTGCACACGTCTTTGCATACGTCGGCGATATGTTGTGCTGTCTAGGCTTCAGGCATGCGCGTACTGATCGTGGAGGACGAGCCCTACCTGGCCGAGGCCGTCCGTGACGGTCTGCGGCTGGAGGCGATCGCCGCCGACATCGCCGGCGACGGCGACGCCGCGCTGGAACTGCTGAGCGTCAACTCCTACGACCTCGCGGTCCTCGACCGCGACATCCCCGGCCCCTCCGGCGACGAGGTCGCCCGGCACATCATCACCTCCGGCAGCGGCATCCCGATCCTCATGCTCACCGCCGCCGACCGGATCGACGACAAGGCTTCCGGGTTCGAGCTCGGCGCCGACGACTACCTCACCAAACCGTTCGAGCTGCGGGAGCTCGTCATGCGGCTGCGGGCGCTCGACCGCAGACGCGCGTACGCCCGGCCCCCGGTCCGCGAGATCGCGGGCCTGCGGCTCGACCCCTTCCGCCGGGAGGTCTTCCGCGACGGACGCTACGTCGCGCTCACCCGCAAACAGTTCGCCGTGCTGGAAGTCCTCGCCGCCGCCGAGGGCGGGGTCGTCAGCGCCGAAGAGCTGCTGGAACGGGCCTGGGACGAGAACGCCGACCCCTTCACCAACGCCGTGCGCATCACCGTCTCCGCATTGCGCAAACGGCTCGGCGAACCATGGATCATCGCCACGGTGCCGGGTGTCGGCTACCGCATCGAGACCGGCTCCGACACCACCCGCCTCGGCAGTACTCATGCATAGACGCCCAGGGCTCAGCGTCCGACTGAAACTCACCCTCAGCTACGCCGGGTTCCTCGCCGTCGCCGGCGCTCTCCTGCTGGCCGTGGTGTGGGTGTTCCTGCTGCGCTACGTACCCGACAACCCCAAGGGCCTTCTCGGGATCTCACCCAACCGCTACCTCCTTGTGCGCACCTTCTTCCCCGCCGCGGCCGTGGCGATGGTCTTCCTGCTCGTGTTCGGCGTCGTCGGGGGATGGATCCTCGCCGGCCGGATGCTCGCACCGCTCACACAGGTCACGGCCGCGGCACGGATGGCCGGGAACGGATCGCTGTCCCACCGGATCTGCATGGAGGGCCGCCAGGACGAATTCCATGAACTCGCCGACGCGTTCGACACCATGCTCGAACAACTCGAGTCGCACGTCGCCGAGCAGCAGAGGTTCGCCGCGAACGCCTCCCACGAATTGCGCACCCCGCTGGCCATCTCGCAGACACTGCTCGACGTCGCCCGCAAGGACCCCACACGGGACCAAAACGAGCTCTTCGAACGCCTGCATGCTGTCAATACGCGCGCGATCGACCTCACCGAGGCCCTCCTGCTGCTCAGCCGCAGCGACCGCGGGAACTTCACCCGCGAGAGCGTCGACCTCTCCCTAGTCGCCGAAGAGGCCGCCGAAACCCTGCTCCGCCTCGCCGAACAGCGCGGGATCACGCTCGACGTTACCGGCGGAGCGACACGGACCAGCGGCTCCGCGGAGCTCCTGCTGCGGATGGTGACGAACCTCGTCCAGAACGCCATCGTCCACAACCTCCCCGTGGGCGGCACCGTGACGGTCCACACCGAAGCGCAGCACGACGCGAGCGTGCTGCGGGTCGAGAACACGGGCCATCCAGTGCCACCGGAACTGGTACCGACCCTCACCGAACCCTTCCAACGCGGAACAGAACGCGTACGCACCGACGAGCACGCCGGCGTCGGCCTCGGCCTTGCCATCGTGCACAGCATCGTCCGCGCCCACGATGGGACCCTCGACATCGTCCCCCGCCCCGCCGGCGGTCTCCTCGTCACGGTTCGGCTTCCCGGCACGCCGTAGGCATCGTCCGGGGCCCACTAGTCCACAGCAGCTGCGGCACGGCACTCTGGATTCCGAGCTCGGCCAACGCTTCGGCGGCCCACTGCCGGACCACACGGTCGTCACTGCTCAGCATGCCTGTGAGGGCATCCCCCCGACGCGGATCTCCCAGCGCGGTGAAAACGTCAATGGCACACAGCTGCCCGCTCACCCCCAACCCCGGTGCCGCCGCGATCAACTGGTCCAGCACCTGAGGCCCCATGCGGATCAGAGCGTGCTGCGCGTCCTCGGCCATCTCACTCCAGTCCGCATCCAGGTCACTGACGCAGCGGTAGAGGGTGGTGGTCCCGACGCTGAATCCTGTGCGAGCTGGGCGTAGGTGTGGCCGTTGCGGAGGTGGGCGAGGGCGGGGAGGGCCTGGCGGCCGGCGGTCAGGCGGCGCCATCGGGTGCCGAGAGCGCGGCGGTGTTCCCGCAGGCGGGCGGACAGGAAGCGAAGGGCGGAGCTGGACATGTCGACGCCCGACGGGTAAACAAGCACGCGAAGCCTCTGGCGGAGAAGGTTCTCTTGGTCGATAAGCCATCTACCAGGGGATTCACCTATCTGTCAGGCCAACTGGCCAGATCACACACCAGGTTGGACCGCTCATTGTCAGACCCGTGCGCCACGCTTGATCTATGCGAACACTCTTCAGCGGCGAAGTGCACGTGGCCTACGGGCAGATCTATGTCTGCAGCGACGACGGCCACTCCCTCGAAGATTCTTTCGCCGGGCAGCGGGCCGGGCTGTGCGGCGGGGCGGTGCCAGGCCATCTCTTTCTGCTGACCGGAATGCACACCGGCTCCGTCCCGTTCACCGTCGAGCTGCACGAGACGGAGCCGGCCCTGGACGCCGACGTCTGGGAGGACATCGTCGAGGTGTCGTTCCGGCCCGAATCGGACGAGATCGAGCTCGTGGAGTGGGACAGCGGCCGGTATCCGCTCCCCCTCTCCGAGACCTCGTACCGGGTCCGGTACCACTGCCGAGGTATGGACGACGCGCACAACGCCATCGCGACGCGGGCGGACCCGTGCTGGATGAGTATCTGCTGCGATTCTGGCCGAGCCCGCCGGCCCCGGACCGCGTGGTCAAGGAAACCAGCCAAACCGCTGCCTATTGGCACGAGTTCGCGCGCAATCAGCCCCCGGGCCCCACCCCCGAGGAGCATGCTGAGGCCGAGGGCCAGGCCCGCGAGGAGGAGGAGCACGCCGCGCTGCGACAGGAGATGGACGCGTGGGGCGGGCGCCTGCCCAGCGACCGGCTGCGGGATGTCCGGGACAAGCTCCGGGGGGTCCAGGGCTATCCCAAGGGCCTCGTCGGCCTTGACGCCGCGCTCGTGCACGCGATCGACGCCGCAGGTCCCGAGGAACAGCGCGCGCTCGCCCGCTGGGCAGCGCACCGCGCTTGTGCGACAGCAGGGCTCAGCGACATCGACTGGGTGGCGCGTGGCCTGGTGGAGCTCGACCGGGGCGAGCCCTACTCGCCGCCGCTGGACGACCCACGACGGCTGCGGGACGCCGCACTCTCCGACGCACGCGTTCCACGGTCCCACGACGGCCCCCCCGGCTTGCCCCAGGCCGCCGCCTTCGCCGCTCTCTTCGATGCTGCCGCCCCCGACCCCCTCAAGGCGGCGCTGGACGCCCTCCTCGCCGCGGCGGTCACCCATGACACCGACTGCCCCCACCTCTTCGCGGAGGTCCGCCGCACCTTCCCAGCGACGGCCATCGCGCCAGAGGCGGAGAGGAGCGGCCGCCAGTAGCGTCACCACGTGCTGACCTTCTGTATCGCGCCACGAGCGCAGCACCGTGCCCGGCTGAGCCAGTCTCCGCAGCCCAGCGGACCGAGAACGAAAGGCCGCCTCCGGGCCGCCATGGACCGGCTCCTGCGCGGCGCGATCCCGCCTGGCGGGAAGTGCGACATCAAGACCCTTGCCCGCGAGGCAGGTGTCGACCGCACCGCGTTCTACGGCACCCGCCCCTACGCTCACCTCCGCACCGAGTTCGAGCGACGACTTCACGCCCTGCAGCAGGCCGGAGACATTCCCGACCCCCGCGAAGCCCGGATCGCCCGTCTCAAGGCGGAGAACGCCAAGCTCAGGGATCGGCTGGCCCAGTCTGAGCAGACGATCACCGAGCTCACGGACTCCGCACCCATGCCCTGGCCCGGCTGGCCGCACAGCACGAGGAGTTCGTGCGGCTCCGCGAGGCCGCCGCCGGAACAAGCCGCGTCAGCTACCTCCCCGCACCACGAACCACCGTCATCGGACATGCAGTTGACGCCGCATACCCGACAGGGTGCTGGCTCTCGCATGGTGAAGGGTTACACCTCGCCAGCGATCAGATTGGGCCCTCGTCGGCTGGCGAAGGCACCACGCGCGGACGCAGGACCATGAGCGAACCTTCCAAGGTCGCCACCATGGCAAAAGGGAACCGGTCGACCTCAAGACAGAGTGCAACGTCATCAGAATGGACGCCTTGACGCACACCCTCCGCCAACTCGGCGGCGGCGCGCGACTCGGCAGCGCGGCGGACGAACTCAGCAGCATCCGTCCCAGCCTGCGTGGCCCTCCGAGCGATGTATTGAGCACACGCCAGGTCTTCATCGGCCTGCCCATCGTCGCCAGTGACAACGAACGTGACACTGTCACTCTTGCGCGTCCGCAAGAGCCGAGCCGTTGCCTCCGCCACCACGAAGCTGGCGCACAGCACCAGCGACGCCTCCTTGACCGCGAGGGCGCCGACCGTCCCTGCCGTGGTCTTCTGCACAACGGTCCGTCCGCCAAGGCCAACAGACCGCAGCAGGCCCGGAGAGTTGACCATGTCGAACCCGGGCGCGGGCGGACCGTCTTTGAGCGCCACCCAATCCGGGTGGCGAGCCTTGAGCGCCAGGGCTTCGTCCAGCGACTCAGCAAGAACGATCTTTTCCGCTCCCGGGCAAAGGCCCACGCAGCCACGGTGAAAGCACGCATGACGTCGACTACGACCGCCACGGACGGGGCTTCGACCAGCTCAGCAATGCCAAGGAAACGAGCGTCCATACCGATCATGATTGCGCATGCCCGACTCGAAGCGCCCAGAGAGTGATCCGCATTACATCGACGCTCTCGGAATGCAACACCTCCGGCTGCCTGCGTCGCGAAAGTAGTGCGCACCTGGACGGCGTCCGGGAGCAGGCCAACTGCCTCATCGAGCAGTTTATGCAGGAGTGGGACCGCGCGCGTCTGGGAGGGCTGCACGTGTCAGCCCGGCGACTGAACTTCGGACCGCCCTACCGTTTCCCAGCGCGCCACCAGCCTTCTGCCGAGGCTCCGTCTGCCACGACCGCGTCCACCACATCGCGGTGCCTTTCCGTCGTGGTGCCGTCGGCTCGTCGTCGGAGTCGAGGATCGCAACTTCAGCTTGCGCAGCAGTCGCGCGAGTTGGCGGCCTTAGGAGGGCGACAGCCCGCCGAGCATCCGGCGTTCGTTGTCGAGGTGCTCACGACCCGGCGGTCGTGGGCGTCCCGTTCACGGACGATCAGGTGTCCTTCTCCAGGCGGTCGATCCGCAAAGTCACCCCGGACGGGCGCGAGCCGGTGCTGGATCTATGCGTACCGATCGGGCATCCGGGGCCGGAGGGCCCATGGCACCTCTGGTAGCCCGGCGTCAGCTCGGCGAGCGTAGAGGCCCTCCAACGACATTGGCTCAGGCTCAGACCTCGAGGAATTCCAGCGCTCTTGTCACGAATTCGTCGTGGTACTGGAAGATTCCTCCGTGTCCGGCATCCGGGTAGAGGGGGACGAGTTCGCTCTGGGGCAGCGTGCCGCCAGGTCGAGTGTGTTCTGGCTGGGCACCATCCGGTCGTTCTCGCCGTCGTGCGGCGAGTCCGTCGACGACGCGCGGATCCCAGTTGTAAGGGGGTTTCCGGCCAGGTGAATCAGGAGGCTCAACGGCACACCCTCCTCGGCGCCGAGCTCCCAGTAGCGCTCATGTCGCTCATAACCAGATCTTTCTGAGAGGTGGGTATCAGGGAGTCCTCTTGACTCTTGACCGAAGGCCCGGAAGGCGAAAGCGAGCCCCTCACGTCATCCTGACGACGCCCCTGCCGACCTTCACGCGGCCTGCCTCGACGTACTCCAGCGCTTCTTGGGTCGACTCGAGAGGGAAGACGGTGTCGACGACGGGGGGTCCGCTTCGACGTGCCGGTCCAGGGCGTTGAAACAGACGTTGAGCCGCGCGTCGGGAAACCAGCGGTGGAAGCGTGCGCCCGAGGAGTCCAGCGCGCGATGCGGAGCGACATCCCAGTCGATCCCCTCCGCCGCCTTCAGCCAGAAGCTCTCCCGGTCCTCGGTACTGGCACGGAAGACGTCCTCGTACATTCCCATCGCGCACTCCTCTGTGGCATTCAGGGGGCGGGGGTGTGGCGAGTACAGCACGTTGTTGGGCACGGATACCCCCATGATGGCCGACACGGCCGGGCAGGATGCCGGAGACCGACCGCCAGGTCACCGACAGGTCCGCCGACCTCCTGGTCTCAGTCGTTGCCGGGCACCATCGAGACCACGACCTTGCCGGCCTTGGTGCGGCCCTGCTCGACGTATGCCATCGCCTCGAGGGTCTGGTTGAACGGGAAGGTCCGGTCGATGACCGGGCGGAGCGTCCCGCTGTCGTAGAGGGCGCCGAGGTTGCGCAGCTGGGAGCCGTTGGCCTGCATGAAGAAGAACTGGTAGCGCACGCTCAGCGCCTTTGCCTGCTTGCGGACTTTGCGACTGAGCGTGTTCATGACCACGCCCATGAATGAGGGGGCGCCGAGCTGCTTGGCGAACCCGGCGTCCGGCGGGCCGACGACGCTGATGGCCAGGCCGCCGGGCTTCAGTACTGTCAGCGACTTCTCGAGGTTCGCCCCGCCGACGGCGTCCAGCACCAGGTCGTAGCCGGACAGCGCCTTCGAGAAGTCTTCCTTGGTGTAGTCGACGACGACGTCGGCGCCGAGGCTCCTGACCAACTTCTCGGTCTCGGCGGTCGTGGTAGTCGCTACCGTGGCGCCGAGGTGCTTGGCGAGCTGGATGACCGTCGACCCGAGGCCACCGGCACCGGCGTGGACGAGCACCTTCTGACCCGGCTTCACATCGGCACGGTCGACGAGAATCTGCCAGGCGGCCAAGGCCACCAGCGGCACCGCGGCTGCCTCCTGGAGGGTCAGCGAGGCCGGCTTGGGTGCGACGTCGTCCTGGTCGATCGCGATGAACTCCGCGAAGCCTCCGATCCGCAGGTCGCGCGGACGGGCGTAGACCTCGTCGCCGGCCTCGAGGCTGCGTACGGCGGAGCCGACCCGCGTCACGACACCGGCCACGTCGTGGCCGAGCACAAACGGAGCCTTGTACTTCAGGAGCTGCTTGAACTCCCCGTTGCGGACCATCTTGTCCAGCGGGTTGATACTGGTGGCGCTCACTCTGACCAGGACGTCTCGGGCCCCGACGGTGGGCTCGGGTACCTCTGCGGCGCGCGCGCCGTCCTTGCCGTACTTCTCTACGACGAATGCCTTCATGGCGGCCGGCCTCTCTGCGTTATCTTCTCGGTGGTGTCTTGGCGGTCGATGTGATGGTTCGGCCAGTTCGTCTGCTCAGGCGCCGAGGTGCCGACGGAGCCACTGGCCCATCTGCTGGATCGCCTGGTCCACCTCGGGCACACGCCCCGCACCCAGAATGAACGAATGCTGCCCCTCGGGCATCGGGTGGACTTCGGAGGTGACCTTGGAGTCGGCCAGTCGGCGGCCGAGCTCGGCGCCGTCGTCGGCGAGGGTCTCGTACTCGCCGTAGTGGACGGTCGTGGGCGGCAGGCCGGTGAGGTCGGCGTTCGCGATGCTGATGCGAGGGTCGGAGAAGTCCACGGCGGGGTCCTGCAGCCAGGCCCCTCGGAAGAGTTCGAGGGTGCCCCTGCTGAGCATCTTGTCGTTCTCCTCGTTCGCGTCGACCGAAGCGGCCGATCCTCACTTCCGGCTTGCGGTCTGCTCGACCGCGCGCACGATCTTCACGTAACAGCCGCAGCGGCAGATGTTGCCGCTCATCCACTCGCGTACTTCCTCCGGCGAGCCGGTGTGGCCCTCCTGGATACAGCCGACGCCGGACATGATCTGGCCGGGGGCGCAGTAGCCGCACTGGAAGGCGTCCTGATCGATGAACGCCTGCTGGAGCGCGTGCAGTTGGTCACCGTCGGCGAGGCCCTCGATCGTGGTGACCTCCGCGCCCTCCAACCGGACCGCCAAGGTCAGGCAGGAGTTGACCCGATGGCCGTCGACCAGCACCGTGCACGCACCGCAGGCCCCGGCGTTGCAGCCCTTCTTGGAGCCGGTCAGACCGAAGTGCTCGCGCAGCAGATCCAGCAGCGAGGTGCGGTTATCGACCGTCACCGTCCGCCGGGCGCCGTTGACCGTCAGGGAAACACCGCTGGCAGGTGGCGCCCCGGCGGCAGCCGCCTCTTGTGGGCCGACGAGGGATGTCCCTCCTCCGATCACACCGATGACGGCACCACCAACCGCGGTCGTAGTGGCGATGAAGGTGCGCCGACTGGGGGCTGTGGAGGACCCGCCGGTCCCGGCGGGGGGTCGAGTGGCAGATTCAGGATTTTCAGTGGACATACGTACGCCTTCGCATCGCGGACGGATCAGCCGCGCGCAGGGGCGCGGCTGGAGGCGGGAGCGCCGTCACCGCAAGATCTGGACAACCGCGCGCCCTGACAGCCGCGGCTGGTCACGCCGGAAGTCTCGCATCACCGGCCGTGGCCGTGGCAGGGAGAGTTTTCTCCCCCGATCCTGCCGGTAAGGAGTGGACGGATGACGGCGCTGTCCGCGGCGGTGCCGATCCCTCCAGTGCTCGTCCGCATGTTGCGCGAGCACATACGCCGCTTCGGCGTGGCACCGGATGGACGTCTGTTCCGCAACGCAGCGGGGAACTACATCGACGCCTCGGCGTACGGCATCCCCTGGGGGCGAGCGCGTGAGGCTGTTCTTACCCTTGACGAGCACGCCCTGGAGCCGGCGAAGCGTCCCTACGATCTACGCCATGCCGGCATCTCGTTCTGGTTGGCCTTCGGCGTCGACCCCGCGGAGTGCGCGCGCCGAGCCGGACAGAGCATCCAGGTCCTCTTCCGCTACTACGCCAAGTTCTTGGCTCAGAGCTGGGATACCGGTGGGATATCGGGAGTAAGGGCATGTTTCGACTCGCTGCTCAGGTGTGCGCCGAGAAGGGCGCCTGACGGGCATGTGCCCTGGTCAGGCGCCCTTTTTTCTGCGTCTAGAAGAAGCCCAGCTTCTGCGGCGAATACGACACCAGTAGGTTTTTCGTCTGCTGGTAGTGCTCCAGCATCATCTTGTGGTTCTCGCGGCCGATGCCCGACTGCTTGTAGCCGCCGAAGGCCGCGTGCGCCGGGTACGCGTGGTAGCAGTTCGTCCAGACGCGTCCCGCCTGGATCGCACGGCCCGCGCGGTACGCCGTGTTGATGTCGCGTGTCCATACGCCCGCCCCGAGGCCGTACAGCGTGTCGTTCGCCGTCCTGATCGCGTCGTCGAAGCCCGCGAAGGACGTCACCGCGACGACCGGGCCGAAGATCTCCTCCTGGAAGACCCGCATGCGGTTGTCGCCCTCGAAGATGGTCGGCTGCACGTAGTAGCCGCCGGCCATGTCGCCGTCGTACTC
This sequence comes from Streptomyces sp. ISL-100, assembly GCF_018614615.1. Classification (GTDB taxonomy): domain Bacteria; phylum Actinomycetota; class Actinomycetes; order Streptomycetales; family Streptomycetaceae; genus Streptomyces. Next base: position 207,264 of record NZ_JAGGOK010000004.1, on the reverse strand, counting down.
CAGCTGCTGACCACCCGTGAGGACCTTGGCGCCCTCCTGCTGCCCGATGTCCAGGTACGAGAGGATCTTCTGGAGCTGGTCGTTCGAGGCCTGGGCGCCGATCATCGTGTCGGTGTCCAGCGGGTGGCCCGCGGCGATCTGTTCCGTACGGGCGATCGCCGCCTCCAGGAACTCGCTGTAGTGGCCGCGCTGGATCAGCGCGCGTGACGGACAGGTGCATACCTCGCCCTGGTTGAGCGCGAACATCGTGAAGCCTTCGAGTGCCTTGTCGCGCAGGTCGTCGTCGGCGTTCCAGACGTCGTCGAAGAAGATGTTCGGGCTCTTGCCGCCCAGCTCCAGTGTCACCGGCTTGATGTTCTCGGAGGCGTACTGCATGATCAGCCGCCCCGTCGTGGTCTCACCCGTGAACGCGATCTTCGCGACGCGCGGGCTGGAAGCGAGCGGCTTCCCGGCCTCCACGCCGAAGCCGTTCACGATGTTGACGACACCAGGGGGCAGCAGGTCGGCCACCAGGCTCATCCAATAATGGATGGACGCCGGTGTCTGCTCGGCCGGCTTCAGGACGACCGCGTTTCCGGCCGCCAGTGCGGGCGCCAGCTTCCAGGTCGCCATGAGTATGGGGAAGTTCCAAGGGATGATCTGAGCGACCACACCGAGGGGCTCGTGGAAGTGGTACGCGACGGTGTCGTCGTCGACCTCGCTGAGCGAACCCTCCTGCGCCCTCAGCGCACCCGCGAAGTAGCGGAAATGGTCGATGGCGAGAGGGATGTCGGCGGCCAGCGTTTCGCGGATCGGCTTGCCGTTCTCCCAGCTCTCCGCGACCGCGAGCTCTTCCAGATGCGCTTCCATACGGTCCGCGATCTTCAGCAGGATGTTCGCGCGGTCGCCCGCCGCCGTACGCCCCCACGCGGGAGCGGCGGCGTGCGCCGCGTCCAGGGCGCGCTCGACGTCCTCGGCGGTGCCGCGGGCGATCTCGGTGAAGGGGCGGCCGTTGACCGGGCTCGGGTTCTCGAAGTACTGGCCGCGGGCCGGCGCGACGTACTCGCCGCCGATCCAGTTGTCGTAACGGGGCTGGTACGAGACGATCGCGCCGGCGGTACCGGGCGCAGCGTAACGGGTCATCTCCGTGGCCTCCCTCTGGCGCCGCCCGCCGTTGGGCGGCGCTCGGCGTGAGGCTAGGAGTCCGTACGTTGCGAAGAGGTTGCGGAGCGAGACGGGCGGGTGCCTGGCGGTTCAGGTCGCCTTGAGCATGTCGGCGCACTTCTCACCGATCATCATCGTTGTGATGCACGGGTTGACCGCCGTCAGAAACGGCATCACCGACGCGTCGGCCACCCTCAGCCCCGTCACGCCCTTGACCCGCAGCTGCGGATCGAGCGGCGAGCCGGCGTCGTCCGCCGGGCCCATGCGCACGGTGCTCGCCGGGTGGTAGACGGTGTTGTGGGTCTCGCGGATGTACGCGAACAGTTCCTCGTCGGTCGTGGCGTCCGGGCCGGGCGCGAGCTCGGCGCCGGCCCAGTCGGCCATCGGCGCCTGGGCGGCGATCTCGCGGGCCAGCCGCAGCCCGTACGTCATGACACGGATGTCGTGCTCGTGGGTGAAGTAGCGCGGGTCGACCTTCGGCTTGTCCCGGTAGTCGCGGGTGCGCAGCCGGACCGTTCCCGTGGAGCGTGCCCGGGTGATGTTCGGCGTCAGACAGAAGGCGTTGTCCGTCGTCGGATAGCCGCGCCGGTACGTGTTCAGGTCGAACGGCACCGAGCCGTAGTGGAACATCAGGTCCGGCCGGTCCAGGCCCGGTTCGGTGTCCGCGAAGATGCCGATCTCCCACCACTGGGTGGAGGAGGTGACCATGGGCTGCTTCGCCTCCCACATGATCACGCCTTCCGGGTGGTCCTGAAGGTGGGAGCCGACTCCGGGGGAGTCCACCCGCACGTCCACACCACAGTCCCTCAGGTGGTCGGCGGGCCCGATGCCGGACAGCATCAGCAGCTTCGGCGAGTCGATGGCCCCACAGGCCACGATCACCTCGCGCCGGGCCGCGACCGCCCCGGTGTGAATGGTGTCGGGCTGTAGGTACTCGACGCCCGTGCAGCGCCGACCCGTCGCCGACCCGTCGCCGTCGTCGTCGAACAGGAGGCGCCTGGCCATCAGTCCGGTACGTACCTCCAGATTCGGCCGCTTGCCGAGGACCGGGTGGAGGTACGAGACCGAGGCGGACGAACGGGTGCCGTCGGCCCGCGAGTTGATCTGGAACCAATGGGCGCCGCGCACCACCGTAGTGCCGGTGTTGAACGGTGTGGTGGGGATGCCTACGGCCGTGCAGGCCTCGAGCAAAGCCGCGCCGCACGGGTCTTTCGGAGGGACCGTACGGATGGTCACCGGCCCGGAGCGGCCGTGGTGGTCGCCGGGCGCGTCGTTGGTCTCCAGGCGCCGGTAGAGGGGGAAACAGTCCGCCGCGCTCCAGCCCGTACAGCCCATGGCGCCCCACTCGTCGAGGTCCTCGGCCGGTGCCCAGAAAGCGATGCAGGAGTTGTGCGAGGAGCAGCCGCCCAGCACCTTGGCGCGGGCGTGCCGCATGAAGCTGTTGCCGTTCTCCTGTGGCTCCACCGGGTAGTCCCAGTCGTAACCGGACTCCAGGAGGGCCATCCACCGGTCGAGCCGCAGGATGTTGTCGTCGCCGACGTCCGAGGGACCGGCCTCCACCACGCAGACGGTGACGTCCGGGTCCTCGGTCAGGCGCGCGGCGACGACGGCGCCGGCTGTACCACCGCCGACCACGACATAGTCGTACTCGGCCAGGGCGCTCTCTGCGGACATCGCTTCTCCAGGCAGGCGGGCAGGAAGGGAGGTTCGGTGGGTCAGGGGGCGGCGGACGCAGGCGGTGGCGGAGCGTCAGCGGCCTCGAAGCGGTGCTCGTCCAGTACGCCGGTCTTGTGCCGCTGCACGAACCAGTAGTAGGCGAAGCCGCCGAGCGCGACGATGCCGATGAAGAGGAACGCGCCCCACCGCAGATACCAGTGCTGCGGCCCCGTCGCGTTGTACACCTCCGCGCGCGGCCACGCGAGGTTGATCGACATGGCCGCGCCCCACACCACAGCGATGATGTTGACCGGCAGGCCGAACCTGCCCAGCGAGAAGTTGTCTTCGACGGGCTGCCACTCGCCGCGGAGCCGCTTGATCAGCATGGGCGTGGTGACCATCAGATAGGCCACGTAGATCATGATGATCGCGATGCTCGTGATCACGGAGAAGATCTGCGGCTGATTGATGTTGATCACGAGGATGACGACGGCCACCACGCCGATCACGACGGCCGGCACCACGGGCGTGTGGAAGCGGGGGCTGACCCGGGCGAGCACCGAGCCCGCCGGCAGGTTGTTGTCCCGTGCCATGGCGAACATCAGCCGGATGCCGGCGGCGTGCACGGCCAGCACACAGACCGTGATCGCGATGACCACGGCCCACAGGAACATCTCGCCGATGGTCGAACCGAGCGTCTCCAGCACCACGTACTGCAGACCGCCCGTGGACAGCTCCTCCGCGGCCAGATCCGGCACCGCCATCAGGGCGAAGAGCAGGATGAGCCCGCCGATGAGGAAGGACGCGACGAGCGCCCGCAGGATGGCGTGGGGCGCGTTGCGCCCGGGGTTGTGCGACTCCTCGCCGAGTGACGACGCCGTGTCGAAGCCGTACATGACATACGCGGAAGCCAGTGAGGCCGTCAGGAAGACCCCGAAGTAGCCGAGGTTCTGGCCGCTTCCGAGACCGTACGTCTCCGTCAGGACGATGCCCGGGCCGCGGGTGATGTGCGCCGCGAGGAAGATGATCAGGGCGACGGCGGCGATGAGCTCGATGAACACTCCGGCGGAGTTGATCCGTGCCATGAGTTTGACGCCGAAGGCGTTGACGAGGGTGGAGAAGAGGACGAGCACCGAGCCGAGGAGTACGGCGTTGGCGGCCGCGTCGGTCTTGCCGGTGCCGTCGCCGACGAACTGGAACCAGTCGTCGATCTGAGGCAGCGTGATCTGGTACGCGAGTGCCACGGCCGCCAGCGTCACCATGGTGGCCGTCATCATTATCCAGCCGCCGAGCCAGCCGATGTGCGGGCCGCCCATGGTCTTCGCCCAGTTGTAGACCGAGCCTGCGACCGGGTAGCGGGCGGCCAGCTCGCAGAAGCACAGGGCGACCATCAGCTGGCCGGCGAAGACCATCGGCCACGACCACCAGTAGGCGGGGCCGCCGAAGCTCACGCCGAAGTAGAAGAGCTGGAAGGTGCCGGTGAGGATCGAGATGTAGCTGACGCCGGCGGCGAAGGTGTGGAAGTTGCCGAGCGTGCGCACGAGCTCCGGGCGGTAGCCGAGCTCGCCCAGGGCGTCGTCGTCGTGCTGGGTCTGGGTCCGGGTCGGAACTTCCGGTCCCTTTCCGGCGGCGTCCGTACTCATTCGAACCACCTCAGCGGACTGGGCGCGAGGTTGCGCCAGATGTGTTTGGCCTCCTGGTACTCCGCCAGGCCGGCCGGGCCCAGTTCACGGCCGAAGCCGGACTGCTTCATTCCGCCCCATTCCGCCTGGGGCACGTACGGGTGGAAGTCATTGATCCATACGGTCCCGGCCCGCACCCGGGAGGCCACCCGCTGGCCGCGCGCCACGTCCTCGGTCCAGACCGCGCCGGTCAGCCCGTAGAAAGTGTCGTTGGCGAGCGCGACGGCCTCGGCCTCGTCGTGGAACGTCTCGACGGTGAGCACCGGGCCGAACGACTCGTCCCGTACGACCAACATCCCGGGCGTGCAGCCGTCGAGCACCGTCGGCAAGTAGTAGAAGCCGTCCTGCAGGGCCGGGTCGTCGGGCCGGGTGCCGCCGCAGCGCAGCACCGCGCCCTCTGCCAGACCGGCCGCCACGTACGCCTCGACCTTTTCGCGGTGCGCGGCGGAGATCAGTGGTCCGGTGCGGGCGATCTCGTCGAAGGGGCCACCGAGCGGGATCGCACGCGCTCGCCTGGCCAGCTCTGTGACGAACGCGTCGTGCAGTTCGTCCTGGACCAGCAGCCTGGCCCCGGCCGAACAGACCTGGCCGGAATGCAGGAAGATCGCCATCAGGGCGTAGTCGAGCGCGGCCTCGAAGTCGGCGTCGGCGAACACGATGTTGGGGTTCTTGCCGCCCAGCTCCAGGGCTACCTTCTTCACCGTCGGCGCGGCGGCAGCCATGATGCGGCGTCCGGTGACGAGCCCGCCGGTGAACGACACCATGTCGACGCGCGGGTCCTCGCTCAGCGGCGCGCCCACGATCGGTCCCGCGCCCAGGACGAGGTTGGCGACGCCGTCGGGCAGTCCGGCCTCGGCCAGCAGCTTCATCAGCATGATGGCGGTGTGCGGGGTCAGCTCGCTGGGCTTGAGTACGAACGTGTTACCCGCCCCGATGGCGGGAGCGACTTTCCAGGCTGTCTGAAGGAGCGGATAGTTCCATGGGGTGATGAGCGCGCAGACGCCCACCGGTTCGTGCACCACCCTGCTGTCCACGTCCGTGTTGCCCGTGTCGACGATTCGGTCGGAGCCGCCGGACGCCGTCAGGTTGCCGAAGTAGCGGAAGCAGTGGGCGATGTCGTCCATGTCGTACTGGCTCTCGACGAGCCGCTTCCCGGTGTCCAGGGACTCGGCTCGCGCGAACGCGTCCTTGTCGCGTTCCAGCAGTTCCGCGACGCGCAGGAGCAGCCCGCCGCGCTTGTCGGCGGGGGCCGTCGGCCAGGGGCCGCGGTCGAAGGCGTCACGGGCCGCCGCGATCGCCGCCGAGACGTCCTTGGGGCCCGCCTCGTCGACGGTTGCCACCAGGGTGCCGTCGGCGGGGCAGCGGATCTCGCGAACCTGCCCGTCGACGGCGGCGGTCCATTTGCCACCGATGAACAGCTCCGGCATGGGGACTCCTCCGGGTTCGGATGGGCGGGCACCCGGGTGGCGCCCCGTCCGGACGCGCCTCTGCGGTGCTTCACCAGAAAAGAGCGTTCCGTGGAACGACCCTAAGGAGGCCCGGCCGTGTTCGCAGTGTGGGAGTGGTCATCCGGCGGAAGGGGCGTCGGTCCTGACGCGCCGGTCACCCGCCGCCCTGCCAGGTGTCGAGTTCGCGTACGCGCGTGAGCGCGGCCGGTTGCTGTTCCTGGGGGAGTACGGATGCGAGCGCCTGCCAGACGCTCGGATCGTCCTCCCCCCAGGGGCTGTACGCCCAGTCCGCGAGCAGCCCGGGGTCGGCGCGGGCTATCAGGGCGTCCCGTAACTGGTCCTCCAGGCGTCGTCGCAGACGTACCACCCCAGGGGCCACGGAGGCGGGCAGCAGCGGCCCGGCGTACCCGCTCATGGCTGCGGTCGTCGCCCCGGACGCCAGGCGCCTGGCGACGGTGTCGAAGTCCGTGTCGACGGGAGCGGCGAGCCGGTAGGGGCGGGAGAGGAGCAGTGCGGGGCCGAGCAGATGGCGTAATCGGGAGAGCTCGGCGCGCAGGGTGACGGGGGTGACCGATTCGTTCTCGTACAGAGCGATGAGCAGCTCGTCGCCGGTGAGGCCCTCGGGGTGACGGGCGAGCAGGACCAGGATCTCGCTGTGGCGGCGGCTCAGGCGTACTTTGCGGCCCTCTACGACGAGCAGAGCCTCGTCCCTGCCCAGTGCCCCGAGCTGGACGGGGGAGCGGTCGGGCGGTGCGAGGAGAGCGAGCCGTGACTCGGCCGCACACGCGACCGCCTGGACGAACGCCAGGCTGTGCGGATGCGCGAGCCCGTTCCCACCGGTGATGTCGACGGCTCCCAGGAGCCGTCCGGTGTGCGGATCGTGCACGGGGGCGGCGGCACAGGTCCAGGGCTGCACCGGCCTGCTGAAGTGCTCGGTGGCGAAGACCTGCACGGGCCGGTCGAGGGCGATGGCCGTACCCGGCGCGTTCGTTCCCATCGCGGACTCGGACCAGCGGGCGCCCGGCACGAAGTTCAGCCGCCCGGCGCGCCGACGGGTCCCCGGATGTCCTTCGACCCACAGCAGCCGGCTCTGCGCGTCGCACACCGCGAGCAGATGCTCCCCGTCGCTCGCGAAGGCGCCCATCAGCTCGCGGAACAGTGGCATCACCCGGGCCAGCGGATGCTCGTCGCGGTACGAGCCCAGGTCACCGTCGGTCAGCTCCACACGGGCCGTCGAATCGGGACTGACGCGCGCCCGCGCGGACCGCCGCCAGGACTCGCCCACCACCGCCCTTACACGCCGCTCCAGCCGCCCCGCCGTGGTGAACGCCTCGTGCGCCCGGCGCAGTTCGCCGATCCGCTCACCAGGATCGGCGCCGGCTTCCAGGGCCACCCATGCATCGCTCATTCGGCCTCCCGGGCCATCGTGACGGAGGCCCAGCGACCCGGCAAGCACGCACCCGCTCGTCCAGGGGCATGGCAGGGCGGCCGCTGCCGCACGCAGGTCCCCGACGATGCGGGAACCAGTGAAGGCCGTAGAGCTGAACGGCACCTACCGGACCGCGTTACGGCAATTTTCAGCCGTCCGGCGTTTGAGGACACGCCCGAAGGGCGTCCCGGGGGTCTGGGGGCTTGCCCCCGCTCGCCTCACGACCGAGAGACGGGCGACAAGAGGATGATCACGCCGTTGCGCTGACAGAGTCCACGAGCACGGTGGCGAGTGCCGCCGCCGGGTCCTGATCGGCCGGACCGGCAGGCGTCCACCGCCCGCCCTCCTTGCGGTACGGCCACCACCGTCCGTCTCGACCGCACCGCAGCTGGGCGTCCGCACCAACGACGGTCCACCAGTTGTGCTGGGCACGCAACTGCGGACGTTCATCCTCCTCCCACGCCTCAGCCAGCCGCGTACGGGCGCGCGCGAGGGCCTCCGGCCCCGGCGACCACTCCTCCTCCAGTACGGCGAGCGCGGCACGCCCCCCGTACTGCCATGCCCGTACGGCCAGGGCGAGGTCGGCCCGTTCCCGTCCGGAACCAGACGCGAGAAGTGCGGCGATCCGCGGTCCGGGCCCGGCGGCAGCCAGCCGCACCGCGTCCTCCTCCAGCGTCAGTGGCTCTTCCACCGGCTGCTGTTCATGCCCGTACGACAGTGCCTCGGCCAGGAGACGATGCGCACGCCCGGCCGCGTCCCTCGCGAGGAACTCCAGCGCCGCGACATCGATCCCCGGCGCCGGCCCCGCCTCCGTGTCGAGAGCCGGTGGCCGGCCAGGCTCTCCAGGGAGCGGCGGAGGAGCCGGCAGGGGCGGCGGCATGTCCCGTGCGGCGAACGCCTCGTCGGCCCGCACACCCTCCGGCTCAGCCTCGCCGCCGTCCCCTTCCGGTGTCTCCTGCGGCGAGGCCAGGGCGGCGCTGCGTGCCTGCAACTCGTCGAGCAGTTCCCGCTCACCGCGTCCCCGCATCAGCAGCAGGACGAAGGGGTCCTGGTCCAGCAGGCGCGCCACCTGATAGCAGAGCGCAGCCGTGTGCGGACAGTGATCCCACGCGTCGCACGAGCACTCCGGCTCCAGATCACCGATGCCCGGCAGGAGCTCCGCTCCGGCAGCCGCCGCGTCCTCCACCAGATGAGGCGGCATCTCCCGGTCAAGAAGCGCCGCGATGTGCCCCGCCCGCTCGACCGCCATGTCGAGGAAGCGGTCCCACTCCTCGCCGCTCAACCGCTGCAACAGCACATCACTGCGGTACGCCGAGCCGTCCTTCTCCCGTACCACCGCCGTGATCCGGCCGGGACGTACTGACACGGCGCCGACCGCTCCCTCAGGCGCGTACCTGCGGCCCCTTCTGAGCTGTTCGCCGTCGAGGGCGGTGTCCTCCAGCGCCTTTATCCATGCCCGGCCCCACCACGTCTGCGCGAAACCGCGCCCCCGCGCGGGAGGCAGTGCGTCGAAGGTGCGCTCCGTTTCCCGCTGCTCACCTGTCGTGTCCCAGTCGCTCATCGTGTGCCTCCTCGCAGCTCCACCAGCTCCGCCAGCTCCGCGTCGGTCAGTTCGGTCAGCGCGGACTCGCCGTTCCCGAGAACGGCATCCGCGAGCTCTTTCTTGTGCGCGAGCATTCCGGCGATCCGGTCCTCGATGGTTCCCTCGGCGATCAGCCGGTGCACCTGCACCGGCTGGGTCTGCCCGATGCGGTACGCCCGGTCCGTGGCCTGAGCCTCGACCGCCGGGTTCCACCAGCGGTCGTAGTGCACGACATGGGCGGCCCTCGTGAGATTGAGCCCCGTGCCGGCCGCCTTCAACGACAGCAGGAAGACCGGGGCCTTACCGTCCTGGAACCGCTGGACCATGGCCTCACGCTCCGGCACGGGCGTACCGCCGTGCAGGAACTGGGTGCTTGTGCCGCGTGCCGCGAGGTGCTTCTCCAGCAGCCGCGCCATCTGTACGTACTGCGTGAACACCAGCACGCTCGCGCCCTCGGCCAGGATGGTGTCGAGCAGCTCGTCGAGTAGTTCCAGCTTCCCGGAGCGGCCCGCGATCCTGGGCCGTTCCTCCTTCATGTACTGAGCCGGGTGATTGCAGATTTGCTTCAGCGCGTTGAGCAGCTTCACCACAAGCCCGCGCCGGGCGAACCCGTCGGCCGCCGAGATCTCGGCGAGCGTCTCGCGGACCACCGCCTCGTACAGACCGGCCTGTTCCGCGGTGAGTGACACGGCATGGTCCGTCTCCGTCTTCGGCGGCAGCTCCGGAGCGATCCCGGGATCGGACTTCCGGCGCCGCAGAAGGAACGGCCGTACCAACTTGGAGAGACGCTCGGCGGCGGCGGGGTCGTTGCCGCCCTCGACCGACTGTGCGTAGTGCCTGCGGAACGTTCCGAGCCGGCCCAGCAGCCCGGGTGTCGTCCAGTCGAGGATCGCCCACAGCTCGGAAAGGTTGTTCTCCACCGGTGTGCCGGTGAGCGCCACGCGCGCGTGGGCGTCAATGGTGCGCAGTTGCCTGGCGGTCGCCGAATACGGGTTCTTGACGTGCTGAGCCTCGTCGATGACGACCATGCCCCACGGCTCGGTCCGGGCGAGCCGCGCGGCGTCGAGCCGCATGGTGCCGTACGTCGTCAGGACGAACTCCCCGTCGGCCAGGGCGTCCAGGCTGCGTGAGGCGCCGTGGAACCGGCGTACGGCGGTCCCGGGAGCGAACTTCTCGATCTCACGCTGCCAGTTGCCCATCAGGGACGTGGGGCAGACCACCAGGGTGGGGCCCGCCGTCCGCTCGTTCGTCTGCCGGTGCAGATGGAGAGCGATGAGTGTGATGGTCTTGCCGAGGCCCATGTCGTCGGCGAGGCAGCCGCCGAGCCCGAGGGACGTCATGTGGTGCAGCCAGTTGAGGCCGCGCAGCTGGTAGTCGCGCAAGGTCGCCGTGAGCGCGGCCGGCTGCGGAACCTCCCCGTGCCCCGGGCCCTCGGGATCGGCGATCCGCTCTCGCAGCCCCGCCAGCCACCCCGACGCCTGTACGTCGACCTGCCGGCCGTCCAGCTCCATGCGGCCTGTCAGCGCGGCACTGAGCGCATCGATCGCGGTGACCTTGCGGTCCTGCGTCTCCCGCGCGCGGCGGGCCTCCTCGGGGTCGATGAGGACCCACTGGTCGCGCAGGCGCACAACCGGCCTGGTGGCCTCGGCCAGTTGGTCGAGCTCCTCCCGGGAAAGCTGCTGACCCCCCAGCGTGAACCGCCAGTTGAAAGCGAGCAGAGCGTCGGGCGACAGGAAGGACGGCATGCCGGACTGCGTCTGCCGCGCATTCTCCGCACCTTGCGGACTCCTGCCCTCCTCGGGTGGCCCCACGACCGCGCGTGCCGTCAGTTCGCGTGCCAGTTCTTTCGGCCAGTGCACCTGGACTCCGGTGGCCGCGAGCGCCCGGGCGGCCTCACCGAGCAGCTCGGTGAGCTCCTCGTCCGCCGGCTCGATCGCGTCGGGCACGGCAGCCGACAGAAGTGGCGCCAGCGGCGGCCAGGCGCGGGCGGCGCGACGAAGGGCCAGCAACGCGTCCATACGGGCGCGCGGTCCGAACGCCGGACCGGTGTGGCCATTGCCGGCCCACACCTGCGCGGCGTCAGCGACCAGCGAAGGGTCGCTGACACTGTGCATCTGGAGAACGACACGGAAGGCGGGCCCAGCCTCGACGGACAACTCGACCCTCAGGGAGATCCGTACGCCCGCGTCGTGCCCGGCGGCGACATCCGTCGCCCAGGCACGCTGCTCGGGAAGCCGCTGCGGCTCGGCGCCGGCGTACGCGGGACCGGCGGCGGCCGTCGCCGCGGCGGGCGTACGCGGCAGCCCGTCCGCGACCGCGTCGAGGAACGCGCGCAGAAGCTTCTCGGGAGCGGGCAGCCGCAGCGGGCGTTCCGCGGCATCGAGGGGTACGGCGTGCGCTGCGGGTGGCATGGCGGCCGCCAGCTCGCGCACCCGTTCCTGGTCCTCGACGGTGAGCGGTCCCGCCCGCCAGGCGTCGTGATCGGCGGCGCTGAGTCCCGGCAGGAGCAGCCCGCGCGCGGCCAGCTGGAGGGCGACGAGCGCGGCCGCACCCCAGAAAGCAGCGGCAGGGTCGGCTTCCGCGGACGCGCGGGCCCTGGTCAGGACCGGCAGAGCATCCCGTACAGGCAGCAAAAGGGCCCGTACGGTGTGGGCCGTGGCGCCGTCCGTGACGACGGCCAATTCCTCCACCGTGCCAGGGGCGGAGGGGAGCCCGCTTCCGTCGGAGCGCCAGAAGGCCACCTTGCCGGTGCGTGCCGGGTCCGCGGGCAGGAACACCACGGAACATCGGGTGAGTTCGGAGATCTCGGAGAGCGTTGCCGCGGGAGGCCGGTGCACAGCGATGCCGAATTCCTCAAATTTGACTAGTGGCTTTCGAAGACGCCGAGGGTACAGCATCTGCCCGTCGAAGGTGCACCCAGCCCCTCCATGGCGAACTGGGGCTGGCACCAACGGAACCCGGGGGCTGACGCCATGGTCATCAAGGGTCCTGATGCGTAGTTTCATCAGGTCAGAGCAGGTCCTACAGATCCGGAGACCCTTATGCCCCAGGCAGCTACTGTCGCGGAACCCACGACAGGCACCTCGGGGAGCGATTTCGCCCCGCTCCTGCGAAGCGCCAGGGAGCAGGGCCTCCTGGAGCGACGCACCGGCTGGTACGCGCTGGGAATCGCGGCCAACCTGCTCGCCGTGGCCGCCGTCGTCGCCGGACTCGTGCTCATCGGTGACTCCTGGTGGGCACTGCCGCTCGCGCTGCCCCTGACGGTGCTGTGGGCCCGCACCGCCTTCGTCGGTCACGACGCGGGCCACGCGCAGATAACCGGCAATCGCAAGGTGAGCCTGGCGATCAGCCTCGTCCACAGCAATCTGCTGCTCGGTATGAACCAGGCGTGGTGGAACGACAAGCACGTACGCCACCACGCCAACCCGAACCACATCGACAAGGACCCCGACGTCGGCGTGGGGGCACTGGTCTGGACGCAGAAGCAGGCCGAACAGCGGGAAGGTTTCGCCCGCTGGCTCACCCGCAACCAGGCGCGCTTGTTCTTCCCGATGCTGCTGCTCGAAGGCATCGCCCTGAAGATCTACGGCTTCCAGTACCTGCGCCGCCAGCCGGCGCGTGAGCGCGTGCTGGAAGGCTCGCTGCTCGTGGCCCACTTTGTCGGATACTTCGCCTTCCTGCTCACCGTCATGTCGCCCGGCAAGGCGGCTGTTTTCGCGCTCGTGCACCACGCGTTCTTCGGCCTCCACCTGGGAATGGCGTTCGCGCCCAACCACAAGGGGATGGAAATGCCCGACCCCGACGGCGAGCGCTGGGGCCACCTGCGCCGGCAGGTCGTCACTTCACGCAACGTGCGCGGCGGGATACTCACCGACTGGTTCCTCGGCGGCCTGAACTACCAGATAGAGCACCACCTCTTCCCGAGCATGGCGCGCCCCAATCTGCGGCTCGTACAGCCGCTGGTGCGTGCGCACTGCAAGGCGGTGGGTGTGTCGTACGCGGAGACCGGACTGATCGACTCGTACCGGCAGGCGCTGACGCACATGCACGAGGTCGGCGCGCCTCTCAGGACCGACAGGGCCAGCGACGGGACCGGCGACAGGCCCGAGCAGAACGCGGCCGTCTAGCGGCCCGCGCGGCGGAACTGTGGCGCGGGCGCGCACGTTACCGGAGCATAGGCGGCAACAGCCGCGAAGGAGGCGTCGAAGATGTCGAAGAGCGCGAAGGTCGCCACCGGTGGAGTGGTGGCGGGGATCGCCCTCATGTGGCTGGTCGGGTTCTGGCCCGGCCTGCTGATCATGATCGGTGTGCCCGTCGCGGCCTATCTGATGCTGGACACCTCGCAGCGCCGCAGGCTGCGCAGTGTCTCACGCAAGCAGATCGGCCGCTGAGCCTGCCTGGAACCGTGCCGGGATAGGGTCTTAAAGGATCAAGTACCGGCACGGACGAGGGGAGTTCCGCACCATGGGCGGCACAGTTACGGCGGTCAGCAGCCACGGCGAGTATGCGTTCACCAAGCCGAACCGCGACAGCATCACGCTGCTGGCCGGGCTCGGCGTGGAAGGCGACGTGCACGCGGGGACGACGGTCAAGCACCGTTCCCGGGTCGCGCAGGACCCCACCCAGCCGAACCTGCGCCAGGTGCACCTCATACACGCGGAACTGTTCGGTGAGCTGCTCCAGGAGGGCTTCACGGTCGAGCCGGGCCACCTCGGCGAGAACATCACCACCAGTGGAATCGACCTTCTCGGGCTCCCCGAAGGCACGCTCCTGCACATTGGTGACGAAGCGGTGGTCGAAGTCACCGGCCTGCGCAACCCGTGCCTGCAGATCGACGCCTTCCAGGACGGTCTCCTGAAGCAGGTCGTCGGCCGCGACGCGAAGGGCAACATCGTCCGCAAGGCCGGGATCATGAGCGTCGTCAGGGCCGGTGGGGTGGTACGGCCCGGCGACCGGATAGAAGCCGTACTGCCGGCTGGGCCGCACCGCCCCCTTGAGCGCGTCTGAGCCCCGGCTCAGCCCAGCGCGCAGGAGTTGACCACATCACCGCTCGCGGGCCTGGCGATCGTCCGGTCCGCGGGCGGGGTGCTGCCGTCCTCCACCCACGCCACGAGCGCCGTGAAGGCGGAGCGATAGCAAGGCAGGACCGGCCGCAGCCGCTCCGGATACGTGTCGTAGAGCGAGTCGACATGGGTGCCGCCCTCGACGGTGTAGTAGCGGTGCAGCCGGTCGCGCCCCCGTCCCGCCACCATCCGCTCGTACACGTCCGAGTCGGTGGCGATCGGCAGCAGTGTGTCCAGATCACCGTGCAGCGTGATCAGCGGCTTGCCGATCCGCCCCGTCAGCGCGACCCGCCCCACGGCGCGGTGTACGGCGTCGGGGCGCGCGGCGTAGTCGTACTCCGCGTCCGCCGCACAGGGCGCGAGGATCTCCGGCAGCGTAGCACCGGCCGATGACCCTGGACAGGCCGGGTCGTACGACGGATCGAACTCCGCGCGGTAGATCTTCTGGGTCAGCCCCCAGTAGGCCTTCTCGTGGTACGGCCACAGGAACTGCGACCCCGGTGCGAAACCGGCCTTCAGAAGATCCTCGTCCTTTGCCCGGCCGAGGCTCCGGGCCACGGCGACCGGCAGGGAGTCCAGGAGACCCCCGCCGTCGGCGGTCCACAGAGCGCCCTCCCAGTCCACCCCGCCGTCGTAGAGCCCGGGATGGTTCTCGAGCTGCCAGCGCGTCAGATAGCCGCCGTTGGAGATGCCCGTCATGTACGTCCGCCGTGGCGCGTGCCCGTACCACCGCGCGACGGTCCTGCGTGCCGCGCGCGTCAGCTCCGTGGTACGCCGGTTCCACTCCGCCACCGCGTCGCCGGGCCTCTCACCGTCCATGAAGAAGTCGGGGCCGCTGTTCCCCTTGTCGGTCGCCGCGTACGCGTAGCCCTGAGCGATCACCTGGTCGGAGATGAGGGCGTCGGTCGCGTACTGCTTGCGCGTACCGGGCGCACCCGTGACGACAAGGCCGCCGTTCCAGCGATCGGGCATCCGGATGACGAACTGAGCGTCGTGCCGCCACCCATGAGTGGCGTTGAAGCGCGAATCATCAGGGAAGTGGCCGTCGATCTGCAGGCCCGGCACACCGGAAGGGTTCTTGGTGCCCTTCGCGGACAGCCCCACCTGGTCGGCGGTGTCGGTGTACGCCGTGCCGGCCAGCCCCGCAGTGGTCAAGTCGGGCAGACAGGCCACGCGTTGACGTTCCGCTCCCGGCACGGCCGGACGGTCCCGCCCCGCACAGGAACCACCCGCGTGGGCAGGGGGTGCAGCGCCGGCGGAGCCGACGGTGGTCAGCACCATGAGAAGTGCGGCAACGAGCGGGACGCCTCTGGACGGGCGCATGGGAACCTCCGGGTTCGCTGCGGGAAGACGGGCGCAGCGCCACATCGTGCTGTCGCACAGCCCGGTCCGGCCATGGGCCCGGCCCACACGGCGCAGGGCCCTCACATGGGTGCCGTCCACGAAAACCGTCGCCCCGCACGGGCAGAGGGCCGACTTCGACGCCTACACCGTCTCGCGGGCCCTCGCAGGCCCCGTCGTGCGCTCTCCGCCGCCATTCGCCTGCCGCTCCACGGACATGCCCTCAACCGACTACGCGCTCCGCGGCGGCAGCCGCATCGCGCCCGCTCGCGCTCAGCGCCTGCGGACGATCCGCACAGCGGAGCGGTGGTCAGCGCCTTTGAAGCGGCAGGCGGTCAAGCCTTGCCCGCGGGGCGGCCCTCGCAGCGGTACGCGGCAGGGCGGCCGTCAGGAAGGCCGTACGGCCATCTTGTCGAGGGCCTCCAGCAGACCGGGCAGTTCGGGCCCCCGGCCGACCGGAAGAACCTCGCCCGGTTCCTCGTCCAGCAGCACAAATGCGATGTCGTCGGTCCTGGCCACAACGGACCAGCCAGGACCGTCGGCGCGGAGCGTGCGGGCGTCGCCGGAAGCGAAAGTCGAGCGCACCCGTCCGGGCGGCGGTGGGGCGTCCACATAGCCGTGCAGCTCCTTGATCACACGCCGCACACCGGAATGCGGCTTGTCACCGGGAGCCACGAACGTCTCCTCGTCGTCAATCTGCTCGCGCCAGGCCGCCCACTGGAGCGCGATCTCATCGGCGCCGAGCCGCCGCTGGGCGGGCCCCCATGCGTCGGTGTCGGGCGGTGCGAGAGGCGACGGCCCGCTCGCGCCGTCAGGTCCGTTCTCGGGAACGGGATCGTGCGGAGCCGGTATGCCGGGAGCGGCCACCGCGAGCGCGAGCGGCCAGCCCGGCAGACCGGCGACGACTGTGCGCTCGTCGGGCGACAGGTCGTACTCCATACCGCAGTCCCAGGACGCGATGGCGACCGCCACCAGGGACACGTCGTCGATCACGACGGTCCACCGTGCGCCCGTGCCGTCCTGGCCGAGCACCAGCCCGTACCCGTCGGCGTACGGCTCCAGACCGAGCGCCGCACAGGCCTCGGGATAGTCGTCACCGAGCACACTCGGGAACTGCGCGGGCGTCAGCAGCACCGCGGTCAGCACGAACAGTGCGTCCTCGGCGTCCTCGGCGGTGTCCGGCCCGGTCACGGCGCCCTCCTCATCCCATCGGATCGGTCGTCGGCGCACCCTAACCAGTGAGTAACCCCGTCGTCGAGGCCCACGGGGGGAAAGAACGCGACGTCACGCTGCCGGGAGACCGAGGAGGCTGCGGGCCACGCTGTGCGGTGACTCGCCGCGCTCACGCGCCAGCGCGATGACCGCCCGGCAGGCCAGTTCATTGACACCGAAGGAGAGCGCCTCCGGCGAGACCCAGCCGGCCGCCTCCTCGATACGGGGCTCGTCGTCCTCCGCGCACGCGGACACGTAGGCCGCGGCGGCCTCGAAGATGTTGTGCTGCCGCGTTTCCGGGTGTGCCTGCGGCACACCGCCCGGACGCGGCCCGAAGAGCTTCCGGAGTCTGTCCCATACGCTGTCCAGCACGCGGGCCACCTTCCCCCTGAGTGGTTCCATCACGGATCCTTCATGTGTGCACTCCCAACGTAGAGTTGGACGCCGGGCGACAGAAGGGGGACGGTGCGTTGAAGCGTTACGACCGGCTGCGGGAGATCCAACGGATGGACCCGGAGAAGGACTTCCTGACGATCTACCGGCTCACCGCGACGTACGAGTTCCCCTGGGACTACGCACGTGCATTGGAACTGGCCCTCTATCGCACCTACGCGGTGCCCAGCATCGGCCGCCTCCTCGCCGAGACGGCAGAGCTGACGGACCGCTCCCAGAAGCGCTACGACGACACCGCCCTGCTCCTGGACACCGTCGTGGAGCACGGCTTCGACACCGAGGACGGCCGCACCGCCATCCGCCGCATCAACCAGATGCACCGCAGCTACGAGATCAGCAATGAGGACATGCGCTACGTGCTGTGCACGTTCGTCGTCATGCCGAAGCGCTGGATCGACTCCTACGGCTGGCGACGGCTGTCCGACCACGAACTCCGGGCGTCCTCCGCCTACTACCTGCATCTCGGCAAGCACATGGGTATCAAGGACATTCCGCGGTCCTTCGAGGAGTTCGAGCGCTGTCTCGACACGTACGAGGCCGAGCACTTCGGCTGGGACGAGGGGGCGCGCAGGGTCTCGGACGCGACGCTCGCGCTCATGGCGTCCTGGTATCCACGCCCCCTCGCGCCGCTGGTGCGCGGCGCGAGCCTCGCGCTCCTCGACGACGCGCTCCTGCGGGCCTTCCGCTACGACACCCCGGCGCCCGCCGCCCGGGGGCTGGTCAGGGGCGCGCTGCGGCTGCGTGCCCGCGCCGTGCGCCTGCTGCCACCGCGCAGCAGGCCGCACTACGCACGGCAGAATCCCGAGATCAAGGGCTATCCCGGCGGTTACACGGTCGCGAATCTGGGGACGTTCCCGACTCCCGGCACGGGGAGCTGTCCGGTGCCCCACGCGGAGCGCCCGGCGGCGGCTGCCAGCGAGTGACCTGACCGGGCGGGACGGTTCCGGCTCAGTCCTGGCGTACGGCCAGCGCCAGGAACCGGTCGCTCTCGTCGGTGTACGACGTCATCCGCCACCCCGAACCAGCCAGCAGCGGCCGGAGGTTGGGCTCGGCCCGGAGATCGACCGGGGTGATCTGCCGGCCCTGGCGGGCCGCGAGGGCAGCGCGGCCGATGGGATGGAACAGCGCCAGCAGACCGCCGGGGCGCACCACTCTGGCCAGTTCGCGCAGATTGTCCGCCGGCTGGGGGAGATGAGCGATCAGCCCGGCCGCGAACACGGCGTCGAGGGCGCCCGTCCGTACAGGCAGCCGGGCGACATCGGCGATCAGCAGCTGCGCCGCGTGATGGCGGCCCGCGTGCACCGCCGCCTCCAGCATCGCCGGCGTCACATCGGCGCCCAGCACCGTGCCCTTTGGGCCCACGGCGTCACGCAGGAACGGCAGTGCGCGCCCCGTGCCGCAGCCCGCGTCGAGCACGGCGTCACCCGGCCGCAGCCCGAGGCCCGCCACGGCGGCGGCGTAGGCAGGTCCGTCGTCCGGGAAACGGGCGTCCCAGTCCGCGGCCCGAGCGGTGAAGAACTCCTGAACGTGCGTGTGGTCATCGGCCATACGCACATCGTCCCCCAGATTCTTCGAAACTCCGGCGACTGCAACGCATGTGCGGTGCGCATGTTCGAGCGCGGTCCGGTCGTTCGGAAACGTATCTCTGTCATATTCCGGCAGCTTTCGAAATGCGCTCCCAGTGTGCGCCCCCTTCGGGACTAGCGTCCCTGGGCCATGGGACACCTGGACCACGCCACCTTCGGCTGGCTTACACCCGTGCTGTCGTACGCGATGGCCGCCATCGGCGCCGCCCTCGCCCTGCGCTGCACCGTACGAGCGCTGGGAGCGAGCGGACGCTCCCGCCGCAACTGGCTGATCACCGCCGCGTCCGCCCTCGGCACCGGCATCTGGACCATGCACTTCGTCGCGATGCTCGGTTTCGGCGTCACCGGCACTGAAATCCACTACAACGTGCCACTGACCATCCTCAGCCTGATCGTCGCGATGCTCGTCGTCGGCGCCGGGGTGTTCGCCGTCGGCTACGGCCGCGACCGCGGCAGGGCACTGCTCCTCGGCGGCCTCACCACAGGGCTGGGCGTGGCGAGCATGCACTACCTCGGCATGGCCGCACTGCGCCTCAACGGGGCCGTCTCCTACGACCCGCTGCTCGTCGGCCTGTCCGTCGCCATCGCGGTCGTCGCCGCGACCGCCGCTCTGTGGGCGGCCCTGAACATCAAATCGCCGGTCGCTGTCGCCGTCGCCTCTCTCGTCATGGGAGCGGCGGTCAGCAGCATGCACTACACGGGAATGGCCGCCGTCAGCGTGCGGGTCAGTCCATCGGGCAGCGAGCTCCCCGGGGCCACGGCCATGCAGTTCATCTTCCCCCTTGCCGTGGGCCTGGGCTCGTACCTCTTCCTCACCGCCGCCTTCGTCGCCCTCTCACCCACGGCGCGTGAACGCGCCGCCTACGCCTCCGCGGAGCGGCTGACCGAAACGGCCGTTCCCTAGAACAGCGCCGGCCCCGCCGTACCGCACCACTCAGGCAGCAGACCCGAATCCGGAACGAGGAGGCCATGCGCAAACCCCGCAGGACCCCGGGCGCCGAAACACCAACCCGGTCCGCGCCGCCCGCGCGTGGACGGCGGGCGCACGCAGGTCCCCCCGCCGACGAGAACACCGACGCGCCCCCCGGGCACGAACCGCACGCCGACACCCGAGCGCGTCCCGCAGCCGCCCCACGGGAACGGTGGCGGCTGCGCCCGAGAACGGTACGGGCGAAGATCGTCTCGCTGCTGATGGTGCCCGTCGTCTCGCTGCTCGCCCTCTGGGCCTTCGCCACCGTCACCACGGCACAGGACGTCGCCGGACAACAGCGGCTCCAACGCGTCGACGAAGAGGTACGCATACCCGTCACCGCCACCGTCGCCGAACTCCAGGCCGAACGCCGCGCCGCCGTCCGCTACCTCGCGTCCCCCGACGACGACCGCGCGGACGCACTGGAACAGCAGGCCAAACGCACCGACAGCGCGGCCGACGCACTCCGGCTCGACGACGAACACACCGTCGCCGACAGCGCGGCCCTCCCGGACACAGTGGCCACCAGGCTCCGTACCTTCGTATCCGGCACGGAACGACTGACCACCCTGCGCACCGGCGTCCTGGACCGCACCGCCGACTGGGACAAGACGTACGAGCAGTACACCCGGACCATCCAGGACGCGTTCGCCGTCACAGGGGCGCTCACCGGCATCCAGGACGCCCGGCCCGGATCCGAGGCACGCGTCCTGCTCGAATTCGCCCGGGCCGGCGAAATGCTCGCACGCGAGGACGCGTTGCTCTCCTCCGCGCAGCTCACCCGTACCTTCGACGTACGGCGCCAACGGCAGTTCGCCGGAGCGGCACAGACCCGCAGGAGCCTGACCGAATCCGCCGTTGTCGACCTGCCGGACGCCGAGCGCGATGCCTGGCGCGCACTCACCGGCAAGAGCGCGTACGACGACGTACTCGCCGCCGAGGACAAGGTGATCGCCGCCCAGCCCGGCCGGAAGGCCGCCCAAGCCGTCACCTCGGCCGACTGGGAACCCGCGCACACCGCCGTACAGCGCTCCGTGCGCGCCATCGTGACGCAGGCCGACAGGAACGCCGCCGCCCGCACCGACCCACTCGCACGTGGCGTGCTCACGCCTGCGGGAGCCGCCGTGCTCCTGGGGCTCGCGGCTGTGGCAGCCTCCCTCGTCATCTCCGTACGCATCGGCCGCGGACTCGTCGTCGAACTCATCAGCCTGCGCAACGGCGCCCTGGAGATCGCCCGGCGCAAACTGCCCCACGCGATGGACAGGCTCCGCGCCGGAGAAGAGATCGACATCCACACGGAAGCTCCCCCGGGACCGCCCGCCGACGACGAGATCGGCCAGGTCGGCGAAGCCCTCGCCACCGTGCACCGCGCAGCAGTCAGTTCCGCCGTGGAACGCGCCGAACTGGCCAGCGGCGTGTCAGGGATCTTCGTCAACCTCGCCAGGCGCAGCCAGGTCCTCGTCCACCGCCAGCTCAACCTGCTCGACAGCATGGAACGCCGCGCTGACGACCCGGGCGAACTCGGTGATCTCTTCCGCCTCGACCACCTCACCACCCGGATGCGCAGGCACGCGGAAAGCCTGATCATCCTGTCCGGAGCGGCTCCCGGCCGCGCCTGGCGCATGCCCGTACCGCTGACCAATGTCGTACGCGCCGCCGTGTCCGAAATCGAGGACTACGCGCGCGTGGAGGTACGCCACCTACCCGAAGCGGCCGTCGCGGGCAGCGCCGTAGCGGACCTCACGCACCTCCTTGCCGAACTTGTCGAGAACGCCGCCCAGTTCTCGCCGCCGCACACCAAGGTGCGCGTCACCGGTGAGCCCGTCGGCAACGGCTACGCCCTGGAGATCGAGGACCGCGGACTCGGCATGGGCAAGGAATCCCTGTCCGAGGCGAACCGGAGGATCGAACAGTCCGAAGCGCTCGACCTCTTCGACAGCGACAGGCTGGGCCTCTTCGTGGTCAGCCGACTCGCCTCCCGGCACGGCATCAAAGTCCACCTGCGCACCTCGCCGTACGGCGGGACAACAGCTGTCGTCCTGCTGCCCATTCCGCTGCTCCAGAGCGCCGTCACCAAGGGAGAAGGCGCACCGCGGTCCGCGGTCCGCGCGCAACGCCAGGAAGGCCCGCCGAAGAGTGAAGAGACCGCACCACTGTCCGGGCCCGCTCTCGTGCCCGGCCCACGCCCTTCCCGTACCAACGGCACCTCCTTCGCCGCGCAGGCGCCGCGCCCCGCTCTCGCGGCCCAGCCGCCGCCGAAGGAGCGACCGCAGCAGCCGGCCGGGGTCACCGCTCTGCGCCCGCACAACCGCACCGCGGAACCGGACGATCGCGGGAACGACGAAAACGGGCTCCCGCGAAGGGTCCGGCAGGCCAGTCTTGTCCCGCAACTTCGCGAAGCACCCACACCGCCCGCTGTACCCGCTCACCCCTCCGCCGCCGCCGCACAGGGGCGTACCCCGGAACAGGCAAGGGACCGCATGACGGCCTACCGCAGCGGATGGACCCGCGGCAGAGAAGGAGACCACGAATGATCGAGCACGAGAGGACCAGCACCGCCCACGGTTCGGGATCCGGCGAACTCGACTGGCTGCTCGACGATCTGGTGACCAGGGTGGGCGAAGTGCGGCACGCGGTCGTGCTGTCGAACGACGGCCTGGCCGTCGGTGCGTCGAGCGCGCTGAACCGCGAGGACGCCGAGCACCTGGCGGCCGTGGCATCCGGCTTCCACAGCCTCGCCAAGGGCGCGGGACGCCACTTCCGCGTGGGTGACGTACGCCAGACGCTGGTGGAGATGGACGACGGCTTCCTGTTCGTCGCCGCGGCAGGGGACGGTTCCTGCCTCGCAGTCCTGAGCTCCGCCACGGCGGACATCGGCCTGATCGCCTACGAAATGGCCCGGCTGGTCAAGCGGGTGGGCGAGCACCTGTACACGCCGCCACGCCTCTCCGCGCAGCCGCCGGCCGCGGGCTGACCGTACGACCGCACAGAAGGCGGGCACCGCACATGACAGAGGACAGGGAAACCGGCACCGACCCGATCCATCAGGGCAGCCACTGGTTCGACGCCGAAGCAGGCCCCCTGGTACGTCCGTACGCGATGACCGGCGGCAGGACCGAACCGGGGCCCAGCGGAGCGCGATTCGACTTCATCGCGCTCGTCGACCTCGCTGAGAACGCGCCGGGCAGCGCCGAGGAGTCGCTGCTCGGCCCCGAACACCGCGCCCTGGTGGCTCTGTGCCGCCTGGAGACCCAGTCCGTCGCCGAACTGTCGGCCGGCGCCGACCTGCCGGTCGGCGTGGTCCGCGTACTCCTCGGCGACCTCCTCGAATCCGGCTACGTCAAGGTCAGCCGGCCGGTACCGCCCGCGCAGCTGCCCGACGAGCGGATCCTGAAAGAGGTGATCGAGGGCCTGAGAGCGCTCTAGCGCCGACTGCCCCGATTGCCCCCGACTGCCCTGACTGCCGCCGACTACCCAGTCTCCTGAGAGAAGTGATCGATGGGCTCTGAGCGCTCTGACGAGAAGGCCGATCAGACGGCCGCCCTCGCGTTGAAGATTCTGGTCGCCGGCGGCTTCGGGGTCGGCAAGACCACCCTCGTCGGCGCCGTCAGCGAGATCCGGCCGCTGCGTACCGAGGAACAGCTCAGCGAGGCCGGGCAGACGGTCGACGACACCGGAGGCGTCGACCAGAAGACCACCACGACCGTGGCCATGGACTTCGGCCGCATCACCATCCGGTCCGGACTCTCGCTGTATCTCTTCGGTACGCCGGGACAGGACCGGTTCTGGTTTCTGTGGGACGAACTGTCCCAGGGCGCTCTGGGCGCCGTTGTCCTCGGGGACACCCGCCGCCTGGAGGACTGTTTCCCGGCCGTGGACTACTTCGAGCACCGCCACATCCCCTTCGTCGTGGCGGTGAACTGCTTCGCCGGGTCACGGACCTACGGCGCGCACGACGTATCGCGTGCCCTCGACCTCGACCGGGGGACGCCGGTGGTGCTCTGTGACGCGCGGGATCGTGATTCGGGCAAGGAGGTTCTGGTACGTCTCGTCGAATACGCGGGAAGGATGCACACCGCCCGGCTGCTCGACACGGTCGGCTGACCCCGGAACACGTGCTTGCCGCGACGACGTCAGTGGGGAAGGGTTGACCTCGATCAGACCAACGGGGAACAAATTAACGGGGAGGGCCGCGACATGGCGCTGAACAAGGGACTCGACTGGCTTCTGGACGACCTGACCAACCGGGTCGAGCACGTGCGGCACGCACTGGTGCTGTCCAACGATGGCCTGGTGACCGGGGCGAGTACGGGTCTGGCACGGGAGGACGCCGAGCATCTGGCCGCCGTGTCGTCCGGACTGCACAGCCTTGCCAAGGGGTCGGGCCGGCATTTCCGCGCCGGAAAAGTCCGCCAGACGATGGTCGAGTTCGATGAGGGGGTCCTCTTCGTCACGGCGGCGGGCGACGGCAGCTGTCTGTGCGTGCTCAGCGCCGCCGAAGCCGACATCGGGCAGATCGCGTACGAGATGACTCTGCTCGTCAACCGCGTCGGTGAGCACCTCGGCGTTGCCGCGAGGCAGCCGGGAATTGTGACCGGAACCGAGTTCTGACCTGCGCTTACTCGCCCGGCCGGGAAGTTATCCACAGGCCGGGCGGGTGACGCGCCATCCAGGCTACGGTCGTCACCGAGAGTATTCGCATCTCACGGGGAGACGATCATGGCCGTACAAGAAGCACACCGCGCCGCCGTCGTGACGCAGGCGGGCAGGCCGCTGTCCGCAGCACGGGCCACCCAGGAACTGGGGCTGAAGCGCAGCGAGTTCGACCTCGCCGTCCTGCTCGGCCATATCCGCACCACGGTTGACGCCGACGGCAGCCACCGCCGGGTTGCCCGCGAGGAGATCGACAGGCTCCGGGCGGCGGACCGGAATCAAGAGACGCTGCGTGAGCGCGTACGGACCGTAGGGACCACCGAGGGTGCGCAGCTGATGAACATCAGCCCCGTCCGGTTTGGCAAGCTCGCCCGCGCTGGATACGTCACGCCGGTCAAGTTTTACCTCAACCGCTACAGGGCGGTCGTCTGGCTGTATCTCGCCGAAGAGCTGCAGGAGTTCGCCACTCGCGAGCCGGGTCTGCTCACCGGCAGGTCCCCGCAGCGGATGCGCGTCGTGCTCGACGCGGGGGAGGACCGACGGGCTCGGAACTGGCGGGGGCGACGCCTCGGCCTGCTGACGCGGCAGACCGAGGACCCGTGGGAGCAGGCGGCGATCACGAGTTCCGCCCTCGACCCCGTCCAGCTCGCGGAGGTCGTCGACGACCCCTACGAGCGTGCCTACCTCAACAAGCTCAGGCCGGGGCTTGTGGGGCGCTACGGTGAATCACCCGCCGCCCGCGAGGCCATGGACCGGCTGCTGCCGGCCGACGACCCGGACGAGATCCTCTGGCAGAGGGTGAGCCTCGCGCTGCTTCTGGACGAGGCGCGCGACCACCGTCCCGCTCCACGCCCGGAGACCAGTCGCCCCCTGCCTCCCCCTCTCCCGGAAACCTCCCGGGGGCTGCGCGCATGGCTGCGCCGCAGGAAGGTCCCCCGCGACCCGGCACCGTCATGACAGTCAGGGGATTCGGGACTCCAGGGGGTGTCTGAAGGCCTGCGTTCGGCGGTGGCACGTCCTTCTTCTCCTGGAGCTGCGCCCGGGATCCGCGGCCACTGCCGATGCGCTCTTTATCCGCCGATAAAAGGTGTTGCTCTGGGCTAAGATCGAGTCGTTCTGCAGAGAAAGGCACGGAACGGAGACGGGGGACGGATGCTCGCGGTGGATGTGAGGCAGTCGCTTCGCAATGGCCAGACCGTTGCGGAAGGAGCGGCCCGTTGGTGGCGCTTTTCCACCCAGACCGTCGGGAAGCACGGCGACTTCCTGCTGGCCTTCGTCGACGGCGGCGTCTGCGTCGGGGCTTTCCGGATCGTCAGCTCCCAGCCCGACGTCACCGCGGGCGGCAAGTACGCCTTCGACCTCGCACCGGCCGCCCGCTTCCAGTGGGCCCTGGGCCACAGACTTCCGCTGCCCCCGGGCCGCAATCCCGCCCGCATCCTCACCGGCAGGCACTTGCGCGAGTTCCTGGACGCCGCCCCGCACCGCACGTCCGTGCCCGACAACGACTGACGACGACTGACACCGAAGGAGCAAGCGCCGCATGGCCAGCAAGCCCGACCCCGTCGACGCCCTCCTGAAGTCCGGGCCGCGCCGCACTCACCTGCCCGAGCCGGCCGAGCGCGCCCGGCTGCGCACCGACTACGGCCTCACCCAGAACGAGATCGCCGCCGCACTCGACGTCACGCGGACCACCGTGGCGGGATGGGAAGCAGGCCGCAGCGAACCTCAGGGAACCACCCGAGCCGCCTACGCCAAGCTCCTGGAAGGCATCGCCACCCAACTGGCAACCGCGCCCGAACCGCGAACCGCTCGCGCAGCGGGGGAAGCACAAGCCACTGCCGCTCCGCCAGAACGGCCAACCGCCCCTGCGGCGCCGGAGACCCCCGCGATGCCGTCCCCGGCCCGCACGCCGTCGGCGTCGCGCCGCCCGTCCGCGAAGCGGCCTGCGACGAGAGAGCCCGTTCACGCCGCGGTGGCCGTCGATCCGCGCCTCGCCAACGGCCCGCTCGCGGTGCTGGACGGCGACGGATCGGCGTACTGCGTAGGCGGCCTGGTGCTCGACTGCCCGGCCACGACGATTCCCGCCCTGGTCGACTGGGCCCTTTCCGAGGCGCAGCTGGGGGCCCCGGCTGAACCGCAACGGCAAGGACGCCGACCCGCTGGTTGTCATCACCGCCTCGGCCGCCGAGCGGCTCGGCCTCCCGGCCGCCCTGGAGGACCGGCGAGGTCTTCGCCTGCCCGAGGACCACAAGGTCAACCAGCAGATCGCCCGGGCGAACTGGAAGACGACCAGGCGCGGTTTCGGCCCCTGGGCCAGGGTGTACCGCCCGGCGCAGGCCGGCCGGCGCCAGTGCGTCCAGTTCGCGATCGTGCCCTGGGGCGCGCTCGACGCACGCGCCTGGGGCGAGGCCGCGGGGCTGCCGGCTGCGGAACTCGCCCAGGTACTGGGCACGTACGCCACCAGAGTCATCACCCCGCGCGGTTCCTGTGCCGTGTCCGGCCTGGAGCTGATGACCGCGCTGCGCCCGCCGACCCGTGCGGTCAAGGACGCGGCGACCGGCGCGTGGTCGTCCGGCCCGAACCCCGGTTCGCTCACCGCCCCGGTGGACCCCGCGCCACCGGAAGCCCCGGACGAGCACCCCGTCGTCGCCGCCCTGCACCCGCGCGGCCACCGGCGCACCCCCGGCGAAGTCCTCGACGAAGAGGCGTACGAGTGGATCCGCGACCCCGAGCTGCTCACCGACGAGGAGTGCGCGAAGCCGTACGCCGTCGGTATCGACGTCAACATGGCGTTCGCCGCCGCCGCGAACCGGCTGAACGTCGGCCTCGGCCCTGCCGCGCACATCCACAATCCGGCATTCGACCCGAAGCTGCCCGGCAGCTGGCTCGTCAACCTGTCCCACATCGAGATCGACCCGCGCCTCCCGAACCCGTTCACCCCGCACGGCGTCCGGCCGGACGGCCCCGCCTGGTACGCGACGCCGACCGTCGCCTACGCAGTGGAACTCGGTCACCGGGTACAGCCTGAGCAGGCGTACGTCCGCCGCGAGCACGGACCGTACCTGGACTCCTGGTACTCGCGGCTGCGCGACGCGTACATGGCCACCATGGAACAGCTCGGAGTCGTATCCGGAATGGGCGAGGCGGAGTTCCTCGCGGCGATGGACCGGCACAAGCAGGTCGACGCCGGGCAGGCCGCCGTCCTTTCCGCCATCAAATCCACGGTCAAGGGCGGCATCGGCAAGCTCCGCGAGCGCCCGCAGGGCGTGGGTTACCGGCCGGGCGAACGCTGGCCGGCCCTGGAGCGCCCGACCTGGCGCCCCGACATCCGCGCCGCCGTTATCTCTGCCGCCCGGATCAACATGCACCGCAAAATGCTCAAGCTCGCAGGCGTCGGACTCTTCCCGGTGGCCGTCCTCTCCGACTGCGCCGTATACCTGTCCGACGGCCCCTCACCGCTGGATTTCCTGCCCCGCACGCCCGAGGACAAGCCGCTGCCCGGAGGACTCCGCCTCGGCGTCTCACCGGGGATGGTCAAGTGCGAGGGCAGCCAACCGATGATGTGGGCTGTGCAGATGCTCGATCAAGGCCACAACCCCGCCCGGCACATCAAGGGGACCGACGCGTCGGCCGACGGAGAATAGGAGACCAGGGGTCAGCGATGGGCATTCTGGGCGACAGCCTCGACAAGGCGGAAGCGAGCACGTTCACCCGGCCTCTTCCGAAATCCGCGCAGGCGCAGATGCGGTTCCTCGTGAAGCACGAAAGGGGTTCCACCAAGGCGGTGGCCGAGCGGTTGGGCACCTCCCAGCGCACCGTGGAGCGCTACCTCAAGGGTCAGTTCAAGCGGCCCCGTAAGGACCTCGCCGCCCGCCTGGTCGCCGAGGTGGGCAAGAACTGGCAGCCCAAGGTCCGTGACCGCGCCAAGAAGCAGGCCGCCAGCACCACCGGGATCGTGATCGAGACCCGCGCGCGGTTCGGATTCACCGCGGCGCCGGGTACTACGGACGACAGCCGGCTGCGGCTCATCACCCAGCACCTGCCGCCCGCGTACGCGAGCCGCCTCTTCGACGCGCAGGCCGCGAGCGCCACCGAACAGCAATTGCAACGCATCGCCGCCGAAGGCCTTCAGGAGGAGTACTTCAAGGACCGCGGCCGCCGAGCACCCGGCCTCCAAGTGGAGCTGACCGACATCGACTACATCGAACTCGACTACAGCTGACGCCTCACGAGCCCACGGGCGAAGGCCCCCTGTGACTGAGCGCTTCAGTTGGCCGCTGAGCGCTTGAGTTGGCCCCGCTGAGCGTCACGGTTGGCCAGCAGGGCAGCTGTCCTCTCGCACCTGCGCTGACTTCGTGCGAAGTGGGCAGTCGACGGCGGGCAAGCAACGATGCCGATCTCGCCATCCACGGCGTGGCGGAACCCGGATCCAGGTCCGCCGGGTGAGGACTGGTACGGCAGGTATGCCTTGCGGAACACGTTCGGCTCGTACAAGCCGCACTTTTGGGCCGGTCACCGCTGGGACCACATGCGCGACTTCGTCGAGCCCACGGTGCGCGAGGTACTGGACCGGTTCAACGATGCTCTGTTCTGGCATGGCCTGGAGGACACCACCGGGGTCGGTTCGGGGCTCCCGGAGCGGCCGTGCACCTGGGACACGGACCTGTTGCTGTGGTGTCCGCCCGATCAGGTGCCGCTGATCGCCGGATGGTGGCGGCAGGCGGCACCCCAACTGGAACTTCTGCGCGAGCCGTTCACCCAGCACGCCGCGGAGCCCTGCGGATGGATCACGACCTTCGAAGCGTTTGCCGACCTTCTCACCGACTGGGGCGAGGTGGTCACGGAGGCAGAGCGCCGCGGCTGGGGCATCGTCGGCCTGCGTTGCTGACCGCCACCTCGGTTCACCGTTGGCATCCCGGCAGCGGGATGAGCAGCAGTGCGCAGGTGGCGCGTCGCTGTTTCCCTGATCAGAACCAGTGTCAGCCCACGACAGGATCAGGCAGGACCGCATCAACCGCATCTCCCCAAGCCCCGCAGGTGCGAGAGGACAGTTGCCCTGCTGGCCAACCGTGACGCGCAGCGGGGCCAACTCAACTTGGAACGGTCACGACCCGCAAGAATTGCGTGCTCAATGTCCAGATGGCCATAGCGCCATCTGCAAGCTGCACCTGAGCGCCGACGGCCGCTGCCGCCCGTCGTCCCTGATCGTCACGCCGGGTCAGCGTGCTGACTTCCGCATGAGGCGAGCCCCGGTATCGTCGGGCGGACGAGGGGGAAACCGATGACTTCAAGCACACCGAACACTCCGGGCACGGCGAGCACGTTTTCCATCGGAGGCGAATACCGGGTGTTCCGGCTCGGGTTCGGCGCCATGCGCCTGCCGACCGAGCCCGGCCCTGAGCGGGTTGCCGCCATGGCGGTGGCCCGGCGCGCTGTCGAGCTGGGTGTCACTCTGATCGACACCGCCCACCTGTACGGATGGGGGGCCAACGAGGAACTCCTGGCCGACGCCCTGTATCCGTACCCGGACAACCTGCTGATCACCACCAAGGCCGGGGTCACTCAGTCCGGGCCGGAAGGCTGGGCGTACGACGCACGGCCGGAAAGCCTGCGCGAGCAGGTTGAGCAGAGCCTGCGCCGACTCCGGACTGCGCGCGTCGGCCTCCTGCAGCTGCACCGGATCGACCCGAAGGTTCCAGTCGCCGAACAGATCGGCGCGCTCCGCGAGCTCCAACTTGAAGGGAAGATCGGGCACCTCGGGCTGTCCGAAGTCACCACCGCGCAGCTCGCCGAGGCCCGGCAGGCCGCCGAGATCGCGAGCGTACAGAATCGCTACAACCTCCTCGACCGAGACTACGAGCCGGTTCTGGAGGCATGCGAGGCCGGCGGCATCGCCTTTCTTCCCTGGCGTCCCGTCGCCGCAGAAAGTGCCTCGGGTCAGGCGTCCGTTCTCGCCACCGTCGCCAGCGAACTCGGGGCCACCGTTCCCCAGGTCCTGCTCGCCTGGCTGCTCGCCCGTTCCCCGGTCGTCCTGCCGATCCCCGGAACCGGCTCGCTCGCCCATCTGGAGGAGAATCTCGCTGCGGCAAACCTCCGGCTCACGGACTCGCAGCGGCAGCGCCTGGACCGTACGGCCTTGCCTGCCTAGACAAGCCGCAGCGACAGCGTCCGAAGCTGTGACGACCTGCCTGTGTTTCGCGTGGCGGGCTGACCTCAACTCTTGACTGCCTCTGCGATCTGCAGGGCGGCCTGGGCGGGCGTGAGGTGCGTGGTGTCGACGACCTCGGCCTCGCCGTGTAGCCAGGTGCGGGCCGCCTCGGCGTAGGGCTCAAGGTATTTGAGACGGAATGGGGAGGGGCCAAGAAGAGTGTCCCCCTCGATGCGCCCGCGCAGGGTGTCTTGGTCAGCGTGGAGGACGAAGTGCCGTACGGCGATGGCATGTTGGGCGAGGCCCGTGCTGATCTCCCGCCAGTACTGCTCGACCAAGACGGTCATGGGCATCACCAGAGTGCCGCCGGTGTAGTCGAGTACGCGGCGGGCGGTCTCGACTACGAGAGGCCGCCACGGCGGCCAATCCTGGAAATTGCCCGTCCAGGGCAGCCCCGGCGTGATGTCCATGAGTGTCTCGCCGACCTTCTCGGCGTCGAACACCCGTGAATCCGGGATCAGCTGCTGCACGAGTGCACTGGTCGTTGTCTTGCCTGCGCCGTGGGTGCCGTTGAGCCATACGATCATGGGGCCGACGCTACCGCTGTGCGGGCCGCCTGCCCGGCCAACGCTCAACTGGCCAAGTGAAGCGCTCAGTCACACCCCCCGAACGGAGTTGGTGTGGACCTGCCGCTAGAGTGCGTTGCTTGATCGGCGTGCCGTGGGGGCGAAGGGGGAGGAATGAGTGGGCAACTGAGGGACACAGCCAGCGAGTTGGCCGAGGTGCTGTGGCGTGAGCACACCGTGTACCGGGACCGGGCGGGGGGCGTGGTCATCCGGGGCGAGCATGTGCAGCGCTGGATCAGTCTCGCTCCGTCGGGGGGCCGGGGCGAGATACTCGTGCGCGCCGGCCGCATCCTCCACGGCGGCACCACGGCTCCGGCGCGTTCGGAAGCGATAGTGCCGCTCGCCGCCGGGACGGGCGAACTCGCCGCGACCTGCCGCCGCCTGCTCGCGGAGGCCGCTGTCGACGCGGCGCCGCGAGTGCCGGGCCCGTCGAGCGCCGGCCGCGCGAAGGGCGCCGGCAAGCAGCGGCAGCGAGGAAGGCACACGAGCTTCAGCTCCTGGGTCGTGCTGGCCTGCGTGGCGGGGGTTGTCGCTCTGTACCTCTACAGCGCCGGAGCGTTCGGCAGGTAGCGGCAGGAACGCGCGCGTGACGCCGGATTCCCGTCAGACGGGCTTACGGGCCTCGATGAGGAAGCGGGTCGAGTGCGCCACGAACGGCCCTTCGCTCTCGATCTTGTCGTGCAGTTCCCGCAACCGGTCGCGGTATTGGTCGACGGTGAAGCCGGGGACCATCCAGATCACCTTCCGCAGGAAATAGATCACCGCGCCGATGTCGAAGAACTCGGTCCGCAGCCGCTCGAATCGCAAGTCGACCACGTCCAGGCCGGCCGCCTCGGCGTCCCGGCGTTCGTCGTCGGGATGGCGCGCGCGGCGTACTTCCTCGCGCTGCGGCCCGAGGAAGTACTCAACGAGTTCGAAGACGCTGGAATGGCCGACGTGCTGGGAGAGGTACGTGCCACCGCCCCGAAGCACGCGGGCGATCTCCTCCCACCACACCGTCGCCGGGTGACGGCTGGTCACCAGGTCGAAGGCACCGTCGGCGAACGGCAACGGAGGTTCGTCCGCGTCCGCGACGACGACGGCGCCGAGCGGGTGCAGCAGCCTGGTCGCCTTGGCGACGTTGGGCGGCCAGGACTCCGTGGCCACCATCACCGGTGGCAGCTTCGGCGCCCCGGCGAGAACTTCCCCGCCGCCGGTCTGGATGTCGAGGGCGGCGGACGCGCGGGCCATGCTCGCTCATCGTGCGCTGATACCCCCACGAGGGGCGTTGCTCGGTGGCGCGGCCATCAAGCCAGGAGAAGTCCCAGCCGTCGACCGAGACGGCTTCTGCCTCCGCTACGAGGTCATCAAAAGTGCGTGACATACCTGGATCATTTCCGCAGAAATGGATGGAGTCAAAGAGAAATTTCCGCACATTCCCGCTGGCAGGAGGCGCTGTTTGCCATGCTCGCGTACATGCCTGACGTCTCCGCTGTCGCCTTCTGGCCGGCCTCTCTCCCCACATCGCGACTCGTCTTGCGCCCGATCGAGCCTCCGGACGTACCGGAGATCGCTCGTCTGTGGACGCACCCAGAGGTACGTCGCTATCTCGGCGGACCTGTGGCGGAGCAGACAGTGCGCGAGCGCGAGGGTGCGTGTGTCGGTGCTCCGGGAGCGTTCAGCGTCGTACGGCAGGAGGACGGCGTGGTCGTCGGGCTGGTGGCGGTGGAGCCGGGTGGCCGGGGCGGCCGTACCGAGGTGTCGTACCAGTTCCTGCCCGAGTACTGGGCTGCGGCTACGCCGGTGAGTCAGTGGCCGCCGCCGTCGACTGGGCCTCGGCGCAGGTGCCTTCGCAAGTGCCGGGCGTGGTCGCGGTGACCCAGGAGGCCAACCTCCGTTCCCGACGCCTGCTTGAAGCGCTCGGCGCGACGTTGACCGACAGTTTCGCCGAGTGGCAGGAGCCGCAGGTGCTGTACGCCTTCCCCCGACGTACTGTCACAGCGGTCCAGCCGGGTATTCGTCTTCCTTGATGCGCGCGTGAAGGTGCATGTCGTGCCATCCGTCGGCGTGCAGATGCGCACTGCGCTTGATGCCTTCCGCCGCGAAACCGGCCTTGAGGGCCACCCGGCAAGACGCCTGATTCGCGACCGAGTGGACGAGCTCGAGCCGGTGGAATCCGATCTCCTCGAACGCCCACCTCGCCAGTGCCGATACGGCGCGGGGAGCGACGCCCGATCCGCGGGCCGAGGGGACAGTCCAGTACGCGCATTCGGCCTGTCCCACCGGCAGAAGCATCGACCGCAGGGAGGCCCGGCCGAGTAACCCGTCGCTGTCCGCACGGACAACCGCCCACTGGGCGTCCGTCTCGGCGCGCCAGCTTTCCTGCCATCGCCTGATCCAGCCACGGGCCTCGTCCTCCGAGTCCGCCCGCCGCGCATGCCAGCCCTGAATACCCGGATCCTGGAACGCCGCGGCGATGGCGGCGGCGTCCGTACGGCGCCAAGGGCGCAGGAGCAGACCACCCTTGGCCGGCAAGGAGGGCTGATCGCGTCCGGAGAGGCGGCCCGCAGGCACGAAAGGCGGCACCAGGGAAGGCATGCACGACATCATTCCCTGCCGCGGAAGGCCGGCGCGTGGCTTTGGGCGAGACACCCTAATGCCACGCAGCTTTTCAGGAAACATCGAGGTGAGCGTCGGCTCCACGTGCAGAACCCGGAGTTTGGGGTTACTCGTAGGTCATGGCATCGAAGTGGCGACAAGAGCATGGAGACGACGATCAGGAGCGCGATCGCCGGCACGCGGACGCCGGGTCGGCCGGGGAACCCGGCAGCCGTGCGGGGCCGGACCCGCAGGTGGAACGGAACGCTCCTGACAAGCCAACCCAGATGGGCAAGCAGTCGTGGGTCGCGGTGCTGCGCCGCACAGCGGCAGAGTTCAAGGACGACGAGCTGACCGACCGCGCAGCGGCGCTGACGTACTACGGGATCCTGGCGCTGTTCCCCGCACTGCTTGTACTGGTGTCGATCCTGGGCATCGCGGGCGAGTCGGCGACCAAGAGCGTCCTGGACAACATCACGAAGCTGACGCCCGGATCCGCCCGCGACATCATCACCGGGGCGGTCGAGCAACTGCAGGCCAGTGGCAGCGGTACGGGATCGATCCTGGCGATCGTCGGTCTGCTGGGTGCGCTGTGGTCGGCGTCCGGCTATGTGGCCGCGTTCATCCGCACGTCCAACGCGGTCTACGACATCCCCGAAGGCCGGCCGGTCTGGAAGATCACGCCGTTGCGGCTGGTCCTGACGCTGGTGTTGATGATCCTGGCGTGCGTCAGCGCGCTGATCGTGGTGTTCTCCGGCGGCCTCGCCCGGCAGTTGGGTACGACCCTGGGCATCGGGGACAGCGCCCTGAACGTCTGGTCGATCGTGAAGTGGCCGGTCCTCGTCCTGCTGGTCACCATCATGATCGCGCTGCTGTACTGGGCATCACCGAACGCCCGGGGCCGCGGCTTCAGGTGGGTCACTCCCGGCAGCTTCCTGGCCCTCGTGATCTGGATGATCGCCTCGGCGGGCTTCGCGCTGTACGTGGCGAACTTCGCTTCGTACAACAAGACGTACGGCACCCTGGCCGGAGTGATCATCTTCCTGGTGTGGCTGTGGATCACGAACCTGGCGATCCTGCTGGGTCTTGAGTTCGACGCCGAGATGGCCCGTGAACGCGCTATCGCCGGCGGCCACCCCAGCGAGGAGGAGCCCTACGTCGAACCGCGTGACACGCGCAAGTGGACTGATCAGGACCGCAAGCAGATGGGCAGCGACTGACTGTGCCGGGACCCCTGAATAGAGGTGCGGACGGGGTTGACGTCGCGCGGTCGAAACAGGCCGTCACGCGTCTCCTCCACGACATGCGCCGCCTCGACCGGCAGCTCACCCGCCGGGCCGCCTCCTGGGACTCACCCTGGGCGCGCCAGGTCCTCCCGGCGGTGGAGGCGGCGGCCGAGCGAACGAAACTGTGGTGGGGTGCGGCCCTGGCCATGGCTGTGGCGGGAGGCGCGTCGCAGCGCAAGGCCGCGGCCGGGGGAGTGGTCAGCATGCTCTGCGCGCAACTGGTGTCGAACGCGGTGTGCAAGCAGCTGTACGAGCGGCGAAGGCCCCCCGCGGACATGATCCCGCACGACGGTGTCGACGACCGGCCGGACACCTCGTCCTTCCCGTCCGGGCACACCGCCGCCGCCGTGGGTTTCACCACCGCGGTGGCCTTCACCTCGCCGTGGGTGGGGGCGGCAGCCGCGGTTCCCACCGTGCTGGTGGCCCTGGAGCGCGTCCAGGCCGGCGCGCACTACCCGAGTGACGTCGTGGCCGGCGCCGCGATCGGTGTGGGCAGCGCCCTGCTGGTGCATCACGCGCCTCGCCTGCTGCTCCGCGCCCTGTTGTAGGGCGGTCTCTTCGTCGGCGGCGCGTGGGCTGTCCGCTGGCGGGCACACGAAGTAGGGGCTACGACTTGATTGACAGCCAGCAGCGGGCAGGTCGAGGAAAGGCAGGTCACGACGATGAGCACGTCAGTGGACCAACGGCCCCACACGGACAGTAAGGAGTCGGTGGGAGATCTGGTCAAGCACGCGTCGGAGCAGATTTCCCAGCTGATGCGGCAGGAGCTGCGCCTGGCGCAGGCCGAGATGCAGCAGAAGGGCAAACGGTTCGGGCTCGGCGGCGGTCTGCTGGGCGGAGCCGGCGTGGTCGGTCTACTGGCACTACAGGCCATCGTTGCCACCGGGATCATCGCCCTGGACCTGGTCTGGCCGTTGTGGCTCTCGGCGCTGGTCGTCACCGGAGCCCTGCTTGTCGTGACGGCGGTACTGGCCGCCGTGGGCAAGAAGCAGGTCAGCCGAGCCACGCCGGCCACTCCCGAGCAGGCCATCAACAGCGTCAAGGCCGACGTGGCCGAGATCAAGGAGAGGGCACGTCGATGACAAAGGCAAAGGGCAACGGTTCCTCGCCCAACCCCGACGAACTGCGGGCACAGGTGGAGAAGACCCGCGAGGAGCTGGGCCGGACGGTCGAAGCGCTGGCAGCCAAGGCCGACGTAAAGGCGCAGGCACAGCAGAAGGCGGCGAAGGTCAAGAGCGTGGTGCAGGACAAGGCCGCGCATGCCCTCCATACGGCGCACGACAAGACACCCGGGCCGGTACGGGACAAGGCTGCCTCTGCCAACGAGCAGCTGACGGACACCGCTCTCATTCTGGGACGCAAGCTCCACGGCAGGGGTTCGGAGCCCGGTGCGCGAGAGGGACGGCTCGGCGGCAGGGCCAAGCGCCCCGGCCGCGATCTGCTCGTGTTCGCCGGTTTTGCCGCGCTCGCCACCGTAATTGTTGTCGCCACGCGACGCAGCAGGAGGTGCTGATGAAAGCGTCCAAGGTCGCGTACAAGCCGGTCGGCCTGGTGCTGGGCGCCGTGAGCGGCGCACTGGCCGGCATGGTTTTCAACCAGGTGTGGAAGGTCATCGGTCACGACGAGGACGCCCCCGACGCCACCGACATGGAGCGCGGCTGGCGGGAAGTCGTGATCGCCGCTGCCGTGCAGGGCGCGATCTTCGCGGCGGTCAAGGCGGCGGTCGACCGCGGCGGCGCCACCGCCGTACATCGCCTGACGGGAACCTGGCCGGGCTGAATCGGCTGACCGGCCGGCCCGGCGCTTCGGAGGAGGAGCCCGATGCTCCGCTCCCCGGCGGCGTCCATCGGGCTTCTTCTCGCGCATCAGGCTATGCGTCGCTCGTCCGCCGCGATGGCGAGGTCGTTGATGCTCGCGTACCGGCGTCGCATCAGGCCGTTCTCGTCGAACTCCCAGTTCTCGTTGCCGTAGCTGCGGAACCACTGGTCCTCGTCGTTGTGCCACTCGTACTCGAAGCGGACGGCTATGCGGCTGTCCGTGAAGGCCCACAGCTCCTTGCGCAGGCGGTAGTCCAGCTCGCGCTGCCACTTGTCGCGCAGGAACTCCACGATCTCCGCGCGCCCGCGCAGGAACGTGTCGCGATTGCGCCACTCGGAGTCCTCCGTATAGGCGAGGGACACCCGCTCCGGGTCCCGGCTGTTCCACGCGTCCTCGGCCGCCTTGACCTTCCGCAGGGCCGTCTCGGCGGTGAACGGCGGGAGGGGCGGCCTCTTGTCAGTCATGACTCTCCTCTTCACGGGAGGGAGAATGAGAATTCTCCCCGGCCTGCAGTAGCCTAAGAGAACAGTGATTCTCTTGCAAGGGGAGAGTTGGCATGGAAGCCGCGGCACAAGAGACCCGCATCCTCGACGCAGCCGAGACGCTCTTCTACGGGCGTGGACTGCAGGCGGTCGGCATGGCCGAGATCCGCGACGCGTCCGGGGCGTCCCTCAAGCGCCTCTATCAGCTCTTCCCTTCCAAGGACCACCTGGTGGAGGCGTACCTGCGTCGACGCGACCTGCGATGGCGCGCTTCGCTTGCGAGTTACGTCGAGACCCGGCCGCCGGGTGAGGAACGGATCCTGGCGGTCTTCGACTGGCTGCGGTCGTGGTTCCAGGAGCCAGGCTTCCGCGGCTGCGCCTTCGTCAACTCCTTCGGGGAACTGGGCGCCACATCGGACGAAGTGGCCGCCGCCGCCCGAGACCACGTCGATGCCCTGAAGGACTACCTGGCGCGCCTGGTGACCGATGCGGGCCGCGCCGACTGGCTGGCGCGGGCGCTCCTCCTGCTCGTGGAGGGCGCGATCACCACCGCCGCCGTCTCCGAGGGCAGTGCTGCGGCGGACCATGCCCGCGAGACGGCACGCAGGCTGCTGGAACTCGCCTCGGACAGCTCAAGCAGCGACGCACCGGGCGCCGTTGACTAGAGCTGCCTTCCCTTGAGCCAGGCCCGCTGGACAGTCCTGTAGTCGGTCACCACGATTTCCTCCCGCCGGAGGAGTTCGCGGGCCGCCGGGGATGTCGGAAACTCGTAGTCGGTGCGGCGTACAGGTTACGCAGCAACTCGGCGTATCGGGCGGGCTTGTCGTCGACGTCGCGCGGCGTCACCGTGTCGTCGCGGGGACGTGGACGGTGCCGCTGTGGCTGATGGTCAGGGGTGGGCTGCACGCGCCGTGCGGCAGTTCGGGCGAGGTGATCCGTACGCGGTACGGCCCCTCAGGCAGCTCCGGCACCACGACGGACGCCCGCAGCGCACGCGGGTCCACCTGTGAGGCCAGTACCGCGGCCTCGGACCACTTCCCCTGCTCGGTCCTGCGCTCCAGCAGGACGCAGCACGGATAGCCGAGACCTCCCGTTATCCGCCAGCTGATCTGCCGTCGCTCGACCCAGTTCCAGCACTCCCCTCCGGTGGGCGCCCGTACGAGCAACTCGTCCGATGCCGGTTCGGGTGAGGCGGTACGGGGCGGGAACAACGCGTCGGTTGCCCGCTTCAGTTGAGCTCTGGCCAGCGCGATCCAGCGCATTCTCTTCCTTCCGTGTCGCTCCCGCGAGGGTGGCGGACCACCCGGCGCCGGAGCGGGGCATCATCATCGGCGTCATCTTCTGATTTGGGTGTTTCCGCCCCAAAACTGACCAACACGGGACTAAAGTCCCGTCCGGCAGGGACCTTCGTCACCAGTCGGCCGCGTGGCGGTGAGCGTTCGCGGGTGTCCGGGGCGGAGCCTACGATCGAGGTGAACGGATCTTGACGTGCGACGCCGGGAGGTCATCACCGTGAATGTCCTGGACAGCGGGCCGGTGACGATCTTGTGAGCTTCTCCCCGCCGGGCCCGCCGGCTGCCCGGCCACCCTGACCACCCCGGTCTACCTGGTCTCCCTGGCGTGCCGGACCTGCCGCACGACGTGGAGGGCCTCAAGTCGCTCATCGAGCGCGAGGTCGCCGCGTTGCGCGCGGATGTACGGCGTAAGACGGAGGCACGCCTGCCGCTCTCGACCACCATCACCCACGCCTCGCCCATCAGCAGCCGGTCACTGGAGACCTTCACCTCCGGAAGATCTGAGCCTACGAGCGACAGCCGGGCCGAGGGAGGCGAGGAGGGCGAAGATTCCGGTGAAGGCTGCCCGAACGGTGCGCCCGGCCACGACCCGTGGGCCTGCCTGTGCTCCAGTCTGTCGGCCATCCCGGTCTCGGCGGCGCTGCTCGACCCGGTCAAGGACGAGACCGGCGAGATCACGGACTTCGTCATTCGCGCCGGCAACCACGTCCGCTCCTCGCAATGGCTCGAAGCACCGGACAGTCAGGTGGGGCAGCGGTTGCTGGAGGCCCGCCCCGGCGCCGCGACGAGCGGGCTGCTGGCGGCGCTGACCGCGGTCTTCAAGTCCGGGCGCGCCCTCAACGGACTGACCGTGGACTACACAGAGGAGCGGCACGGCCGACTGCGCCGGGCCCCACTCCTCTACTACGCCGCCTCCTGCGGCAACCAACTGCTGACCACCTGGCTCCCCGCCCGCAGCCAGGCCGAGATCCTGACCCTCGACGCCCAGCACATCGCCTCGATGGGCTGGGGCCACTGGGACCTGCTCTCCGGTACCGTCGACTGGTCGGAGGGGCTGCACCGCATCTTCCGTACGGACCCGAGCATGCCGTGGTCCCTGACGGAGCTCTGCGACGCGGTCCTGCCCGGCGAGGTGCCGGCGCTCGCCGAGCTGATCAGCGCTGTCCTCGCCGGCGAGGAACCTTCCTGGGCCCGCATCCGCTTCCGTGTCTTCGGCGAAGTACGCACCCTGGACCTGCTCGGCAGACCCGTCGCGGGAACCGACGGTCGCCCGTGGGCCGTGCACCTCGTGGCGCGCGACCTGACACCACAGATGCGCAGCCGGCGCCGCCTCGCGGAGACCCAGCGCGAGACGGAGGCGCTGCGTCAGCAGGCCGAGGCGGAGCGGCGTATCGCGTCCGTCATGCGCGAGGCACTCCTGCCGACGCACTCCGCCGAGCTCGCCGAGCTGGGGCTGACCGTGGCCGCCGCCTACCTGCCTGCCGAGCCCGACGCGGCTGTCGGCGGCGACTGGTACAAGTGCAGGCGCCTGCCGGACGGGCGGGTACTGGTCGCCATCGGAGACGCGGTGGGCCACGGGCTGGACGCTGTGGCCCGGATGGCCCAGCAGCGTCACGCTCTCGCCGGTCTCGCCCAGACGGGCGCCTCGGCCGGCGAGATGGCGACGTGGCTGAACGAGCTCGTGTGCAGTGATCCGACGGCGCTGACCGCGACCATGATCACCGGACATATCGACCACGACCATGTCCTGCGCTGGGCGTGCGCGGGCCATCCGCCCCCGCTGCTGCGGCGTGGGGACGAGGTGTCCACTCTCGCCTCGGACCATTTGGGTCCCCTGCTCGGCCTGATGCCCGGGTACGCGTACGAGACCGCGCCGGTGCCGTTGCACACCGGTGACCTGCTGCTCCTCTACACCGACGGTGTGGTCGAACGCCGGGGCGAGGACATCACCGTGGGCATCACCAACCTCAGTCGGAGTCTGTCGGGGAACGCGGGGCTTTCGCCCGAGGAAACCCTCGACCGGATCATCGCCGATTACACGCGCACGGCCCACGACGACGATGCCTGTCTGCTCGCCATCCAGGTCAACTGAGCGCGCGGGCCGCCCATGTCACCTCACTCGCCCCACAGCGTCTGCCGAGCGCGCGTGAATCGCCGCAGGGCGTCCGCCAGCGGCTCGATGCCGATGCCGGGCCCCGTCGGCACAGGCAGGTAACCGTCGTGGAGGACGAACGGCTCGGTGATGTCCTCGGCGAAGTACCGGGATGACGCGGAGGTGTCCCCGGGAAGGGCGAAGCCGGGCAGCGCGGCCAGCGCGAGGTTGGGGGAGCGGCCGATTCCCGTCTCCAGCATGCCGCCGCACCA
Source organism: Streptomyces sp. ISL-100 (assembly GCF_018614615.1). Classification (GTDB taxonomy): domain Bacteria; phylum Actinomycetota; class Actinomycetes; order Streptomycetales; family Streptomycetaceae; genus Streptomyces. The sequence goes on along the minus strand of NZ_JAGGOK010000004.1, from coordinate 166,450 downwards.
GACGGGCACACCGTGCGCGGCCGACACGTCGTGGATCCGGCGGGCTTCGAGATAGCCGCCGACCCTGGCGGGTTTCACGTTCACGACCCGCGCCGCGCCCATCGCGATGGCGGCCGCCGCGTCGCGCGCGCAGTGGATCGACTCGTCGAGGCAGACCGGTGTCGCGATGCGCTCCTGGAGGCGTGCGTGGGCGTACAGATCGTCCTCGTCCAGCGGCTCCTCGATGAGGAGCAGCCCGAACTCGTCGAGTCTGCGCAGGTGTTCGGCGTCCGCGAGGGAGTAGGCGGTGTTCGCGTCGACCTGGAGCGGGAGCGCGTCCCCGAACCGCTCGCGCACGGCCCGTACCGGCTCGACGTCCCAACCCGGTTCGATCTTGAGCTTGATACGGCGATAGCCCTCCCCGAGATACCGCTCCACGTCGTCGAGCAGAGCCGGGACAGACTCCTTGATGCCGACCGAGACCCCCGCCGGCACACGGTCGTGGACCGCCCCGAGGTACGTCGCGAGCGACATGCCGTGGGCGCGCAGCTCGGCGTCGAGCACAGCCGTCTCCAGGGTGGCCTTCGCCAGCTGGTGCCCCTTGATCTTCGCGGTCGCGGGCGCCACCCCGGCCGCCGTGAGCCGGGGCAGCGCGGCGACGCGCGGGATCAGGAAGTCGCGCAGCACGATCTGCGCGCCGGCCACGAACTCCGAGCAGTACAGCGGCTCCGGGTCGGCCGCGAACTCCGACCAGCCCTCCGCCGCGTCCGTGACGACATGGAGCAGAAAGGTGTCCTTGCTCGTCATCGTGCCGAAGGAGGTACGGAAAGGAGTGACCAGCGGAATGGCCACATGCAGCAGCTCAACGTGTTCGATCTTCATGCGGCCGCGCCCTCCCCGGCGCTCGCGGGCGTGAGCTGATACCAGCCGTCGCGTGACATCCCCGTCGCCGCGAAGCCCTCGGCGAAGGCCGCGGTGAACACCTCGCGCACGGCCCGCCGCCAGCGCAGCGCCTCGTCCGGCGCTTTGGCGCGCATCGCCGCGAAGTCGTCCGGCGCCCGGCACCAGATCCGGTCGCCGGTACGCACGGCGAGTGGCCCGCCGTCGGGCGCGTCGCGCAGGAGTGCCGCTCCCGTACGGTCCTCGGCCGTCGCGTCGTACGAGCGTGGCGAGCGCAGGTCCCAGACGGCGGTGAGCCGGTCACTCTCGTCGCCGTCGTTCACGCCGTCAGCCATCGGGCCGTAGAAATCGACCTCGTACTCGGGGGCGGTGGCGCCCAGCTTCACCAGGTTGAAGCGGGCGTTCCGGCCGATCAGCGGGTCGAAGGTCCAGCGCATGGTGTGCGCGCCGCGCCCGAGCGCCCACTCTCGCTGGGCCTGCTTGAGAGCGAAACCCGTGCCACGGTCGGAGGCGCCGGCCGCCGCCACCAAGGAGTACACGGACCGCTCTGCGGGCGGCCCGAAGACAGCGGCCGTCGCGCCGGCGAGCCGGTCTGCGTCGGTGGCGTCGGTGGCGTCGTACGCCGCGTGCACGGCGCCGCCCGCGTGGACGAGGCTCTGCAGGACTTCCGCCGGGTACGGGGGATTCGCCGGCGGCGTCTGCCACACCTCGGCGAAGAAGCGGCTCACCGCGCTGATGGCGGACACGTCGGCCGTGCCGACGGTCCGGATCTCGATCGTCATGCCACCGAGTCTCGGCGCCTCACCCCGCCCCCGTATTGTGAGATCGGCCAAGAAGGGGGCGTACAGAATGGAAAACTGCACACTGGGGCAGGTGCTCGACGCACTCGGCGAGTCGAGCCTCAGCGTCGTCGCCCCGCCGCCCGCCGGGCTCGCGGCGCCCGTGAGCGAGGTGCTGCTGTACGACGCGCAGGCCCCGGTCCCGCGCACGCCGGGCGGACTGCTGCTCGCCGTGGGAGTGCGGGCCGAGGACGCGCCGTACGCCGCGGCCGCCGAGGCGGGCTGCACGGCAGTCGTCGTACGCGGCCGGGCGCACCCCGCGCCGGGCATCGGCGTACTGGCCGTCGACCCGAACGTCTCCTGGCACCGCCTGCACCTCCAGCTCGCCTCCGCACTCGGCGCGGCCGCGGGCGGCGCCGCGCACGGCGATCTCTTCGCCCTCGCGGGCGCGCTCGCCGCGGCCATCGGCGGCGCGACCGTCATCGAGGACCCGGCCCAGCGGGTCCTCGCGTACTCGGCGCTCCAGACGCAGGCCGTCGACGAGGACCGGCGGCAGGGCATCCTCGGCCGGCAGGTTCCGGGCAGTCCAGAGAACAGCGAGCAGTACCGGATCGTCTTCGCCGCGCCGGGCGCCGTGCGACTGCCGGCGATCCGCGGTCAGTCGGGACGGCTCGCGCTGGCCGTACGTGCCGGCGGCGAGACGCTCGGCTCGATCTGGGTCGTGGACACGGACAACTCGCCGACGGCGCCGAGGAGTTGCTGGAGCGAGGCGCCGCCACCGCCGCCCTGCACCTGCTGCGGGCGCGCGCCGCCGAGGAGCTGGCCCGTCACCAGTACGGCGATCTGCTGCGCCGTGTCCTCGAAGGCACAGCCGACGCGGCGGGCGCGGCCCGCACTCTCGGCTTCGGTGAGAGCGAGCCGGTACGGGTGGCGTCCTTCGCGGCGGCCGGGCAGCTCGCCCCGGCCGCCGGGGAGCAGACCGCGCTGCGGCTTCTCGATCTCGTACGGCTCCAGTGCGAGGCCCGCTACGGGCGGCGCGCGTGCGTCCTGCTCGGTGGCACGGTCTATGCCCTGCTGCCGGACGGGCCGGGCCAGAAGCGGTTCGCCGAGGACGTGACAGCCCGGGCCGGGCAGGCTCTGCGGATCGCGGTCCGGGCCGCGCTGGGCCCGGCCGTCCCCGGGCTCGCGAAGGCCGGCGCCTCACGGTCCGACGCCGACCTCGCGCTGCGGGTGACCGAGGACGCCGTGGCCGCCGCCGACGAGCTGCGCGCCCGCATCGTCCTCCACCGCCTCACCGAACTGCTGGGCGATCGCGAGGAGTTGAACGCGGGCCCCTGGCGGGACGTCCTGGCGTACGACCGCGACCACGGCACCGACTACGCCCGCACCCTCATCGCCTACCTCGACGCGGGCTGCGACATGGCGCGCGCGGCGGCGCTCCTCGCCGTCCATCCCAACACCTGCCGCTACCGCCTCAAGCAGGCCAGGGACCACCTCGCACTCGACCTCGACGACCCCGACGAGCGACTGGTGCTGTGGCTGCAGCTCCGTACCCTCGCGCGACTCAGAGGCTCAGCCACCGCGTGAGCGTCGCCTCGCACGCACGGAGCTGGGCGACCGGTACGAACTCCCCGGCCGTGTGCGCGAGCGTCGGATCGCCGGGGCCGTAGTTCAGGGAGGGAATGCCCAGCTCGGTGAAGCGCGCGACATCCGTCCAGCCCAGCTTGGGGCGGGGTTCGACGTCCAGCACCTCGGTGAGGGTGGTCGTGGCGGGCATGGCGCCCGCCGCGACGTCCGTCACCTTCAGGTCGTACTCGGGGAAGAGACCGCGCACGTACGCCTCGGCCTGGGAAGCCGAACGGCTCGGCGCGAAACGGTGGTTGACGGTGACCACACACTCGTCCGGGACGACATTGCCGGCGACCCCGGAGCGTACGGCTACGGCGTTCAGCCCTTCGCGGTACACCAGCCCGCCGATCACCACCTCCGCGCTGACGTGTTCGTCAAGCCGCCGCAGCAGCGTGGCTGCCTTGTGGGCGGCGTTGACGCCCATCCAGGAACGCGCCGTGTGCGCCCGCTCTCCCCGTACCGTGATCTCGGCGGTCAGCGTCCCCTGGCAGCCGGCCTCGATGCCCGCGTCGCTCGGCTCCATGAGGACCGCCGAGTCGGCGACGAGGAGTTCGGGCCGCTCGGCGAGGATGCGGGCGAGGCCGTTGCGGTTGCTGACGATCTCCTCGCACTCGTAGAAGACGAAGGTGACATCGCGTACGGGCCGGGTCAGCCGCGCGGCGAGACGAAGGGCGACGGCGACGCCTCCCTTCATGTCGCACGCGCCGAGGCCGTACACCCTGTCGTCCACCAGCCGCGACGGGAGATTGCCGTTGACCGGGACGGTGTCCAAGTGCCCGGCGATGATGACCCGTTCGGGCCGGCCGCACGTCGTACGCGCCACCACCGAGTGGCCGATCCGGTCGACGGTGAGGTGGCCGAGGGCGAGGAGAGACGCTTCGACGGTGTCCGCGAGCACGCCCTCGCGGCCGCTCTCGGAGGGGATGTCGACCAACGCGCGGGTCAGTGCCACGACATCGGCGGTCAGGTCGAGAGTGGTCATCGGGGCCCGTCCTTCGGGATCGTTGTCTCCAGGACTGCCGTGTCCAGGGTTGCCGTCTCCAGCTTCGAACGGTGGATTCCGTAACAGAAGTAGATCCCCAGCCCAACCGCCATCCACAGGCCGAAAGCGGCCCAGGTGTCCGCGCCGAGACTGGCCATCGTGTACGCGCAACAGACCGTGCCGAGGACCGGAAGGACCGGCCCCCACGGAACGCGGAACGTGCGCGGCATGTCCGGCCGGCGCCTGCGCAGCACGACGACGGCGATGTTGACCAGACCGAACGCGAACAGCGTGCCGATGGAGGTCGCGTCGGCGAGGCTGCCGAGCGGGACGAGCGCGGCGAGCAGCGCGATGAACCCGGACACCATCAGGGTGTTGGCGCGGGGCACGCCGGTCCGCCGGTGGACACGGCTGAACAGTTACGGGACGAGGCCGTCGCGGGACATGGCGTACAGGATGCGGGTCTGCCCGTACAGGACGGCGAGCACGACAGTTGTGGTCGCGACGACCGCGCCGAACGACAGCAGGACCGGCCACAGCGTGCCGCCGCCGACCGCCTGGACGAGGACCTTGCTGAGCGTTGCCTCCGTACCCTCGAACGCCTGCCACTTCATCGCGCCGAGCGCGGCGACGGCGACCAGGACGTACAGGACGGTGATCAGGACGAGCGAAAGGATGATCGCGCGCGGCAGGTCCCGCTGCGGGTTCTTCGCCTCGTCACCGGCCGTGGAGGCGGCGTCGAAGCCGATGTACGAGAAGAACAGGGTGGCCGCGCCCGCGCTCATGCCGGCCGCGCCGAGCGGGAAGAGCGGCTGGAAGTTCCCGGCCCGGAACGCGGTGAAGGCGACCGCGCAGAAGAGGATCAGCGCGCCGCACTTGATGCCCACCATGACCGTGTTGACGCGGGCGCTCTCGCGGGCGCCGCCGAGCAGGGCGGCTGTGGCGAGGAGGACGACCGCGGCGGCGGGGAGGTTGACCGGGCCGGTGTCGGTGAGGGACAGGCCGACGGTGAGTTCAAGGAGCTCGTTGACGTACTGGCCCCAGCCCACTGCCACCGCCGCGACGGAGACGCCGTACTCCAGGATCAGACACCAGCCGCAGATCCAGGCGACGAGCTCGCCGAGGGTGGCGTAGGTGTAGCTGTACGACGATCCGGAGTTCGGGATCATGCCGGCCAGCTCGGCGTAGGAGAGGGCTGAGAAGAGCGCTGTGAGCCCGGCGAGGACGAAGGACACGACGATCGCCGGACCGGCCAGCGGGACCGCCTCACCGAGCACGACGAAAATGCCGGTGCCGAGCGTCGCGCCGATGCTCAGCGTGGTGAGTTGCCACAGGCCCATGGTGCGGCGCAGCGGACTGCTTTCGTCGGCGGTCCCGGATACTTGTTGGCGTCGTATGAGGCGCGCTCTTGTCTGCATGGGCAGATGATGGGGAAGGCGCGGGCACGGATGTTCGCCGTACGCGCCAAAAACCCCGGCCGCCCTTTGGCCGTATCGCCAAAGAGTGCGACTACCCGCCGTCGCCGAAGCGCCGGACGAAGCGCTTCTGCCAGGGAGTTTCCACCGCGCGCGGGTGGTAGTGCTGACGGGCGTACGTCACAGCCTCGTCCGCCGGCACCCCGTCCAGGACGGCCAGGCACGCCAGCGCCGTCCCCGTACGCCCGCGACCGCCGCCGCAGGCGATCTCCACGCGCTCGGCGGCTGCCCGCCGCAAGGCTTCCCGGAGTACGTCCCGTGCCTGGCCGCGGTCGTGCGGAAGCCGGAAGTCCGGCCAGCGCAGCCATCGGGCTTCCCACGGGGTCGCGGGCGGCTGCTTGCCCAGGAGGTAAACGGCGAAGGTCGGGGGCGGCCCCGGGGGAAGCGGATGACGCAGCCCCCGGCCGCGCACGAGCAGGCCGGAGGGCAACCGCATGACTCCGGCGTCGGACGAGCACCACTTCTCGGTCATATGAGCACTCTATTAAGGGCCGGAGTGACGCCCTTGGTGCCCCCGTCTGTGTCTGCTTGCGCGCATGTGCGTGAACATCCGCGTCCGTCCGGGTGGGAACGCGTAGCTGACCATGCGTCAGGGGGCACCTGTCCTGGGGGCGCGCACGAGCGTGCCCAATCCTTCTCTAGGAGAGCCACATGCGTATCCGCACCGCGATCGCCGCCACTGCCCTGGCCGCTGCCGCCGTCCTCGGCGGCGCGGGCTCCGCCACGGCGGACGCCTACGCCGAGGGCAAGGCGAAGTACTCACCCGGTGTCCTCTCGGGCAACCTCATCCAGATTCTGATCCACGCCCCGATCAACGTCTGCGGCAACACCGTCAACATCATCGCCGCGCTCAACCCGGCCGCCGGCAACGAGTGCGTCAACGTCGACGAGAAGTCGCCGCGCCACAAGGAGTCGCCGCGCCACAAGGAGGCACCGCGCCACAAGTAGTCACCGCGCCGCGAGTAGTCTCCGCGCCGCCCGGCCATGCTCAGAGCAAGGCCGGGCGGCGGCTGTGTCCGCGGCGCCGTGCGGGTGGATCGCCCTGTGCTCGCCCTGGTGCCCCCGATTGAATGATCAAAGTAGCGGGGGGTTAGCATATGAGCGCCGCCTAGCTCGAAAGATAAACCTGTGACTGTCAATGATGACTCGTTCACCAACTGGAAAAACCGCGAGGAGATCGCGGAGTCGATGATCCCCATCATCGGGAAGCTGCACCGGGAGCGGGACGTCACGGTCCTGCTTCACAGCCGCTCCTTGGTGAACAAGTCGGTGGTCAGCATCCTCAAGACCCACCGATTCGCCCGGCAGATGGCCGGTGGTGAACTCTCGGTCACCGAGACTCTGCCGTTCCTGCAGGTTCTTACCGCGCTCGATCTCGGTCCTTCCCAGATCGACATCGGCATGCTCGCCGCGACGTACAAGACGGACGACCGCGGTCTCTCGGTGGAGGAGTTCACCGCCGAGGCCGTCGCCGGCGCCACGGGTGCCAACAAGATCGAGCGCTGCGAGTCGCGCGACGTCGTCCTGTACGGGTTCGGCCGCATCGGCCGCCTCGTCGCCCGCCTGCTCATCGAGAAGGCCGGCTCCGGCAACGGACTGCGACTGCGCGCCATCGTCGTCCGCGGGGGCGGCGGCCGGGCCGTCGAGGATCTCGTCAAGCGTGCCTCGCTGCTGCGCCGCGACTCCATCCACGGTCAGTTCCAGGGCACGATCACCGTCGACGAGGCGAACAGCAAGATCATCGCCAACGGCAACGAGATCAAGGTGATCTACGCCAACGACCCGTCGGAGGTCGACTACACGGCGTACGGCATCAAGGACGCCATCCTGATCGACAACACCGGCAAGTGGCGCGACCGCGAGGGCCTGTCGAAGCACCTGCGCCCCGGCATCGACAAGGTCGTCCTGACCGCGCCGGGCAAGGGCGACGTCCCCAACATCGTGCACGGCGTCAACCACGACACGATCAAGCCGGACGAGCAGATCCTGTCCTGTGCGTCCTGCACCACCAACGCGATCGTCCCGCCACTGAAGGCGATGGCGGACGAGTACGGTGTGCTGCGCGGCCACGTGGAGACCGTCCACTCGTTCACCAACGACCAGAACCTGCTGGACAACTACCACAAGGCCGACCGCCGCGGCCGCTCCGCGCCGCTCAACATGGTCATCACCGAGACCGGTGCCGCCTCCGCCGTGGCCAAGGCGCTGCCCGATCTCAAGGCGCCGATCACCGGCAGCTCGATCCGCGTCCCGGTGCCGGACGTCTCGATCGCGATCCTCAGCCTGCGGCTCGGCCGCGAGACCACCCGCGAGGAAGTCCTCGACTACCTCCGCAACGTGTCGCTGACTTCGCCGCTCAAGCGCCAGATCGACTTCACCAGCGCTCCCGACGCGGTCTCGAGCGACTTCATCGGCTCGCGCCACTCCTCGATCGTCGATGCCGGCGCCACCAAGGTCGAGGGCGACGACGCGATCCTCTACCTGTGGTACGACAACGAGTTCGGCTACTCGTGTCAGGTCATCCGCGTTGTCCAGCACGTATCCGGGGTGGAGTACCCGACCTACCCGGCCCCAGCGGCCTGACCCGACAGGGTGCCGCGACCCTCTGGCCCCGACCGCCGCGTACCGGTGGTCGGGGCCAGAGGTGCAGGGCCAGGGGCTGAAGTCAGGCAGCCGACATCTTCGGCATCTCGCCCTTCGTCGTCTTCATGTCGATCACGGCGAACGCCGCGCCCTGCGGATCGGTCAGCGCCGCGAACCGGCCGAACGGGCTGTCCATCGGCCCGAAGTGCAGCTCGCCGCCGCGCTCGGTCGCCTTCGACACCGCCGCGTCGCAGTCGTCGACGGTGAAGTACACCTGGATGTACGGCGGGATCTCCGGCGGGAACTCGTCCGTCATCTTCATCCTCCCCAGCACGGTGTCGTCGCCCACGTTGAAGACCTTGAAGTCCATCGCGTCGTCTTCCATCCGCTGCACGCTGTACGGGAAGACGGCGGGGAAGAAGGCGTCCGACTTCTCCGGGGCGCGCGTGAAGACCTCGGCCCAGGCGTACGCGCCCGGCTCGCCGCGCTTCTCGAAGCCCTCGTGCTTGCCCGCCTGCCAGACACCGAACGTGGCACCGCTGGGATCCTTCGCGATCAGCATGGAGCCGAAGTCGCCGACCTCCATCGGCTCCATCACCATCTCCCCGCCGTTGTCACGGATCTTCCGGGCGGTGGCGGCCACATCGGGCGACGCGAGGTACAGACACCAGGCCGACTGGCTCTCCTGGCCGGGCATCGGCGGGACGACGGCCGCCACCGCCTTGCCGTCCGAGTACGCCTGCGTGTAGTTGCCGTACTCCGTCGCACTCTCACCGAAGGTCCAGCCCAGCACGTCGCCGTAGAAACTCTTGGCGCCCTCCACATCGGTGAACATCGCGTCGGCCCAGCACGGGGTGCCCTCTGGTAGTGCCGCCATGGTTTCGCTCTCTCCTGCTCGACGATTGGTCCGGTTTGTTACGGTATCCAGTCATCGGTCGAGCCGCGCGGGATGCGCGCCGGGACGAGCCGGAGCGCACGGCACGCGTGCGTCTCCCGCCGGAATCGGGAAGTGACTGGGTGTCACCTTCCGGGCGCCGAAGAGGTGACAGTCCGCAACCAGGTGGGTGACCCTCACACGTGGCAGTCACCTGAAACTCCTTCCAGGCGTTGAGGTGGGTTCGCGCTTTCGCCCCCTCTCATCTCCTGGAGGTTCCATGCTCCGTATCCGTGCCCGACAGCTGTCCGCCGCCCTGACCACCGTTGCCATGGCGATGACCGCCACGAGTGTCCTCACCTTCACCGCACAGGCGGCAGCCCCCGCCCCCGAGGCCGAGTCCAAGGCGGACTCCAAGGTCAAGGTGCTCAACTGGCTTGCGCACAAGCACTCGGACACCATGGCGAGCTCCCTGCGCAAGGGCGCTGACTGGATGTCGTACGCCTACCTGTACGAGTTCAAGAAGGGCAAGCGCGGTAAGAAGATCGGTGACGCCACGGCCCACTGCAGCGCTGTCGAGGTGACCCCTGACGCTGTCGTCGCGCAGTGCCAGAGCGTGCTGCGCACCGACCACGGCAGCATTACCCTGAGCGGCACTGTCGACCACCGCCGCTCCTGCTCGTACGGCGGCGACGCGGCGATCACCGGCGGCACCGGCAAGTACTCGGATGCCGAGGGACAGGCGGAGGCGGTCTTCTACGGCGACTACGCCAAGTTGCGCATCACCCTCGACGACTGAGCGCACGGGTGATTGACGGCCGATGGCGCCTGTGTGAGAGGAGAGCGGGAACAAGCTAAGGGTGCCTGAAGTTACCGACCCTTTGCTGAACCTCGTCCGGCGGCACAAAGAACCCGTGGTCGTACAGACCGTGCGGTCCACCGTAGCCGCGGTGATCTCCTACGTCGTCGCCCTGATGCTCAGCAGCGAACCGGCGCCGCTGACCGCACCGCTGACCGCATTGCTGGTCGTCCAGGTCACCCTCTACGCGACGCTCACCACCAGCATGCGCCGCATGAACTCGGTGGTGGCCGGGGTGGTCATCGCCATCGGCTTCAGCTCCCTGGTCGGGCTGAGCTGGTGGAGCCTCGGGCTCATCATCCTCGCCTCGCTGACCATCGGCCGTTTCGTGAAGGCCGGTGAGTTCGTCCCCGAAGTGGCGATCAGCGCCATGCTGGTGCTGGGTGTGACGCGAGTGGCGGCGACGGCCTGGGACCGGGTGCTGGAGACGCTGATCGGGGCGGTCGTCGGGCTGCTTTTCAACGTCCTGTTCGCGCCTCCGGTGTGGGTGCAGCCCGCCAGTGCGGCCATCGAGGGTCTCGCGGGCCGCATGCGGGACTTGCTGATGCGTCTCGGTGACCAGGTGCGCGGCCACACCACCGTCGCGGAGGCCGCTGAGGTTCTGCACGCGGCACGTCGGCTGGATCACGACATCGTGGAAGTGGACGCGTCCCTGCGGCAGGCCGAGGACAGCCTGCGCCTGAACCCCCGCGTCAAGGAGGGCCTGCTCTTCCGGATCGTTCTGCGCACAGGCCTGGACACCCTGGAGATCTCAGCGGTGGTGCTCCGCACGGCGTGCCGCACCCTGACCGACCTCGCCAAGGAGCGGACGGACGAGCCGCTTTTCCCCACCGAGATCGCCACCGCCCTGCGGGAGCTGTTCATCCACATGTCCCGGGCGATCGAGAGTTTCGCCGTACTGATCACCACGCAGGTCAGCGCCAACGCGGAAGAGGCGGAGGTACGGCTCAACAAGGAGCTCGCCGCCAGCCGCGCCAGCCGCGAGATCGTCGCTCACCTCCTCCTCGACGGCGTCCAGGAACACCCCCGCCAGTGGCAGCTGCACGGAGCGCTGCTGGCCGAGATCGACCGGATCCTGGACGAGCTGGACGTGGAGAAGCGGTCCATGAGGCTGGTGGAGGAGCTGGACCGGCAGTCCCGTGAGCAGCGGGAGAAGTACCCGCTGGTGGACAAGCTCCGGGGCCGGCTGCGTGTCGGCCGGTCGCGCGAACTGCCCGAGGAGACGCTCGACTAGGGACGCGGTCATCGGGTACCCGCACCAAGGTGCCAAGATCCGCGCGGCAGGCACGCTGCCGTGCGTCACTCAGGAGGAGGCGCAGATGAGCACGGTGAAGGAGACGGTAGAGGTCGACGTCCCCGTCCGCACCGCCTACAACCAGTGGACGCAGTTCGAGGAGTTCCCGAATTTCATGGAGGGGGTTGAGGAGGTCAGGCAGATCGACGACCGTCACAACCACTGGACCACGAAGATCGGGGGAGTACAGCGGGAATTCGACACCGAGATCGTCGACCAGCTCCCCGACGAGCGGATCACCTGGCGTACCACTAGTGGCGATACGCAGCAGAAGGGCATGGTCAGGTTCCAGCGCCTCGACGAGACGCACACACGGGTGGAGCTCGTGATGGACGTCGAAGCGAGTGGAGCGGCGGAAAAGACCGCCGATATGACCGGCATGATCGACCGGCGCGTCAAGGGCGACATGCGGCGCTTCAAGGAGTTCATCGAGCACCAAGGAGGCGAGTCCGGGGGCTGGCGCGGCCGCATCAAGCCGGGATGACGGCTGTACGGCGAGAGCGGCCCCGGCGCCCGGCGTCGGGGCCGTCGCCGTACCTCAAAAATTGAGCGCGGGGTTGTCAACTTTGCTGCCGCGAGCTATATAGATGTTGTCGCCATGTGCATCCCGTATCCGGGAAAGGAGTGACCGATGATGCTCATGCGTACCGACCCCTTCCGCGAGCTCGACCGCCTCACCCAGCAGCTGGTCGGCACCGCCGCGAGGCCGACGGCCATGCCGATGGACGCCTTCCGCGACGGTGACACCTTCGTTGTCGAAGTGGACCTGCCCGGTGTGGACCCCGAGTCGATCGACCTCGACGTCGAGCGGAACGTGCTGACCGTGAAGGCCGAGCGCAGCTCCCACGCGGGAGAGGACGCGGAAGTCCTGATCGCGGAACGCCCGACGGGTTCCTTCAGCCGCCAGATGTTCCTCGGTGAGACCCTGGATACAGAGCGCATCGACGCGTCGTACGACGCAGGAGTGCTGCGCCTGACCATTCCGGTCGCGGAGCAGGCCAAGCCGCGGAAGATCTCCATCACCGGCGGAGGCGCCCCGAAGCAGATCAGCGGCTGACCCAGTAAGGGGCGGGACCGGGCCCGCAGTCCAGGTCCCGCCCCCTGGCGTCCGCTTCCGTCCGCGCGGCAGTGGGCGCACTTCACACAGCAGGAGTTACGTACGAGGAAAGGCCGGCGGCATGGTGATGAAGTGGGATGCATTCCTGGCCGCCGTCCAGGAGCGCGGCCAGTACTCCTCACGGCAGGAAGCCGAGCGGGCGACCCGCGTGGTGATCGCGCTCCTGGGTGCGCACGTCGTGGGCTCCGAGCGGGCCGAGCTCGCCGCGCGGTTGCCGGAGACGTGCGCGCTCCTGCTGCTCAACCCGCTACCGGCCGCCGAGCCCCTTACGGCGCAGCGGTTCGTGCGGGCGACAGCGGCCTGGATCGAAGGCGCCACGGAGGAGACCGCGAAATGGGACGTCAGCGCCGTCCTCAGCGTGGTGGCCGATGCCACCGACGACGAATTGATGCGCCGCGTCCTGCTACAGCTGCCTCCGGGTTATGACCTCCTTTTCGGGCGTCCCCAGCCATAAGGTGCTGGCGCCCCGGAGAGGGGGCATGCTGAATTCGGACACCACTCGGACACCAACCGGACAGTGTCCCGACACCGTCAGGACGCCATTCCGACTCCGTGAGGATTGGTAAAAACAGCAGAGAGGCAGGTAGCCACAGTGATGCGGTGGAACGAACTCGTACAGCAGGTCCACGCCTCAGGGCAGTACGCCACCGACGCCGAGGCGGAGCGCGTCCTGCGCACCGTACTGACTGTGCTGGGCACACACACCAATGGCGACGAACGTCGCGAACTGGTGCGCCTGCTGCCTGTGGAGGCGGCCGTCATCCTCGCCCGCCAGACGCCGGCCGCCCATTCCCTGACCGCGCCGGAGTTCGTCGACACCGTCGCCGCGAGACTGGGGGGACTCACCGCCCCCGCAGCGCGCTGGGGCGTCAGTTCCGTACTCGGCGTCGTGGCCGACTGCGTGGGCGACGACCTCACGCGGCGCATCACCGCGGGCCTGCCCAGGGGCTACGCGCTTCTCTTCGGCCGCGCGGAACTGGCCCCGGCCGCTGCCTGAGCTCTCCTGTCGGCCGGTGACCGGCCAAGCCACCGGTGGTCACCGGCCGTCGGCCTTCACGGCGTCCTCGGCGCGGCGGCGCGCTTTGCGGGCCGCCGTGCGGGCTTCCCGGGCGCGGTCCCGCGCTGTCACGATCCCTTGGCGGGCAGTCTTCTGCCGCTCTTTGGCCTCCTTCAACTGCTCGGCCAGCGCCGCGACCTCGCCCTCCGCTTCCCTGAACCCGACCGGCGGGCTGAGCGGTTTGGTGAGCCGGCCCGCCGCCCACTCCCGCGCGGCGTCGGGGTCCGCCAGGACGGCGTGCAGCGTGCGCTCCACCTCGTGCTGTACGTCCTCGCTCACCGGGTGTCCGGCATCGGCGGCCAGTTGCTTCGCCTGCCTGCCCAACGCGCCCACCAGGTCGTGCTGGCGCCGGCCGAGCTCGCGCAACTGCTCACCGTCGAGATCACGATGGGCCTGGCGCATGCCTTCGCCGAGGCTGAGCAGCGGCTGGACCTGCTCAGGCTGCCGGCGTACGAGCAGATTGCTGGCCCAGGCCGACAGCGCCGGACGCCGCAGCGCCTGAATCCGCGCGGCCAGCTCACGGTCGCCCGCTGTACGGGCCGCCGCCGCCCGCTCATTCCTGGCTGCGGTGAAGTCGGCCGGGGCCAGCCCGTACAGCTCATCGGTGATGCTTTCCAGGTCCACGATTTCTCCAGTCTCTCCCTCCGGGCGGAATGAGGCTCGCGGCGGTCAGCGATCGGCGTAGTGCTCGCCGGTATACGGGTGACTTTTCGGGTAGCCGAAAGCACTGTGGGCGGCCGAATGGCACCATCGGCCGGGGGCCGCTCACGCCCCCACCGGCTTGTTTACGAGGCACGACGGCACGAGGAAGGGGTTGACCGTGGCGGGAGAGGATCTGGGACGTCTGCTCGGAGGGCTGCTGGGGGGAGGCGACGGAAAGGCGAATCTCCTCGGCTCGCTGCTCGGCTCGCTCGGCGGCAGCACGGCGGGGAGCGGTAATCCGCTCGACGGCCTGCTGGCAGCGCTCGGCGAGGGAGGCCTGGGGCATCAGGCCCACTCATGGGTCGCAGCGGGCGCCAACGAGCCGATCGACGGCGAACAGCTCGCACAGGCGCTGCCGCCGGACACGCTCCAGGGGGTGGCGCAGCAAGCGGGGCTGCCCACGGATGTGGCTGCCGACCAGCTCGCTCAGGTCCTGCCGCAGGCGGTGGACAAGCTGACACCGGGAGGCCAGCTCCCGCAGGACACGTCACTGGAAGACCTGATCAAGGCTCACACTGCCTGACTCCGCCTGACGCTGGAGTTCGCAGATGGCCGAGGAAGTCGCGTACGCCGGGATGCCGCGGATTCTGCTGGGCCAGGGCGGCGCCGAGGCCTTCCGTGACCATGGACAGGGACGGCAGGCACTGCCGGTCCCCGCCGAGGGCCCTCATCCCGAAGGCCACGGCCTCGTCGAGCGAACCTTGCCGGGCGGCAACAACACCGAGGGTTACGTACGCCTCCGCGTTCCGCATCGGTGAGCGTTCCGTACCGTCGCGATCGATGCCGGCCCGCAGCACCTCGCGGGCAAGATTCTCCGCGAGCCGGTCCTCACCGAGCTCGCGGTAGCAGTCCATGGAGTGGAAGTCCCACTTCGCCGGGTCGGCGCTGAAGTGGTTGCCCGGGTTCTCCGGCAGACCTAGTTCCGCCAGGAGGCGGCGGCCGGAATCAAGGGCGGACTCGACCTCAGGGCGGTCGCCGATCCGCGCCCACGCCTTGGCCTGCTGCGCCCGCAACTGCACCCCGGCGCCCGTATGCGGCGCGGCCGCGATGCCCTCTTCCGCGGCTGCGATCACTGCCCGCAGGTCGCCGCGGGTCAACGCGAACCAGGCGCGCATCTCGTGGCCCCATCCCGCGATCGGGGGATGGCCGGCCTGGCTGGCCAAGGAGAGCGCATGCTGCCGGGCTGCCTCCGCACCGGCCCAGGAACCCGAGTCGTACGCGACACAGCCCACCAGTAGCGCCAGCATCCCCGACTGCACCAGAACCTCCCGGTGCTGAGACGCGGTCAGTCGCCGCGTCCGCACCCCGGCAAGCAGGCGCGACCAGGCGCGGCCCTCCGACAGCAGGTAATCGCTCGGCATGCGGGCGTACTGCGAGCACAGCCGCTCGACCGTGAGGGCGAGGGCGTCCAGTGTGTCCCGGTCGACGTCGCTCGCGCGCAGCCGGCCGATGATCTCAGCCGTGTTCATGGGCGTGTCCATGTCCGCGGTGGCACCTCGCGAACCCTCCGCCGTCCCCTCCGTCCCCTCCGTCGCCGCGGCGATTCGCCGCGGCGACTACTCGGGGGCAGGCGTCTGCGACTCCTGCTCGTCGTTGTCGTCGTCCCGCTCGCCCTCCGCCTGTGAAGGGGTCGTCTGGTGCAGGTCCTCGTGGATCTCGCCTTCGCGCTCGCCCTCTGCCTGGGAAGGGGCCGGTGGCTGCTCGCTCATCGGTGCGGTCCTCACTGCTCGGAGTCTGCCTGGTAGCCGTCGAAGAGCTCGGCTGTTCACACGCCATTTTCGGCGCTCGGCACCTTTTCTGCGATCCGGCGGGGAAACTCCCAGTGGTTGCACCCCGAAAACGGTCTACTGGACCAGGCTCACTCTGTGGGGTCGCTGCGCAGTTCCTCGTTGAGACGCAGGGCTTCTTCGAGCTGGTCTTCCAGGATGACGATGCGGCACGCGGCTTCGATCGGCGTACCACTGTCGACGAGCTCGCGGGCGCGGGCCGCGATGCGCAACTGGTAGCGGGAGTAGCGGCGGTGGCCGCCGTCGGACCGCAAGGGGGTGATGAGCCGGGCTTCGCCGATGGCCCGCAGGAATCCGGGCGTGGCTCCGATCATCTCGGCGGCGCGGCCCATGGTGTAGGCGGGGTAGTCGTCATCGTCGAGCCGGTCGGTGGTGTGCGGGTGGGTTTCTTGCGTCATTTGCACCTCTTCTGGGACGCGTCGAGGGGCCCCGATGCCGTACGGCACCGGGGCCCCGAGGGACTTCCATGTATCGCTGAGTTCCTGGTTACGTCAGGAAGCCTATCCAGACAGATCTCGCATGTCTATCGTCGCCGCGACAGATATCCGGGTATGCCGCGCAAGAGGTCAGCCGGCGCCGCCGTCGTCGACGCGCAGCCGTACCTGTTGCTCCAGGCGTTCGAGGCTGTGATCCAGGGCGGCGTTCACGGACTCCTCACCGGGGTCGTGGTCCTCGTCGAAAAACGAGAGATGCACCGTCACCTCGGTGGCGCCGCTGCCAATGCCTGCCACCTGGAGCCACCCGGTGTAACTGCCCTCGTCCCGGGTGCCCCATTCCAGCCGCATCTGGTCCTTCTGCGCGCGCAGGAGCGCCGAAGTGTCCTCGTCGGTGCGGTCCTCGTGGACGGTGACGGCAGGCAGTTCCTCGGCGTGCACATGCAGTGCTTCCGGCAGCCACTGGTCCAACTGGTCGACATTGGCCGCCTGGTCGAAGACATGCTCGGGCAGTGCGGGCATTGTGCGTGAACGCTCGTATTCGGTCATCACCACACCATTCCTCGGCTCGAAACCGTTCGACGAACGCATGCCCGGCCTGCCGGACGTGAAGCCGTGCCGCCGTACAACCCACCCGTTCGCCGGAGAGTGCCGGTTCGGATGACGCCTCCCGCGGCGCGTGTGCGGCGAGCGTGACGCGAAGGGGGCGTGCGCGATCCCTTGACGCGCCCTCCGGGCCCTCACATACTGGCGGCCAAATCGATTTGGCCGAATCGATTTGGCCCCCGTCCCGGGCCGGATCACGGTCGAAGCCGGAGCGAGCCGAACGGAGCTCGAAAGTGTCCAGTCCCCGCCCCGCATCCCTTCACCCCGCATCCCCTCCCCCCGAGGCGATCCACCCCGTGGACGAATCCCGGCCGATCGGCAGGATTCTGCTCTTCGGCATCCAGCACGTCCTCGTCATGGCCGCGACCCCCATCTCGGCGATCTTCCTGATGAGCGCGACCCTCCACCTGGACCCCGGTCTGACCGTCAACCTGCTCTCGGCGGCCTTCCTGCTCTCCGGGGTCGGAACCCTGATCCAGTCGCTCGGGCCATGGAAGTTCGGCCCCAAGCTGCCGTTCGTCATGCTGCCCGGCGGCGCCCCACTGATCCTCTTCCTTGCGATCGCCGAACAGCACGACCTCCCCACCGCCACCGGCGCGGTGATCATCACCGCCGCGTTCTACTTCATCGTGCTGCCGGTCTTCTCCCGGCTGCTCGCGTTCTTCCCCGCCCTCGTCATCGGCACGATGATCGTCATCGTCGGCGTCAACCTGGTGAAGGTCGGCGCGCTGCTCGTCACCGGCCGCCCCGGGCAGCCCGGCTTCGCCGACCCCACCAACCTCCTGCTCGGCCTGGCGACGATCGCCTTCACCGTCGCCTTCTACTGGCTGTTCACCGGGATGCTGCGGCAACTCGCCGTCATGCTGGGCCTGATCGCCGGTACGGTCCTGGCCTTCGCAATCGGCGCGGTCGACACCGGCCCGGCGGCCCAGGGCGGACTCCTGAGCGTCCCGGAGCTACTGCCGTTCGGCTCGCCCCAGTTCAACCTGCTCGCCGCGCTGCCGCTGATGCTGTACAGCCTCGCCTCCATGGCGGAGGCCACCGGACAGACCGTCATCAACGCGGAAGCCGTCGGCAAGGAGATCGACAAGCGCAAGGACGTCCCCAAGACCATCCGCGGCGACGCGCTCACGTCCCTCTTCGGCGGCTTCTTCGGCCTGCCACTGATGGTGACCAGCGGAGAGAACATCGGCATCGTCCGCGTCACCGGAGTACGCAGCCGGTACGTCACGGCAGCCGCCGGCGTGGTGCTCATCGCCATCGGCTTCCTCGCGCCCGTCACCCGCGCGATCAGCATCGTCCCGTCGGCCGTCGTAGGCGGCACCGCCATGGTCGTCTTCGCCGTGATCACGGTGCTCGGCGTACAGATGCTGGGGCGCGCCGACCTCGACCGGCACACCAACACCTTCATCTGCGCCGTCGCCATCGCCCTGGGCCTGCTGCCCATCCTCATCCCCGGTGTGTATGGCGGCTTCGCACCCGGCGTCCGGATCCTGCTCGAAAGCGGCGTCGCCGTCGGGGCCTTCGTCGCCGCCGTACTCAACATCCTGTTCCACCACGTACGGCCGCGGCTCTCGCGCAAGCCGGCCCCCGCCGCCGCCGCCGTACCGGCCCAGGCGGAAGGCAGCGAACCCGCCCCCGCCCAGCACTCCTGACCCACACGCAACAGAAAGAGCCCGATGACCGACCTGCACGACCTGACCCCCGATCGGCTGCGCGCCGACGGCGCGCTGCTCCTGGAACCCGACGTGGTGCTGACGCCCGACGGGCCGATGGACCACTACGCGGCCATCGTCACCGGCGACACCTTCCTTGCGGTCGGACCCGCCGAACGGCTGGAGCGGACGTACCCGCACCTGACGCCCGTACGGCTGCGCGGACACATCCTGATGCCCGGCTTCGTCGACTCCCACCACCACCTCACCCAGACCTTCGGCGCGGCCCTCGCCTTCGGTGAGCCCTCGGAGATCTTCCGCCGGCTGTGGGTGCCCCTGGAGGGCGCTCTCGACGAGGAGGCGGTGTACGTCGCGGCAAAGCTGGCCGCGCTCGAATCGCTGCGCGGCGGATTCACCACCGTCGCCGAAGCCGGCACCCGAGCCCCGGTGGACGTGGAACTGGTGGCCGCGGCCACCAGGGACGTCGGTATCCGGTGCGTACTCGGCCTCGTCTGCAACGACGCCACCGCCAACGACGCCGACACCTCGACGACCCTGGCCAACGCCGAGAAACATCTCGTCCGTTACTGCACCGAGGAGCTGATCCACCCGTCCCTCGCCGTTTCCGTCCCGGAAGCCGCGACGGCCCGCACTCTGCACGACACCGCCCGGCTGGCCGCAGCGGCGGGAGCCGTCGTCCAGATCCACGTCAACGAGCATCTCGCCGCGGTGGAACGCTCCCTCGTCCAGCACGGGCTGCGGCCGCTGGAGTACCTCCACGAAGTGGGCGCCCTCGGGCCGCAGTTGCTGGCCGCACACGCCACGCTGCTCACCCCGCGCGAACTGACCCTGCTCGCCGACACCGGAGCCGCGGTGAGCTACAACCCCGTCGCCAGTGCCTGGAAGGGAAACGCGGTGGCCCCGGCGACCACCATGGCCGAGCGCGGTATCCGGTTCGGACTGGGCACGGACGGCACCCGTGGTGACGCGTTCCGCCTCGCCGAGGCAGCCGAGTTCGCGCAGCGCCTGGCCTACGGCCTGGCCACCGGGGACTCCTCCTGCGGCGCGGGCTGGACCTGGCTGGAGCACGCTGGCCGGGGAGGCGCCGACGCCGTCGGCCTGGGCGCCCGTACCGGCCGGATAGCCGAGGGAGCCGCCGCCGACTTCCTGCTCGTCGACGTGAGCGGTCCTGAGATGAGCCTGTCCTGGGACCTGCCGTGGGAGCTCGTTCGGCGCGGCAACCGAGACCAGATCACCGCCGTCTTCGTCGCCGGCCGGCTGCGTCTGTGGCGCGGCTGGCCGCTCGACTGGGACGGTCCGGCTCTGGTGCGCAGGGCCGCCGAACTGAGCCGGGACGTGCTGCTGCGGGCCCCGGTGACCCGCGTCCACCCCACGTCCACCGGCGCACGGCACGCTCATGCGGAGCGGAGCACGGCACAGTGAGTGCGGAGACGATGGCGATCCTCGCGGTGACGGTGGCCGTCGCGGCGTTCGTCCAGGGAAGCAGCGGTCTGGGCTTCGCGCTGATCGTCGCACCGGTGGCGGGGCTGCTCGATCCCGGGCTGGTCCCGGTATTCGTACTCGCATCGATGATCCCGCTCAACCTGTACGTCGCGTGGCGCGAACGGGACTCCCTGGACCTGCGCGGTGCGGGCTGGATCACCGCGGCGCGGCTGGCCGCCACACCGGGCGGGCTCATGCTGCTGTGGGTCATCCCGGACCGCAGCCTCGGGCTTTTCGTCGGAGCGGCGACCGTGCTGGCGGCGGTGGTGAGCCTGGCCGCTCCGGCGTTCACACCCGGCCGCCGGGCGTACGTCGCCGCCGGGGCCGTCACCGGACTCACCGAGACCGCGACCGGAGTCGGCGGCCCACCTCTCGCACTGGTCTACCAGCACCGCCCGCCGGCGGAGCTGCGCTCCACGGTGGCGGTGTGCTTCCTCGTGGGTGAAGTGGCCTCGCTGGCGCTGCTGTTCGCGACGGGGCAGGGCAGTCCGGACGAACTGGGCTGGGTGGTGCTGCTGTTGCCCGCGCTCGCGCTGGGGGCGTGGCTGAGCCGCCTGGTGCACCACCGTTTCGATGCCCGCAGGATGCGCCTGTTCGTGCTGGTCTTCGCCCTCGTCTCCGGGGCGGTGCTCATGCTGGCGCCGTGACGCGCAGCGACGAGGCGCGGGGGATCACCCGCGGCTCGGGCGCCGTCGCGACCGGCGTGCCCGGGGCCTGTGTGCTGTCCGCGAGGTCCGCCGCTGCGCCGAGGCGGCCGAGCAGCAGCTCCACCGCGTCGGCGGCGGCCCGGTCCAGGTGCAGGTCGACGGCGGTCAGCGGGGGTTCACAGGTCCGGGCCCGCAGACCGTCGTACCGGGTGACGACCATGACGTCGTCCGGGATCCTGCGGCCGCTGTCCCGGATCGCCCGTACGGCGCCCACCGCGAAGGCGTCCACGAGGGCGCAGACCGCGTCGGTCTGCGGGTGGTCGGCCAGCAGAGCGGCGCAGCGGTCGTACCCGGCCTGCTCGCCGCCCTCCTCGGGGGCCGTCGCGACGAGCGGCGGCCAGCCGTGCTCCGCGGCGGCGCGCTCGAACGCGGCGCGGGCGTCGACCGCGGAATGGCGGGCACCGGCGCCGATGATCAGCGCGGGACGGCGCGCTCCCTGCTCCCGCAGGTGCGCCAGCAGCAGCTCTACGACGAGGCCGCCGCGCAGATCGACGTACGGCGCGTCGTCCTCGGGCGACACGGGCCGGCCGAGCGCCACATACGGCAAGTGGCGCTCCCGCAGCTGCGCCACGGCCATGTCGTGCTCGTCGGGTTCCACGACGATGGCGCCGTCGATGTCCAGGGAGTACAGCGCCGAACCCGACTGCACGGGCGGCACCAGAACGAGCGCGTAGTCGTGTACGAGCGCCCGCTCGGCGGCAGCGGCGGCGACCTCCATGTAGAAGCCGAGCCGGGACGGCCCACCGGCCACCGCGAACGGCATCGACGACGCGAGCGCGATGGCTTTCGCCTGTCCCCGCCGCAGCCGCTGCGCCCGCAGATTCGGCCGGTAACCCAGCTCGGCGGCGACCTTCTTGATGCGTTCGCGCGTCCGGGGATCGACCTTGCCGAGCCCGTTCAGGGCGTGCGAGACGGTCGTCCGCGACACCGAAGCGGCCTTGGCGACATCGGCGATCGTCGGCGGCCGGGCACCGGAACCGGAAGTGGGCATCTGCGCGGACGCTCCTCGCTCGCTCTGACGGGTGAGTGACATGTGACAGCACATCGTCGACAGCCACATCTTCGCCGACCGGCCGCCCTCCGCACACGTGTACGTCGGATTGTCAGTGGTCGGTGGCAGGCTGATCTTCATGAGCGATACGGGAATGAGCAGCGTGCCTGGCACCCTGGAGGCGGCGGCGGACCTCGCCGAGCGGCTGATCCACCGGCCGAAGCCGGAGGAGACCGGGTACCACGCCGTACGGGTACAGGAGTTCACGGGCGGGCGGAGTGTCCAGGAGCGCGGAGAGGCATTCCGCGAGGTGCTGGACGCCGTCACCGGGCGGCTCGGGCAGCCGGCCTGGGTGGGGGGCTCGGCGTTCGGGCCGCACATTCGGTGGCGCAGTGAGCAGTGGACGCTGGTGCTGGAGGGACGGACCTTCGGCGCGGACCTGAGCGTGCACCCCAGGGGCGAGCTGGAACGCATGGACGCCTGGTACTTCGACTACGGCGTGGGGGACGGCGAAGAGCAGGTGTCCTCGTACGACGACCTGCCGTACCTCTGGCAGTTGCACCGCCACGAGGGAGAGCGGCTGGTCGGCGGCTGCCGCTGCCTGGGCCTGCTCCCCGTAATGGGCGAGGTCACGAACTTCAAGCACCTGGAGGAGTCGCTGGGGCTGCTGCTGTCCGCCTGGAGCGAGCAGTTGCCGGCGACGGTCGGGGACTGGGCCGGGTTCCAGCTCTACAACCGCGCCGACGACTACCGGTGCGCGCTCGTCGGCTTCCAGCCGGGCAAGGGCCTGTTCGCGCACATCCGCGAAGGGGACGGCGAGGAAAGCCCGGAACGCGCCTCGGCCCTGCGGGCCCTTGGCTGGCAGAAGCGGACCAAGTGGCACTGGGAGGCGGAGTTCCCCGAGCCGGGCCAGGAGAGCGGGGCGGCGCTCGCCAGGCTTCTCATAGCGGACGCCCGGGCGCGCGGTGCGAAGAGCCCGGCGGATCTGAAGGTGCGGGACATCAGCTGCGGGGACGACGGCTACTTCGTGCTGCCCGCGCTGGGGCTCGAGTACTGGTACTGGGACTGACCAGCGCAAAGCCCGCGCCCTGTGGCGCCCCGGTCGCGTCCTGGTTGCTCCATTGGGCGGCAAACGGGCCTGCGGCGGCGTGGGCTTCCGCCCCGACGAAGCGTCGCCGGTCACGATGCCGAGCGGTGGACAGGTTCCGCTTCCGATTCCGGCGGTGAAGAGGAGACCTAGTGACGGCTGCACCGGGTGTCGCCATCCCGCGCGAACCAGTACCGGGCGGAGGCGGCCCGGGGCGGGGGAGCGGGAAGAGGGTCCGAGGTCTCTTCAGGTCGTGGACGACCGTCTGGACGACGGGGCTCTGCCTCCTGCCCCTGGGGCTGCTCGCGGCAGCCTCATGGCTGGGCCGCCATGTCCGGCCCACCGCGGACGAGTGGTGTTTCCTGCCCAAAGTGCGCGAGCTCGGCGTCTGGGGAATGGTCGAGAAGTTCTACGTCACCGACAACGGCCGGGTCGGCAATGGCCTGCTCGTCGGGATGTACGCGAAGTTCCCGGTCGCCGGCCATCAATGGTTCGCCGTGATCACCGGCGTCCTCATGCTGGCCGTTTTGTGGGCCCTGACCGTCCAGCTGCTGCGCAGGGCCGGCCAGTCGGTGCCTCGCGCGGTCCCGCTGCTGGTGGCGTCCATGATCACGGCGGTCTTCCTCTTCGCCACCCCCAACACGTACAAGACGTTCTACTGGCCCGCCGCCTCCGTCTCGCACACCCTGGCTCCCGTGCTGGCCTGCGCGGCGGCCCTGCCGCTCCTGGCGGCGCGCAGCCGGCGGGGGAGGATCACCGCCCTGGCCGTCGTGCTCCTGGCCGGCGTTTTCATGGGCACGCTCTCCGAGGAAGCCTCGGTCGTCTGCGTGGTGGTGCTCGCGGGCGTGGTACTGCTCGGCCGCTGGATCTTCACCGAGCGGGCCCTCGCCGTCGCCCGCTGCTGGGCACTGATCGGCATCGCGGGCATCGGCATCGGCATGATCGTGCTGATGACGTCCCCGGGAGGGCGTAAGCGGCGCGAGCGGTTCGGCCTCGAAACCACCTCCATGCTCGCCCCCGAGTCACTGACCGCGTCGCTGCGCGGGTACGTACACATCCTGGAAACCGTCTTCACGACCTGGCAGTACGTGGGAGCGGTCGCGGCCGGAGTGCTGCTGGGCCTGCTGGCGCGGGGCCGGGCAGGTGCCTCGCCGGTCCTGCTGCCGTGCCGGCCGCTGCTGTGGACATCCTTCGGCGCGCTCGCCTTCCTCGTCTCCGGCTACCTGTGCACGGTCATCACCTATCCCGTCTTCGGCGCGCGCGTGATGACCGCCCAGCGGACCTGGAACGACTACCTGCTGCTGTACGTTCTGTTCCTCGTCGGCGCCGGCGCCTTCCTGGGGCGTGCGCTGCGCCTGCGTGAGCAGCGGACGGGCGTGGTGGCGAAGGCGGTTGCCGCGGCGGTGTGTGTCGCGGCAATCCTGGGGCTGGCTGTCCCGCTCTACCACCTGGGCCACGACATGCGCGTACGGGCGTACAAGTGGGACCGTCAGGACCGGTACCTGCGCGGGCAGGCGGCGAAGGGCGCGAAGACCGCCCCCTACACGCCGCTGTCGGTCGCCGGGACGCTGGAGCCGTTCGGGGGTAAGGGGCGCAACGTCTGGCCGGCCGGTTGCGTTGCCGACTACTACCGCCTCGACAAGGTCACTTACTCGGATCGGCTTCAGTGACCTCTTGCTCAGCCTCCTGCGGCTGCGCCTGCGCTTGCGCTTCGGAGGCCCGGGTGGCAGCCGCGCCGGAGGTGATGGCCCACCGGGCGAGCAGGAACGACAGCGGTGTGACCAGGACACCGGCGGCGAGTGCGGAAATGTTCTCCGGCATGCCGAGCCTGCTCACAGCGACGTACAGCAGGATTCCGCTGCCCACGACGTTGGCCACGGCCGACAGGGGATACCGGAAGAAGGCACGCCAGGTCGGCTTCGTGCGCAGGGTGACATACGAGTTGAGCAGGAACGATCCGACGATGCTCACCGCCCAGCCCACCCCATGGGCGACCAGATACGGCATCCAGATGTTCAGCGAGGCGTACACCGCGTAGTAGACCGCTGTGTTGACGACGCCGATCGCGGCGAAGGCGGCAAACTGGCGCAGGCCCCGAGCTTTCATACCTCCGGCCGTGCCTGTCCGGCGGGCGCGAGCGAGAGGCCCGAGTCGAGCACCGCGGCGGACTCGTCCGTTTCGCGGACCACATAATGCGGCCGGCGCTTCGACTCGTCGTAGATCCGCCCCACGTACTCGCCGATGACCCCGAGGGTGGCGAGCTGGATTCCGCTGAGCGCGACGACGGCGGTGATCAGAGTCGCGTAACCGGGGGTGTCGACCCCGTCCAGGGCAACGTTCGCGATGATCCACAACGCGTAGACGAGAGCGGACAGAAAGAGCCAGAGACCGGTGTGGATCGCCAGGCGCAGCGGGCGGCTGTTGAAGGAGATGAGCCCGTCGATGCCGTAGTTCAGCAGATGCCGTCCGCTCCACTTGGACTTTCCGGCGGCCCGCTGGACGTTCTCGTACGTGAAACTGACCGTGTCGAAACCGATCCAGGAGAAGAGCCCCTTGGAGAAGCGGTTGCTCTCCGGGAGTGACAGGAGGGAATCGATGGCACGACGTGACAGCAGTCTGAAATCGCCCGCCCCGTTCACGATCTCGACGTTCATGCAGCGCCGTACGAGGCGGTAGTAGGCGCGGCAGAGCGCCGTCCGCAGAGCCCCTTCGTTCGTACGGTCGCGCTGGGCGACGACCTGGTCGTACCCATGCTGGTGCAGCTCCAGCATGCGGGGGATGAACTCGGGAGGGTGCTGAAGGTCGGCGTCCATGAGGACGACCGCGGCGCCCCGGGCCATGCGCATGCCGGCCAGCATGGCGGATTCCTTGCCGAAGTTGCGGCTGAAGGACGTGTAGCGCACCCGTGGATCGGCTCCTGCGAGGTCCTTGAGGATCACTATGGTCTCGTCGCGGCTGCCGTCGTCGACGTAGCAGATCTCGAAGGTCGCCCCTATTGGCTCGAGAGCGGCGATCAGAGCGTCATGGAAGGCCTCGATCACCTCGCTCTCGTTGTAGCACGGCACGACGATCGAAATCTGGACCATGGTCATTTCACTCCATGCACTGTTCCCGGTACATGCGCTGCCGCCTCCAGTGGAACGCGGGGACGAGCCGGAAGCCGTCCCAGGCACTCCACATGGGTGACGGCAGCCGGGATGACAGCGTGCACAGCGTGCGGGGCTGTGGGAGTGAAAGAGGACCGGGGCCGGGTCAGCTGCCCAATTCCGCGACCGTCGTGTTCAGCGTGCTCGCCAGGGCGGTGATGTCCTGGTCGGACGGCGTCCGGGTGCCGATGCGCCGGACGAGTTCCTTGGCCGAGACCACCTCGATGGCGCCCCGGTAGTCGCCCCTGTCCAGCTCGGTCGCGGGGATCACCTGGGCCCGGCCCCGGACGACCACGAGTGTGGGCTCGTCCGCGCGCGGGCGCAGGAGATCCCGGACGTGTTCCTCAGTGATCACGGCGGCCGCCTTTTCCGAGGTCACTTGTGGCGCTTGCGGCGGGCGGGAGTGTGGGTGACGTCGCCCTTGGCGGAGCGCTGCGCACCGCGCTCCTCGCCGGACGATTCCACGCCTTCCAGGCTTTCACCGCCGGCTGTTCCGCCCTTGGTCCGGTAGCCCTCGCGGGCGCTCGCCGTTCCGGGTACGACCCGTTCCTGGGCCTGGCGCTCCGCGCCGGAGTGGGCGCCCGGCCCCTTTTCTGTGCGCGGACGGGGCTCGCGGTCCGGCTCGCGCGATTCCTTCTCACTCATTGCGCACACCTCGTTCCTGGGTGTCGACAGCCCTTGGTGCCTGCGGGTGGTCGCTGGTTAGGGGTACCCCTGTGGCGGGAGTGATAACTGCCCGACCGCTGCGATGTCCGCCGGCCGCCGGACGCCGGCCGCCGGCTGCCGACCGCCGGCCGAGCCGATTCAGGCCGGTGTGAGGCCTGCCCTGCCCGCTTCGGTGACGAACGAGGCCGCCGTGGTGAGCGTCCCGCCGGGCTTGGTGACCCCTGAGACGGTCTTGAAGTCCACGCGTGCCCGGTCTGTTCCCAGCGTGATGACGGTGTATCCGCGGCGGCCGTTGTAGAACTTCAGGTGCGGGTTCGCCTGGATGAGGTCGTCCCAGTTGGCGGGCTTGTCGGCGCCGTCCCTGCCGCTGGCGACCGACGTGGTGGAGATCTCGGTGCCGATGGTGCGCGAGGCCGGGTCCTGGAAGTCCTTCTTCAGGTCGAAGCCGTAACCGACGTGGGCGTCACCGTCCAGCACCATCAGATTCTTGATGCCCGCCGCCTCAGCTCCGTCGAGGATCCGCTGTCGAGAGGCGGGATACCCGTCCCAGGCGTCCATGGACAGCTTGAAGTCGGCGGTCGGCTTGTCACGTCTCTGCGCGAAGGTGACCTGCTGCGGTACGACGTTCCACGTGGCGCTCGAATCCTTCCACCCGTCGAGCAGCCAGCGCTCCTGCCTCTTGCCGGTGATGGTGCGTGACGGGGCCTTGGAGTCCGGGCGGGCCTTCTGCCAGCCGTCCCCGCGGGCCTGTTCCGAGCGGTACTGACGGGTGTCGAGGATGTCGAACTGGGCGAGCTGCCCGAAATGCAGCCGCCGGTAGAGCCGCATGTCGGGGCCCCGTGGCTGCTGAGGAGCGCGCAGTGGCTGGTTCTCCCAGTACGCGCGGTAGGCGGCGGCGCGCCGGAGAAGGAACTCCTCGGGCGGCACGCTGTTCTCGGGTGTCGCGCCCGCGTAGTTGTTCTCGGTCTCGTGGTCGTCCCACGTGACGGCGAACGGATGCGCGGCATGCGCGGCGATGAGATCCGGGTCGGACTTGTACAGGGCGTACCGCAGCCGGTAGTCCGCCAGCGTCATGGCCTCGCGGTTGAAGTGGGCGGGCAGCAGACGGTCGGTGTATTCGCGGGAGCCGCCGGCGCTGTCCACGGCGTACTCGTAGAGATAGTCACCGAGGTGGACCACCAGGTCCAGGTCCTCACCGGCGAGGTGCCTGTACGAGGTGAAGTAGCCGTGGTGGTACGCCTGGCAGGCCACGGCCGCCAGCTTCAGCCGGGAGCTCGCCGCGCCGGGCGCGGGCGCGGTGCGGGTCCGCCCGACCGGGCTGTCCCACGTCCCGGTGCGGAAACGGTAATAGTACGGACGACCCGGAGCGAGCCCGGCGACTTTGACATGCACGGCGTGGTCGAACTCGGGATGCGCCGTGGCGGTACCGCTTCTGACGATGCGCAGGAACGTCTCGTCGCGGGCGAGTTCCCAGGTGACCACCACGCGCTTCTCGGGCAGACCGCTGTCGGGTTCGAGCGGGCGGGGAGCGAGCCGGGTCCAGAGCAGCACGCTCTCGGGCAGCGGGTCCCCCGAGGCGACGCCCAGCGTGAAAGGATTCTCCGCGATCTTCCTGGCATCCAGCTCGGGCACGCTCGCCGCGCCGGCGGCCGGCAGATCGGTGGCGAAGGCGAGTGCGGCGGCCGCCGCGGTGAGCGTGAGGAAATGACGGCGTCCCAGGCGTCGGGCAGCGGCGCGCAGCTCGGGCTGATGACTATTCATATGCCGCGTGATATGCCCGTTTTGTGATTACCTTGATCGCCGCATTCGAGTGGTACGGGTGAGGGCGGCCCGGGTATGGGCCGCCCTCGGTGTCTGTGGTCGCCCGTCAGGCTCCGTTGGTCGCCTCGGGTTCCTTCTGGCGGCGCAAGAGAGCCGAACCGGCCAGCACCGCGCCGACCGCGGCACAGGACACCGCTGCCGCTTCCGCCCAGGCGAAGGACTCGCCCAGACTGCTGTCCAGCAGGTCCACCGTGCCGACGCTCGCCACCGCGTGCAGGGCGACGATGCCGATGGCGGTCGCGGCGCTCGCCGCCCAGGCGCGCATGGTGTCGCGTACGGCCAGCCACACGCCGAGCACCAGACAGAGCACGGTGACGGCGATGGCAAGCGCGTCGGCGTATCCGCCGGAGCGCAGATGCGCGAAGTCCGTCGGCAGGTGGATGACGCCGCAGGCGAAGAGAAGGACGGCCGCGGGCAACCGCAGTACGGAACGAAGGGCCGGCGAAGCGGTGTCCGCGCCCCGTCCGGCGCCGAGCGCGCCGCCGACGGACGGGATGACGCCCCGGGGGCCCATGGTCGGCACCGCGGGGCGGCCGCTCGTCTGCTCGTGGGCCGCGGCGGCCTTCCTGTCGGCGCTGCGGTCGCTCGGTGTCTTCTCACCGTCGAGCGTCGCCCGCTTCGTGCGGGCGGGGGCCGCATCGCCTGCCGGGGAGCGGTGGTCGCTCTCCTCGTGGCCGAGGATGTTCACCAGCTGTGCCACCTCCTCGATCGGCCTGCCCAGGGCCGCGGCCCGCAGTGTCGTGTCGGCTTCGTCGACCTCGTGCGGGTGCTCGGTGAGCATGGAGACCAGCTGCCGGACCTCGTCCAGTGGGCGGGCCACGGCGGCTGCGCGCAGCGCCTCGTCACCGGGGCTGGGCACTTCCCCGGTCCGCTTGAGCAGACTCACCAGCGCGGCGACTTCCTCCAGCGGCCGGCAAGTGGCTGCCGTCCACAGCAGCATGCGTATGGGCTCCTCGCTCGAGTCCCGGTCCGGGTCTTGTTGCGGACCGGCATCCGCGGCGGCTTCGTTCGCGGCGGCCACCTTCGCTGCGGCCTCGCTCGCGGCAGCCACCTTCGCGGCGGCTTCGTTCGCCGCGGCTACTCTCGCGTTGGCTTCGTTCGCTGCTGCTTCGTTCGCGGCGGCCACCTTCGCGGCGGCTTCGTTCGCGGCGGCCTCGTTGGCGGCGGCCGCCTTCGCTGCGGCTTCGTTCGCTGCGGCCGCTCTCGCGGCGGCCAATCTCGCGTTGGCTTCGTTCGCCGCGGCTTCGTTCGCTGTGGCCTCGTTGGCGGCGGCCTCGTTGGCGGCGGCCGCGTAGGCGTCGACCATGTACGCGGGGACCGCGTTGTCGGGGGGCCTTGAGCGGTCGCCGTCGTTGGGCGTAGAGGGCATTGTCGGGTCGGTTGTCATGGCGCGGCTCCGTTCGCCGTACTTCCGGTGGCACACACCGTTCGGTTGTCGTGCGCCACCTGCACGCACGCTTTGATCTATCAAAGGGGTATGTGTGTCTATTGCGCCATCCGGGCATGGCAGAAGAGGGTTCCTGACGGTCAGGTCGCGGATGTGTCCTGGTTCTCCGTTTTGACCCTGGGCAGGAGCAGTACGCCCCAGGTGACCATCACGGCGCCGATGCCCTCCGGGATCAGCCACCACCCGGTGCGGACCTGGTCGCCGTACACCAGCATTCCGAGCGCCACGCTGACCAGCGCCTCTCCCAGCGTGAGGGCGGGCTGGGAGGCCACCAGGGGGCCGGATTCCATGGCGTTGGCCAGGAGGAAGAGGGAGCACGCCCCGGCAGCCACGAAGCCGTAGGTCTGCCAGCAGGCCAGGAAGGCCCCGGCGCCGTGCTGTTCGAAGGTGGTGGTGGAGAACTTCATCAACGTGGCCGTCAGGGCGTAGCCGATCGCGGAAGCCGAGCTGAACAGAGCCGCACGTGCCATCCCGCGCGGCCGTGGGAGGGCGGCCAGCACGCAGAGCGTCATGGCGCCGCCCGTCGTAAGCAGCGTCAGTACCCACACGCCCGGCGCGACATCGCCGTGGCGTTCGTACGGAGATGCCGCGGCCAGCGCCAGGCCGAGGCCGACGGCGATCATGGCTGCCGCCGTCCAGCCGGCCGCGGGCAGCCGTCGCCGGGAGATCATGGAGGCGATCAGGAGCGTGAAGGGAAGTTCGCTCACCAGGATGGGCTGAACGAGCGACATCGAGCCCAGGGTCAGGGCCAGAGCCTGGCACGCGGCGGCGACGACGATGACGGCGATCCCGCCGAGCCACGCCGCGCTGTGCACCAGGTGCGGAATCAGCCGGAAACTGAAGGCGTCACCCGGGGGCACGCGTCGTGCGGCGATCCTCTGCAGCACCGTGCCGGTCGCGTTGCCCAGCGCTGTCAGCACGGCGAACAGCACGGAGAGTACGGATGCCACGCGGCGGTTCCTCCGCTTCCTCCCGTTCTCCGGGGTGCTACCGCGGCCTGGCCGCCGACACCGACCCGGCCGCCGCGTCCTCGGGCCATGGCCCTCGCCTTACGGATGTGAGGAGTTCACGGGCGAGGAGGGCGAACCACAGTCCAACCAGGAGCACGTGAGCCCGCTGCGGGAGACCGTGCCAGCCGGGGTGGCCGATCAGGGGGCCGATGGTGATGACGGCGGACAGCAGCGCGCCGGTAAGCAGTCGTGGGCCCCAGCGCCGGATCACCGGTGAACGGGCCGGTTCTGATGCCACTGCCAGGCAGAACAGAACCATGGAGGCGAAGAGGAAGAAGTGGACCAGCCCGCTCGTGACCGTGTGCCAGGGATGCACGGCTTGGCACGTTGGTTCCAGGGAGGGGGCGCATCCCATGGGCAACAGGACGTCAGCCAGGGACGACGTCCCGAACCCGAACAGCGCCCACCAGCCCGTACGCACCACCGGGCCGCGCCCCGGATCGCGCGCCAGGAGCGCGCCGGCCATGACGAGTAAGGCGGATGCGATCTCCATCCCGCCGAACAGCCCCCTGAAGGGCTGATCGGCTGCGAAGAGCTCGCTCACGTAGGAGTGCCGGTAATCCAGGCCTGTCGGCAGCAACAGCTCCAGAAGCCAGCCGTTGTACAGCAGCGCCGCCCCGGCCAGCATGACTGCCGCCACTGTCTGCCGTCCGCCGGCCGGCCGGTGTAGCTGCTCAGGGTGTACGGGCACTCCGAGCGGCGCATTGCGGGTCAGGTGCATGGTGACGCTCCGAACCGGGCGGTCTTGGCGACACGCGTCAGCGTGGCGCTCGGATCAGTGAACGTGGCCGCGGTGCCACCACGCGGAAGGGGCATGGTCATCGCCGCTGGTTTAGCGGTCCGCGCGCGCCCAGTCCAGCACCTGGTGCCTTGTCTCACCCGTGTGGCGGGGGATCTGCCTGCCGCGTCGTCGGCCGCGGGCTACTTCGCTGCCGGGCGCCCGATGCCCTGCCCGGCGTTGTGCCGGATCAGGGACTCCACCAGCCCGGCGCGGGTGTTGGGGAAGTCCATCGGCACTACGCCGAGGCCTGTCCAGCCGCCAGCCTCGGCGCCGTTGAGGAAACTGTGCACTCTGGGGTTGAGCCGGTCGGAGTTCCAGCGGGGCGGCAGCAGCGCCGACGTGCTGACGTAGTTGAGGAACAGCTTGCCGGGCTGCTGGGCCGCCCTGCGGAAGTGGGCCTCTATCTGGGGATACTTGGCGCCCGGCTCGGCCATGTAGTCGTCCTGGATGTCGAAGAGCGCCGTTTCCCCGTACCGGACGCCGGGCAGTCCGCCGTTGTCGGCGAGCAGGACGACCTTGCCCCTGGCCTGCCCCAGCGCCGGCAGGCCCGCGTCGATCCGGAAGAGCGGCCGTCAGCCCTTCCCGTCGAGGTAGAGGTCGAAGATCCGGCGGAACTCGGCGTCGGCCGCCTGCGAGTACTCCTGCTTGACGCGCATCAGGACCGTCTCCGACGGGCGGGCCCGCAGGAAGTCCTGGCAGGCGACGAGTACGTCGCCGAACATCAGGTTCTGGTAGTACGCGCCGTGGTGGATGGCGAAGGAGTCGCCGATGGTCCGGCACCGCACGTCCAGGAAGCGGATGCCGCCGGCCAGCTGCTCGGCGACGGAGGTGTTCTGACACGCCACCCAGGGGCCGCCGACGCGCGCGCCCGAGTCGTGGGTGCCGGGGACGGTCAGCCGCTGTAGGGGCATGGAGTCGTCGAGGCCCGCCATCCAGTCCTGTACGGACAGGGTCCGCGGGGCCGCGACGGCTCTCGGTAACCCGAGCAGAGCGGTCGCGGAGACGGCCGCCGCTCCCGTCAGAAAGCTACGCCGGTCCACGCTCATGCGCCCGGTCCCCTCGGTCGGCCAGGGATCGCCGACCGCCCGATCGGCCCGCAAAGTATGACGTGGACAGGTCACAATTGGCAGACCCCGGGCCCAACTACCCGACAACGAGGTTCACATGACAGTCAGGAACACGCGCTTACGCGCTACGCAGCCTCTTGCCGCCGCCGCCACTGTGCTCGTCGCCACGGTCGCGCTCTACATGGCGCTGGTCGCCTTCGGCAACATCACCGACTTCGGCACGAACCAGGAATTCGTACGGCACGTCCTGGCGATGGACACCACCTTCAAGGACGAGGACCTCATGTGGCGGTCCATCGATTCGCCCACGGTGCACAACATCGCGTACATCGCCATCATCGCGTGGGAAACCGTGGCCGCGCTCGTACTCATCGTCGCGACCGCCCAGTGGGCGCGCGCCCTGCGCGGTGGTGAGTTCGGCCGGGCGAGGCGCGTGGCAACCCTCGGGCTGCTCATGGTGCTGCTGCTCTTCGGTGCGGGTTTCATCGCCGTCGGAGGCGAGTGGTTCGCCATGTGGCAGTCCGACGACTGGAACGGCCTGGACGCCGCCACCAGGAATTTCCTTGTCGCAGGCCTGACTCTGGTGGTTGTCCATCTGCCGGCCGGACTCGCCGACGCGCGGCGCCCCGGCGATTGAGCAGGCGGCCCCGCGCGGTGGTTCGCGGGTGCGTGAGGGCGGGGCGGAGTTTTCCCGTTGTCCCGCCCTCACCAGGACTTCGCTCAGTCAGGGCTGGGGCGGCCGCTCCTGGCCCGGGCCCTGCTCCCTGCCGAACTCGTCTCTCATCTTGTCCTGGGTTGTGTCGACCTGACTCCTGTACTTGCCCTGGGTCCGGTCGTCGACGGCGTCACCCGCCTTGTCGATGCCCTTTCCGGCCTGGGACTCGTGGCCCTTCAACATCTGCTTGAGCTTGTCCTTCATGGACATGGGTCAGCCTCCTCGCTGGTTGCCCCCCACCCCTCCAGGGTCCCCGCACCTCTTGCGGTCCGCATCTGCGAGCGTGGGAGGTGGCGGACAGTGAGGTGTGGCTGCGTGGCTCGCGTGCGGCGGCGGCGTATCGTCCGGCCGGTGGAACCCGGGCCATGACGATGTCGGCGAGGACCTTGATGAGAAAGATCGTTCTGTGCATGTCGGTGTCCCTCGACGGCTTCATGGAGGGACCGGAACGCGAGATCGACTGGCACATGGTCGACGATGAGCTGCACAGCCATTTCAACGAGCAGCTCGGCCCGATGGGCGCTTTCCTGAGCGGGCGGGTCACGTACGAACTCATGGCCGACTTCTGGCCGACCGCCGACACCGACCCCTCAAGCACCGCACCCGTGGTCGAGTTCGCCCGTATCTGGCGGGACATGCCCAAAATCGTGTTCTCCAGGACCCTGGAGACGGCCGACTGGAACACCACCATCAAGCGGGACGTCGTCGTCGAGGAGATCATGGCGCTCAAGGCGCAGCCGGGCGGAGATCTGGCGCTCGGCGGGGCGGACCTCGCCGCGGCGTTCATACACCACGACCTGATCGACGAGTACCGCCTCTACATCCATCCGGTCATCATCGGTGGAGGCAGACGGCTGTTCCCGGCTTCGGACGCCAAGGTAGATCTCCGGCTCGCGGAGACCCGTACCTTCGGCAACGGGGTACTCCTCGTCCGTTACGCGAAACGGTGAGGGTGGCTGCGCCTCAGCCCGCGTCCAGCCAGCCCCGCGCGCGCAGTTCCGCGACGAATCGCTCGTACGACTCGTCCAGCGCCGCCCGCTCCCGCTCCACCGGCTCGACCAGGCGCCCCGCCGCCGTCATCGCCGCCGCGCTCGCCGAAAGGCCGGGGTGGAGGGTGCCGGCCGCGGCGAGCAGGGCGGCGCCGAACGCCGTCTCCGCCCGTTCGGCGACGCGCAGCGGCCTGCCCAGGACCGTGGCGCGGATACGGGTCCACAGGTCGCTGCGGCTGCCGCCGCCCGCCGCGTGCAGGGGGCCCCGCACCTCGATGCCCAGCGCCTGGACGCGCTCCAGGGCGAGGCGTTCCAGGAACGCGACGCCCTCCAGTGCCGCCCGGTGCCGGTCGGCCTCGTCCTGCGGCGTACCGGCACAGAAGCCGCGCGCGTCGCCGGAGACGAACGGGAACCGCTCGCCCTCGCGGCCCAGCGGGTAGTTCAGACAGGAGGCCGGACCGCGGGCGCCGGCCGCCGCGTCCAGTCGGGGCAGATCGGCCGGATCGACCGCGGCCAGCGCCTCGCCGCCGGTGTTGGAGGCGCCACCGGGCAGCCACCAGCCGTCGGGGTGACGGTGGCTGTAGAAGGCGCCGGCCGGGTCGGTGACCAATGCGCGGGAGACGCCCTTGAGGACGTACGTCGTCCCCAGTACGCCGACGAACTGTCCCGGCTCCACGGCGCCGGTGGCGATCTGGCCCGCGCAGCCGTCCGTCATGCCGAGGCGGACCCGGCAGCCGGCGGGCAGGCCCGTCTCGGCCGCCGACCGGGCCGAGACCGTACCGGCCTCTGTGCCGGGAGCCTGTACGGAGGGCAGGAGGCCGGCGGGGACACCGAAGGCGTCGAAGACGTCGGTGGCCCACTCGCCCGCGCGCGGGTCGTAGCCGGTCTTCAGAGCGTGGCTCCAGTCCGTGGGGACCGGGTGCCCTGTCAGTTCGCGACCGAGCAAGTCGGGTGTGTGCAGGACGAGTTGACCGGGGCGGGCCCGGTTCGCGTACCAGACGAGCTTGCCGAGCGCGGCCGTCGGGCCGACGGTCAGGCCCAGCGTCCGCCACCGCCGCGCGCCCAGCTCCTGTGCCTTCGCGTTGGTGTCGGCGCCGCGCCGGTCGTCGTACATCAGGGCCGGACCCACGGGCTCCCCGTCCGCACTCGCGAGGACCAGGGTCCCGGAGGTGGCGGAGACGGCGACCGCCACCACCTCCCGGCCGCCGCCGGGGAGCGCGGCCGTGGCCTGCCGCAGGGCGGCGGCAGTGGCGGGCCACCAGAGCCGGGCGTCCTGCTCGCTGTGGCCCCCCGCGCCGCGTACCGGCTGGGGGAGCGGCGCCCGCCCCTCGGAGAGGACCCGTCCGCGGGCGTCGGCGCACACCACTCTCACCGCGGCGGTGGCCACATCGATGCCGGCCACGACGGGGACGGGGGAATGAGGTGCGTCGGCGGTGCTGCTCATGGGTGGGACGGGTCCTTTCGTGTACGCGCGTACAGAGGTGTAGGGGTCAGGTGGTGGCGCGGGCGGCGACCGGTACAGCGGCTTCCTGAAGGGACTTCCCCTGCACGATCGCCTCCTCGGAAGCCCTCGGCAGCTTCAGGAACAGAGTGAGCACGGCGGCGACGACGTACAGCCCGGCGAAGATCAGTACGACGCCGTCCCTGCCCAGCGGCCCGAGGAAGAGCGAGACGATCGCCGGCCCCACGAAGGCCGCGCCGCCCGCGCCGAGGTTCAGCAGCGCCATCGCGCCGCCCTTGTTCTCGGGGGCCAGTGACGGCATCAGCGCGGAGATCGGTACGAATCCGGCGAGCGTGGCGCCGTAGATCATGCCGACGCCGACCGCGACCCAGTAGTTGTCGGTCATCAGCTTCGGTACGAAGTACAGGGCCAGGACGCTCAGGGCGCAGCCGACCGCTCCGAACCAGCCGATGGTGGTGCGCCAGCCGATCCGGTCGCTGACCAGCCCGAAGAGCAGGTTGAAGAAGATGTTGGTGGCGAACATGATCGAGAGAAGGCGCAGCCAGTCGCCGTCGGTGAAGCCCATCTCGTCGGTGAAGAAGGCGGGGAGGATCACCCAGAGGCCGAACTGCGGGGCGGTGTTGATGACGCGTACCACGCAGCCGACGGCGACCTTGGGGTTGGTCCAGGCGATGGACAGGCTGCGGGTCAGTGACTGCACCGGCTTGACTCCGGGCGGCGCGAGCCGTGAATACCCGGTCCGTTCGCGTACGCCGAGGAGACAGAAGGCGCCACCGATCGCGATCAGGGCCAGCGCGACCCAGAGCGTGCCGAACCTGCCGAAGAGCGGGTTGGTGACGGACGCGGTGAGC
This sequence comes from Streptomyces sp. ISL-100, assembly GCF_018614615.1. Classification (GTDB taxonomy): domain Bacteria; phylum Actinomycetota; class Actinomycetes; order Streptomycetales; family Streptomycetaceae; genus Streptomyces. The sequence continues at coordinate 129,495 of NZ_JAGGOK010000004.1, read as the reverse complement.
GAGCCGAGCGTGGGCAGGCCGCCGGTGAAGGCGAAGTAGAACCAGCCGACGGCCGCGCCCAGACGGGCGACCGGGGCCGTGGCGGTGACCCACACCAGGAAGGAGAAGGCGAAGAGCGGGTAGCCGAAGCCGCGCAAGCCGTAGAAGACCAGCATCAGCGTGTAGTTGTCCTGGGCCGCGCCGAGCGTGAGGAAGAGGATGTCGAAGACGATCCAGATGGCGAGGCCCACCTGCATCACCCGCCGGGGACCCCACAGTTCGGACAGGGCGCCCGACAGCCAGGAGGCGAGCATGACCGTGACGCCGTACGCCGTGATCACATAGCTCGCCCGGACTTCGCTGCCGGCGCCGTTGCCCTCGATGAACGGGGCGATGAAGCCCGACTCGACGCCGTCGCCGATCATGAAGATCAGGACGCCGATGAAGCCGAAGAGGAGCGGCCTGGGGATCCCGATGCGATCCCAGACCGTTCCTCCCGTGCGCGCGGCGGGTGCGGCGGTGCTGCTCATTGCTCGTGCCTCCACAGTGAGGTGCCATGGGCCCGCGGACATAACAGCCGCGACCGGGAATGCATCATGACCTCTGTGAAATTAACACGCAAGAGTTTAAGAAATCTTGTTGTCAGCCGTCGACCGCGACTCGGACATCCGTGCGCTCCTTGAGTGCGGTCAGCAGCTCGCCGCTCACCCCGTCGTCCACCACGAGGTGATCGAAGTCTGCGACGGGCGCCAGTCGGTGCAGTGCGGTCCTGGCCAGCTTCGTACGGTCCATCAGCAGCACCTTGCGTGTGCCGGAGGCCAGCATCGCCCGCTTGACCAGCACCACGTCCTGCTCCTGGTGGTACGTCATCCGGGCGTCCATCGCCGAGGTGGAGACCAGCACCATGTCCACCGAGAGCGCCTCGATCGCCTCCAGGCAGGGGACGCCCAGGAAGGAGTCGTGGGTGTGCGAGTACTCCCCGCCCAGTGAAATGAGGCGTATGTCCTCGTGGCCGACGAAGAGGTCGATGACCCGCCGGGCGTTGGTCACCACCGTCAGCGGCGCCTGGTCCACCAGCAGCCTAGCCAGCGCGAGCGCGGTCGTGGAGTCGTCCAGCATCACCGACATCCCCGGCTCGACGAGGTCGGCGGCCGTCTTCGCGATGGCCTCCTTCTCGGCCGTATTGACGCCGAGCCGGTAGTCGAGATTCGACTCGAAGACCGTCGAGGGCAGCGCGGACACCCCGCCCCGGAACCGGCGCAGCACGCCGCGCCTGGCCAGCTCGTCCAAGTCGCGGTGCACCGTCATCAGGCTCACGCGGGTGAGCTCCGCGAGCTCGGCCCCACTCGCCGTCCCGTGGTGCAGCACGTGCTCGGTGATCATCTGCCTGCGGGCTTCCGCGCCGGTCGTCGTCATGCGTCCAAGTTTCGCGTACCACCATGGAGAGGTGCCCAGGTGGGGACGTTGAGCGAGCGCAGAGCGGTACCGGCGTCCGTCACCTCGATCTCGGTCACGGCCGCGTTGTCGAGTCGGGGGAACACCAGCCGGTAACGGCCGACCGGGATGGAGAGCATCGAGCACAGCGCCATGCGCAGCAGCGTGTTGTGCGCCACCACCAGGACCGTGCCGCCCGGGTGCTCGCGCGCGAGGCCGCGCAGCGCGTCCGAGGCGCGGGCGGCGGCCGCGGACGGCGGCTCCGATCCGGGGAACGCGCCGAGCTCGGCATCCTCACGGAAGCGGCGTACGGCCTCGGGATCCTCGGCGGCCATCTCCGCGATGGTGCGGCCTTCCCCCCAGCCGAAGTCCACCTCACGCAGCGCCTCGACGATCTCCGGTTCCACGCCGAGTGCCTCGGCGGCCGGCCGGGCGGTCAGCCGGGCGCGGCTGACCGGCGAGCACGCCACCGCGTCGACGCCGCGCTGCTTGGCCCAGCTCGCGAGCTCTTCGGCCTGTCGCAGCCCCTTTGCCGTCAGCGCGACGTCGGAGATGCCGGCGTACCGGTTCTCCGCGTGCCATTCGGTCTCTCCGTGCCGTACGAGCAACAGGCGTGACGCCATCGACGATCTCTCCCCTGGGTGCATTGATTCTTCAAAACAATGATGTTAAATCTATCAGCGCCAGTGTTAGTGGCGCTGCGGAAAAGCTGACGCGCATCGCCACCGCGACCCGAAGAAGGGCCCCCGCACCATGCGCATCCTCGCCGCCGGCGATCATTTCGTACGCCCCGACCTCCTCCGCGCCGCGCTGCGCGAGGAGCTCGGGAGCGACCACCGGATCACCGAACTCACCCTGCCCTGGCCCCACGAGCCCTTCGGCCCGGTCGGCGACGTCCACGAGGCGAGCGGTACGGAGGAAGAGCTCGTCGAAGCCCTGGCGCCGGCCGGCGCCGAGATCTGCGTGACCCAGATGGCGCCCTTCACCGAGAAGGTCTTCACGGCCTGCCCGGACCTGCGCATGGTCGCCGTCTCCCGCGGCGGCCCGGTCAACGTCGACCTCGCCGCCGCCACCCGCCACGGCGTCGCCGTCTCCTTCGCGCCCGGCCGCAACGCCCCCGCTGCGGCCGAGTTCGCCATCGGCCTGATGCTCACCGCCATGCGCCGCATCACCACGGCCGACGCCGAACTCAAGCGCGGAAAGTGGCGCGGCGACTTCTACGCGTACGACGAGGGCGGCATCGAACTCGACGGCGCCACCGTCGGCCTCGTCGGCTACGGCGCCATCGGCCGCATCGTCGCCCGCGTCCTGCGCGCCTTCGGCTCCCACGTCCTGGTCGCCGACCCCTACACCGACCCGGCGGCCGCCCGCGCCGACGGCGTGGAACCGGTGGAACTCGACGAACTCCTGCGCCGCAGCAGCGTGGTGAGCCTGCACGCCCGCCTCACCCCCGAGACCCACCACCTCATCGACGCGGCCAAGCTCGAACTGCTGCCCAAGGGCGCCGTGCTAATCAACTCAGCCCGAGGCGGCCTCCTCGACTACGCTCCGCTGCCCGATCTGCTGAAGAGCGGTCGCCTCGGCGCCCTCGCGCTCGACGTCTACGACATCGAACCGCCGCCCGCCGACTGGCCGTTGCACGATGCCCCGAACGTCGTCACCGCCCCGCACCTGGCCGGCGCCACCCAGCAGACCGCGCACCGCGCCGCCGCCATCACCGCCGCCGAAGCGGGCCGTTTCGTACGCGGCGAGAAGCTCGCGCACCCGGCCAACCCAGAGATTCAGGAGGCCGCGCGCCCATGAGCGTGATCATCGGCGTCGACATCGGCACCTCCGTCACCAAAGCCGTCGCCTTCGACAGCGAAGGGACCCCACTGGCCTCGGCCGCCCGCCGCAGCAGCCTGGCGCGGTTGCCCGGCGGCCGCGTCGAACAGGACCTCGACGACGTCGTCCGTACGGTTGCCGAGGTCGTACGGGAGACCACCGCCGCACTGCCCGGACCGCCCACCGCGCTCGCCCTCACCGGCCAGGGCGACGGCCTGTGGCTGCGCGACGCCGACGGCCGCGCCGTGCGCCCGGCCATCTCCTGGATGGACGGCCGGGCATCGGATCTGGTCGAGCGCTGGCTGGAGAACGGCACGGTCCAGGAGGTGTACAAGCAGACCGGATCCGGCATGTTCCCCGGCTGCCACGCCCCGCTCCTCGCCCACCTCCAGGAGCACGAGCCGCAGACCCTGCGACGCGCGGTCACCGCGGGCTACTGCGTCGACGCCGTTGCCCAGCGCCTCACCGGCCAGGTGAGCGTGGACGCCTCCGACGCCACCCTGCCCTTCCTCGATCCGGCGAGCCGTACGTACTCGCCCGAAGCGCTGGCGGCCTGCGGAATCGAGAAGCAGGCGCATCTGCTGCCGGCCCCCGCCGCACCCGGAACCGTCCTGGGCCTCGACGCCCACGGCGCCGAACTGCTGGGGCTTCCCATGGGACTTCCGCTGACCGCAGGACCGTACGACCTTCCGGCCTGTGCGATAGGCAGCGGCGTACGCGACGTGGGCGACGGACTGCTGATCGTCGGCACCACCCTCGCCTGCCAGGTCCTCACCGACCGCGCCAGGAGGGACGGTTCCACCGAACCGGCCGGGATGTGGCTGTGCACCCCGGACACCGACCGCTGGCTGCGCGCGATGCCCGCGATGGTCGGCACAGCGGCCCTCGAATGGCTCCTCGCCCTGACCGGCAGTACCACGGCCGACCTCGACGGCCTGCTTGCGGAGAGCCCGCCGGGCGCGAACGGCGTCACCGCGCTGCCGTTCCTCTCCGGCGCGGGGGAGCGCGCCCCGTTCGTGGACCCGGCCGCCCGTGGCCGCCTCGACGGGCTCACGCTCGCTCACACACGCGCCGACGCGGTACGCGCCATGTGCGAGGCCATCGGCTACGCCGCCCGGCATTGCCTGGAGGCCGCCGGCCTCACCGGCACCCTCGCCGCATGCGGCGGCGGCACCCGGTCAGGCCCGTGGGCGCAGCTCTTCGCCGACATCCTGGGGCGTCCGGTCCGTATCCCGCGCGACAACGAGGTGGGGGCGCTTGGAGCGGTGCGAGTGGCGCGCCGCTTCCTGGGCGAAGCGCCGGAGCAGAAACCGCAGTTGTTCCGGACCGTGGAGCCGCGACAGGAGTCACGCGCGGTGTACGAGGACGGCTACGCCGCCTACCGCCGCGCGCTCGACGGGGCGCGCCCCCAGTGGGGCGGGCTGTAGGGCTTTTTTCCGGCGTTGTCAGTGGCCGCCCCTACAGTGAATGCGTGATCGAAACGGGGGCGGTTTCTGTGTGGAGCGTTGAGGTCGAGGGGTATTCGGCGGGGCTGGACGACAAGCTGGAATGGTTCTTCCGGAACCCGCGCGGCGGGAAGCTCAAGCAGGTGCCCAAGAAGGTGGCTGGGCGGCCCGAACTTGAGTGGATGCGGGAGCTCCGGCGGCAGGTGGTGGCGCACGAGGCGCAGTGCCGGGAGTGGGCCGGGAAGTGGGCACTCGCCGGTGCGGTGGTTCCGCAGGAGCTCGCGGAGAGCGATCCGGTCTGGCGGGAGGCGCTGGAGGAGGCCGGGGGCGTACTCGGGACGGCCGACGCGGAGGCGGATGCCGGGGACGGCGGACTGATTGCGCGGGCCTACGTCCACAGCCCTTCCGAGAGCACAGGGTCGTACAGGTCATGGGTGAGGACGTGGCGCCTCATCGCGATCGCGTGATGGCGTTCTTCCAGTGGGAGCGGGCAGAGGGCTTCGCGTTGGGCATCGCGGACGCGCAGGAGGAACTTCCGTTTCCTGAACGGGCATTGGCCGCTCACCCCGGGCAGGAGGAGATGGTGCTCGACGCGGCATTCCGGCTGCGGAGGGCCGGGCTGTACAAGAAGGACACCGACGCGTTCTTCACGTGGCTGGAGAAGTCCGCTCCGGCTCTGCTGCCGGTCTTCCTCGACGCCGCAGCCGAGCAGTACCTCACCCATCAGTACGACTACATGGACGCCGCCGCGTATTTCGGGCGGGCCCGCAAGGCCGAGCGGGAACAGGCGCGCACGATGGACCAGGGATGGCTCAACGCTCGCTACCAGGCCTTCGCGGACGCCGGCGCGCTCTCCGGCACCGCGCTGCGGGCACGGGCCAAGGAGCTCGCGGTGCGGGGATCTGCGACGGTCGAGCAGGCCGTGGCGTTCCGGGATGTGCTGGCGCGGCGGATCGTGGCCGGTCACGGGACGGGTGGGGTCTATCCGCAACTGCCGACCGACCTGCGCAGAGTCGCCAAGGCCGCCGGGCTGGACCCGGAGGAGGAGCTGGCCACGCTGCTCGAGGAGGCCGGGGTGGTCGGCCGGACCTCCCTGCACGAGGACGCCTTCTGGACGGACGTACTGAAGGGCCGGGCCTTCGACCTGTTCTGTGACCGGCAGCCCGACCTGGCGCGGGCGGAGGTGCTGGACATCTGCCCGGACCGGAGAGTCAGGCACCGCCTGTGGCAGACGCTGCTGGAGCGCAGCGGTGCGCTGAGCCGGCTTCTTGGCGACGTACCGAGTGTGACGGCTGTGCCTGTCGGGGAGACGGCGCGGTGGTTGGAGCGGTGCCTGGAGTCGCTCCGCGACCGCGAGGGGCCCAGCCAGGTGATCCACGAGGTGGCCGAGCGGATCGCCCTCCGGCTGGCGGCAGACGGCGTGCCACTGGAAATCCAGTACAAGCCCATGAGGCGGGACGGCATCCTCTGTGTGCCGCTCGATCTGATGGACCTGCTGCTGGAGCGGGGAGTGCCGCTGGCCGACCCGCCCAAGCGGCTGGGCAGCCCCCACATGCGCAACCTGAAGGTCGCTCGCCGACCCGAACTGCGCTTCCTCACAGCCGATCCGCGGTTCGCGCGGGAACTGCGGTCGCTCATGCGGGCCGTGCTGGACATGGAGAGCGGCTTTACCGTCGGCGGCAACAACTGGTACCAGCCGCATGAACTGAAGGGCTGGCGCGAGGTGCCGGAGCTCTTCGCGAACGACCTTGGGCATGAGGTGCTGCGGGAGTGGTTCGCGGACGAGCGGGCGCGGCTGGGCGCCGGGCTCTGCCTGGGGGAGCTGGCGCTGCTGCTGGGGCGGTTCGTCCACGCAGGGGGCGCGGTGGACGCCGTCCTCAAGGACTCGGCCGCGGCGGCCGAGTTCGCCGCCGTGGACCTGCTGGGGATGCTGATGGCCGAACTGCCGGACGTGTTCGACCGGGTGGAGATCGAGACGCTGGTGAGGGAACTGCCGACCATGCGGATCGCAACCTCGGACCAGTCCGAGAGGACCGTGCTCGACCGGCTGAGGGCACTGCTGCCCGAGGCGCGGGCGGACGAGCTCCGATGGGCCCATCGCCAGAGGGTTCAGACTGCGGTCAACTGCCGTGCGGGACTCGACCGGCTGGTGAAGCGGCTCTCGCCCGAGCCGGAGGCCGGAGCTGGAGCCGAAGCTGAGGCCGAAGCCGGGGCCGGTAGAAGGGGTGTGGTCGGGGGAGCCGCGACCGCAGTCCCGCGGACACCTTCCGGTTTCGCGTGGATCTTCGCCGAGCTGGAAGCGCTGGCCGCCGCCGGCCAACCGGTGTGGCAGGGGAAGCCGGAGAGCCGTACCACTGAGATTCAGCTGGGTTTGAACCTGTCCCGGAGGTTCATGACCGCCCACGCCTTCACCGCGAGGCACGCTCTCGGCGCCGTGCCCCGGGGCCGGCGCAGGAACACCCTGGACGCCGAGGAGTTCGCCGAGTACGCGGCGTGCCCCTTCGTCGGCGGCGGCGAGGAGCATGCGGGACGCTGGCGCATCGTCCGTACGGAGATCCCCGAGGGCAGGAGCGCGTTCAACGGCTGGGCGTATCGGACGGAGACCTCCGCCGCCGTCGTCCTGGAGGGCCGCAAGGGCGAGCGGACACTCCTGGAGTACGCGCCCGGCGGTGACTTTCCCGAGGACGGCCCGCTGGCGGCGGCCGGGTCGAAGATGATCGACGCCCAGGTGCTCAAGCCACAGCGCTCCGCCGCCTGGTACGCGCGCTATGCGCAGCTGTGGCGGGAACGCGGAGGCATCCCGGCCAGGCCGGAACTCGCTGCCGCGTTCGCCGCGCGGCTCGGGCTGACCGTGGCCGACGCGACTGTCCTGCTCGTCGCGCAGCTGGACTGCGAGCCGCACCAACTGGCTGAGCCGAACCCCAGGTTCCCGATGATGTCCTGGCCGGACAGGCCCTGGAAGGTCCGGCGGGCGGAGGCCGACACCGCGGTGGAGGGCTTCACTGAACTCCTCAGCCCGGCGGACGTCGCCGAGCTCTACGACCGGCTGCTGCCCGACGACCCCGAACTGCTGTGGACGGCGGGTCCGGACGTCGAACGGGCCGCCGCCTGGTGGCTGGAGCGGTTCGGCGAGCCGCAAGCCGTACCGGCGAATCTGCTGGCGCTCGCCCAGAAGGAGATCACCCGTCCCAAGGGCGAGTACGCCCACCCGCGCGACAAGGGCGAGGACCTGTGGTGGCCGGCGCTCCGGTTGCCCGCGCTGACCGGCCGGATCGCGGCTGGGGCCGCTGTGCTCGACCGCGACCTGCCGGCGCTCACGGGCGAGCCGGACCTGCTCGGCCCGGTGCGCGTCGCGGCCTGGCTGGCGTACCGCACTCCCGCCGGGGACCCGCTCAGACCGGCGATCGGGGCGGCGATCGCACGGCTGCGGGCCGAGCTGGCGGCGGGGCACGGCCCGCTGACGGTCTTCTCGTTGCAGAGCAACTACCTCATGGGGGCGCCGGAATCGCCCGAATCCATCGGGCTGACCAACCATCCGGCGGTCGCCGTGGAGGAGGACCCGACGTACCGCATGCGCAATGTCCGCATCGACCCGGCGGCGCTCACCGGCGCCGGCGACCCGGTGCTGGAACGGCTGGATGACTACCTCGATTCCGTGCTGCCCTCGCAGTGGCTGCCGACGGCGTCCGGGCTGCCGGCCCTCGCCGACCTGCGGGTGCTGCTGTCGGAGGAGTTCGGGGCACTGGGCGAGCACCTTGCGGCTGACGCCGGACGGGCCGCGGGTTGGGAGCAGGACCCGTCCCGGTCGGTTCCCCATCTGGTGGAGGCGTGTGCGGCGGCGTACGGGCTGAGCGCCGACGCGGCGGCGTACCACCTGATGCTGCTGGCGCTGCCCGACCCGACCGACCGGCACGTCAAGGAGTGGACCGGCTGGAAGCCCGCGCGATTCAAGGCCGCCTGTGCGGAGCTGGAAGCCTCCGGCCGGGTCATCAGGGCCGACCGGTCCCGCGCGGGGCGTGCTCTCTTCGTGGCCGGCACGTGGCTGGAGCGCAAGGCCCCGCGCTTTCCGCTGGAGGCGGCCAAGGGGCGGACGCTCGGACCGGTGGCCGCCGAACACCGGTCCACGGCCCACACGGCGGTAGTGCCGCACGGGCCGATACCGGCCCTCTTCGAGCAGACGTGGGCGGAGGCGACCGCCAGGGCCTGCTAATGCTTCGTCAGGTTCCGCGCCGGGTGCGGCCTTCGAAGTGGTCCAGGCCCAGTCCGTGCTTGAGCTCGCGCTAGTCGTGCTCGATGCAGCACAGGACACAAAGGTGGCGCCGCGTCCGCGTTGCGTGACACCCTGATGACCGTGATCATCAGGGTGAGTGAGGCACGCATACGTCCTGAACGTTTCGAGGCGTTCCGCGACATGATCGTCTCTGCGGTACGCGAGTTTCCCAGCCGCTACCCAGGGCTGGTGGACCACGAGGTACTGCTCGCGCCGCCTGACTCGCTGCTGTACGTCAGTCGCTGGCGCAGCGAGCAGGATTTGGTGGGCTACGCCGGCGAGCACTGGCGTGACGAGCCCGTGGTGCTGCCGGGCGAGGACGAGTACCTCGTCGGACCACTTCGGGTGCGGCACTTCACGCTCGCATCTCTGAGCTAATTCAGTTGCGGGGCGTGCGGCGGGTGCGTGCCGCCGCGCTGGAGATCTAAGTCAACGCCTATATTTCCTCCGCGACTTCGTGCCGCCCTTGCCGCAGTGCCTCGGCAGCTCGCCCGGGCTCTCGGCGGCGACGGTGGACGCGCCTCCCCCAGCAGGGAGGGCCGACCACCAGGCGTTCGGCGAGCGCGACCTGTCCGCCGGCGACTAGTTGTACGTCTGAGCGGAGGGCATCCACCGGCAGCCATTAGCCCACCAAGGCGGGTCGTGCTGCGCCGAGTTCTGGACGACTGATGTGGCTTGACTACGGGTACGCTGTAACAGAAGCTGTTGCAGCTAGGAGGAAATGGTGGCGGCGAACAGTCGATTGACCATTGCGACGCATGCGTTGGCCTGGCTGGCGTTGGCGCAACGCCGTGGCCAGGAAGTTCTCACTTCGGAGCAGGTCGCAGCCAGTGTCAACACCAACCCCGTGATCATCCGGCGCAGCCTCGGTGACCTGCGGCGGGCCGGCCTGGTGGAGGTCCGCCACGGCGCTGGTGCGGGCTGGAGCCTGGCCCGTGGGCCGGAGGGGATCACCCTGCTTGAGGTGTACGACGCCGTCGGTGCGCAGCCATCGTTCGGCATGCACCACACCGAGCCCAATCTGGAGTGTCCGGTCGGCCGAGGCATCCGCCCCGCCCTGAGCGGAATCTACGGTCGGGTCGAGCAGGTCATGCGATGTGAGTTGGCGGACACGTCGATCGCCGATGTACTTCGCGAGACGCTGGTGCACTAGCCGACAGGCCGGTAGTCGGACCGTCGCCATATCGCTTGTTGTAACAGAGACTGTTTCAGCAACTGAACGAGGAGTAAGGCTGATGAAGGCTTTATGGTGTCCGGTCGTCGAACTGCGGCAGTACACGCTGCACCCAGGACAGCGAGACGTACTGATCGATCTGTTCGACCGGGAGTTCGTCGAGCCCCAAGAGGCAGTGGGCATGACCGTCCTGGGGCAATTCCGCGACCTGGACGACCCCGACCGGTTCGTCTGGCTCCGCGGCTTCGACGACATGCCGCGCCGTGCCAAGGCGCTGGAGAGCTTCTACGGCGGGCCGGTCTGGCAGGCGCACCGCGACAAGGCGAACGCGACGATGATCGACTCTGATGACGTACTGCTGCTGCGGCCGGCCTCGGCACGTGGAGGGTTCCCAGTGCCGGTCGGCGCCCGACAAGTCCCCGGCGAGCCGGCGGCATTGCCGCCGTCGCTGGTCCTCGCCACGATCTGGTACGGCCACGGCCCGTTCGACACTGCATTCGTCGAGTTCTTTGAACGGCAGGTGCGGCCCGTACTGGCCGAGACCGGCGGCGAGCCATTGGCGTACCTACAGTCGGAACACGCCCCGAACACCTTCCCGGCGCTACCGGTACGGATGAACGAGGAGGTGTTCGTGTGGTTCGCACGTTTCACCGACGAAAGCCACATCGACGATCACCTGAATCGCTTGCAGCATTCAGAACGCTGGCGCGCGGAGGTGCTGCCGACCCTCTCGCAACGGTGGACCAGGACCCCACAACGGCTACGGCTCGCGCCCACCGAGCGGTCAATACTGCGGTGAGTTCCGAGGTAGCCAGCGGGTAGAAGGCGACTGGCCGGACCACCGGAAGGTGATCGACGCGATCGCCTTCATGTTCCAGACCGGAACGCCGGCGGTGCATTAACCGCCCACACGGCCCACAAGTGGGTCCGCCCCTGACACACAGAGGGCGAAGCCGGCCTGCACGACCGCTCCAGCAGGCCCCACACGACACCGCACCGAACCAGGCCTGACATTGAGGCCCGGGTGTGCCGGCTGCGGCAGGACCGCTAGCTCGGCCCGGCCTCCATAGTGCGGTCGAGACCACTCCCGCCTTGCGGACAGCGAGATCCACCCCGACGAGAAGGTCGCGACCTGCGCGGGCTTCCTCACCCGCGCGGCCGCGTTCTTGGGCCTGCCTACGGTCCTGCATTAGCAACGGCCAACGGTCCCAGGCCCTGGCAGACTCCCTGCACACTGCATCCACCACCGCTGCCACACCGCGCTCGTAGGCAAGCCACCCATCAGCCGAGTCAATAACCCTGCGGGTCAATACCCCTAGGCCTTGGACAGGGCGGCGGCCGCACGGGCCTCGCGGATCGGGGCTCCTGCCTGGTGGAGGCTGGTGAGCGCCTGGCGGTACGAGGTGATCAGGCTGGTCTCCAGGTAGCTGATGCCGAGATCCCGGCAGTAGTCCCGGACGATGACCTGAGCCCGCCGCAGGTGCGGGGTGGGCATGCTGGGGAACAGGTGATGCTCGATCTGGTAGTTCAGCCCGCCGAGCATGATGTCGGTGAACCAGCCGCCGCGCACATTGCGGGAAGTGAGCACCTGGCGGCGCAGGAAGTCGGGACGGTCGTCGCCGGTCAGGATCGGCATGCCCTTGTGGTTCGGGGCGAAGATGGATCCGAGGTAGACGCCGAACAGGCACTGGTGGACAGCCAGGAAGGCGATCGCCATGCCGGGCGGCAGCACCAGGAACAGCGCGGTCAGGTAGACGGCGAAGTGGCCGAAGAGCAGCGTGCCTTCGAGGGTGCGGTTCTTGAGCGTGCGGTTGGCCAGCGCTCGTACGCCCGCCACATGCAGGTTGAAGCCTTCCAGCGTGAGCAGCGGGAAGAACAGGAAGGCCTGCGAGCGGCCCAGCAGCCGGGGCAGCCCCTTGGCCGCGCGCGCCTGGTCCTGGGACCAGACCAGCACGTCGGGGAGGACGTCCGGGTCGAGCTCCGCGTGGTTGGGGTTGGCGTGGTGGCGGGTGTGCTTGTCCTGCCACCATCCGTAGCCCATGCCGATGCCGATGTTCCCGGCGAGGCGGCCGGAGCGCTCGCTGGCCTTGCGCAGCCGGAACACCTGACGGTGGGCCGTGTCGTGCGTCACCAGTGCGACCTGGCCGAAGGCCAGGGCGAGGAAACCGGCGACCGCCAGCGTCCACCAGCTGTCGCCGACGAGTACGAAGGCGATCCAGCCGCCGGCGTAGAGCGCGGTAACCGCGGCGATACGAGCCGTGTAATAGCCGGGGCGGCGGCCCATCAGCCCGGCCGCGGTGATCTTCTTGGACAGCTTCGCGAAGTCGCTGCCGGATTTCTGCGAGGCCGAGGCCGAGGCCGAGGCCGGGGGGCGTACCGAAGTCTGCACTGGCATAGAGAGGAGTCCTTTTGGTGGAGGCCGGGGGAGAGGGCGGGCGTAAGGGGGAATCCCGGGGATGCGCCCCCGGTCGGGCGACGAGGCTCAGCGGCATCGCCGACGGCCGGACGGGGGCCACAGGCGCGCGGTGGAGGCTCGCGGCGCCAGGTATTCGCGGATTTCGCGCCGCACCATCGGTCTGGGGCCGCCGATGGCCGGGAGAAAGTGGGGATTCGGTCGGCCGGGCCGGCGGAGCTGAGCGAGCGGGCTGAGCGGCAGTGTGACCTTGCCTTCTGGGTCTTCTGCCAGGGACCGTCTCCGGCCTCGTGGATACGGGCAACCAGGCTGTCGGCGGCGTAGGCGACGGCTCTTCCCTTGCCACGGTAAACCACATCCGATCGGCGGCCCGGCCGAAGTGGTCCTTTCTACCTCCCCGGCCTTGCCCCAGTGCCGCCCGGTCAGGGACGTTCCGCTGGGTCTGTATGCCGCGGCAGAGGCCCGTCACCACGCCGGGGCCGCGATTTTGAGGCCTGTACGGCGTAGGGCCCCGGCCCGGCGTAGGGACTCTCTGCCCACCTCCGCAGCCTCGCGCCCCTGTGGTGCGAATCACTTCCGGCCCCCTCGCGGATCTCCTGCCGAAAGCGGCGTTCCAGTACGTCTGAGAAGACCCCCTGCGTGGGTTCCCCGGTCCGTACGGTCCGCCCCGGACGCTCGATGAGGGCCTGCGTGAAGGTCTCTCCCGCAGTGAACGTCGTGCCACTGGTCAGTACCGTGACCGGTCCCGTGTACCGGGGCACCGGCGAAGTAGGGGCGGCCGGTGAGACGCGCGGCGAGTCGCTGCTGCCCCAGCCTGTCGGATCCGCCGCCATCGATCCGCAGGCAGCCTTGGTCACCGGGCAGGTCGGCGTACCCGACCCGGCCGCCCCACGTCGCGCTCCTGGATGTACGTCTTGATCCGGGCCGCCGGCGCCGGGTCGGGGATGACGGTGCCGGGCCGGACCTGGGCGAGAGTCCCGGCGTCGACGGCGAGGAGGGTGACATGCGCGTCGTACGGCGGCGACAGCATCTCCCGGAAGGCGGCGAACAGTTCGTCGTCCGTTGTCCCGGCGCTGATCCGGGGCCCGTGGCGGTCCCGAAAGCTGCCACCGGATCGCCGGCGCCTCGCGCATGCGTGAGGCAGGCAAAGCTGGAATGCGGAGCAGGTTCCGGTCGTTGGGTGAGCCGTCCACGTGCATCGACGCCCGGCCGGGGCGCCGTCCGGATCGTACGGTGAAGGCATCCCGTCGGCGGTGAGGTAGCGGGGCGAACCGCTGCTCCCGTACGGCAACCGTAGGGGCGGCGGGCAAAGCCATGCTGCTGGTGACGGTCGGCAGCGCGGCCGCCGCGACAACTTTGTCCAGAGGCGGGAATTACCCCTGCCGGTCCTCCAAGTGCCGGGCGAGCCGGTCGAGGAAAACGCGCTGGCCCGACACGAGCCGGGTACGGGCGCTCGCCGGCCCGCACCATTCGACCTGGTCGATCTCCGGGAACTCCTGCCGCACACCGGAGCCTCTCGGCCACTCCATGGTGAACGTCCCGAAATCCGCCAGAGCAGGGTCGAGATCCGCCTCCAGTGCCCAGACCGTGACGATCTTTCCGCTCGCCTGACGGGACTCGCCGAGGGCAATGAGCTCTCCGTCAGGCACCGGCAGGCCGAGCTCCTCCGTGAACTCCCGGCGGGCAGCCGCCTCCGGCGTCTCGTCCGGCTCGTACTCACCTTTGGGGATCGACCAGGCCGCGGTGTCGCGCCCGGTCCAGAATGGACCGCCCATGTGACCGATGAGCACCTCGGCCCCGTCGTCCGACGTCCGGAACAGGAGGAGACCCGCGCTTCGCTTGCCCGACATGCCGTCAAGTCTGCGCGTCAGGACCGTCTGATGCCATCGGGCGAAGCCGTGTCGTGCCCCGTATCAGATCAGATGCGGACGGGCGAGGCCAGGAGCGTACTGCCGCGGGGCCCAGGGCGGCGTATCCGGAGTGAAACGCGACGGAAACCCTGTGTGCCGCGGCAGGCCTAGGCTCGGAAGTACGGACGGATACGCCGATCGGCCGCTTCGCCCGCATGACCGGCCGGAGGCCCAACTCGGGAGGTGCGACCGTGGTTGACCATCCCGGCCGACGACTGCCGGGCGATAGCCGGCTGCGCCCCGTGGGGGACGGGGACGCCGAGCTGCACTATCGCGTCGTGCACGGATACCGGCGCGCGTACCGGATCGCGGGGGAAGGGCCGGCCGTCGTACTCATCCACGGCATCGGCGACTCCTCCGCCACCTGGGCCGACCTCATGCCGGGCCTGGCCCGCCGCTACACAGTGATCGCCCCCGATCTGCTCGGCCACGGACAGTCGGACAAGCCGCGCGCCGACTACTCGGTGGCCGCCTACGCGAACGGAGTGCGCGACCTGCTCGGGGCGCTGGGCATCGAGCGGGCGACCCTGATCGGCCACTCGTTCGGCGGCGGTGTGGCCATGCAGTTCGCGTATCAGTTCCCCGAACGGACCGAACGCCTGGTGCTGGTCAGTACGGGCGGAGTGGGAGCGGAGGTCAACCCGGTCCTGCGGGCGGTCTCCCTGCCCGGAGCCGACCTGATGCTCTCGGCCCTGCTGCTCCCCGGTATGCGGTGGCAGACGCGTGTCTTCGTCAGGCTGTTGAGGCTGCTCGACACCGATCTCGGCCAGGACGCGACGGAACTGCTCGACCTCGTCGACGCGTTGCCCGACGCGACTTCGCGCAGCGCGTTCATCAGGACGCTGCGGGCGGTTGTCGACTGGCGGGGCCAGGTCGTCACGATGCTCGACCGGTGCTACCTGGCGCAGGGGATGCCCACCATGCTCATGTGGGGCGGACGCGACAGCGTCGTCCCCGAGCGGCACGCGCACCGCGCGCACGCGGCGATGCCGGGGAGCCGCCTGGAGATCTTCGAAGGTGTGGGCCATTTCCCGTTCCACACCCGCCCCGTGCGCTTCCTCGCCCTCGTCGAGGACTTCATCGAGAGCACGAGCCCGGCGGACTGGAGCGCCGAGCGATGGCGGGACCTGCTGCTGGCCGGCCGGCCGGGGACGCAGGCAGGCAGGCCGGACGACGCCCACAACCGTGCCGTCGAACGCGGCCTGCGGGACGCGAGCGAACGCAGCGCCACCTGACAGAGGGCCGGCGGGGCCCGGCGGGGCCCGTTGGTGTGCGCGGCGGCGCATTCCGGCTGTTCATGTGCCGTTCCGGGGTACATGGGGGCCATGGATCAAGTCGTGCTGGCAGGGATGTGGGGGCTGGTGGCCGGGTCGGCCCTGCTGCTCGGGGCGGTGCTGGGGTACGGGGTACGGATCCCGCAGTGGGTGGTGGCGTCGGTGATGGCGTTCGGCGCGGGAGTGCTGCTGTCAGCGGTGTCCTTCGAACTGGTCGAGGAGGCGTACGACCAGGCCGGGCTGGCTCCGGCAGCCATCGGGACCGTGGGCGGGGCCGTGGCGTACACGGCGGGCAACGTATGGCTGGCGCGCCGCGGGGCCCGGCACCGCAAGCGTTCCGGTCACCGGCAGTCGCAGCCGTCGGAGGCTCAGCAGGCGGGCTCCGGGCTGGCGTTGGCGCTGGGCGCCCTGCTGGACGGCGTACCCGAATCGGCGGTGATCGGCGTCAGCCTTGTCGACGGCGGGGCGGTGAGCATGGTGACCGTGGTAGCGGTGTTCATCAGCAACGTGCCCGAGGGCCTTTCGAGCTCCGCCGGCATGCGGCGGGCCGGCCGCAGCAAGAAGTACGTCTTCGGAATCTGGGGCGCGATCGCTGCCGCGAGCACGGCTTCGGCGGTGGTCGGCTACGCCGTGGTCGGCGGGCTGCCGACCGCGGTGGTGGCGGCGGTGACGGCAGTGGCGGCCGGTGCGATTCTCGCGATGATCGCCGACACCATGATTCCGGAGGCGTTCGAGGACGCCCATCTGGCGATCGGCCTGATCACTGTCAGCGGCTTCCTGGTTTCCTTCGCGCTGTCACACGCATGAGCGGCGTGCTCTTCGCGTCGCTTTCACCACTCGAATGACAAGGTGCGGAGGGGCAGCCGTGTGAAGCGGATGGTGTCGTGATACGTCGTCGGCCCCGTCTCGTAGAGCAGGCCCACCGTGGCCGTGCTCGTCTGCACCAGGTCCGAATAGCCCGCCGGCTCGTCCGACACGGACCGGGCCGGCCGCCACGAACGCCCGCCGTCGTCGCTGGCACGCACCTGCATCCGGAGCCGTTTGCCGGGGTCCGACGGGCCGGAGTACAGCAGCGGCCGCCGCCACGGCCGACCGGAGACCTGAAGGACGCTGCCCTGGACCGTCGGACCCGTCAGCTGGGGCTGCGGTCGGAAGGGGACGGCCAGGGTCAGACCGCCGTCGTCGCTGTAGGCGTCCGCGCGAGTGCCCTCGGCAATACGGTCGTGGTCACGGGCGTTGATGTAGACCGTGCCGTC
Source organism: Streptomyces sp. ISL-100 (assembly GCF_018614615.1). Classification (GTDB taxonomy): domain Bacteria; phylum Actinomycetota; class Actinomycetes; order Streptomycetales; family Streptomycetaceae; genus Streptomyces. The sequence goes on along the minus strand of NZ_JAGGOK010000004.1, from coordinate 112,516 downwards.
CGGGAGCTCGGCCAGCGTGCTCTCGTTGAGCGCGAGAGGACCGCCGGCCGACCTGCTCACGTACCCGACGTGCCAGGTGTGTCCGCCGTCGTCGCTGTAGAGGGAGTGCCCGCCGCTGCGTCCGGTCGTGCCCGCACTGTGGTTCGCGGGCACCAGCAGCCGGCCCCGGTCACGACCGTGCCGCAGGGCGGCCCCGTGGCCGGGACCGACGGCGTACCAGCGCCAGTCGGAGGGCTTGACCGACTCGGTGATGTCCCGCTGTGGGGACCACGTCCTGCCGCCGTCGGCACTTCGCTGGACGTACACCCGGCGGACCGAGGCGGCGGCTCTGCCGGACGTCACCTGCCGCTTCGTGGCGCCGCCGAGGGTCCGGCATGTCACCAGCACGATGTCTCCGCTGCGGGGATCGATCACCGGCACGGGGTTGCCCACCGTGTCCTTCCCGGCGTCGGCGACCAACTGCAGTGGCTGCCAGGTGCATCCGCCGTCGAGGGAGCGCCGCAGGACCAGGTCGATGTCACCGTTGTCCGCGGCGGAATCGCGCCGGCCCTCGGCGAACGCGAGCAGCGCACCGCCGGGTACCTGGAGGGCGGCCGGGATGCGGAAGGTGTGATAGCCGGAGGCACCCGAGCGGTAGGGCACGGATGCCGGGCACGGCGCCGCATGATCTGACGTCATGTCACCTGACACTGTGTTACTTGACGCCGCGTGATCGTACAGCGCGTGATCGTACAGCGCGTGATCGTACGCCGCGGGTTCGGGGGCCTGGGTTACGGCCAGCCCTGCGACCAGTGTCAGCAGGAAGGCCAGTCGCCGGCTGGCAGTGGCACGAAGTCTCATCGCGTCTCTCGTCCGGTGCGGCTTCGCGGAGGAGTGGGGGAGCCCGCCTCCGACTGTCCGCATGGAACATAGCGACAGAAAGCACCCGCACCTGCGAGCGCCACGCTGTCAGCGGCGCGGCGGGAGGCGGTGCAGGCGTACTTCGCTCAGCCGCCCGTCCTCCGCGACGGCGGTCATGTAGGTGCAGTAGGGCTGTCGCCGCCGGTCGGTCGGCGAGCCCGGATTCAGCAACCGCAGCCCGCCCGGGGCTGTGCTGTCCCACGGAATGTGACTGTGCCCGAACACCAGAACATCCAGGTCCCCAAAGCGCTCCGAGCACCGGCGCTCCCGCCCCTGAGCGGCTCCGGTTTCGTGTACGACGCCGAAGCGCAGCCCCCCGAGCTCCGCCCGCGCCACTTCGGGCAGCCGGGCGCGCAGCTCCGGACCGTCGTTGTTGCCGTACACCCCGATGAGGCGCCGTGAGTGCGCGTCGAGCAGATCCAGGGCGGCCACGTCCACCCAGTCGCCGGCATGTATCACGACATCGGCCTCCTGTGCCTGCGCGAGGAGTTCGGCGGGCAGTTCCCTTGCGCGTATGGGCAGATGAGTGTCGGACGTCAGCAGGAGGCGCACGTACACCACCGTAGGCGGGCCCGCCGCCCCTGGCACCCGGAGGCTCTGGCCTGCGGGGATAGCGGTGGGTGACCGTTCGGAGTGCGCGGATGCGCCGACGCTGTTTCGCTGGTCCGGCCCGCTCTTTCCAGTCACCCGAGGAGTGATCATGAGCGCTGCAGGTGAGTCCGGCGGTCGTGCCCAGCAGTTGCGCCAGATGGCGCAGGAGGTGGACCAGGCCGCGGAACGTGCCGCTGACCCGGAGCAGCGCAAGCGGCTCAAGGACAAGGCCCGCCGCCTCAAGGAACAGAGCGAGCAGGCAAGCAGCATGGGCGGCGGGGACATTTACCCCCCGAAGTAGCCCGCCCCTGCGTATGGCACCGGCCGGTGGCTGCCCCCGCGCCCTCAGGCGTGCGAGAGGCCACCGGCCGGTCACGTCGCCGGGACCGGCCAGCCGGTCGTCGCCGCCGGAAAAATTGAAACGCGGGCGTCCTGCTGCCTGTGGCAGGGTTCGGATCGGCAGATTCACCACCGCTGACGACCCCTTCATCGACATTGTCTGGTGGGTCAACCAGGAACTACTGCACCACGGAGCCGAGATCGCCTTGATACGCGACCTCCACCGCGCGCGACAGCGCTGATGTGCGCACGCGGACCAACCGCGTGATGCTGTTGCCGTGAACACTCATGACCAGGGAGCCGACAGCCCGGAGACCGGAACCGGAACCGGAACCGGAACCGGAAGCCGAACCGGCACTCAGGTGCCCACGGTGGGGGTGGAGGAGGAGTACTTTCTCATCCACCCCCGGACGCGTCAGGTTCAGCCTGCGGGTGCCCGCGTCGTGGCGCGGGCCTCCGCGGTCCTGGGCGATCTGGTCTCGGGTGAATTCACCCAGTACCAGATCGAGGGCAAGACACCCCCGTGCTCGGGCCCCGAGGAGCTGCGCAAGGAACTGACGCGGGTACGCGCCGCGGCCGTCGCGGCCGCCCGCGAGGAGGGCCTGCGCCTGTGCGCGTCCGGCACCCCGGTCATGGGAGGCGGAGTACCGGCCGACATCGGTGACCACCCGAGATACCGGGCGGGCGCGGACCAGTACCGTGCCTTGCTCGACGACTTCGCCATCTGCGCCTTCCACGCCCATGTGCATCTGCCCGACCGGGAAGTCGCCGTGCTGGTCACCAATCACCTCAGGCCGTGGCTGCCGCTCCTCGTGGCGATGAGCGCCAACTCGCCCTTCCACACGGGACGCGACACCGGATACGCGAGCTGGCGTGCCGTGATGAGGAGCGGGTTCCCGTGCCTGGGGCCGCCGCCGTACGCCGAGTCGCTGGAAGAGCACCAGCGGATCGCCGAGGCGATGGCCGACTCGGAGGCCATGCTGGAAGCCGGCATGCCGTTCTGGGACGTCCGGCCGAACCCGCGACTGCCGACGCTGGAGATCCGCACCATGGATGTCCTGCCGGACATCGACGACACCGTGGCTCTCACGGCGCTCATCAGGGCGCTCGTGGTGACGGCTGAGGCGAAGGTCGTACGCGGCGACCCAGGCCCTCGTACGTCCGGTGAACTGCTGCGCGCCGCGTACTGGCGCGCGGCACGGGACGGCTGGTCCGGCAAGGGTGTCGACGCGTTGAGCGGACGGATCCTGCCGGCTTCGGTGCAGGCGGAGCGTCTCGTCGAGTACGTGAGTCCCGTTCTGGAGGAGTACGGGGAGATGGGCGAGGCGGCGGCGTTCCTGCGGCGCCTGACCGCCCGGGGCTGCGGCGCGCAGCGCCAGCGGGCCGTGGCCGCCACGGGGGCCGGGCCCGCCGCTGTCGTGGACGAGCTCATCGCGGCGACTGCCGCAGCGCGGTAGGCCCGCGCCGCTGGGAGCGTGCCTCGCTCAGCGGGGCGTGAGGGTCGTGACCAGGACGTCGCGATACGCGGGCCGGCCGGGGTCGAGCGGTCGGATCGGCGATACCTGGTGCAGGGTGCGGCGGTCGTCACCGAGGAGCAGCGTTCCCGGCTCGCTGAGCGTCGTCGCCAGCACTTGCTTGCCGTCCGGGTCGAACACCGAGCTCTCGCCGCCGTCGGCGTTGCGCCGGCCGACCAGGAGCGAGGAGACGAGTGTGACGCCGTCCCGGTGAAGCCCTTCGGGGGTCGGCTCGCCCTGCCCGTCGGCCGAGGCGATGACACGGAAGGGATGTACCTTCACGCTCCATTCGCCCGTCTGGTCCAGGCAGGCCGCGAGGCCGCCCAGCAGCCTGATCAGGGACCGCAGAACGGGATCGGCCGCGAAGGCATCGGTCAGCGGGTCGAAGTAGCGGTCGACCTGGACGTAGAGCGGATTGGTGTCCTGCGGCTGTACGAACGGGATGTGCGGCAGCAGGGTCAGTTCCCCCGTGGCCGCCGCGAGGGAGAAGTGCCCGTACCGACGAAGTCGGCATGTGCCGCTTTCGGCCGCGTATCTGTCGGGTGACAGGTTTTCCCAATGTGCGCGGAAGCGCTCCCAGGCATGCTGGTCCGTTCCCGTACAAGCTGTCACGGCGTCCGGCGGCATCAGATGCACTCCGGTCGAGGTCAGGGCCTGTCTGGCGGCCTCTGCCAAGCCGGTGCGGGCGGGGTCTGGGGCGACACCCGCGGTGGTGCCGTAGTCGAGGTCGAGGTCGAGGTTGCGGTCGCGGTCGCGGTCCAGGTCCAGGTCGTCCATTGACACGTCCGTCCACTTCAGCGGTGCGGTGCCCTGCGGCGCTCCGGCTTCAATGGTCGGGCGCCCGGCGGCGGGCCGCATCCCGGCCGCGCCCGCGGAGGCCTGCTGTACGGCGGTGCTTCGCTCACGCGGGCTTGTGCCGCTGGTAGTAGCGGGCGACGCGCGCCCGATTGCCGCAGCGTGTGGGGGAGCACCAGCGGCGGCGGGGGTGGGCGGGCAGGAACAGCAAGACGCAGTCTTCGGCTTCGCACGCCCGCACCCGGTCCATCGCCGGGCCGGCGAGGAGGTCGGTGGCGGCCTCCGCGAGCAGGGCGGCCAGCCGTACGGCGAGCGGCCCGGTGCGGCGGGACGCGGCGGTGAAGACACCGTCCTGCCATCCCAGTTCGCGTACGGCCGGCGCCGCACGCTGCGCGTCATTGAGCGCGCGGAGCGCGGCCTCGGGCGGCGGTTGCCCCAGCAGGTGCCCGCGGATGGCGGCCGCGGTGTGCTCGCGTACGGCGCGGACGGCTCGTACGGCGTCCTGGTCGGCCGGTCCGGCTTCGCCGGCGGCACACTGAACCTCCGCGAGCCGGTCGCCCTGGAGGTCGATCCACGCCCGCAGCTGGGCGGGCGTACCCAGCAAGTCGGCCTCCTGGGGGCGGGTGTTGACGAGATCGAGGGCGAGGGGCTCGCCGGTCAGCGGTCCGGTATCACTCATGCGGCTAATGCTACATAGAGCTGTTGACGCATTAGCTTGCCACCCCGTAGAACTAATGCATCAACTCGCCACGGAGGCATGTGACATGACGATTCCGTCCGTCCCGCGCACACTTCACCGCCACGTCGATGTCGAGGGGACCCGGGTCTTCTACCGCGAGTCGGTCCCACAACGCCCGGACGCGCCGGTCCTGTTACTCCTGCACGGCTTCCCCTCCGCCTCGCACCAGTTCCGCCGCCTGATGGACGTACTGGGTGCGCACTACCGGCTGATCGCCCCGGACTACCCCGGTTTCGGACACACCGAGGCTCCGGAGGACTTCACGTACACCTTCGACCGGCTCGCCGACATCACCGAAGGCTTCGTCCAGCAGCTCGGACTCACCCGATTCGTGGTGTACGTCTTCGACTTCGGCGCTCCCGTCGGCTTCCGGCTTGCGACCCGCCACCCCGAATGGATCGCCGGCCTGGTCGTGCAGAACGGCAACGCGTACGCAGAGGGCCTCTCCGACGCCGCCCGCGGCTTCATCGCGCTGCGTCCGCGGGATCCCGGCGCGGAGAAGACCGTCCGCGACCTCCTGACCCTGCCGGCCACCCGGGGCCAGTACGAGGGAGGCACCGCCGAGCCGCACCTCGTCGCCCCCGACGGCTGGACCCTCGACCAGCACTTCCTCGACCTGCCGGGCCGCAAGGAGGCCCAAGTCGCCCTGGCCTTCGACTACCGCAGCAACCTGGCGCTCTACCCGCGATGGCAGGCCTGGCTGCGCGAGCACACCCCGCCGGCCCTGATTCTCTGGGGCAGCAACGACATGTTCTTCCCCGAGGCCGGGGCCCACGCCTATCTGACCGACCTGCCCGATGCCGAACTGCACGTCTTCGACACCGGCCACTTCGCCCTGGAGGACAAACTTCCCGAGATCGCACCGCTCATCGCCGAATTCCTTGACCGAACGGGATGAGACACCGGCGTACGGACAGGCCGCGTCGGCGCGTCATTTCCGCAGGCAGACGACAGAGATCTGCTGTACGAGGTTGTTGCCGAAGCCACCCCGGTTCCACGGCTGGTCGAGGGGCTGGGTGTTGCCCTGCGCATCGGTGGTCCGGGCGCTGAGCACGTGGCTGCCCGGCGTCGCCGTCCAGGACGTCTGCCACCGCCGCCAGGCCCAGGTGTTCTCGTCCGGCGGGGCAAGCTCGGCCTCACTCCAGGTCTGGCCGCCGTCCGTACTCGCCTCGACCTTCGCGACCGGCGCGTACCCGGACCACGCCCGGCCCTCCAGCCGCACCTGACCGGGCCGAACGACGCGGACCCTGGACATGAAGTCAGGGAATCCCGGCGGGACCATGAGAGCCCGCGGCGCGATCCGGGTGACCGGCTCGCCCGGGTCTTCGGCCTCCTGCCGGTAGCGGTAGGCCACCGCCTGCTGGAAGCCGGTGAACGGGGCGTCGGTGAGGGTGATCTCGCGGAGCCACTTCACGTGCGCCATGCCGTACCAGCCGGGAACCACCAGTCGCAGCGGATGGCCGTGCTGCGGCGGCAGGGGTCGTCCATTCATGCCGTACGCCACCAGCACTTCCGGATCGCTGCCCCTGGCCACCGCCAGCGGCAGACTCCGCCGGTAGTCCTGCTCGACGCCGCGCTCGATACCGTGGTCGGCTCCGCCGAAGACGGCCTCGACGGCGTCCGGTTCCACCCCGGCCTCGGCGAGCAGCAGGCGCAGTGGCACCCCGGTCCACTCGGCGGTCCCGACCGCCTCCACCAGCCACGGCTGGCTGACGGGCCGGGGTACAAGCCGGGCCCGGCCGTTGCCCGCGCACTCCATGGTCACGCGGTGGGTGACCGCCGGGAAGGAGCGCAGCGTCTCCATGTCCAGGGTCAGCGGTGTCCGCACCCGGCCGTTCACGACGAGCCGCCAGTTCTCGGAACGGGCGGCGGGGATGTCGTAGTGGACGAGAACGTAGTGCAGTCCGGGCGGGGTGACGTCGTAGCGCAGAGCCTCCAGCGGCAGACCGTGATTACGGGCCGCGAGCGCCAGTTCCTCCAGACTGATGCCCTCGGCGGGCTCAGCGATGCGTCCTGGCGCGCTGATGCCTTCCGCACCCGCGTCCATGCGTCCGTCCATGCCTTCATGGTGCTCTCCTCGCCGGTCCCGGGCACCTCCCGGCAAGGAATTGCGAAGCCCATGGACCGGCGGGACGCTGGATATGTCGGCCCTCCGGCATGCGATCCGCCTACGGCATGGCCGACGAGGTGCCGGGCCGCCGGCGCACAACCGCTCACCGGCGGCCCCCGCAGCGGACAGAGGAGAGGCCGGGTGGGAAGCGGTTCCGCGTCTCGGCAGGGAGATGGCCATGGACGGCACAACTCTGGAAGCGATGAGGACCGCCCTGCGCGGCCCGGTCATCAGTCCGCAGGATCCGGAGTACAACGAGTCCCGCAAGATCTACAACGCCATGATCGACCGCCGCCCGGCGGCCATAGTGCGCTGCTCGGACGCGGCCGACGTCATGGAGGCGGTCAATTTCATCCGGGACAACGGCCTCGAAGTAGCTGTCCGGGGCGGCGGGCACAGCGGCCCCGGCTTCGGCCTGGTGGAAGACGGCGTCACCATCGACCTGTCGCCCATGCGCTGGGTGCGCGTCGACCCCACCGCGAAGGCCGCGCGGGTCGGCGGCGGCAGTCAGCTCGGCGATCTCGACCATGCCGCCCACGGCTTCGGTCTGGCCACCCCCGCCGGCGTGGTGTCCACGACGGGGGTCGGGGGCCTGACCCTCGGCGGCGGTCACGGCTACCTCACCCGCAAGTACGGACTTACGGCGGACAATTTGCTGGCGGCGGACGTCGTGCTGGCCGACGGCAGCTTCGTTACCGCGAGCGAGACGGAGAACCAGGACCTCTTCTGGGCCCTGCGCGGCGGCGGCGGGAACTTCGGCATCGTCACGTCGTTCAGCTTCCGGCTCCATCCGGTGGACACCGTGGGCGTCGGGGTCACCGTGTGGCCCGTCGACAGCACCCGCGAGGTGCTGCGCTGGTATCGCGACTTCATCCCGCAGGCGCCCGACGATCTGAACGGCTTTTTCGCGTTGCTCACTGTGCCGCCCGGCCCGCCCTTCCCGGAAGAGATTCACGGCCACAAGATGTGCGGAGTGGTGTGGTGCTGGACAGGGGACTTGGACCGCCTGGAGGAGACCCTCGCGGTCGTGAATCAGCCGGGCCCGCCGGCCTTCCACTTCGCGTCACCGATGCCCTACCCCGCGCTGAACGGCATGTTCGACGCACTGATCCCCGCAGGCCTGCAGTGGTACTGGCGCGGCCACTTCTTCGACCGGATCACGGACGAAGCCATGGACGTGCACATCAAGTACGGCGAGAGCCTCCCGACCGATCTGTCGATCATGCACCTCTACCCGGTGGACGGGGCCGCGAGCCGCGTCGACCCGGACCGCACCGCGTGGAGCTACCGGGACGCCGTCTGGTCCGGTGTCATCGCCGGCGTCGACCCGGACCCTGCCAATGCCGAGGCTGTCAAGCAGTGGTGCGTGGACTACTGGGAGGAACTGCAACCGCAGTCCATGGGCGCCGGGTACGTGAACTTCATGGGCGCGGAGAGCCAGGACCGGGTGCGGGCCAGTTACCGAGGCCATTACGACAGGCTGGCGGCAATCAAGCGAACGTACGACCCGCACAACTTCTTCCACGCCAACCAGAACATCGAGCCGGCGGAGCAGTACTGAAACCGCCCGAAGGGGTTCGGCGGTGCGGCAACCAGCGATCATCGAGGCGCCGTCCGTACTCGGGCTGCGGCCTTCCGGAGTACAGGACTTGCCGACGGCTCTCCTCGACGCCGGTCTGCTCACGCACCTCGGGGCGGTGAGGGCGGGCCGGGTCGAAGCACCGGCGTACGACCCGAGGCGCGACGCCGGCACCGGGGTCCTGAACCCGGTCGGCATCGCGCAGTACTCGGTGCGACTGGCGGACACGGTCGGCAGCGTCCTGGGCCGTGGCCGCTTTCCCGTAGTCCTCGGCGGTGACTGCAGCATTCTGCTGGGCAACCTCCTCGCTCTGCGACGAAGCGGGCGTTACGGGCTGCTGTTCCTCGACGGCCACACCGACTTCTACCAGCCGTCGGCGGAGCCGACAGGCGAGGCCGCGTCGATGGAACTCGCCCTGGCGACGGGGCGCGGCCCTGCGTTGCTCGCCGACCTCGAAGGCCGCGGGCCGCTCGTGCGGGACGAGGACGTCGTCGCCTTCGGCTTCCGTGACGCCGCAGAGTCCGGCGAGGCCGGGATGCAGCCTCTGCCGCCACGGCTGCACGCGATCGACTTCGACGGGGTACGCGCGGTCGGAGCCGCCGCGGCGGCGCGCCGGGCGGTCGACCGGCTTGCCGGCGCTCGGACCGGTGGTGCAAGCGCCGGTGGTGCAAGCGCCGACGATGAAAGGGCCGGGTACTGGGTCCACCTCGACGTGGACATCCTGGACGATGCGATCATGCCCGCCGTCGACTACCGCCTTCCCGGCGGACTGACCTGGCTCGAACTGGAGATTGTGCTGCGGACCGCGCTCGCCGACGAACGAGCCCGGGGCCTCGACGTCACGATTTTCAACCCCCGCCTGGATCCCGGAGGAACGATCGCCGTCCGCCTCGGCGAGTGCCTGCGCCGAGGGCTGTCGGTGCGTACGCACAACGAAAGTTGAGGCTCCGGCCCCCTGAGGACGTGCGGGCGGGGTTGAGGTATGACTTGGCCGAACCATGGTCATACCAGCGATCCCAGGAGGCAGCCCATGTCACGTCCGGTCACCATCGTCACAGGCGGCAGTCGAGGCATCGGCGCTGCGACATGCGTCCGGCTGGCGGAGGACGGACATGACCTTGCCCTGGGGTACGTCGCCAACAGGGCGGCAGCCGAGGAGACCGCGTCCGCCGTGCGGGCGGCAGGGGCGCGCTGCGTCACGGTGCGGGTGGACACCTCCGAGGAGGCGGACGTGGAGCGGCTGTTCGACACCGCCGCGGCCGACCTCGGTCAGGTGACCGGGCTGGTCAACAACGCGGGTGTGACCGGCCCGCTGGGCAGACTCGCTGATGCCCGCACCGAGGATCTGCGACGGGTGTTGGAGGTCAACCTGCTCGGCTACCTGCTGTGTTGCCGCCGAGCCGCCCGGGACATGGCGGAGTCCGGCTCCATCGTCAACATCTCCTCCGCGGCCGCCACGCTCGGCAGCCCCGGCGACTATGTCCACTACGCCGCGACCAAGGCGGCCACCGACGCCCTGACTGTCGGCCTGGCCAAGGAGCTCGGCCCGGACGGCATCAGGGTCAACGCCGTCGCACCCGGCATCATCAACACGCAGATGCATTCCGCCATGGGGGATGCCGACCGCCCGGCCAAGGCTGCCGCTCAGATCCCCCTCGGCCGCCCGGGCGAGCCCTCCGAGGTCGCCGGCGCCGTCGCCTGGCTCCTGTCGGCCGACGCCTCGTACACCACCGGCACGGTCGTGAGGGTCTCCGGCGGCCGATGAGCCACAGAGCAGGCTGCGGACCGTCCGTACAGGATGGCCGCCAAGCCCGCGCCGAGAAGGCCGCCGAGGAGTTGGGCGGCGATGAAGCCGGGGAGTGACGCGGGGGCGATGCCGGTGGCAGAGTCCGTGAGCGCCCGGCCCACCGTCGCGGCGGGGTTGGAGAAGGATCCCGACGACGTGAACCAGATCGCCGCGCCGATGTACGAAGCGACCGCGACCGGGGCAAGCTGCGCGCGGCCGATGCGGTCCAGCCCGTACACCACCAGCACAAGCCCGGCCGTGGCGACCGTTTCGCCGACCAGGAGATGGCCGGCCGACCGTACTTGGGTGGACCAGACGCCGGGCGTCCGGCCGAACATCGTCTCGGCCAGCAGAGCTCCTGCGACGGCCCCGGTCAGCTGCGCGGTGATGTAGAGGGCGACCGCGTGGCGGCTGAAGGGGGTCTCGCCGCGTCGCTGCGACCACCACGCGAAGAGTGTGATCACCGGGTTGAGGTGGGCCCCTGAGACCGGGGCGAGCAGGACGATCAGCAGGCCGAGCCCGACCGCCGAGGCCAGTGCGTTGGCGAGGAGCTGGACTCCCGTGTCCTGGCTGAGGCCGGCGGCCTGGAGGCCGGAACCAATGATCACGGTCACCAGGGCCGCGGTCCCTATCAGCTCGGCAGCCGCTCGGCGTGGCAGTGCGCTGTCGATCACCATGATGCGATTCCTCCCCCTGATGCGCTCAGTGGAAAATATATTCCGTATCTTGGAAAAACGTAGAGGGGGAGAGGTTTGGGGGCCGGTCATGCCGGACAGGTGTGGGAGCCGTTAGGTCGCGGCCTCCGTTCGGAGACGACTTGGCACCTGCCATGAGCCTCGCCGCAGGCACGCCGTAGGCTGCGGGGCACGGAGACCGGGCACGGGGGCGGCCTGCTCCGGCGCTCCACAGAGCGCCTACACTCGTCCTCCGTTCTGGCTGCCGCCAGAAGCCGCGCGTACCGACTTGAAGGGCCCTCTTCGACGTGAGTTCCGCAAACCGTGCCGAGGCACCAATCTATGCAGGCCTCGTAGAGGAGCGGGGCGATGTACCTGCCGAGGTACGCCAGGCCGCCGAGGAGACGCTCCGGGAGGTCGAGCAGGCGATGGACTTCAGCTCTGTGCGCGCGACGGCGATGCGCTGGTAGCCCGAGCGGTACGGGCGGGGCAGCCCTCAGGCGGCCAAGCCCTTCAACAGGGCGGGCAGCGCCGTCCCGATGGGCTCGCGCACGACCTCGTCGGCCAGTTCGTCGTAAGGCGTCGGCTCGGCATTGACGACGACGAGCCGTGCGCCGTACTCCGCGGCGATCCCCGCCAGTGACGCGGCCGGCTGGACCTTGAGGCTTGTGCCGACGGCCACGAAGACGTCGCTCGCCTTGGCGATCGCCAAGGCCTCAGCTATCACCACGGGGTCGAGCCGCTGCCCGAACATCACCGTGGCCGACTTGAGGATGCCCCCGCACGTGCGACACGGCGGGTCTTCCTCGCCTGCCCGCACCCGCGCCAGCGTCTCCTCCATCGGGGAGCGGCTGTGGCAGCCGGTGCACACCGACGACCGGGCCGTCCCGTGCAGTTCGAGCACCTTGCGGGCAGGCAGACCGGCGAGCTGGTGCAGCCCGTCGACGTTCTGGGTCAGGACCCTGACCGGAACCCCCGAGCGTTCCAGCTCGGCGATCGCCTGGTGCGCGTCGTTCGGCTGGGCCCGCAGCGCGGGACTGTCGACGCGCATGCGCCAGGCGCGGCGCCGGACGTCCGGGTCGGCCATGTAGAAGTCGTACGTAACGAGCTTCTCGGCCTCCGGATCGCGTCGCCACAGGCCGTTCGGCCCCCGGTAGTCGGGGATGCCGGAATCCGTGGAGATCCCGGCCCCGCTGAGCACGGCTACCAGCGGCCTCCGGACCGTTCCGTTGCTGCTCATACGGTCGAGCGTAGGCGGCGGGACACGTCGGCGTCGACGGGATTTGTGGGGCCGCGCGCCCCGGGAACCGAGGGTGAGGACTCTCGCGTCAATGTCCCCGATGCGCAAGATCAAAGACGTTCTCAAGGGGCCTCGGACATGACGGACGGCACGGCCGCTCGGTACCTCTACCTCGCCCGGCACGGTGAGGCGTCACCGGATGAGACAGCTCTGACCGAAAAGGGACGTCGCCAAGCCGTTCTGCTCGGTGAACGGCTCCGGAATACGCCCCTGTCCGCGATCCATCACGGTCCGCTGCCTCGCGCGGCGCAGACGGCTCGGCTGATCGGCGAGCAGCTCGTCGGCGTACCACTGCACCAGTGCGAACCGGCCGGGGACTACATCCCCTACCTGCCGCGGAAGCGGGAGCTGCCGCCGGATTCGGCCGACCGCATGCTCAGCTTCCTCGCGCAGTTTCCGGACGGTGAGCGTGAGCGTGGTCCGGCGCTTGCCAGGGAGGCACTCGCGACGTTCGCGGGACCGGTGGAGGGTGGCGAGCCTCGTCATGAACTGGTCATCACCCACAACTTCCTCATCGGCTGGCTGGTCCGGGCCGCCCACGACGCGCCCCAGTGGCGCTGGATGGGTCTCAACCACGGCAACGCGGCTCTGACGGTCATCCGCTATGCGCCCGGCAGGCCGTCCTCCGTGCTCGTCTGCAACGACATGCGGCACCTGCCCGCGGAACTGCGCTGGACCGGATTCCCGCCCGAGCTCCACATCTGAGGTGCGGCCGCCCTGTCCGTAATGCGCGACTATGGATGCATGTGTGCGGCGTAACGGCTTCTCACCGAGGAGGCGACATGGGCAGGTCTGATCACTACGAGTTGGTGTTCACGCACCCAGGCGCACCCGCAGCCGTTCCAGAGGCTGCGGATGTCGTGGAAGTGCACCGTACGGATCGGAGTGGGCCTGGTGGTCACCCGGTGTACGCGGATGACACGGGCATCGTCCTGGCCGAGATAAGCGACCGTGACGAGGTGCGGATGCTCGCCAGTGGCGGGCATCAGGATCCCGCGGCGGCGGTTCAGGTACGTCCGGCCTGAGCCCGTGGCTGCGAGCGGGCGGGGCGGGGCCCGGCGGGCGGCCGTATTGCCGTTGGCGCGGCCGAAGCGTTTGATGGAAGGAGAGCCCTGGCCTGAGAGAAGGGGAGTTGTATCCGTGGATCTCGCACTGCGCCCCGGAAGGGCGGACGATGCCGCAGAGTGCGGGAGGATCTGCTTCGAGGCCTTCTCGGAAATCGCCCGTCAGCACGGATTCCCCTCCGATGTCCCGGCAGCGGAGGCGGCCGCCGGTATGGCGGAGACGCTGCTGAGCCACCCAGGGTTCTACAGTGTCGTCGCCGAGCTCGACGGCCGGATCGTCGGCAGCAACTTCCTCGACGAACGGTCGCCCGTCGTCGGCGTCGGGCCGGTCACCGTGGACCCCACCGCCCAGAACGGCGGCGTGGGGCGCCGCCTCATGGAGGACGTCATGCGGCGGGCCGCCGAGCGCAGTGCGCCCGGCATCCGACTGCTCCAGAGCGGATACCACTCACGGTCGTTCGCGCTCTACGCCGGTCTCGGGTTCGAGTTCCGCGAGACAGTGGCCTGCCTGCAGGGCCGGCCGATCGGAGGGACCGTGCCGGGGTACGAGGTGCGCCCGGCCACGGATGCCGATATGGCGGCCTGCAACGAGGTATGCCGGAAGGTCCACGGGGCCGATCGCGGCGGTGAACTCGCCGACGCGCTCAAGACGGGCACAGCCCGCGTGACCGAGCACGGCGGACGGATCACGGGCTACGCCACGGATCTGTCCTTCTTCGCGCACGCGGTCGGCGAGAGCACCGAGGACATCAGGGCACTCATCGGTGCGGCGCCCGCCTTCGGCGGCCCCGGCATCCTTGTTCCCGCGTCCAACAGCGCGCTGCTCCAGTGGTGCCTGGGAAACGGCCTCAAGGTGGTTCAACTGATGAGCCTGATGACGATCGGGCTGTACAACGAGCCCGCCGGGGCGTATCTCCCCTCCGTCCTTTACTGACTTCCCTGCGGTGTGACGAGATGCCATTGGGGACGTTCGGGTGGTTTGTGGCCTCGCATGCAACTGGGCATCGCCTTACGGGACTCCTGCTGCTCAGAGACGACACCCTGGAGGTTCCGATGAGCAGCACACAGGTTCCCGCAATCCCGTTCACGACGCCGCGGTGGGCGCTCGACCCGTACCGCTTCCACGGTTTGGAAGACTTTGACCAGCCCCATGCCGGAGGAGTTGTCGACGGGCCGACGGCCGCTCCCTGCAGCCGGCCCCGGCCCCCGAACAGCGGCTGCCTTTCGTCCTGGGGGCGTCCGACAAGCGCCGTCTGGACCTCCATGCCGCGCTGACCACCACCGGGATCGCACCATTCCCCGGGGACCTTGAAGCCATCAACGTCCTCAGCGAACTCGACGACACCACCATCACGACTGTCCTGCGGTGGATCACCAGCCCCTGACCGCGGGCGGGAGGCCGTCCGCGTGTTCACCGTCGCTTGACGACGGCGTGGGTGACCGCCTGCGAGCTGGTCAGCTCGACGACCTCGTAACCGTCCAAGCCCCCGGACAGGTTGTCGAAGAGCCGCTCGCCGGCACCAATGAACATCGGCACGATCACGACGTGCATTTCATCGACCAGCCCCGCGCGCAGGAACTGCTGAATGGTCGCGGCGCCTCCGCCGAGCCGCACATCCTGCCCGTCCGCCGCTTCGAAGGCCCGCCGTAGAACGGCCTCGGGGCTGCCGTCGGTGAAGTGGAAGGTCGTGCCGCCTTCCATGGGCAGCGATGGCCGGAGGTGGTGGGTCAGGACGAAGACATCATGGTGAAAAGGCGGGTTGTCGCCCCACCAGCCCTTCCATGACTCGTCCTGCCACGGCCCGCGGACCGGGCCGAACATGTTGCGGCCCATGATCGTCGCACCGATTCCGGCCTCGCTGCGGACGACGAATTCGTTGTCGAGCCCTTCCACCCCGCCCGGGCCGTACATCGTCCGTGTCGCGAACATCCAGTCGTGCAACCCGTCGGCGCCGTCCCCGAACGGTGCGTCACGGCGCTGATGCGGTCCGGCGGCGAAGCCGTCCAGCGAAATAGTGAAGTTGTGCACACGCAGTTTGGGCATCGCCGTCTCCTCGCGGGGGATCGGTCACACACACGTCGAGCATCACACGACACACTCTGTATTGCCGGGACGCAGCGCGATCCTGAAGAAATATCGAACCTACGTGTGATTTATTCGGCTATGGTTCCTGGCGGGAACACCCGACCGGCTTGCGTTGTTTTGATGTGAAAGCCGGCTGCCGTCTCCCTGAGGCGTTGCCCGGCATCCTCTGCCATCCGGAATGCCATGCTGACTCCCCGCCTCCTTCCCGCCGTGTTCGCAGGCGCACTCATCGCCGTGCTGGTCGGCTGTGCTACCGGGGCCACCGGTGCCGCCGATCGCGCGGCGGACAAGCCCGCGGCGGCTCCCGTCGCGGCGCAATCGCCCGGCACCACCGCCGTGGCGTCGGCGACGGCCGTTGAGCCGGCCCCCTCCTCGTCCTCTGCCGAGCCGGTTGTGCGCAAGAGCAGCACGCGCAGTGAGACGGCACTGCTTGGCATCCCGTCGATCGGCGTGAAGGACCTGCGCGTCGTCCCGTACGAGGGGACGACCGACGACTGGCCCGGTACGCGCATCCAGAACCGTGGTGTGGCCGCCAGTCCGTACGGCGACGATGGCGGTGTCGGGCCCGGCGAGGTCGGCAACTACCTGGTCACGGCACACCGCCTCTCCTCTGGAGGGCCGCTGCGTGACCTCCCGTCCGTCGACAAGGGCGATTCCGTCTTCGTGAGGTCGGGCGGCAAGGTGTACGAGTACAAGATCACCGACACCAGGTGGACATCCTTCCGCTCCGAGCGGTCACTGGCGGAGCAGCGGGCCGCGGTTCCGGGATCGCCGGGCAAGGAGGCGACCAAAGTAATGATCACTGTCTCCACCTGCGCGACGCCGGAGGATGACGCGGCCGGGAACTTCTGGCGTGACGACAAGGGCAACCCCGAGCATCGCATCGACAAGATCGGCGTGCTGGTCTCGTCCCGGACGGCGACAAGCGACTAACTAGAGCTTGTGGGTGATGGGCGACGGGCAGCCGTGTCCGTGGGCGGTGTCGGCCGTTGCCCAGGGCATGATCAAAGCAAAGAGCGTCCTCGCCGTCGCAGCCCTCGCTGCCGGCGTCTCAGCACTCGCCGCCCCTGGCGCGTCTGCGGCCGAGTCCTCCGACCGCCAGTACAGGCTGGACGTCCCCAAGGAGCTCGACAAGCTCGGTGCGCTCGCCGTGCCGGCCGAGCGCCGGGACGAGGTGCCGAGCGTCACCGGTCAGCTCAAGAGCCTTGGCCAACTGCACAAGCTCAACGAGCTTCAGCAGTTCACCGGCATGCTTACGCCGGCCACAGGGCTGGTTCCGGCTGTGGAGTAGTGACTCCGCCGACGGCGCGCTCCGTGATCTCGCCAACCACGGCAGCGCGCCCTGTGCGCTCCCGGTTCATCGACCTCATGACCGGCTATCCCACGATGCTCAGGAACTGTGGGCAGGTCGCCAGGTCCTCGTGGTCGCAGTCCAAGGCGCATTCGACCATGTCGAGGCACGCCTGGACGTGCGTAATACGACGCCGCAGCACATCGCGGTGCCGCTCCAGATGCGCGCGGCGCACGCCGGGGGCTTCGGCTTGCAGCACCTCGCGGATCTCCTCCAGCGTCAGACCGGCCTCCTTCGCGCGCAGGATCGCGGCGACTCGGACCACGTGCGCGTCGTCGTACCGGCGACGGCCGCCGCCGTCCCGGGCCGGATGGAGCAGTCCCATCGCCTCCCAGTGCCGCAAGACGTGCGTAGCCAGCTGGAAGTGCCCCGCCAGTTCCCCGACGGACATAGCGCGCTCGGTGCTTGACTTCATGCCGACATTAAGTCGCAGCCTTACGGGCATGTCCAAGGCACCGGCGGCCCAAGCCGCCCACGAAGACCTCAGCCCGCCCCTCGCCCTGCTCGATGCCGTCGACGACACGCCCGGCGCCGCCGAACTCCGGCCGCGTTCCTACGAACTGCTCGGCGCGGCGTCCGGTACGCGACTGCTTGGCGCGGGCTGCGGCGGCGGCCGCGCGGTCGGCGAGACGGCCCGGCTGGGTGCCCGGGCCACCGGTATCGATCCCGACAAGCGCATGATCGAGGTGGCGCGCGCCCGCTGGCCGGACGGTGACTTCACGGTGGCCGACGCGTGCGCGCTGCCGTTCCCCGAGGCGTCGATGGACGCCTACCGGGCCGAGAAGATGTACCACGAACTACCCAGCCCCTCCACGGCCGTTGCCGAGGCGCACCGCGTTCTCGCCGCCGGCGGGCGCATCGCGCTGATCGGTCAGGACTGGGACACGCTAGTCATCGACTCCGATGACGCCACGCTGACCCGCACGATCGTGCACGCGCGCGCCGGCCAGGTGGCCGGCCCGCGCGCCGCGCGCCGTTACCGCAACCTGCTGCGGGACGCGGGATTCGACGACGTACGAGTGGAGGTACGTACCGCTGTGTTCACCGACGGCATGGTGCTTCCCATGCTGACTGGCCTCGCCGAGGCATCGCGCGCCGCCGGCGCGGTCACCGCTGCCGAAGCCGAGTCGTGGGTCGCCGAACAGCGTCAACGCGCCGCGGCCGGACGGACGTTCGTCGCCGTGCCGTTCTTCACCGCCGCCGGGACCCGCCCGTCGTGACCCCACTTCTGGGGCTGAGCCACGCCACGGGGTCGGCTATCGGAGCTTTGGCTGCTCTGCTTCCTCTTCTTCCTCTTCGTCCGGAAGCTTCACGTCGGAGACCGCGATGTTGACTTCGACGACTTCCAGGCCCGTCATCCACTCGACGGCCGACACCACGTTCCCTCGCACGGCGCCGGCGACATCCGTGATCGAGACGCCGTAGTCGACGACGATCTCCAGATCGATCGCCGTCTGCTTCTCGCCCACTTCAACCTTGACTCCCCGCGATACGGACTTCCCGGTGCCGGGCACGCGCTCCCGTGCGGCCCCGAAGGCTCGCGAGATTCCGCTTCCCATCGCATGGACGCCTGTCACATCGCGGGCTGCCATGCCGGCGATTTTTTCGACCACACCGTCGGAGATGGTGGTCCGGCCCCGGGCGCCGGGACCGTTCTGCTGTCCGGTTTCGGTCATAGCTGGTCGTTCCTTTCCAAGGAGAGGAGCCTGCTACCCGCCCTTCCACGTTAGGCACGTGACACCGTGCCGCGCAGCCTGGGCGCGATCTGAAAGCATCTGAAAGCAGGGGCCCCCGGTCGTCAGGAACCGGGGACCCCTGCGCTTGGGGGTGGTGACGCGCCGGCGCCGGTCGCGCGGTCACACCTTGCGTACGGTCACCCCGGCAGTGGTAAGCGCGTCGGTCTCGTCGTCCGAGGCGGCCTCATCGGTGACGACAAGGTGCAGAGCGGACGCCGGGGCGACGAAGGCGAGAGCGGTACGGGAGAGCTTGGTGGCCTCCGCGACGGCGATGACGCGGCGGGCCGAAGCGATCGCGGCGCGTTTGACGGCGGCGTCGTCCAGGTCGTACGCGGTCAGGCCGTCCGTCGCGTTCAGCCCGCAGCAGCCGATGACGGCGGTGTCGAAGCGCAGGGCGGCCAGCGACGCCGTGGTCAGCGGGCCGGTCAGCGCCAGCTCGCCCGGTCGCGGTCGCCCGCCCGGCACCAGCAGCGTCAAGTGCGGCGCTGCGGTCAGCGCGATCGCTCCGTGGAGGGACAGCGGCATCACCGTCAGGCGGCGGTGCTCCAGTGCGCGGGCCACTTCCAGGCAGGTGGTGCCGCTGTCGAGGACGACGGACTCGCCGTCGGAGATGAGTGCGGCGACCTCGGCGGCGATGCGCTGCTTGATCTCCAGCCCTTCCCCCGCCCGCAGTGCGAAGGGGGGTTCATCGCCGTACAGCAGCAGACTTCTCGCTCCTCCGCGGTAGCGCTCCAGGACTCCCTGGTCGGCCAGGGCCTCCAGGTCGCGGCGGATGGTCATCTCCGAAGTGCCGGTGAGTTCGGCCAGCTCCGCGACGCCCATGCGGCCCGCCTCACGCACGGCATCGGTGATCTGCCTCCATCGGTCTGTGCTCGCCATGCCCTCATTGAACATAGACGTTGGTTGAAGTGCAAGCTTACGAACATCAATATTGTTCGTTATGTTCGTAGGCATGGAAACATCGCTGCGGGCAGGCCGGCTGGCCACCTTTGCCTACTTCGCCCTGAACGGCTTTCTCATGGGGATGTGGATCATCCACATCCCCGCCATCGAACACCGTGCCGGTACGAGCCATGCCGTGCTCGGCTGGCTCCTGCTACTGCTCGGCGCCGGAGCCTTCGCGGGCATGCGGATCGTCGGGCCGCTCACCGACCGCTCCGGCGCCCGCATCGTCGTACCGGTCAGCGCGGCACTGTGCAGCGCCGCCCTGGTCCTCCCGGGCCTGGCCACGAACGCCTGGACACTGGGGGTGGCGCTGCTGGTGCTCGGCTTCGGCAACGGCTGCCTGGACGTCAGCATGAACGCCCATGCCGTCCAGGTGGAGCGCGGCTACGAGCGCCCCGTCATGTCCGCCTTCCACGCCACCTTCTCCATCGGCGGCGTCCTGGCCGCTCTGGTCGGCGCCCGCACGCTCAGCTGGGGTTCGAGCCCGGCGGTGTCCCTCGGTGCGGTGGCGCTCTTCGGCGTCGTCGCGGCCGCGCTGGCCGCCCCCGCGCTGCTGCGGCCCGAACCTGCCCGCACCGCGGAAGTCTCCGCGACCGCGGCGAAGACTCGCCGCGGCACACCCCGCCGCATCTGGGTACTGGCCGCTCTCGCCCTGATGCTCATGCTCTGCGAAGGCGTGGCCAACGACTGGAGCGCGCTCCATCTGCGGGACGTCCTGGACGCGTCCGCTGCCACCGCCGCGCTCGCGTACGGCGCCTTCGCCACGGCCATGACCATCGGCCGTCTGCTTGCCGACCGGGTGGCCGCGCGCTTCGGCCCGGTGGCCATCGTCCGGTACGGCGCGTCCCTGGCCGCACTCGGTCTGACGCTGGCGGCGCTGTCTCCCTGGATTCCGCTGGCGCTCGTCGGCTGGACCCTGTTCGGGACCGGCCTGTCCGGCTGCATTCCGCAGCTCTTCAGTGCCGCCGGTCACGCCGACCCGGACGCCGCCGGAGCCAACGTTTCCCGGGTCGCAGGCCTCGGTTACCTCGGCATGCTCGCCGGACCCGCGATCATTGGACCGCTCACCCACTTCGTCCCGCTCAACCTCACATTCCTCCTGCCCGTGGCGTTCTGCGTCGTCGCGGCCTGCGCGGCCGGCATCCTGCGGTCCCGGCACAACGCCCCCACCCCGCTCGAGGCTGAGGTCGTATGACCGGCCCCGGTGTTCCGATCCGTCCGTTCCGGATCAGCCGCAGCAGCCGCCCCCGGATCGGCAACCGCACGCATCCGCCTCGCCCTTGAGGACCGTCGTGGTGGCGGGTGCGGCGCAGCAGTCCTCGCCGCGCCAGGCGTCGAACCCCTCCTTGACCGCGACGACGGCGATGACGAGGGCGGCGATCGGATCGGCCCACGTCCACCCGAGGGTCGCGTTGAGGACCAGGCCCACGAGGAGTACGGCGGACAGGTAGGTGCACAGCAGGGTCTGTTTGGAGTCGGCGACAGCCGAGGCCGAACCCAGCTGCCGCCCGGCCTTGCGCTGGGCGGCGGAGAGGAACGGCATCACGGCCAGGGACAGGGCCGCCAGCACGATTCCGGGTATGGAGCGGTCGGCCTCGCCGGCGCCGGCCAGTGCGCGGACGGCGTCAAGGCCGACGTACGCGGCGAGCGCGAAGAACGAGACCGCGATGATGCGCAGAGTCGTCTTCTCGCGGGCCTCGCGGAGGGCGTGATCGCGGGCGGAGAACTGCCAGGCGACCGCCGTGGCGGAGGAGACCTCGATGACTGAGTCCAGGCCGAAGCCGACCAGCGCGGTGGAGGAGGCGATCGTACCCGCGGTGATCGCCACGACGGCCTCGATGACGTTGTAGGTGATGGTCGCCGCGACCAACAGCCGTATCCGGCGCGCCAGTACCTCACGGTGAGCGGCGGCCGGCCCCGCGCCGAGGGGTGTCCCTGCGCTCATCAGCAGCAGCCCTGCTCTTCCGCGGCCGGGCAGGTGCGGTCCGCCTCGACCGCCAGCACGGTGGTCCGCAAGGCGTCCAGTGCGTGCCCCAACCGCTCGTCCGCCAGCTCGTAGCGCGTGCGGCGGCCGACGGGCACAGTCACGACCAGGCCGCAGTCCCGCAGGCAGGCAAGGTGGTTCGACAGTCGTGTACGGGAGATGCCCAGGGCATCGGCGAGGTCGGCGGGATGGGCCGGGGCCTCGCGCAGGGCGAGCAGGATCCGGCAGCGGATGGGGTCGGCGAGCGCGCGGCCGAACCGCGCCAGCACCTCGATGTCGTCAGCGAGAGTCAGCACCTGCCGGACGGTACACGACTCTCTGAATTCAGGCCATCGTGAATCGCGCTTGGGGCGCGGCGCTGTGGCGGCTGACGCCGTTAGCCGAGCACGCCTCACATTTCGTCATGCCCTGGGCCGAGACCGCCTCCTCCGCCGGTCGCACCTCGCGATGCCTCCGGGATGATCCCGCCGCCGACAGGCAACGGGCCGCTCGTTCCCAGCCTCTTCGGGCCTGAGGCCGACAGCCGGCCATCAGGAAGGGACACATCTTGGGTACGAGCCATGTGAGACATGGGGCAGTGGCCCTCACCGCGATAGGGGCCGTACTGGCGCCCGTGTCACCGGTGTTCGCCGCGGATCCACCCCGGGCCGACCTGCGGGCGGACGTGAACCGGGACGGACGGGTGGACGCCACCGGCGCGACGGACACCGCCGGTGAGGACAGCTGGTCCCCGCGCACAGGGGCAGTCTTCCTCCCCAACATCGACGACGACACCAAGCGGTGCGCGGTCACGGGCCCGAACGGCAGGCCGCTGCCCGATGCCAAGCTGGCCGCGTGCAACGACGCGGCCGACACCAAGGTCAACGGCTCCGGCGACGCGGCCGACCTGGCCCGCGTCCGGTCCGTACCGATGACTGACCTGCCCACCACCGCGACCGGCAGGTTGAAGGTCGTGGCCGGTGGCAACAAGACGCGGGTCTTCGTCAAACGCTCCTCCGGCTGGACCTGGGTCACGGCCGGGACCCGCCTGTCCGCCGCCGAGCTCCGCTCAGGTCTGGAGTTCGGGGTCGAGGGCACGGACGTGATACGCGACAGCGCGGTCTGGGACGGCCGCGCCGTGATACGCCTGACGGTGACGTCCGGCGGGAACAGCGCGTCGGACGACGTGACTCTGCGGGTCGCCCCGCTGCTCACCCACCACCACCTGCAGAATGCCCAGCAGTTGATGGTCACCAAGGTGCGGGGGAGCGACGATTACGCGCGCCGGCAGCAGGCTTTCGTCAAGGGCCTCGCGGCCGAGGTCAGGTCGGCCGGGATCAACAAACCGCTGCTGACCTTCGACAAGTACGACGACATCTGGGCGCAGGACTTCGTCGAACCCGGCTACGTCAGCATGGCCGGTCCCGGCGGGAGCCGGCAGGCGATGCGCGTCATGCTGCGGTCCGCGCAGCCGGACCGCGCGGCCGGCCGGGAGCTGTTCGAGAAGCTGCGCGGCAACGGCGTGGGTGTGGTGCAGGTGTCCGGGGTGCGTGACTCGGAGGAGGCGACCCTCAACTCGATGGGGAACCTGGAGACCATCCCCCCGTACACCCACAATGGCCGGTCCTTCCCGGCCGGTCGCATCATCATGGGCGAGCGCAAGGACAGCGGCTCCAAGCCCGCGAAGGCGATGCGTACGCTCCTGAAGTCGCAGGGCTTCCAGGACCCGCTGCTCCTCGACACCTCGTGGCTGCATGTGGGGCACGTGGACGAGTTCGTCCAGTTCCTCCCCGCGGACACCCCGCGCGGCTGGAAGATCGCAATCGCTGATCCCGAAGCGGGGCTGCGGCTGCTGCGCGAGGCGCAGGCGGCCGGCCACGGCAGGACGCGGATGTTCTCGGTGCCGGGCAGCCCGGGTATGCCCGCTCCCAAGGAGACCATCGACCAGGCGCTCGCCTCGAGGTGGCTGGTGTCCGACAACACCATGGCCGCGAAGCGGATCAAGGCGAACCTGGAGGTGCTCCAGCGCGAGACGGGTGCGACGGACGCCGAGGTTGTACGGGTGCCGGCCCTGTACACCCGCGGTACGCAAGAGGGCGAGCGCGGCGAGCGCATGCCACGGCTGACGCGGATGGGCGCGGGCAAGGTCCCGGACGTAGTCCGCGAGTACGGGCAGCAGCAGGAGCTCGCGCGCCACGCCGATCGCGCCGGGGCGGCCCCGGAAACCGTCATGACCAGCGCCTACGTCCCCGGTGCGGTCAACGGGATCGTGCTCGGCGGGGGACGCTACCTGGCCCCGCGGCAATGGGGTCCCGTCATCGGGGGCAAGGACATATTCACGTCCGCAGTGAACACCGCGTACACCGGGGCCGGCATGAAGGTGTCGTACCTCGACGACTGGTACACGTATCACCTCGGCCAGGGCGAAGTGCACTGCGGCACGAACACACTGCGCGATGCCTCCGGCGCCTGGTGGAAGCCGTAACTCCGACCGGCTGACAACCCGGACGCGCCACGGCTCCGTACGGCCGTCGGGTGCGCGGCGCCCGCCTGTCCGGGCGGGCGGCCGCACCCGGCGGTCCAGTGGCCAAAACCGCTGGGGCAGGGGGCCCGGTATGCGGCGAGTGAGCAGGTTTGACCTGGTGGTGGCGGGGGACCAGCTGGGTAGAAAAACCGTTCTGCGAGATCGGCGGACACCATGATCGTCCTCGGAATCATTCTGCTCATCATCGGTTTGGTGGCCGACATCGGCATCCTCTGGACCATCGGGATCATTCTCGTCGCCATCGGGGCCGTCCTCTGGATCCTGGGATCGCTGGGGCGGGCGGTCGGTGGCCGACGTCACTACTGGTGAGGCACGGGTGCCCCGGACCGCTGGGGCACCCACCCCGGCAGGCGCCCGGGGCACCCGTTCGGCGGCACGCCCGAGGGAGCGGGAGCGCTTGCGGGTACTCGACGGGACATGCCCCTGAAATCCGGTACGCCTCATGAGGGCCGCCCGCAGCACGGACACCGGTTCGAGCGACTTCAACGACGACTGCGGGACTCGGTGGTCGGGCTTACCTGGAACCGTGGGCGCGAGGTGGAGCTCATGCACCGGGCCATGGGCTTCGCGGCGCTCAGTTTCCTCACTCTGGTGCCCCTGCTGATCGTCGTCGCCGCGGCCGACCTCGCGAGCGGTCAGGGCTTCGCCCGGTGGCTGGTGGCAGGGCTCGGTGTTTCCGAGGTGTCGCAGGCGGAGGTCGAGGAGTTGTTCGGCCGGCCGGGGCAGGCATTACAGCGAACCACGGCATTCGGTCTCGCCGCGCTGGCCACGTTCGGCGTCACGTTCGGAACCGCCGTGCAGACCGGGTACGAGCGCATCTGGTCCCTGCCGACAGCCCGATGGCACACGATGTGGCGCCATGTGGTCTGGCTGGCGCTGCTGGTCGCCGCACTCCTGATCTTCGTCAAGACCCCTGCCCCCGAACAGTCGTCCGCCGTCGTGACCGTGCTGGTGGCCGGGGGCGATGTTATCGGCTTGTTCTTCTTCTTCTGGTGGTCGCAGCGACTGCTGCTGTGCGGCCGGATCCGCTGGCGTGCGCTGGCGCCGGGGGCCGCCCTGACGGCTGTGGGGCTGCTGGGGCTGCGGATCTTCTCGCAGTACGTCTTCTCGCCGCTGATCGCCTCCAACGCGGTGACGTACGGCCCGTTCGGGACGGTGCTGGTCCTGCAGTCCTGGCTGGTGGGGGTGGGATTCGTGGTGTACGGCGGGGCGCTGGTCGGGCGGCTCTTCCACGAGTGGGAGGCACGGCGCAGCCTGAGCCCGGCACTGAGAGGGACGAACCGGCGGTGGCGGTAGGCCGAGAGGAGTGTCGGGCGCCGTACACGGCATCCGACTACGGGTTTCCTCGCGTCGCCGTGCTGTGCCGACGGAGGTTCTCGGTCAGCATCGCGGTGGCCTCCCCCACACCGATGCCGCCGCCGGTGCCCTGCGCGGCGGGCAGGCGTCCGTCCGTGGACTTGAGTTCGGTCATGGCCTCCTCCATCGCGCGGTGCGCGGCGAACAGACACGGCGTGCTGTAGATCGCCACGTCGACGCCGAGCGCTGCCAGTTCGGAGAGCGACAAGCGTGGTGACTTGCCGCCGGCGATCTGGTTGAACAGCAGCGGTTTGTTCCCGATGACCTCACGGATCCGGTGGATCGCCTCGACGCTGCGCACGCCGTCGACGAGCACCACGTCCGCGTCGGTCGCCGCCAGGGCTTTCGCGCGGTTCAGGATGTCTTCGTCGTCGGTGGCATCAGTCCGTGCGACGACGACCAGGTCGGTCCGGCTCGCGAGTACCTGGTTCAGCTTGTCGAGGTACTCCTCCAGCGGCAGGATTTGCTTGCCGTCGGTGTGGCCGCAGCGGCGTGGGCGCTTCTGGTCCTCAAGGATCACTCCGGAGATCCCCGCCCGCTCAAGGCGCCGCACCACGTGGCAGGCCAGTTCCGAGTCGGCGTAGCCGTCGTCGATGTCCACGAGCAGGTGGTGACGCGGAAAAGAGCCGCGCAGACGCTCGGCGAAGGCCACCATGTCCGGCCATGCGATGAACCCGATGTCGGGAAGCCCGTAGTAGGAGGCGGCGAAGCCGAAACCGGATACGAACAGACCGTTGTAGTGCCCGGCGGCGAGGGATGCGGAGTACATGTCGTACACGCCGATAAGGGGTGTTGTTCCGGCGGAGGCGATCTCGTCGCGCAAGGCTTGTCCGTACAGCATGGGCTGGCTGGCTCCTGACGGTGGCGGGGAGGCCCGCGGGCGGGCGTACGTTGATCACGCGGGCTGATCAACGCGGGGTGGGCGCACCGGTTGCGACAGATCACCCCAATGGTTTGCCCACGAGCCCCTGGCCGACAGCGCGCCACCGTGTGGCGGAGGCTCTTCGCCGGTGGCAACCGTGGTGATCCGCAGACCGCCCCAGCGGCTCGTCTTCTCAGGGCGCGGCCAGCAGCGCCTCGGCGGCGGTGGCGGCGACCGCGTCCGCCACGGCCGCCAGAGCGGGGGAGTCCAGCTTCCACTGCTGCCAGAACAGCGGGATGTCCACGGGGTGCCCGGGCGCGAGCAGGGTGAGCGCGCCCGCGCGGAGCAACGGCGCCGCTTGCGGTTCCGGCACCAGGCCCCAGCCAAGCCCGGCGGCCACCGCGTCGCAGAACCCCTCCGACGTGGGTACGTAGTGGCGTACCCGGCCCGCGCCCGTCCCGTCGTTAGTGAGCGATCGTACGAAGCCGTCCTGGAGGTCGTCGCGGCGGTCGAAGACGATCACCGGGGCGTCGCGCAGGTCGCGCTCCAGCGACCCGGTCAGGTGACGCGCGGCGAAATCGGGGCTCGCCACCGGGAGGTACCGGGCCAGGCCCAGCCGGCGTACAGTGCAGCCCGCAACCGGGTCGGGCGACGACGTGACCGCCGCCATCACCTGCCCCTCCCGCAGCAACGCCGTGGTGTGGGCCTCGTCCTCGCGGTGCAGCTCGAAACAGACCGGCGGATCCTGAGGTACGCGCGTCAGCGCCGGCAGGAACCAGGTGGCCAGGGAGTCCGCGTTGACCGCGATCGGCAGCCGCGCCGGGCCCTGCCCGTCGGCGATCCCCAGCTCTGCCCGCGCGTCCAGTTCCAGCCGGGCCAGCTGCCGCGCGAACCGCACCACGACCTGCCCGGATTCCGTCGGGCGCACGGGCTTCGTCCGCATCAGCAGCACCCGGCCGGTGCGCTGCTCCAGCGCCTTGACGCGCTGACTGACGGCCGACGGCGTCACGTGGAGGACCGCCGCGGCCGCGTCGAAGGTTCCCTCGTCCACCGCAGCGAGCAGCGTACGCACCTGGTCCAGCGGAAGCTCATCCATAACAAACGCTAAGGGTACGTTAGAATCTTTAGCTGTACTGAAGCCCTGTTGATCCATACTGTCGGCGGCATGACCCACGGAATTCTCACGGCAGCACTCATCGGCTTCGGCACCGGACTCTCCCTCATCGTTGCCATCGGCGCGCAGAACGCCTTTGTCCTGCGCCAGGGGGCGCGACGGCACGCCGTGCTCGCCGTGGTCGGCATCTGCGCCGTGTCCGACGCGGTCCTCATCGCGCTCGGCGTCACGGGCGTGGGAGCCGTGGTGACCGAGTGGCCTGCCGCCCTGACCGTGGTCGGCCTGGCCGGCGGAGGGTTCCTGATCTGTTACGGCGTCCTCGCCGCCCGGCGTGTGCTCAGGCCCGCACCCGGCGCCGGCCTCAACACGCAGGGCGCGACAGCCGGGTCAGCCCGCAAGGCCGTGCTGACCTGCCTCGCCATGACCTGGCTCAACCCGCACGTCTACCTGGACACCGTGCTGCTGATCGGCTCGGTCGCCGCCGACCACGGCTCCCTGCGCTGGGCCTTCGGGCTCGGCGCGGTGCTGGCCAGCCTGACCTGGTTCACCACCCTGGGCTACGGGGCCCGCCTGCTCAGCGGCCTGTTGTCGCGCCCCGCCGCCTGGCGGGTGCTGGACGGCTTTGTCGCCGCCACCATGGTCACGATGGGAGGGATGCTGGTGGCCGGCGCCTGACGCGCCGTTCCCCCGGCAGGTCAGCGCCGTACACCTTGCGGGTGCGCCATCAGCGGTCTGGGCGTAGCGTCCAGAGATATGTCTTTTGTGGGGCCGCGCGCACCAGCAGGACGGTAATCCATGGCATCGCCGGAGGAAGAGACCGGACAGCCGGAGGTACTGGACCGGCTGCTCTCCCGGGTGCTGCGCGAGTCCGATGCGTACGGCGGCGGGATCTACGTGCTCACGTCGAGCGGCCAAGTGCTTTCGGCCGTCGTACTCGCCGGAGTGCCGTCCAGCCTCGCGATGCCCTGGGCCAGGGTGGGAATGTCCGCCTCGGGTCCGCTGGCGGAGGCGGTACGGGAGGGCCGCCTGGTCTGGGTCGGAGCCGAAGGGGAACTCGCCCGCCGCTACCCGCGCATCGGCTTGGCGCTGCCCTACTCCTTCGCCCTCGCGGCCGCGCGGGCGGTCAGCGCGCAGCGGACCTGGGGCGGGCTGGTGCTGTTGTGGCCGGGCTCCCACCCGCTGGTGATCGAACCCGAGCGGCAGAGGGCTATCGAAAAGGCATCCGGATACGTCGGTGCGGCGCTGCGCCGCGCGGAGGAAAGCGGCCATCCGATCCTGCCCAGGCCCGAACCGAGAATTGTTCCGGTGCCGCGGCGCCGCATGGTCACGCAGGTCGAGGCCCAGGCCGCGGTCGATTTCACCGAGCGGCTTCCGGAGGGCTGCTGCGCGCTCGACCTCGACGGCCGAATCACCTTCATCACCCCCAACGGGGCGGAGCTGGTCGGCAGCACAGTTCCCGCGCTGCTCGGAGCACGGCCCTGGGAAGCCATGCCCTGGCTTGACGACCCCGTATTCGAAGACCGCTACCGGTCGGCGGTGATGAGCCGTCACCCCACGTCTTTCACGGTTCGGCGCCCCGATGACCTGTGGCTGTCCTTCGAGCTGTATCCCGACGCACGGGGGATCAGCGTGCGCATCGCACGCTCCCGCGTGGCTGGAGCGGGAGCGGGAGCGGGAGCGGGAGCGGGAGCGGGAGCCGGAGCCACCGGAGCCGGAGCCGGAGCAGGAGCGGCGTCCCTGCCCCCGCTGCCGGACTCCGCCGTGCCGCCGGGCACGGGAGCCGCGCCGCCCCGGGTCGGGGTGCTCTATCAACTGGCGCATCTGGCAGCGGCGCTCACCGAAGCCCTCAGCGTGCCGGACGTGATCAAGCTGGTGGTCGACCAGATCGCGCCCAGCTTCGGCGCGCACGCGGTCGCCCTGTTCGCCGTACAGGCCGGCAAACTGCGCCTTCGAGGGCATCATGGCTATGGGGCCGAGGAGATGGAACGGCTCGGTGACGTGCCACTGTCGGCCGACCACCCGAGCAGCCGCGCGGTGACCACGGCCGAACCTGCCTTCTTCGCCTCCCGCCGCGAACTCCACGACGCCTTCCCGCACGCCGTGGACGACGACGGCAATCACGCCTGGGCGTTCCTGCCCCTCGTCGCCGCGGGCCGGCCTATCGGCTGCTGCGTACTGGCGTACGACCGGCCCCATGTGTTCGGGCACGACGACCGAGCCATTCTGACCGCGTTCGGCGGTCTTGCCGCACAGGCGCTGGACCGCGCGCATCTGTACGACACCAAGAGCGGCCTCGCCCGCACTCTGCAGGCCAGCCTGCTGCCCCAGGCACTCCCGGCGCTGCCCGGCCTGCAGGCGACGGCCCGCTATCTTCCGGCCACCCGCGGCATGGACATCGGAGGCGACTTCTACGACCTGGTACGCCTCGACGAAACCACGGCCGCCGCCGTCATCGGAGACGTCCAGGGGCACAGCGTCACCGCTGCCGCCCTGATGGGACAGGTCCGTACCGCCGTCCGCGCCAACGCCATCGCCGGAGCGGCTCCCGACGATGTCCTCGCGCGCACCAACCGCCTGCTGACCGACCTGAATCCCGGGTTGTTCACCAGTTGTCTGTACGCCCAGATCGACCTTGTCCGCCGCCGGGTGTGCCTGGCGACCGCCGGCCACCTCCCGCCCCTCCTGCGAGACCCCGGCGGACGCACGGAAAGCGTCGCCGTGCCCCCCGGCCTCCTGCTCGGCATTGACCCCGCTGCCCAGTACGAGGCGATCGAAATCGACCTGCCGCCCGGCGCCGTCCTGACCCTGTTCACCGACGGCCTGGTGGAAAGGGCGGGCACCGACATCGAGGAGGCGACCGCGGACCTCGCTGACGCCCTCAGCGAGGGGGCGCGCGACCTGGACGCCCTCGCCGACGAGCTCATGCGGCGCGCACGTCCGTCGCCGGACCGCATGGACGACACCGCACTGTTTCTGCTGCGCCTGACGCCGTCGTAACCCCGCGAGACACGGAGGCCGCAATGGGGTTCTACCTCGATCAAGTGGTGCCGCGCATTGTCAACGTCGCCTGCGGCGTCAAGACAGCCCAGCCGCTACGACGTCGAGTCTGCGAAGGCTTGGCGGGGGAAGTGGTCGAGATCGGATTCGGTACGGGGCACAACGTCCCCTTCTACCCGGCCGCCGTCACCGGTGTGACCGCGATCGAACCTTCCGACGTCGGATGGAAACTCGCCGGCGAACGGGTAAGGGCGGCACGTGTCCCAGTGCGGCGCGCCGGTCTGGACGGCCAGTCCTTGCCGTTCGAGGACGACAGCTTCGACGCCGCCCTGTCCACCTGGACGCTGTGCACGATCCCGGACGCGGACGCCGCGCTGCGCGAGGTGCGGCGCGTACTGAGGCCTGGAGGGACCCTGCACTTCCTCGAACACGGGCTGGCCCCGGAGCAGGACGAAAACGTACGGCGCTGGCAACGACGGCTCGAACCGGTGAACAAGCGGCTCTTCGGCGGGTGCCACCTCACCAGGCCGACCGCCGACATGCTGACGGCCGCGGGGTTCACGATTACGGACATCGAAGTCTTCTACGAGAAGGGCACCCCGAAGCCCATGGGCGCCGACTCCCTCGGCACCGCTCTGGCTCCCTAGCGACGCGTGGACTTCGGCTCCCGAGCGCCGAGCTCGGGAGCCGAAGTGCCGTTGCGACGAGCGAGAGTCAGTTGGCGTTGACCAGGTCATGAGCGGGCACGGTCACCGTACGGGCGCCCGGCGTGCCACCCAGGACGACCTTGCGCAGAGCGCTGTTGTTGCTGAGGCTGGTCTCCTTGAGCCGCTTCTCGGGGTTGGCCAGCACCTGGATGTAGTAGGTGCCGTTCGGCAGGTTCGAGATGTCGAAGGACTGGCCGGGAAGGTCCTGGGTGTACGTGTCGCCGGAGCCGACGTCGAGCACCTCCCGGACAGAGATGGAGTTCTCCTGGCCGCACGCGGTGGACAAGTCGGTGTTGTTCGGGTGCCAGTTGGCGTTCTCCACCGTGTAGTCGACGGCGTCGGTGTTGGCCAGGCAGAACGCCTCCTTGCCGCTGCGCACCGACTCCCGCTGGTCGGCCTTGAGCAGCCGGTAGCTGGCGAAGTCGGTGAAGTGCCAGTGCTCGTGACCCGGGCGCGGGTCCCACTCCATGGTGCCGGTCGGGGTGTAGCCGACCTGCTTCCCGTCGGCGTCGTAGAAGTACTGATAGGCGTCCATCAGCTTCTTGCCGGGGCTGCGGAAGCCGTCGACCACCAGCTGTGCGGGACCGGCGTTCCACACGTTTGCGCTGAACGCCAGGTAGTCCTTGCCCCGAGTGCTGCCCTGCCCCTTACTGATGGCGATGCCGTAGGCCGGCAGCGAACGGAGATCGGGCTTGGGCACGTCCGGCACGTCCGGCGTGCCGGTCGGCCGCTGCGCGGCGGGCTTCACCGCGGGAGCCTTCCGGGAACCGTCGGTCTGCCCGGTGGTGTCGCCCACCGGACCGGCCCTGAGCGCGGCCTTCTTGAGTGCCCACGGGAGGGCGGGCGGCGCGGGAGTGTGGGGCCCGTGCCCGACGTTGTACGACGGAGCGGCCCCGCTCGTCGCAGCGGCGGGCGCCGGCGTGCGCATCGCGCCGTGGCCGGAATGCCCGGCCGAGTGGGACCCGTGCTTCATGG
This sequence comes from Streptomyces sp. ISL-100, assembly GCF_018614615.1. Classification (GTDB taxonomy): domain Bacteria; phylum Actinomycetota; class Actinomycetes; order Streptomycetales; family Streptomycetaceae; genus Streptomyces. Next base: position 80,488 of record NZ_JAGGOK010000004.1, on the reverse strand, counting down.
CGGCCGGTGCGCCCGCGCCGCCGTCGTAGCTGCGCTCTCGTACGGTCAGCTTGATCGTCTGAGGCTTGTTCTCCATGCCGAACAAGAGGCGGTACTGCTTCCGTACGGACACCTTGGCGGTGTACTTCCCGGGCGGCAGAGCGACCGGGTTGGAGTAGTAGCCCGCGTACGTGTTGGACGCCCAGCCGTTCTCGACACCCCACACCGAGCCGAGCGTGAACGGGTTCTCGGGACAGCTCTCGGGATACTTCGACTTGGCCGGGGCGTCGGGGCGGACCCGGCCGGAGGCGTTGTTCGGACAGAAGGCCTCGGACTTGTTCACCACGGTACGGCCGGCCGCGTTAGTGATCTTGATCTGAGCGAAGCCCGGCAGCCCCCCGAAGCCCTTCACCAGGCCCTGGGGAAGGGTTTTGGTCCGGGTCTTGGTGCCCTCGCGGATGATCTGCGTGGCGACGACCGGGTCCTTGTAGGACTTGCGGGTCACCTTGAGTTCGAGGGGCCCGTTCTCGGCGGTTACGTACGTACCGAGGTCCAGGTAGACGCCAGGGTCGTCCTTCCACGAGTCGAGGGTCACCGACGACGACGCGGCGATCAGGCTGAGCTTCGGCGCGGGCTGTGAGTCTTCGGCATCGGGCGCGGCGGCGACCACGCCGGCGGTCACGGTGATAGCCGCACCGGCGGCAATCAGTGAACGCCATGGGCGGGCCTGGTGGAATCTGGTCATCGTTCCTCGTTTTCCGAGTACCTGCTGGGAGGTGGACGATCGCGAAACCGTCTCCGGCCCGTGAGAGTTGGGGGAGGGCAGCATGGGTTGTCTGTGGCTTCGTGAGTCGCGGATCGTTGTCCGAAAACAGGTTGTGGAGGCCGGATCAAGCCATCTCGGCGCCGTTTCGCCCCGCACCTTCCGCAGTTGCGGTAAGGGCGTGTCCGGTGGACGCGGAAAGTCATTTGATCACCGGGATTATGGTTTTTCGCATGACGACTGCGCTCCGCCTGGAAAAGATCACTGCCGACAACTTCGATGCCGCGATCGGCCTGCGAGTCCGCCCTGACCAGGAGCACTTGGTCGCACCAGTCGTGAAGTCCCTCGCCGAGGCGTACGTGAACCCCGGCACCGCGTGGCCCCGGCTCATCCTTGACGGCGACCGGCTCGTCGGCTTCCTCATGGCCTTTTTCGACATCGACTTCACCGGTGAAGGCAAGGGCACCGATATCCGCTCGGGCCTGTGGCGTCTCAACATCGCGGCCGGCGAACAGGGCCGCGGCTACGGCCGCTTCGCCGTCGAGTCGGTGGCCGCTGAAATCCGCCGCCGCGGCGGCACCCGTCTCACTACGACGTGGCACCCGGGCGAGGACGGTCCCGAGGGGTTCTACCTGGGACTCGGGATCCGCCCGACGGGGGAGATGAGCGGGGATCAGAAGGTGGGGGAACTGGAGCTGGATTAGGCACTGGTTTGCCGAATCTGGACGTCCAGGGTCGCCCGGAGCCGGTCGTGCGCCCCGATGTGCTCCCTTGTTGCGCCAGTGTGCGCCGTGCGCGCCCGGAGTGAGCCCCGGAGGAGGGTGGCTGGATTTGCTCTCGTGCGATTCCGCTTTCTTTTCTTTGGTCTAGACCACTTGGTTTCAGGGGTTGGGGCAACCGCTTGCGCCATCCGCCACCTGCGCTTCGGTGCGATATCGACGGTGGGTTCCGCAGGTGCGAATGCGACCGTCCGTTCGACCGGACGACCCCCAGAACGCGCGTGCCTTTTGCGCCAGCTTTCACCATGCCCTCACAACTTCTCCTCCAAGCGCCTCACTATGTGATCCGACAGAGCGGGACAGCGTCGGCACCTCACGGAGCCGGCCGCCGCGAGGGGGGCGGGGCAGGCCGGCTGACTTCGGGTCTGCCCTTCTGGGGAGGACGCAACATGAGACGCACGGGGCACACTGCTGCCGTTTTGAGCGCGGCCGCAATGCTGTTCGCGCTCGCAACGCCCGCTGCCGGAGCCGCCGCCGCGCCACCGCCGCGGATCGACCTGCGCGTCCTGGTGGTGGACGACGGGGGACCCGCCACCGCCGCGATCGTCGCCGAACTGGACGGCGCCGGGACGCCGTACACCTCCATCGATCTGTCCAGGGACAATCGCCCGGTGATCGACGCGGCCTTCCTCTCCGACACGGTCGGGGGGCGGCCGCGTGCCAAGTACCAGGCCGTGGTGCTGCCCAACGACAACCCCTTCGCCGCCGGTTCAGCGGAGATGGCCGCCCTCGTCGCGTACGAGAAGACCTTCGCGATCCCGCAGGTCGACGCGTACACGTACGCCCGTCCCGAAGTCGGCCTCGATCACCCGGCCAACGGCGGCTACAGCGGATCCCTGGACGGCGCCCGCGCCGAGGTGACCGCGGCGGGCAAGGCCGGCCCCTTCGGCTACCTGGAAGGGGCCGTGCCGTTCGAGGACAACGCGCCCTCCGTGTCGGAGAGTTACGCCCACGCGGCGAAGCCCGCACCGGGCGCCGACTTCACCACCTACGTGGACGTCCCACTGCCCGGCTCGGCCGAACGCGGCTCCCTCGTCGGCGAATACCGGCACGACGGGCGCCGCGAGCTCGTCGTCACGTTCGTCTACAACCAGCATCAGCAGCAGTTCCGCTTGCTGGCCCGGGGCATCGTCGGATGGCTCACCCAGGACGTGCGGATCGGCGCAGCCCGTAACTACTTCGCCGTACACGTCGACGACGTCTTCGCCGCGGACGACCGCTGGGACAGCCAGCTGAACTGCACGCCGGGCGACGTGGACTGCCCGCCCGGACAGGGCGAAGCGGACGCCATCCGGATGACGGCCGACGACGCCCAGCACGCCGCCCAGTGGTCCCGCTCCAAGGACTTCACACTCGACATGGTGTTCAACGGCGGCGGCAGCGAGCTCTACAAGGAGGAGAACGCCGGCAGCGACCCGCTCGCACAGCAGCTCGTCGCCGACAAGAGCGCGTACCGATGGGTCAACCACACGTACAACCACCCCTTCCTCGGCTGCGTCCAGGACGTCAGCGCGGTCCCGTGGAGCTGCGCGAAGAACCCCGACGGCAGTACGCGCTACGTCAGCCGCACCGAGATCGCCGGGCAGATCCGGGACAACCGGCTCTGGGCAGAGCGCGCCGGGCTGCCCCTGGTCGACGCCGAGCTGGTGACCGGTGAACACTCCGGCCTGAAGGTGCTGCCCCAGCAGCCGGACGACAACCCGAACCTCGGACCGGCGCTCACCGACAACGACGTCACCTCGCTCGCGTCGGACAACTCGCGCGACCGTGAGCAGCGCAAGGTCGGCCCGGCGCTCACCGTGCCGCGCTATCCCATGAACATCTTCTACAACGCCGGCCGGACCGCCGACCAGATCGACGAGTACAACTGGATCTACAGCCGGTCCGCCGACGGCGGCAGCGGCATCTGCGAGACCGCCGCCAACTCCACCTGCCTGGCGGAGCCGCTCGATCCGGTCACCGGCTACGCGGATTACGTCGTTCCGCTGGAATCCCGCATCGCCCTGGGGCACGTGCTCGCCAACGACCCCCGGCCCCACTTCATCCACCAGTCCAACCTCGCCGAAGACCGCATCGCCTACCCGGTGCTCGACCGCGTTCTGAGCGATTACTCCACGCTGTACGCGGACAGCGCCCCGCTGGTGAACCTGCGCCAGCGCGACATCCGCGCCGAGCTTCGCGACCGGGCCACCTGGAAGACCGCCGTCAAGGCCGGCCGGGTGACCGCGTACCGCATCGGTGACACCGTGACGGTGCAGGCTCCGAGCGGCGTCCGCGTCCCCGCGACCATGCCCGCCGGAACCCGACGGGACCTGCTGCTGGGTACGGAAGCCTTCGGCACGCCGTACGCGGGCACGGTCTCGGGCTGGGTCGCGGCCGGCCTGCTCCAGGACCGGGTCAGCCTCACCCTGCCCGCCGGTCCGGCGTCCGCCACGGCGCGGGCCGACAAGATCGAGCCCGTACGGCGGACGGCACCTCTGATGCCGCTGCCGCCGGGTGTACGTACCCGCGTGCCCTACGGCGTCACCGGCTGAACCGGGCCCCGGCTCCCTCTCGCTACCCCCCGCATCGTCCCCTTCCACGACCCGCACCTCAGGAGAGCACTCCCGCATGCTCGAAGCGCTACCTCCGGCAGGGGCCGGCACCACCCGTGTCACCCTCCTCACCGAAGGCACGTATCCGCACAGCCACGGCGGCGTGAGCGTGTGGTGCGACCAACTCGTCCGCGGGCTGCCGGACTTCCGTTTCGACATCACCGCGGTGACGGGCACGGGGAAGGAACCCCTCGCCTGGGACCTGCCCGCTCACGTGTCACCTCCGGTCGGCGTACCGATGTGGGGCCCGGCGCCGACCGGAGCCGTCCCGCGCGGCCGACGGCTGCGCATGCTGACAGCGGCGTACGAACGGTTCCTCGGCGCACTGCTCGACCCCGCCGCGGAAGCGGACTTCGCACCCGCGCTGTACGAGCTGGCCGAACACGCCCGCCGGGGAGAGCTGGCGCCCGCGCTCCGCGCCGATCCGGCCGTGCGCGTCCTGGCAGGAGTGTGGAACCGCCCCGGCCTGGCCGTCCACGCCTCGCGCCCCACCATCCACGACGCGCTCACCGCCACGGACCTGCTGGAGCACGCACTGCGGCCGCTCGCCGCGCGACCGCCCACGGACGGCGTCGCCCATGCCGTGAGCGGTGGGCTGGGAGTCCTGCCGGGGCTCGTCGGCAGCCGGCTGCACGGGGTGCCGCTGCTCCTCACCGAGCACGGCGTCTATCTGCGCGAGCGCTACCTCGGCTACCGCACCGGTCCCTACCGATGGCCCGTCAAGGCGCTGCTGCTCGGCTTCTTCCGGCTCCTCGCCGAGGAGACGTACCGTACGGCCGCGCTGATCACCCCGGGAAACCAGTACAACCGGCTGTGGGAGGAGCAGGGCGGCGCCGACCCGCAGTCGATACGGACCGTCTACAACGGCGTCGACCCCGCGGCCTTCCCGCCGGCCGGCCCCGAACCGGACGCCCCCGTCCTCAGCTGGGCCGGCCGGGTCGACCCCATCAAGGATCTGGAGACACTGATCCGCGCCTTCGCACAGGTACGGCAGGAACTCCCGGCGGCGAGGCTGCGGCTCTTCGGCGGTACTCCGCGCGGCGGCGAGGCCTACCGCGAGCGCTGCGAGTCGCTGGCGGCGGAGCTAGGGCAGGGCGAGTACGTCACCTTCGAGGGCCGGGTGGACGACATCCGGGACGCCTACGCGGCAGGCAGCGTGGTCATGCTGTCCAGCATCAGCGAAGGATTTCCCTTCACCCTCATCGAGGCCATGTCGTGCGGGCGGGCCACCGTCTCCACGGACGTGGGCGGCGTGCGCGAGGCGGTCGGCGACAGCGGTCTCGTCGTCCCGCCACGCGAACCGGAAGCGATGGCCAGGGCAGTGCTGGAACTGCTGCGCGATCCGGCGCGCCGGGCGGCGATGGGGGAGGCCGCGCGACGGCGCGTGATCGAACAGTTCACACTGCGGCAGACCGTCGACACCTTCCGCGGCATCTATCTGCGACTCGCGGAGGGCGCACCCCAGGACCGCGAACTCGCGGAAAGCGAACAGGAATCAGCCGGGGAGGCGGTGGGATGAGCGGCCCGCTGCGCCTGCTGCCGGGCGAAGGGGACAGCCTCCCCGCCATACCCAGGTCCCACCCCCGTACCCGCGCCCGCCCCGGCTGGGCGAAGGACCCGATCGACGAGCTCGCCGAGCGGCTCGTGGAACAGGTCTCGGGGGCCGTCCACCCGTACGAGGTGGCCGCTCTGCTGGAGTCTGACGGGATGACGGGCGACCGGATACGGGGGCACTACGGCCGCGCAGGCCTGTTCGCCCTCGCCGAGGACCTCTACCACCGGGTGCCCCGCCACTACCCCGAGCCACCCCCTTCCCCCGACCCCTGGAAGCCGGACCACTGGCGGTGCGCCCTGCGCGGCCTGGTGTTCGCGCTGCCCGGACTCGCCTACGTGCTCGGCGCGGACCTGTGGCGGGGTACGCCCGACGTGACCGGTCTGATCGCCGCCGCGCTGGTGGCGTGGGCGTGGAACCAGGCGCTCAGCCACCGGGCCCACCTGCGGCTCGCGGCCGAGGGCCCGGCGGGCGCCGGGCGGGCGCTGCGGGCCGGCGCCCCGGCGGGCGCGGTGGCGGCCACGGCCGTGGGCCTGCTGGTCTCCGGCCCCGGCACGGCCGCCGCGTTCGCCGCCGGGCAGTCCTGCTACGTGGCCGCCGCGACCGTGCTCCTGGTCCTCGGCCGCGAACGGGCCCTCGCGCTCACCCTGTTGCCGGTGGCGTCCGGTGCGGCGTGCCTCCTGTGGTGGCGTACGCCTGTCACCGTGTCCTCGGGACTGCTGCTGGTGACGGTGGCGCTGGCGGCCCTCGCGGCCGGGCGCGCGATCCGTGGCACGCTGCGGGCGGCGCCCGGCGGGGACGGCACGCTACCGGCCCTGCGGGACTCCCTTCCGTATGGGCTCTTCGGGCTCGCGGCCGGAGCGCTGACGATGTCGGGCGGTGGCGGCACGGCCGGGGGGCGCGGCATCGTGGTCCTCACCCTGAGCATGGGTTTCGCCGAGTGGCTGCTGTACCGCTACCGGGGGGTGGCCGTCGCCGCGCTCCGGGCCAGTGCCACCGTCGCCGGCTTCACCCTGCGTGCCGGGCGCGCCCTGGCCATGTGCCTGGCGGCGTACACCGCGCTGCTGCTGGCCGGAGCCCTGGCCGTGGGCGCGGACGCCGTCGCCCTGCCGGCGCTCGGGGCGCTCCTGTGGACCGGGCTGCTGCTGCAAGCCTTCGCGCTGGCCTGGCCGCCGGCGCTCGTCTGTCTCGCCGCCGCGGCGGCATCGGCCGCAGGCCGCCCGTACGGCATCGACCTTCTCGTCTGCCCGGCTGCCGCGGCCGTGCTGTTCACCTGGGCCTGGCGGCACCTCGGCCGGCCCTCCGCACACCGCTGACCTCTCCTGTCCCACCGTCACCTCACCACCCAACCGAAGGAGCAAGCACCCATGTCCCTAGCCTTACGCGTCGCCGTCACCGGAGCCGAGGGCTTCATCGGCTCGCATCTCACCGAGGCGCTCGTCACCGCCGGCTTCCGCGTCCGCGCGATGGCGCAGTACAACTCCTTCTCCTCCTACGGCTGGCTGGAGACGCTCTCGCCCGAGGTGCTCGACCACGTCGAGATCGTCCTCGGCGACGTCCGGGACCCCGGCTCGGTCCACCAGCTGGTGGAAGGCGCCGACGCCGTCTACCACCTGGCGGCGCTGATCGCGATTCCGTACTCGTACCAGGCTCCGCACAGCTATGTGGACACCAATGTGACGGGCACCCTCAACGTCCTGGAGGCCGTACGCCGCCTCTCCGTCCCCCGACTGGTGCATACGTCGACGAGCGAGACGTACGGCACCGCCCAGACCGTGCCGATCACCGAGGACCACCCCATCAGCACCCAGTCGCCGTACGCCGCTTCGAAGGCGGGCGGGGACCGGCTGGCCGACAGCTACCACGCCAGCTTCGGCACCCCGGTCGTCACCCTGCGCCCGTTCAACACCTTCGGCCCGCGGCAGTCGATGCGGGCCGTCATCCCCTCCGTCATCGGCCAGGTCGCGGCGGGCGAGCGCGTCATCACCCTCGGGGACCTGCGCCCCACACGGGACTTCCTGTACGTGAAGGACACCGCCCGCGCCTTCCTCGCGGTCGGCACCGCGCCCGCCGACGCCGTGGTCGGCCGCACCTTCAACGCGGGCACCGGGGGTGAGATCTCGGTCGGCGAACTGACGCAGCTGATCGGGAAGTTGATGGAGACCGAGCTGGAGGTACGCGAGGACGCGCAGCGCATCCGCCCCGCGGCATCAGAGGTGATGCGGCTGGTGGCGGACGCCACCCGGCTGCGCACGGCGACCGGCTGGCGTCCCGAGAACGACCTGGAGGGCGGCCTGCGGCACACGATCGACTTCTTCCGCGACCCCGCGAACCTCGCCCGCTACAAGACCGGCATCTACAACGTCTGACCGCTCGTCCCCAATTCGCATCATCCACAGAGGAGAAGACGATGCACGCAGTGATCCTGGCCGGTGGCAAGGGCGTACGCCTTCTGCCGTACACCACCGCCTTACCGAAGCCGCTCGTGCCGATCGGAGACCAGCACGCCATCCTGGAGATCGTGCTGCGCCAGCTGGCCGCCGCCGGCTTCACCAGCTGCACCATCGCCATCGGTCATCTCGGCCACATCATCCGCGCCTACGTCGGCAACGGCTCCCAGTGGGGCCTGCGCGTGGGCTACTCCACCGAAGACAGCCCCCTGGGCACCATGGGCCCCGTACTCACCATGATGGACCGCCTCCCCGAGCACTTCCTCGTCATGAACGGCGACATCCTCACCGACCTGGACTTCGGCGACGTGGTCAGACAGCACCAGAAGTCGGCCGCCCCGCTCACCGTCGCGACGTACGCCCGCAAGGTCTCGATCGACTTCGGCGTCCTCACCACGGAATCCGGGCGCGTCGTCGGCTTCGCCGAGAAGCCGAGCATGGACTACCGGGTCTCCATGGGCGTGTACGGCCTGTCCAGGGACACCCTCGCCGCCTACACCCCCGGTCTCCCGCTCGGGTTCGACGAGCTGGTCCTGGACCTGCTGGCCGCCAAGACCCCGCCCCACGCGTACGACTTCGACGGCTACTGGCTGGACATCGGGCGCCCCGACGACTACGACCGGGCCAACGCCGAGTTCACCACGCACCGCGGCGAACTGCTCAAGGGAGCGTGAGCGTCCCGTGCGCGTTCTCCTCCTGGGCTCCACCGGATACCTGGGCGGGCACACCGCCGAGCGACTGCGCGCCCTCGCGGGCGTGCGGCTGCTCGTCGGCGGCCGCTCGCCGTCAGCCGACGTGCCGTTCGACCTGGCCGCCCGTCCGGGCGCACTCGCGGACGCGTTGCACGTGGCCGCACCCTCCGTCGTCATCAACTGCGCGGGCCTGGTGACGGGCAGCCCGGTCCGGCTCGTCGACGCCAACGCGCGCGGGCCCGCCGCGCTCTGCGAGGCGCTGCGGGAGGCCGCGCCCGACGCCCGCCTCGTCCACCTCGGATCGGCCGCCGAGTACGGGCCGGGAGCGCCGGGCCGAGCGGTCACCGAGGAAGCCGCGACCAGCCCCCTCGGCCTCTACGGAGCGACGAAGCTGGCGGGCACCCTGGCCGTCACCGGATGCGGACTCGACGCGGTGGTGCTGCGGGTCTTCAACCCGGTGGGCCCCGGTGCGCCGGCCGCCGGACTTCCCGGACGGCTCGCCGCCGAGCTGCGGGCGGGCGGCGACGGATGCGCCGTCAAGGTCGGGGACCTGTCGGCGTACCGCGACTTCGTCGACGCGCGGGACGTGGCGCGGGCCGTCGTACTGGCCGCGACCGCGACCGGCGCGCTGCCGCCGGTACTCAACATCGCCGGCGGCACAGCAACCGTCGTACGCGACATGGCGCACGGACTGCTGCGGGCGTCCGGTCTGCGCGGCCGGCTGGAGGAGTCGGGGGCCGGCTCGGAGCGCTCGGCCGCGGTGTCCTGGCAGTGCGCGGACATCTCGGCCGCCCGTTCGGCGCTCGGCTGGCGCCCTGACCACTCGCTCGCCGACTCGCTGCGCGACCTGTGGGAGTCGTCGGCGGTGGCGGTCCGATGAGCGGGCAGCGCCGATGACCCTGCTCGTACCGATGTACGCGCACCCGGCCGTGGACCCCGACGCCTGGGCCGCTCTGGCCCTGTCCGCCCCCCAGCTGTACGGCGTGGTGCTCAACATCGCCGACGGCCCGGGGACGCGTCCGGACCCGGCCTTCACGGCCGCCGCCCGCACTCTGCGGGCGGCGGGCGTCCGGGTCCTGGGCTACGCCGACGCCGACTACGGGCGCCGCCCCTTCCGCGCCGTGCGTGCCGACTTGCGGCGCCACCGCGAGTGGTACGCCGCCGACGGTTTCCTGTTCGACCAGACACCGGCCGACGCGGCGGGGATGCGCCACTGCCGGCGGCTGGCGCGTGCGGCGCGGGCCCTCGGCGGGCGTACGGTCGTCCTCAACCCGGGGGTCCATCCGGCGGCCGGCTACGCGTCGTTCGCCGACCTGCTGATCACCTTCGAGGGCGACTGGGCCGCGTACTGCGCCGCTCCCGCGCCACCGGCATGGACGGCCGCCCATCCGCCGGAGCGTTTCTGTCATCTGGTGTACGGGGTCCCTCCGGGACTGTGCGGGCTCGCGGGCCGCACGGCGGGGCTGCGGCGGGCCGGCGTGCACTGCGCGGTGCCCGGCCACGGCCCCAACCCGTGGTCGGCTGTGCCGCCCGGCCTCGTGCCGGCGGCCGTGGGGGAGGAGGGGTGAGCCGTCGGCGGGGCGGGTTCCTGGCCGTCGTACTCCTCCTGCTCCTCCTGGCGGCGGCCTGCTCGGCTCCGGAGCGCCGGTGGCAGCCGAAGCCGGGCACCGCCTGGCAGTGGCAGCTCGACGGCAAGGTCGATCCGGGCGTCGATGTTCCGGTCTACGACATCGACGGCTTCGAGAACGACTCCAGTACGGTCCGCCGGCTGCACCGGGACGGGCGCAAGGTCATCTGCTACATCAACGCGGGCGCCTGGGAGTCGTTCCGTCCGGACCACCGGGACTTCCCGGCCGCCGTCCGCGGCCGCCCCAACGGCTGGCCGGGGGAGCGGTGGCTCGACATCCGGCGCCTGGACGTACTGCGACCGCTGATGGCCAAGCGCTTCGACATGTGCCGTGCGCGGGGCTACGACGCGGTCGAGCCCGATCTGCTGGACGCCTACCTCGAAGACACCGGGTTTCCGCTGACGGCCGGCCATCAGCTGGCGTACAACCGCATGCTCGCCCGACTCGCCCATGAGCGCGGCCTGTCAGTGGGGCTGAAGAACGATCTGCCCCAGATACCCGAGCTGGTGGACGACTTCGACTTCGCGGTGAACGAGGAGTGCGCGGAACTGAACGAATGCGCGGCGCTCACCCCGTTCATACGGGCGGGAAAGGCGGTGTTCCATGTCGAATACGCCACCCCGGTGGGCGAATTCTGCGCACAGTCCCGCAAGCTCGGACTGAGCTCCATGCGCAAGCGGCTCGACCTGGGAGCGTGGCGTCGGCCTTGCTGAGAGTGGGGGCCGCGAGTTTCAGGAGGGGACAGCACGCTCCGCGCGTCTCGTACCTCCGGCGGGGGCCGGTGGTTGACTGGGCGGCATGCCGCTCGACGACCCAGGAGAACGGCAGCTGGCAGGGCGGGGCGACCCTGACCCGGAGGGGGGACGGCCGGTTGGACGTGTTCCTGTCCAAGTTCTCCACCCAGGCCGACCGAACCGACGACGACGGTCACCCGGCATAGCCACAGCAGGCCGTCATCGGGGTCCCGGCCCTAGGGTTGCCCGCGTGACCGAACCTTCTTACCTGGCCGCCGTCCGTGAGTCGTACGACACCGTCGCCGCCGACTACGTCAGATACGTCAAGCCGCCGGCCGCGATGGGTGCGCCGGCACGCGCGATGCTGACTGCGTTCGCCGAACTCGTACGGACCGGCGACCGCGGGCCCGTCGCCGACGTGGGATGTGGACCCGGCCTGGTGACGGCGCACATGGCCGCACTGGGGCTGTCCATGGTCGGCGTTGACCTGTCACCGAAAATGATCAAGCTGGCGCGGGACGCCCACCCCGGCCTGCCGTTCGTCGTGGGCTCCATGACCGCGCTCGGCTTCGGGAACGGCACGCTCGGCGGCATTCTGGCCTGGTACTCCACCCACCACACACCGCCGGAGTGGCTGCCGATGGTGTTCGCCGAGTTCCGTCGCACGCTCGCGCCCGGCGGTCATCTGCTGCTGGGAGGGCACGTCGGGGACGAGAACCTGCGCCCGGCACAGGCATACGGCCACCCGGTGTCCTATGGGTCCTACTTCCTGCCCCTGGCCCGCATCGCCGAACTCCTGGGCCAGGCCGGCCTCGTCGTCACCGCGCGGCTGGAGCAGGAACCCGACGAACCGGCCAGGAGGCCGTACGCCTGCCTCCTGGCCGGCAAACCCGTATCAGGAGAGGGCGTGGACGCGCTGTGAGTGGAGCTCGTAACGGGCGCCGACGATCGCCAGCTTCCCCGAACTCACCTTGTCGGCCAGGTCGGGATCGGCTGCGAGGCGCGTACGGATCATGCCGACGTTGCGGGTGATGGTGGAGTCGATACGGGCGTCGCCGTGCCGGCTGTGGTCTATGGCCGGGCGTATCTGATCAGCCACGTACTGTATATGTCTGGGAAGTGGCTCTCCCGTCTCGTCCGCGCGGACGGCGGCGGAGACCGCGCCGCACGACTGGTGCCCGAGAACCAGGATCAGCGGTACGCCCAGTTCCAGGACGCCGTAGGCGATGCTGCCCAGGACGGCTTCGTCCAGGACCTCGCCGGCCGACCGTACCGTCATGAGGTCTCCGAGCCCCTGGTCGAAGACCAGTTCCGGCGGCACCCGCGAATCGATGCATCCCAGGACGACGGCGAACGGGTTCTGCCCCGAGACAAGCGACTGGCGCACGTACGGCGTCTCGTGGGGATGCCGCTGCTGGAATGTCCGCCACCGCCGATTGCCGGCTGCCAGCTCGCGCAGTGCCTGGTCAGGGCTGCGGGGTGTGCTCGTCGCCATGGCCGGGGGCGCGGCCGTGGCGGACGAGGCGCCGAGCGTCATGGCTGTTTCGGCGGCGGCAGTTGCGGCAGTTCCCGCGACAGCGGCCCGCAGCAACGCTCGGCGCCCCGTACTCGCCGGCCTGGATGAGGTGTGTCGATTCAAGGTCACGAGGGGAACGTAGCGGTCACGTTCTGGCCTGAGATTCATGATTGTGATCTGTTGGCGTGTCCTTGAATAAAACATGGGCAGTTGCTTCGATGCTGCTTCCCCTCACAACCCAATTAGAAGTTGCCGTAGTTGACCTGCCAGGTGGGCAGCCCCATGCGGCGCCACAGGGCAACCACCCGGTCACGGTCGTCCAGCGACACCCGAACCGCGTACCGGTGACGCACGTGACGGTCGAACAACTCGGCCTTCACGACATCGTCGCGGCGCCCGTCGCCGGCCTCCCGCATCCACAGCTCGTCGTAGGGCACCTCGTGCCGCCGGAGCCACGTCTCTGTCTGCGTGCGGTACTCCTCACCGCGGCCGGACAGGAGCACGATGACGTCGTTGTCGGCGCGCCTGAAGGAAAGCAGAGCCTGCCGCACCGACACATTCAGCAGGTCCCCGTCGCATCGCGTGAAGTCGTACGGGCCACGGTCGCCCGTCAGGGCGAGCGTTCCGTCGATGTCACACATCACAGCCGCCGGCAGCGCCGGGTCGGGTACGTACGGCGCGACGGGCGGCTGGTCGTTCAGCCACGCGTCGGTGAGCCGCCAACCGCCCCTGGTGGCCCGCGCGTGCTTGTCGGCCAGGATCCGGATGATGTCCTCGCTGACGGGCCTGTCCCGCGCGCCGTCCCGGCGTATGCACTCCTCGACCGGCACGCCGGTGAAGTCGTGCACGACGAACGTCGCCAGACCGGCGACCGCGGCCTTCAGACGCTTGGGGATGTGGGGCGTCAGATGCGTGTTGTCGACGACCACGTCGAAGCCGTCGTCGACGGCCGCGCGCACCGCGGCGTCCTGGATCGCCAGCACGGTCTGCTCGTGCGCATGCGACCGGCCCCGCTCGCCGCCGGGCAGGTCGAGCATGGCCCTCAGGTCGTCGAGGTTGACGCGGCGCATCCGGCCTTCGGCGTCCGCCTGCAGTTGCCGCGCGGCAGTCGTCTTGCCCGACGCGGGCAAGCCGGTCATGACATGTACTACGGGCACTGGTCAGTTCTCCTCATCGGTCTTGAACGGGTCGGCCGCCTCCGGCCGCACGGCCCGCCACACGACCAGGTCCGTCGCGCGTCCGTCGAGCCGCAGGAACATGGCGGCCCGGATCTGCGCGTCGGGCAGTTCCCGGACCGCGCGGGCGAACGCCCCGCGGTCGGCGGCCAGATGGGCCACCTTCCCGAACGCCTCGTCGATGGCGCGCTCGCGCGCCGCCGCCTCGGCCTCCAGGCGCGCGATCACCCCGCGCACCCAGGCGTCGAACTCGTCCGGCACCTGCTCCAGCAGGGCGTCCAGCGGCCGCCCGCCCGCCGTCGTAATGCCCCCGAGTTCGGCGCGCGAGCAACCCAGGCCCTGAGCAAGCCGCTTCGCGGACATGCCCGCGAACCGCTGGATGCCGTGGCTGCGCCAGATGTCCCGTTCCGTGACGCCCGTCAGCACCTTGTGGAGTCGTACGTACTCCGAGAGCTTGGCCTTCGCCCGTACACCGGAAGCGAAGCGCAGCACGAAGCCTTCGGCGTCCGTACCCGAGGCGGACCCGCCGCCGGGCATCGTGTTCGACGTGGTCAGCTCGATCAGTTCGGCGATCGGCATGGCGGGCCACATCTTGACCACGGACCCGACACCCTGCCACGCGGCCCCGGCCTCGGCCATGGGTATCTCCGCGCCGTCCTTGCCGAACGCCGCGAGAAGCACCAGGTCCCGGCGGTCGCCGTAGTCCACGACGATACGGTTCTGCGGGTACAGGATCTCCGCGAGGTACGTCACCCCCGGAGACAGGGCCGATGTGTCCCTGCCGTCGAGCCGGCGCTGCGCCCACCGCGCCTGCGTGCTGATGAAGGATCCCTTGGACGCGACGTGCCACCGGCCCGCGTAGTGGAAGACCACCGCGAGGCTGCCGTCGACCTTGTCGTACACCTCGAACGGCTCGTCCGGCAGGGCAGGCGCGTAGGGCTGACCGGCCTCGTGCTCACCGACGTTGAAGAATTTCGGCAGGGGAAGCGCGATGACCTCGCCCGTGATGTCGTCGGCGACGAGTCCGCGGCAGCGCGTGGTCACCCGGTTCCAGATCCGCTCGTACTGGCACGTCCGCGTGTACGTGTAGATGGACAGCGGCAGTTCGGGGTGCGGCTTGCGGGTGACGTGCCCGGCGTCGAGGGCTGCCGCCAGCTCCGCGGGCGGCAACAGATCTTGAAGCGTCAGATGCGTCTGCTTTTGCGTCTGCGTCTGCGCGTGCGCCTGGCTCATGGGTCCCTCCCGGTTTCTGATGCTCCATTCTTTCGTGCGGGAGGCCGCGGCCGGTAGCGAATATGTGCGGACTGCCATCGAGAGGCGCAGGTCACGGCGGGGGCACAGCGAGGGACTCCCGCACCGCGTACTCAGCGGCGAGTGCTCCGGCGATGGCGGTGGTTCCGCATGACGGCGCTGTCAGGAAGCGCCAGCAAGGCCAGAGTGGCGAACAGCAGTGCGACAGATGCCAGAGCCCAGGCGTCCGGAGCGGTGCCCGCTTGCGACCGCCACGCCCATACGCCGAACAGCACGGCAAGGGCCAGAAACAGCGGCATGTGGACCGCCGCCAGAATGCGGCGCAGCCTACGTAGGGCTGCCCCCGGCAGATCACCGGACGCCTATCCCGCCCACCGGGTGACCACGACCGGAAGGGTTAGCCGGCGGCCATGGCCGGCAAGGGCAGCCAGCCGGCGGGGACGTTGCGCATGACCAGGGCGCAGTCCAAGGTCGCGCTCCCTGGCGGGAAGCGGTCCCGGTCGGCGAAGAAGGAGGAATTCGCGGAGCGAATCCGGCCGGCTTCCACTCGCCAGGCGTCGGTGAACAGTTCCATGCCGTCGAGGTGGCGGCCGGATCTCGTTGCGGAGAACCCCTTGGCGCCGCGGCGGAAGAAGGCGGAAGCCTCCTCCAGGTTGGCGAAGAGCTCACTGCCCCGCAGCTCGTCGGCCACGTCGACAGTGACGTCCGCCCGGGTGTCCCCTTCCCGGGCCGCGAAGGCGACGCGCAGTTCGTCCGGCGTCTCACGCACGACGAAATCGGCGCGGCCGTGCTCGCCGGGAAAGAGGCGGCCCCCGGCCCAGGCGTTGATTCGCGAGGCGGTGTCGCGACGCGGGATGTACACGCCGGTCTCGATGCCGTCCGGGCCGTCCCACTCGACGGCGATCCGGTGCGCCGCGTTCTCGCTGCGCAGCCCGACCGCCTTGGGCGCCCAGGCGGGCCGGACGCTACCCAGTCGCAGGAGGCAGATGCCGGCGACCGCGTAGCCGTGGACCAACTGCGGGCGCAGCGGGGCGGGAAGCAGGGTTGCGGCGATGTCCGGGTCGACCCGGTAGTTCACCAGGAGCCGTCGTTCGACGACGCTGGACAGGCGCGGTTGCTTCATGAGTCCTTGCTCTCACCCGTGGGTTGCCACTTGGTGTGTCGCAGCACGATCTGCTCGGGGCAGACCGCGCTGAGGAACCGGCCGACGCAGATGGCGAGCCGGTCCTCGGCCAGTGTGTAAAGGATCCGGTTGCCGTCGCGGCGCTCGGTGACCAACCCGGCCCCCTTGAGTACTCCGAGGTGTCGCGAGATGGACGGCGCGCTGATCGCGAACCCGCCCGCGATCTCCCCGGCCGAGAGCTCGCCGCCTCTGAGGTTCTCCAGGATCTGGCGCCTCGTCGGGTCGGCGAGGGCGCGGAAGGCTCCTGCCTCGTCCTGGTCTGCTGTCACGCCCAATACTTAGCACATTAGCTAAATGGCTAACAAGAGGGGGACCGAGCCGGAGCCGGTTACCGCTGCTTCATGTTCTGCCGGTTCAGCCCCAAGGTCGGTGTGGTGTTCGCGAAGGTGTCCGTGTCAACGACCGGGCCGGGCCCGAGCACGGGCTCCGTCTGCCGCTCCGTCAAGTGGGCGAGGTCCACGGAGGTTTTTGTGACGGTGTCCGAAGCGCTGAGGGCGACCTGTTCCGGGCCCGCGGCCTGCGCCGAAGCCGCACTGCCGAGTACAAGGAGATTGAGAGCCGCGGCCGTGGCGGCTGACCGGAGTTTCATGAGACCACCTCTGTTGCAGGGAGACGTTCGCGACGATCAACGAACGCGCCGGGTGAGCGTTACGAACTCACGCCCATACGGGAGCGGCTGTAGGCGCCGGGAGTGTCGCCGAAGGCCCGGCGGAAGACGTCGATGAAGGCGCGGGTGGCGGACCATCCGCAGTGGTGGGCGACCGTGGTGACAGGTGTGTCCACCGCCAGCATTCTCAGGGCGTGGTAGAGGCGTAGCTGGGTGCGCCATTGCGGGAAGGTCATGCCGAGCGCGTAAGTTGTGGTTTCTCCAAGATGTGCGCGAAGGGGTGGCAGTGGGCGGGAATCCTCATACGGCGGCGCTCGCACAGGTCTTGCCGACGACGCACGGCGTGGACGAGCGGATCGACTGGAGTGCGGTCGAGGAGATCTGGGGGACCCGCTTTCCGGCCGACTATGTTCGCTTCATGGAGGTGTACGGCGCAGGGCAGGTCAGCGGGGAGGTCGGAATCCTGCTGCCGGTCGCGCGTCCGGACTCCTATACGGACGGGTCCGGCCTGCGGGACGAGACAGCGAACGCCCGCGGCACCTGGGAGATGCTCGGCGGCAGAGCGGCCCTCGACGTGGACCCCGACTCCATCCTGGCCTGGGGCGTCACCACCGGCGCGGACATCTACTGCTGGCTGACCACGGGCGACGATCCCGACCGATGGCCGGTGCTCGTGTGCGGGCGGCACACGGATCCCCCTTTCCAGGTCCACCCTTTCGGGATGGCGGAGTTCCTGGTCAGGCTGCTCTCCGATGACGAATTCCAGGAGGAGACGATCAGCGTCGTCCTCCCCGCTGAGTGCTCCTTCGTCAACTGGCGTGAACAGAAGCGGCGTTGGGACGCGGGCCTGGACCCCGCCACGGGTGCGCCCTGGTAGTGGCCGGCAGGTCCAGGCCTAACCGATGAGGGCGTGGGTCAAGTCCATAAGCTGTTTCCGGGCGTTGGCGTCGTACGCCTGGTCGTGCGCCCGGGTGTCGACGAACTGGTCGAAGTAACGGCCCGTGACGGACTCCAGGTCCGGGTCGGTGATCAGGCGTACGGTCGGCCGTACCCCCTCGTCGATGCTGGTGACCGGAGTCAGGCCGTACTCACGCACCCCGTCGGTGTCCATGAGGTGGGCCGGATGGAGGGTGTTCACCGTAACGCCGGTACCTTTGAGTTCGGCGGCCAGCTCGAAGGTCGCCATGATCATCGCGAGTTTGCTGCGGCAGTAGGCGCGCAGTCCCTCGTAGTCCCGCTCCAGCATGACGTTGTCGAAGTCGAGGGCCTCCTGGCCGATCGAGGCGACATTCACCACGCGAGCGGGCGCAGAGGCGGTGAGCAGCGGGAGCAGGTCCAGGGCGAGGGCATAGGGGGCAAGGTGGTTCACGGCGAACCGCAGCTCGTACCCCTGCCGGCTCAGCTCCCGCCGAAGTGGCTCCGCGCCGCCGCCCGCGACGGCGTTGTTGACGAGTGCGTCCAGTCGGGGTTCGGCCGCACAGATCTGGGCGGCCATCGCGTGCACCTGGTCCAGGTCGGCCAGATCGGCGAGGTAGGTGCGGATGCCGGCGTCAGGAGCGACGGCCCGTACCTCCGCTGCGACGGATTCCAGACGGCTCCGGTCGCGGCCGTGCAACAGGAGAGTGTCGCCGCGTGCGGCGAGGTCGAGTGCGATGCCGCGGCCCAGGCCCTGGGTCGCGCCGGTGATCAAGGTTGTGCGTGAGTTCATGCCGGTCATCCTGCTGTACGGCGCGGCTGTACGGCAGGGTGTGCTGAACCTGGTGTCACCACCACCAGCCGGCGCTCAGCCGTCTCATTCTCCCGGGAGGCGGAGTTCCGAGGCGAATGCGCCGCGCAGGAGTTCGCGGGCGCGGCTGAGGGAGATCGAGCCGCTGAGCCAGCGTTCGCTGAGACCTTCGACGAGTGTCGTCAGACGCTCCGCCGAGTCCGCGGCGATCACGGCCTCACCCACGGTGCCGGCTTCCTGCGCCTTGCGGATGAGTTCGGTGGCGTACTCGACCCACTCGTACGTGGAGTTCCGGAGCTGCTCGCGCAAATCGGATTCGAAGACGGCGGTCGCACGCAGCTCGCCCCAGGCACTGCTGTTCTCCACCACCGCCGGTACGTCCTGGAGCTCGAGCAGCAGCATCTGCTCCAGGTGCGCCCGTGGATCCGACTCCGGGCCGGCAGCGGGCTCGGTATAGCGCTCGGCCCGGTCGCTGACGAACTCCAGGGTCCGGCGCATCAGGCCGGCACGGTCGCCGAAGTGATAGTAGATGAGCGCGGTGGAGACCTTGGCTTCCGCCGCCAGCTCTTCCACGCGCAGGCCACGGACACCACGCCGGGCGATGAGGCGGGTGGCGGCCTGAAGGATCAAGGTTCGGCGGTCTGACACAG
Source organism: Streptomyces sp. ISL-100 (assembly GCF_018614615.1). Taxonomy (GTDB): domain Bacteria; phylum Actinomycetota; class Actinomycetes; order Streptomycetales; family Streptomycetaceae; genus Streptomyces. The sequence goes on along the minus strand of NZ_JAGGOK010000004.1, from coordinate 61,209 downwards.
TCCCTCACCGTACCGGCAGGGCGGTGTTAGCCTGGCATTCCTGACTGAAATTTCAGTCAGGACGACATTCGTTCTGCTGGTTGGAGACAGTTGTGAGGGAACGCTCCCGGCGGGCAGTGCTCAGGTCCGGCACTGCTGCCGCTCTCGGCGGCGCCGGCTTCCTCGGCTCGGCCTGCGGACCCGCCCCGAGCCGTGAACCGGCCGGGGGACGGACGTCGCCCGACGCTTCGACGGGGCGCCGGATGCCTGCCGAGTCGCAGCGGCATGAGCGTACGTTCATGGCATGGCCGCCGTCGGATTCGGTCTGGGAGGACGCCGCTCCGGACGTCCAGCGCGATGTGGCCCGCATCGCACGTGCCATCGCCGAGTACGAGCCGGTCACGCTGCTGGCTGCCCCGCAGGAGGCAGCCGGGGCCCGGCGAGCATGCGGAGCCTCGGTCGAGGTCGTACCGATCGCCGTGGACGACTTGTGGATGCGCGACAGCGGTCCCGCCTTCGTGACCGGGCCGGGCGGCGAAACCGCCGGTATCGACTTCCATTTCAACGGCTGGGGCGGCAAGCAGGAGCACCGGCGCGACGCTCACGTCGCGGAGCAGGTCCTCGGCCGGGACCGCGTGGCCCGGATCAGCGCGCCGATCACGGCGGAGGGCGGTTCCCTGGAAGTTGACGGCGCCGGAACACTACTGGTCACCGAGAGCTCCCTGGTCAACCCCAACCGCAACCCGGGCCGCTCCCGCGCGGACATCGAGGCCACGCTGAAGGATCTGCTGGGCGTCACCACGGTGATCTGGTTCGAGGGCGTACGGGGCAAGGACATCACCGACTACCACGTCGACGCGCTGGCCCGCTTCGCCGAACCCGGCGTCGTTGTGCTGAGCCGGCCACCGGCCGGAACCACGCCGGATGTGTGGACGCGGGCGTACGACCAGGCACATGAGGTTCTGAAGTTGGCGACAGACGCCCGCGGCAGGCGACTGGAGATCGTCGAGATGCCAGAGCCGGACCCGGCCGCAATCGGCAAGCGGGGGCCGGACTTCCTGGGGTCGTACGTCAACTACTACGTGATCAACGGCGCGGTACTCCTCCCGCGCTTCGGCGACCGCGAAGCGGACGACCGTGCCGCGTCGATCGTCCGGGACCTTCACCCCGGTCGGCCGTCCTGCGACTCGACATCGACACGCTCGCCGAAGGCGGGGGCGGCATCCACTGTGCCACCCAGCAGCAACCGGCCGTCTGACCGCCGCTTCCGCCGCGTGGGTCGGGGCTCACCTTCCCGAGGCGGGTGCTTCTCGGCATATCGCGCACCGGTCTGTGCCGTCCCACCCGTCCCATCCGAAGGCCTCGGGTGAAAGGGACCGCCCCTCAGGTTCTTCGCGCACCGCGACCCGGTAGACCCACACCGAGCCGATATAGGGGTGGTAGGCGTCATGGAAAGCCGCGGACGAGATGGAAGCCCCCGCCGCGATTGCACGCTGGAGGCCACGGAGCCGCTCGAACATCAACTGTCCCGCGCCGGCGACGTCGGTCGTCGCATCGATGAACAGCCTTTCGCGCGCTTCATAGATACCGGCATCGCTCAGCGCCGCACGAGTGGCGGAGTCCAAGTCCGGCTCTGCCACTGGGTCCTGGGCGATATGCCGCAACCGCGCATGGCATGCCCCGGCAGCGCTGATGAACTCGATGTACACCGCGCGTCTGCGTGCCCCGACACCGCGGTCGTCCTCGTGGCGATGGCGCAGGTAGTCGGCCAGAACGGTGCCGGTGATGGCGATCGAGCCACCACTGACCGTCGCGACGAGCGTTCCCCAGTCCATTTTTCTTCCCCCGTAGTGATCCAAACAGTCGAAGTCTGAATGTACGGATGTCTCTTCTCGAAGGTCGGCGGTTACCGGGAAAACGGCAGACGGGCTGGGGCGGACACCGGATTCCCCGGTGCCCGCCCCAGCCGTCAGGTCAGGCCGCGGTGGGTGTGTAGTGCGAGGCGTCGTCACCTCGATGGCGCGGCTGAGCGTGCCGTCGACACCGGCCGGCACGTCGCCGGCGACGGTCACCCGGTGCAACAGGCGCGGCAGATCGCCGTAGTCGTCCGGGGCGTAGTGCTGGGTGACGCGGTTGTCGAACAGGACGAGGTCACCAGGCGTCCAGGCCACGCGCACGATGTTCTCGGGCCGGGTGACATACGACTGGAACAGACGCAGCAGGTCACGGGAGTCGGACGGGCCGAAACCGACGATGCTCTGCGCGAAGCCGCCGATGAACAGTCCCCGCTCCCCGGTCTCGGGGTGGACGCGGACGACCGGGTGGGCGGTGCGGTAGGCGCGTGACACGAACTGCCTGCGGTGCTCAGCGGCCTTCTCGGTCTTCGGGGCGGCGTAGTCGTAGGCATTGGTGTGTACCGCCCAGAGCTTGTCGGCCAGCTCGCGCAGCGGCTCGGGCAGATCCCGGTATGCGGCGGCGGAGTTGGCGATGAGTGTGTTGCCGCCGTACGGCGGAACCACGATGCTGCGCAGCGTGGAGGCCTTGGGCGGCGTACGGACGAAGGTGACGTCGGTGTGCCAGTGGTTGGCGCGAATGCCCTCGTCGCCGTCCACGGGCAGGACGCTGGGCTGACCGTCGACGGAGGGCACGGTGGGGTGTGCGGTCGTGAGCTCGCCGAAGAGCGAGGCGAAGCGGAGCTGGGCCGCGTCGTCCAGCTGCTGGTCGCGGAAGACGAGCGCCTTGTGCTCCAGGAGTGCGGAGTTGATCTCACCGACGATGGCGGGATCGAGATCGCCGGAGGCGTCCACGCCGAGGATCTCGGCGCCGATACGTCCGCCGATCCGCCGGATGTCGAAGCCGGTACCGGTGGTGGTCATGGGAGGTGTCCTTTCAGGAGGTGATGGGGGAGTGAGGTGCCCTTGGCACCCGGCGGGTTGAGCGGCGGCCCGACGGCCGGCAGAGCGCCGGGTGTACGGACCTGTCCCCAGCCGGTGTCGCGGCGTTAGCTGCCCGTGCGCTTCGTCGCGTACGGGTCGAGCGCTCTGTCATGCCTGTTGCCCTTGTACGGCGGCGGCCGGGGCGGCCAGCCGGTTGGCGGGGCGGGGCAGACCGTAATGCTCGCGCAGGGTGCGGCCCGTGTACTCGGTACGGAACAGGCCGCGGCGCTGGAGGATGGGCACGACCTGGTCGACGAAGTCTTCGAGCCCGCCGGGGAGATGGGGCGCCATGATGTTGAAGCCGTCGGCGGCCCCTTGGGTGAACCACTCCTCGAGCTGGTCCGCGATCTGCTCGGGGGTGCCCGCGAAGACGCGGTGGCCGCGTCCGCCGCCGAGTCGCGCTATGAGTTCACGCAGCGTCAGACCGTCGCGGCGGGCAAGTTCGGCGACGAGGGTGAAACGGCTCTTGTTGCCGTTGATGTCGCGTTCCTCGGGCAGCTCCGGCAGCGGCCCGTCCAGCGGCAGGCCGGTCAGGTCGGTGCCGAGCATCCCGGACAGCTGGGCCAGCCCGTACTCCGGCACTTGGAGGTCGGTGAACTCCTGCTCCAGCGCACGCGCCTCGGCCTCGGTCGACCCGATGACGGGGCAGATGCCCGGCAGGATCTTGAGATCGCCCTCAGCCTGGCCGTAGCGAGCCAGGCGGGACTTGAGGTCCTTGTAGAAGGACTGGCCGTCGGGCAGCGTCTGCTGCGCCGTGAACACGGCTTCGGCGTACCGGGCGGCGAACTCCTTGCCGTCCTCCGACGAACCGGCCTGTACCAGCAGCGGGTAGCCCTGCGGACTGCGCGGTACGTTCAGCGGTCCCTGTACGCCGAAGTGCTCGCCGAGGTGGTTGATCTCGCGGACCTTGTCGGTGTCGGCGTACACGCCCCGCTCACGGTCGAGCAGGATCGCGTCGTCCTCCCAGCTGTCCCACAGCTTGGTGGCGACTTCGACGAACTCCCGCGCCCGCTCGTAGCGCAGCCCGTGTTCCAGGTGCTCGTCCTGCCCGAAGTTGCGGGCCTCGTTCACGGTGCCGGAGGTGACGATGTTCCAGCCCGCCCGGCCGCCACTGATGTGGTCCAGGGACGCGAACTTGCGCGCGGTGTGGAACGGCTCGTTGAACGTGGTCGAGACGGTGGCGATCAGACCGATGTGCTCGGTGACCGCCGCCAGGGCGGACAGCAGGGTGAGCGGTTCGAAGCCGCCGAGGGCGTTGTGGCGGACCTTCCCCCACAGGGCAAGGCCGTCGGCGAAGAATATCGAGTCGAGCAGGCCGCGTTCGGCGGTCTGCGCGAGCTGCTGGAAGTAGCGCAGGTCAGTGACGCGTTCGGGCTGGGTACGAGGGTGACGCCAGGCGGCGTCGTGGTGGCCGGCGTTCATCAGGAACGCGTTGAGATGAAGCCGGCGGGGGCCGGTAGCGGACATGAGGGTTCCTCACAGCAGGGCGAGCGGGGGAGCGGGGGAGCGGGGAGTGGTGGGAACTGGGGAAGTCGGACCGTCAGCCGGCCGCCGGTACGCGCCAGGAGCTGAGCCGCCGTTCCACGGCCACCAGGAACTGGTTGAAGACGACGCCGATGGCGGAGATGGTGATGATGCCCGCGTACATCTGCGGGATCGCGAAGTTGTACTGCGAGGCGTTGATCAGATAGCCGAGCCCCGCCTTCGCGCCGATCATCTCGGCCGCGACCAGCACCAGAATGGAGACCGCTCCGGCCAGCCGGATGCCGGTGAACATGACCGGCACCGAGGCCGGCAGGATCACCTTCTGGAACAGGCGGGGCGCGGACAGGTCCATCGACTTGGCCAGGCGGAGCAGAGTCGGGTCGACATTGCGTACGGCGCTGATGGTGTTGAGCAGGATCGGCCAGGTGCACGCGTACACCACGATGGAGATCTTCGAGGTCTCACCGATTCCCAGCAGCAGGACGAACACCGGAAGGAGCGCCAGCGCGGCGGTGTTGCGGGAGACCTCCAGCAGCGGACCGAGCAGGTCCGCGACCGGCCGGTACCAGCCGATCAGCAGACCGAGCGGGACGGCGACGGCCACGGCCAGACCGAATCCGCTGAACGACCGCGCCAGGCTGGCGCGCGTGTTGTCGGCGAGCTGCCCGTCGGCCGCCAGCCCCCACCAGGCGCGCGCTACCTCGCTGAACGGTGGCAGGAACGTCCGGTCGACCAGTCCGAGCCGCGGTGCGCTCTCCCACAGGAGCAGCAGTGCGGCGATGGCCACGCACTTGGTCGCTCCCTTCACCAGCAGGTACGGCAGTCGGCGGACGGCCTGGTGAGCCGCCCGGCGCAGGCGGGCCGCCGACGCGGGGGAGCGGCCCGCACCGGCAGACGAATTGGGCGATGGCGCCACGGCGGGAGAGGGCGGCGCGACGTGCGCCGCGTCGGCGACTCCCACTGCGCGAGGTTCGCGGACGCTCTCGACGGCGGCGCTGGTTATGGGACTCATGCGGCGACCTCCTCCTTCTCCAACTGCTGTGCCCTGGCCACCTCGTCGTGCAGCAGCGACCAGATCTGGTGCCGGTACCGTGCGAATTCAGGGCTGGACCGCAGGTCGTCCGTCGCCGTGCGGGCGTCGAAGGAGATCGGTACGACCTGCTTGATGCGGCCCGGCCGGGAGGTCATGACGGCGACCCGCTGACCCAGACAGACGGCCTCATCGATCCCGTGTGTGATGAAGACGACCGTCTTCTTTGTGCGCTGCCGTATCCGCAGCAGCTCGTCCTGCATCGACTCCCTGGTCTGGGCGTCCAGGGCGGCGAACGGTTCGTCCATCAACAGCACTTCGGGGTCGTAGGCAAGGCTGCGGGCGATTGCCACCCGCTGCCGCATCCCGCCCGACAGCTCGTGCGGATGGCGGTCCTCGAACCCCGTCAGACCGACCAGGTCGAGGAACTCGCCGGCTCGCTCCGCCCGTTCCCGACGCGGAACGCCGGTCGCCTCAAGGCCGAACTCGACGTTGCCCCGTGCTGTGCGCCACGGCAACAGCGCGTACTGCTGGAAGACGATGCCCCGGTCCAGGCCCGGCCCCGTGATCGGCACGCCGTCCAGCAGAATGCGGCCGCCGGTGGGCCGGGTGAGCCCGCCGAGCAGATCCAGCAGGGTCGACTTTCCGCAGCCGCTGGGGCCGACCACGACGACAAACTCGCCCGCCGCGATCTCCAGGTCGATTCCGTCGAGGGCGGTGACCTCGGTCGCCCGCCGGGCAACCCCTGCCCTCCTCGCCCGGCCCTTGAGCGAGAAGTCCTTCCGGACCCGCTCGAAGACGATCTTCGGTGTGGTGGATTCCGGCATGGGATCAGCTCCCGTTGTTGGTGTTGAACTCATTGGTGTAGAGGTCGGAGAGCGTGACCTGGCCCTTCGTGATGTCGCCGCGCTCCGTCAGCCAGTCGATCCAGAGCTGAAGCTCTTTGCCGGTGATCCGCCCTGCTGTCTCTGCGACGCCGTACGACTTCCAGTACCGCAGGGCCGTGGTGTCCTCATTGCGGCCGCGCTTCCTGACGATGTCCGTCATACGGGCGACGACCTCTTCGTGAGGTGTGGACCTGGACCACTCGATGGCCCGCCCGACCGCCGTGACGAAGGTCCGCGCCGTGCCGGGGTTCTGCTTCTGGAAGCGGTCCGTCATGACGTACGTGCCGGCGCTGAAGGCACCGAGGAGTTGGTGGTCGGTGAAAAGGGGGCGGATTCCCCCGGTTGCCAGGGCTTTGTCGCGCAGAATGCCGCCGAGTACGGCCACCTCGATCTGCTTCTGGCGCAGTGACTGTTCGGTGTTGACCGGCGGAACGACCAGAGGTTCGACTTTGTCGGCCTCGGCCCGGGACAGCCCGGCGCGCTGCAGATAGATGTCGAGCATTGCCTCGGAATGGGCGCCGAGGGTATTCATCCCGATCTTCTTGCCGATCAGGTCGCGGGCCGAGCGGATCGGGCTGTCGTCGAGTACGTAATACCCGCTGTATGCGTGCTTGTCGGAGCCGTAGTAGCTGATAACAGCTTTGATGGGGGCCTTGTTGACGGCCAGTTTGACGACCGCGCCGTTGAACGCGCCACCGAAGTCGGTCTGGCCTGTGGCCGCGGTCTGGATGTCCTGCGGGCTGCTGATGGTGTTGCCGACCCACTTCAGCTTCACGTCGTCGAGATAGCCGAGATCCTGGGCAAGTTCGGGCAGCGTGACCTGGCCGGCCCAACCCTGATAGCGGAGCGTTTTGGTCTGGTCCTTGCCCGAAGACCCGGCGTTCGCAGTCGCGCTGCAGCCGACCGCTACCGCCGAGAGACCGAGCAGAGTAAGGAACTGTCGTCGGGACGATGCGGTCGACGTGGTCATGGAGGGGTCCTGTTCGAAATAGATTCCCTCTTCAGGAATTACCAGTGAGTGCAAAGCGGCACGCCGCGATTCTCTGCGGAGTCATTGACGCAGAGGGAAACGCCGCTCACATCAGCGGCGTGAAATGGCTACGAACCGTGGATACGAGTCAGGAGAAACTGTGCCCGTCGACGGTCTGGCGACCGGCGGCACAGATGGCGCTGGCATGACGTCGCAGATCGACGTGCAGGCGCGCGGCGAGGTTCTCGGACTGGTTCACATGCAAGAGGCTGGCAGCGGAGATCGGCCACGTCAACGCTTCTTCCTCGTGCGTCTCACATTCCGAATTCTCTGTCACACGCGCGCAATGGGGCGTTCACTTGCTCAGTGCGTTCGCAGCGATGATGAACAGCCCGAACAACATGTCCACGCCGCCTGCCCGGCACGCTGCCGCCCAACTGCGGCCGGCCACTCGTGTGGCCCACAGCCCCCAGCCGAACAGCGCCACTGTGTTGACCGCCAGGGCTGACGCGAGAGCGGAGCTTTCACTCCACCATCCCGCCTGGGCGCTGAGTAGCGCCGCGACGGTAGGGATGACTGCGGCCATCAGGGGCCACTCCGCCAGAACGGACCGGAGCGTGCTGATAACCGCCGGGTCGTGTGCCACTCGGTGGGCGAGGGCGTGGGCGTAACCGTGCGATGCGGCGGCGGCCAGGGCGGCTACCAGGACCCATACGGCGTCGTACCCGGGATTGGGCGGCCCGTTGTCATTCTCCAGAGCGGCGGCCAGAGCGCTGGCGAACACGGTCCCGTACACGCCGCCGAAGAGCAGCCGCTGCAAGGGCTCCGCACGCCGGGCCGGGCGCTGAGGACTGCTGGAGCTGCCTGACAAGGCGTCATCTCCCAAGAAAGGTCAGTTCACTCCGAGAGATGTACCAGAATGACTGTGACTTCTGTGAAATTTGCTGACAAACATGCTCGGGGAATCCTGGGCAGGTGTGAGTTCACGCCCCCCACACGTACGTACCTCTTGTCGGATGGCTCACGGCCACCCTGCGGTTGGATGCTCACGCCCGGCGATCGGCATGGTGCCGACAGTAAGGAGACCTTCATGAGCGCGAACCGTCCTGTCCGCTCGGCGGCCCTGATTCTGGGCACGGCGTTAGCGGCAATCGCCGCACTCGCACCCGCCCAAGCGCGCACTCACGCGTCCGATTCGCTGCCCGCCGTCACCCCGCGAGCCGAAACGCCCACGCTGTACGACGACGAGGCGGGCGGCAGCGCCAACGCCGACGACCCCGCGATCTGGCGCAACTCCGCCGACCCCGACGCCAGCCTGGTGATCGCCACGGCCAAGGAGGGCGGCCTGCGGGTCTACGACCTCGACGCCCGGCAGGTGCAGTCCATACCGGCGCCTTCCGCACCCGGCCCCGACGACGCTCCCGGCCGGTTCAACAACGTCGACCTGGTCCACGGCCTGCGGCTGCCGACCGGGCGCGCCGATCTGGCGGTGGTTAGCGACCGCGGCCAGGACCGGCTGCGGATCTACCGCATAGACCGGCGCCACCCCGGTGGCCCGCTCACCGACGTCACCGACCCGTCCGCCCCACGCGTCTTCTCGGCCGGCCAGGACGAGGTCAACGACCAGCAGACTGCTTACGGTCTCGCCACTTGGACGGACTCGGCCAGCGGCCGCTCCTACGCCCTGGTCAGCCGCCGCAACCGCACCGCCATCGCCCTGCTGGAACTCGCCTCCACCCCCGACGGCACGGTCACCTATCGCAAGATCCGGGATCTTGACCTCCCGTCCACTTTCAGCCTGCCGAACGGCGCCTCGTGGACGCCGTGCGCCGAGCCCGGCGAACTTCCCCAGGTGGAGGGCATGGTGGTGGACCCGGCCAACGGCATGCTCTATGCGGGACAGGAGGACGTCGGTATCTGGCGCATGCGCGCCGACCTCACGGGAGCGCCGAAGCTCATCGACAAGGTCCGCGAATACGGCATTCCCGGCGCGTACGACGAGGAGACCGAGGAATGCGCCCCTGGCTCCGACCCCGGCTTCGGCGGTGAGCGCCTCGCGGCCGACGTCGAGGTGCTGACGCTGCTCACCGAGACCGACGGTGACGGGTACATCCTCGCCTCGAGCCAGGGTGACGACACCTTCGCCCTGTACGACCGCGAGGTGGAGGACGACAACGAATACGAGGGCGGATTCCGCGTCGTCGCCGCCGGCCGGACCCTCGACGGCTCCGAGGAATGCGACGGCGCCGCAGTCCTCAACGCCCCCCTCGGCACGAAGTACCCGCGTGGCCTGCTCGTCGTCCAGGACGGCCACGACACACCATCGGTCCCCGAAGGGCGAGAAGCGACCGGCTTCAAGTTCGTGGACCTCGGCCGCGTCATGGACCGTATCGACGACTGACGACTGGATCTCGGTCTGCGCTCCGCCGCCGCCCCCGGCCACTCGCCATAGAACGCGTGTGCTTTTCTGTTATCCCCCTCCCCGCAGCCGGTCTCCCTGGTGTCGGACAGAACAGCGAGGAAACGGGCGCAGCCCGAGGAAGAGAGCCGAGTGTGGGCAGCGAACGTGAAGCCGCAGTGGTCAAGGCGGCGCAGGGCGGCGACCAGCGGGCGCAGGACGAGCTCGTCACCGCGTATCTGCCACTCGTCTACAACATCGTGGGCCGGGCGCTGAGCGGGCATGCCGATGTCGATGACGTGGTGCAGGAGACGCTGATCCGCGCGCTGGGCGGCCTGGGCTCGCTGCGCGATCCGGCAAGCTTCCGGTCTTGGCTGGTGGCCATCATCATGAATCAGATACGCGACCGCTGGCAGGCCCGTCGAGCGGACCAGGCCGGCAGCGAGCTGGCGGAGGCCCGCGAGCTGGCTGACCCCGGCGCGGACTTCGTGGACCTGACCATCGTGCGCCTGGGCCTTTCGGGGCAGCGCCGGGAAGTCGCGGAAGCGACCCGCTGGCTGGATGCCGACGACCGGGCGCTGTTGTCGCTGTGGTGGCTCGAGGCGGCGGGCGAGCTCACGCGGGCCGAGGTGGCCGCCGCGATGGAACTGTCACCCCAGCACACCGCGGTGCGGGTGCAGCGGATGAAGGCGCAGCTGGAGACGGCGCGCGTGGTCGTACGCGCTCTGTCGGCGGTGCCACGGTGCGTACTGCTGGACGATGGCCTGGCCGTGTGGAACGGCGTGCCGTCCGCGCTGTGGCGCAAGCGGCTGGCACGCCACGCCCGCGACTGCACGGTCTGCTCCGGGTACGGCGCGGAACTGGTGCCGGCGGAAAGACTCCTGGTCGGCCTGGGCCTGATCCCGGCGAGCGCCGCGCTGGCCGGTGCGGTCATGTCGGGCGAACCCGAGGCCCTTGGCCTTGCCGCGCATGGTGACGCCCCCGTCCAGCTCGCGCCCGCCGGACGCCGTCAGGAGCGGCGCGACCGACGGTCGCGGCGCCGGCGGGCGGTCGCGGCCTCGGCCGCGGTGCTGCTGGTGGGTGGCGGGGGGTACGCCGGCTGGACGACGCTGAAGCCGGGCGAGGCCTCGGAGACGACCCGGTCACGGGCAGCCGCCGATGCGGCCGTCCCGCCCGTCGCCGCTTCGACGCCGCCTGCCTCCCCGACGACGTCGGCGCCCTCGTCGCCCTCCGCCGCCCCACGCGCCTCGGCCTCGCCGGCCAAGAAGCGCGCGAAAGCAACCCCTCGGCCGACTCCGAGCAAGCCGTCCCCTAAGACCTCCTCAAAAGCCGCCCCGCGCCCGGCGGTCCCGAAGCCCCGCCCCACTGTTCAGTCGGGCACAAGCCCCTCGTCCTTCAACCAGCAGGTAACTGATCTGGTCAACACGGAGCGGGCCGAGAACGGTTGCGGCCCTGTCCGCCAGAACAGCCGCCTGAACACAGCAGCCCAGCGCCACTCCGCGGACATGGCCGCCCGTGACTTCTTCGACCACACCAACCCGGACGGCGCGGGCCCCGGCGAACGCATCACAGCCGCCGGATACACCTGGAGCACCTACGGCGAGAACATAGCCCTGGGCCAGCGAACCCCGGCTCAGGTGATGGAGTCCTGGATGAACAGTTCCGGCCACCGGGCCAACATACTCAACTGCTCCTTCAAGGAAATAGGCATCGGAATCCACGACGCCTCCGGTGGCCCTTGGTGGACGCAGGTCTTCGGCGCATCCCGCTGACGGGGCCGTGGGGACAAGACGCGCGCCTACTCGAACCGCGCGGTGTCCCCTGCCCCTCGGCGTACGATCTCCGCTGCGCCGCTGGAGAAGTCGATGACCGTGGTTGGCTCGGTGCCGCAGTCGCCCGAGTCGACGACAGCGTCCACCACGTGGTCGAGCCGTTCCTTGATCTCCCAGCCCTGCGTCAGCGGTTCGTCCTCGTCGGGCAGGAGCAGGGTGGTGGAGAGCAACGGTTCGCCGAGGTCGGCGAGCAAGGCCTGAGTGACGACATGGTCGGGAATGCGTACTCCGACAGTCTTCTTCTTCGGGTGGAGCAGCTGGCGGGGCACCTCCTTCGTCGCCGGCAGGATGAAGGTGTAGCTGCCGGGCGTCGCTGCCTTGATCGCGCGGAACACGTCGTTGTCGACGTGCACGAACTGACCCAGCTGCGCGAAGTCCTGGCACACCAGGGTGAAGTGGTGACGATCGTCGAGGTTCCGGATCGAGCGGATCCGGCCGAGACCGTCACGATTGCCCAGCTGGCAGCCCAGTGCGTAACAGGAGTCCGTCGGGTACGCGACGAGTGCGCCGGACCGGATGCTGTCAGCCACGCTGCTGATGGTGCGCCGCTGAGGGTTCTCGGGGTGCACGTCGAAATACTTCGCCATCCGCCGAGTCTAGGTGATCAGGACGCCGCCGCCGGGCCGAGAGCTCCAGAGCTGACAGCAGAGGTTTGATCAGATCGTAGGAAGACGCCAGCTAACGGCTCGATGACGGTGGTGTTGCAGAAGGGATGCCGGACGGTTCCGATGCTCCGGGCCGGCCGTTGATTCGGACATGGAGGCATTCGGTAATGACCCCGTCCCGGAGTTCGGCGCTTCACTGCTGGGTGCGTACTGGCTGGACGCGCCGCTGCATGGAGGCGGCGGCGACTGCGTGTGGTGTGCGCAGATGCGTCAGGGCAGCAGCACCTCAGCCCCGCATGCCACTGCGGCCGTTGAGCCGGAGCGTGCCGCGAAGGACTCTGTGCCTGGCGTGTGGCCGCGGTCCGCGGGCGGCCGACTCGCCGGGCCGGTGCGGATAGTGATGCTGTCCGTTGCTGTCTGCACGGTCGTTTCAGCGATGCTCACCATGGTCCTGGCGTGACGCCCCGAGGCGGCGTCGACCGCCGAGTGAGAAACCGTGCATGGTCCCATTGGTCTATACCTTGACTCGATCATGACATCGCGCTTGAGTGTGGGACACAGCCCCCCACCACGGCCGTAACCGGAAGCCCAACTGCGTGCTCCGGTCGGGCCGTTGCGCCCAAAGGAGCGATCGAGTGCTGAGAACACGCCTGATGGCCCTGCTGGCGGCGTTCCTCGTCGCCACAGGCCTCGTCGTGACGCTGACGCCCTCCGCGTCCGCGGCACCCGCGGCGACCGTCTGCGACACCGCGCCGAACTGGCAGCAGGGCGCCTGGTACACGACTGGCAACGTTGTCAGATACAACGGCGCCTACTACATAGCCGAGCACGACAACCCGGGGTACGACCCGACCGTCAGCACCTGGTACTGGAACCCGTACACCTGCGGCGGCGGCAACCCGTCCCCGTCAGGCTTCGTGGTCAGCGAGTCGCAGTTCAACCAGATGTTCCCGAACCGGAATTCCTTCTACTCCTACAGCGGCCTCACCGCGGCCCTGAGCGCCTACCCCGGCTTCGCGAACACCGGCAGTGACACAGTGAAGAAGCAGGAGGCCGCGGCCTTCCTCGCGAACGTCAGTCACGAGACGGGCGGACTGGTCCACATCGTCGAGCAGAACCAGGCCAACTACCCGCACTACTGCGACTGGAGCCGGCCTTACGGCTGCCCGGCCGGTCAGGCGGCGTACTACGGGCGCGGACCCATCCAGCTCAGCTGGAACTTCAACTACAAAGCCGCGGGTGACGCACTCGGCATCGACCTGCTCAACAACCCGTGGCGTGTCCAGAACGAGGCCGCGGTGGCCTGGAAAACGGGCCTCTGGTACTGGAACACCCAGAGCGGCCCCGGCACGATGACCGGACACAACGCCATGGTCAACCAGGCCGGATTCGGCCACACCATCCGCTCGATCAACGGCTCGCTCGAATGCGACGGCAAGAACCCGGCGCAGGTCCAGAGCCGTGTCAGCAAGTACCAGCAGTTCACCCAGATCCTGGGTGTCCCCACCGGCTCGAACCTCTACTGCTGAGAGACCGGTCAACCCCTCAACAGGCTGCGGACCGGGGAGACATCGTCCTCCGGTCCGCGGCCGCACCCGTCACACACGCCGCCGCTGCCGCGGGCCCCACCAGTGCGGTGACACGTCGAGCATCCATAGGTCGCCCACCTGCCGCTCTTGCGGGTCGTCCGGATCGTGGTCGCCATTCCCATACGGGTCGGGATCCGCGACGACGAAAATGCGCGCGCCGGATTCGGGTACCCGATAGCGGTGTACGTCGCTTGACTCGTCCTCAAGTTCGACCGTGCAGCCCAGCGACCGGATGACGGCCCGCAGCTCCTCGTATCGGACCCGGGGCGCGAAGGTCCCGTATTCACGTGAGAGCGGCGGCGGCACGATGCTCGCGGAGTGGCCGTGGAGCAACCGGTGGCTCTTCACGCCGAACGCGACGCAAAACATCGGCCCTTGAGGTGCCGGCGAGAATGTCACCTCCACGAGCCCGTAGTCCCGACGCAGGAGCCCGCCGTCGGGATCGTCAAAGTAATCCGGCCCCACAGCGGCTTCCCAGCCGTCACGATCGGAGCCGATTCCTGCCCCCAGAACGTCGCATCGGGTGGCGACGTGAGCATAGAAGTCAAGGTCGGACACTCGTTGATCTCCTTGGCCGGTCGTCAGCCCGTGGCTGCCATGGTCTCCTTCGCCAGTTCGTACGCCGGCAGCATCTGTTCGTGCTCCCCCGTGTCCAGCCCGCCCAGGTGCAGTACCACCGCACCGCGCGGCGTGCTGACGGCGAGCGCCCGTTCCTTCTTCGGCTCGTCCGCGAGCTCGGTGGTGCGGAGGTAGGTGACTTCGGTGGCGGGCAGGTCACCGGCCATTGTCTCGCGGTAGCGGATCTTCGTGGCCTCGGACTCCTCCGCCATGAATCCTTCGAGAACCTTGCGCGGGGCACCGGCGTCGTCACCGGTCCAGACGCGCAGGTAGCCGAAATTCCCGGCGGGCTTGGCATCGATCTCACAGACGAGCTTCACGGTGCCTTGTTCGGCGATCGAGCCGAACACGGGGTCGTCGCCGGACTTCACCTTCTCCGCCGTCCAGTCGGCAGCGGTGGTGAACGAGACCGGCAGGACGCACGGCGTACCGGTGCGGCCGATGATCGCGCCCTTGGCCGTCGCCTCGGCCTCCGCGCTCTGGCTCGGCTGCTTGGCCGACTTGTCCCGTACGGCCGTCCCGCCGTCCGGCGCCGACGAACAGCCGACCAGCATCAGTACTGCCAGCGTCGCCGCCGGGACGATGCCCCGCGCCAAGTCCTGCCCCCATGAAGTCCCCACCCCTGAGCCTGAATGATCACCGCAGGCTACCCCAGCCCCCACTCGCCCCGGGTTACTCACAGCCCGAGCTTCCTCGGACACGACGCTCCACCGTCGCAGGACTCCCACGCATCAGCGGTGTCTATGCACCGCCCCCCGCCTCGGCACGTAGTTACGGAACCGTCTCCTTCCTTCGTGCAACTCCTCCGGCCTTTCCGCCGTCTACCAGGCGGAACGTGAATTGCGCGCGTACAAGGAGGCGACAGCCGTGAGTGACATGCGCCGAAGAGGAATTGTCATGCTCGGGATCACCGCACTGGTGGCCCCGCTCACTGTAGTCATGGGAAGCACAACGGCTCAGGCCGCGTCGTGCACGACGCGGACCGGGACGTACCAGAAGCAGGTCGAGAAGTTCCTCGGCCGCCCGGTGGATGGAAGGCAGTCGTCCGCCGACTGCAAGGCGATCCGGGCATTCCAGACGAAACACTCGATCAGTCCGAATGCCGGGTTCGCCGGCCCCATCACCTGGGGCGTCATGGACCTCATGAACAAGCAGAAGGCCGTCGGGAAGAACCCGAACAGGGCAGGCAAGTGCCCGACGAACAAGGGCCGTATCGCCTGCGTCGACCTGACTCTCCAGCTCAGCTGGATCCAGGACGGCAAGGAGCTGGCGTACGGACCGGTTCCCGTGCGTACCGGCCGTAACGGCTACGAGACCCGCACCGGCCTGAAGAAGGTCTACTGGCGGAACATCGACCACGTGTCCAGCCTGTACAACGTGCCGATGCCGTACAGCCAGTTCTTCGACGGCGGACAGGCTTTCCACTCGGTCGGAATCAGTGTCTGGGCGCCGCCTGGCTCGCACGGGTGCGTAAATATGACGAAAAACGACGCCGCCAAGTACTGGAGCATGCTCCGCAACGGCGACGACGTCTTCGTCTACGGCCGGAAGTCCGGGACCTGAGCCGGCTGTTTCCCGCCGGCGATGCGGGGCATCCGCCAGAGGATGAGCGGCCCGGCGCCTGTGGCGCGCCGTGGCCGTCGCGCGACGCGGGCGGCGTCGACCGAAAGGAGAGTGCTCTCCATGTGCCGATGGCTTGCCTACTCCGGAACCCCTGTCCTGCTCGGTGACATTCTGTACAAGCCCGCCCACTCCTTGATCGATCAGAGTCTCCATTCCCGGATGGGAGTCGAGACGACCAACGGCGACGGATTCGGCATCGGCTGGTACGGATCCGACGCGGGTACGCCGGCCATCGTCCGGGACACAGGTCCCGCCTGGAACAACCGCAATCTGCAGGAGATCGCGGACCACGTTCGCTCGCCGCTGTTCTTCGCTCATGTCCGCGCCTCGACGGGTGCGGCCGTGCAACAGACGAACTGCCACCCCTTTCGCCACGGCCGGTGGATGTGGATGCACAACGGTGCGATTACCGATTTCCACCGGATGCGGCGCGACCTCTGTCTGGCCATCGACCCCACGCTCTTCTCCCTGCTTGAGGGGTCGACGGATTCGGAAGTGATGTTCTACCTGGCGATCACCCTGGGCCTGGACCAGGACGCACCGGGCGCGGTTGCCCGGATGGCCGGGCTGGTCGAAAGGATGTGCCGGGAGCACGGGGTGGAGTTCCCTCTCCAGATGACCATCGCGGTGACCGACAGCGAGCGACTGTGGGCTTTCCGGTACTCGAGCCAGGGGACATCGCGATCGCTCTTCTACAGCAGCCGGGCCGACGCCGTGCGGGCGCTTCACCCCGACCTCGAATTCCTGCGAGGTGTCTCCGCGGAGACGCGCCTCATCGTGTCCGAGCCGTTGGGTGATCTTCCGGGCGTCTGGAACGAGGTTCCCGAGAACAGTTGCGCCGTCGTCCAGCCAGGCCTGGACGAGCTGCTGTCCTTCGCGCCGCAGCCGGCCGGTCCGGCGGGCGGCCCGGTGCCGCTGACGCGCTGGACGCCAAGATGTTCGTTAAAATGCAAATCTGTACGTAATCGTCTTTTAGGGCTTTTGGGTGGAGCGTGCCTCCAGATCGAGACGGCGACGAAGCGCGCCCCCGCCGCTCGCAGCGCCTTTCCGCACCGCGGGCCATGCGGTCGGCTGCGCAGCAGCTGGAGGGCCTGCTGGGGAGGGCGCCGGAGTCTGTCTCCGCGGTGCGGCCCACCGATGACGGGTGGGAGGCCGAGGTGGAAGTACTGGAACTTGAGCGCATCCCGGAGACGACCAGCGTCATGGCCAGTTACCGGGTGAAGCTCGACGAGGACGGTGAGCTGATGGCGTACGAGCGGATCCGCCGGTACACGCGCGGCCAGATCGACCGGCGTGCCTGAGTAATTGGCCCGGTGTCGCCGGAATCTGTGCCCATGCAGGTGAACACAGCCGGAATTGGGGCGCACCAGGGGTGGAGGCACCATGACCGTGGTGCCGCAAAGTGGCGGAGGCGGCGTAGCCCAGGGCGGTAGTGGCTCCGGATCGCTGTACGACGTCCTGGAATTGATCTTGGATCGCGGGCTCGTTATTGACGTCTTCGTCCGGGTTTCGCTGGTAGGCATCGAAATCCTGAAGATCGACGCTCGCGTCGTCGTGGCCAGCGTCGACACGTACCTGCGCTTCGCCGAGGCCTGCAACCGGCTCGATCTGGAGACCGGGCGCAAGGCACCGAGCCAGCTGACCGACGTCGTCGGCCAGGTCACGGAAGGCGGAGCCAAGGGCAAGAGCAAGGGCGCTCTCACTGGTGCGGTGGAGGCATTCACAGACTCCCTCCAGCAAGGCCGTGAGGAAGAGCGTGAGCCGGCAGAGGAGCGGGAGAGGTCACGGCCCTCGCGCCGTCCTTCCCGGCACCGGGAAGAGTGAGCCATGGCGGTCTATGTCTACGCGATCACAGCTGCGGCCCATCCCCTGCGCCTGGAAGGCGTCACTGGTGTGGGCGAACAGCCGGAGAAGCTGCGCACCGTCAATGGCGGGTCGCTGGCCGCCGTGGTCAGCGATGCGCCGGACGGGCTGAAGGCCAAGCGGCGCGACGTACTGGCACACCAGTCGGTACTGGAGCGGCTGATGGCCGACGGCAGCGTGCTGCCGCTGCGTTTCGGTGCGGTGGCCCCCGACGAGGAAGCAGTGCAGCAAGTACTGGAGGAGAGAGCCGACGCCTACCGGGAGCGGCTGTCGGCGCTGGACGGCTGTGTGGAGTTCCACCTGAAGGCGTCGTGTGCCAAGGAAGCGCTGCTGCGGGAGATTCTGCTCCAGTCGGAAGAGGCGCGCCGGCTGAACGAGGAGATCCGCAGCGGCCGCGGTGGCCAGGATCTGCAGATCGCGCTCGGAGAGCTGGTCGCCGGGGAGGTCCAGCTGCGCCACGAGTCCTTCGCAGCGGAAACCGTGGAAGCGCTGCGCCCGCTGGCGCGTGACATCCGCGTGTCGGATCCGACAGGCGAGGACTTCGTCAGCGTCTCGTTCCTGGTGGAGCAGGCCCGGCAGAGTGACTTCGCGGCTGCGGAAAGAGACCTGGCCGAACAGCGCGGTGAGGACTTCGACTTCCGCCTCCACGGGCCGCTGCCGCCCTACAGCTTCGTCTGGATGCCTGAAGCACTGGAGATTTCGCCATGGGTCAGGTCACCCAAATTCTGACCCTCCCGCTGGCCCCCGTGCGGGGGGTCGGGTGGGTGATGCAGCAGGTCGTGCGGGCCGCGGAGGAGGAGTTCTACGATCCCGGCCCCGTGCTGCAGGAGCTCGCCGAGCTGGAACACGCACTGGAGGCCGGCGAGATCGACGAGGAGACGTTCGACCGGCGTGAGGACGAGCTGCTGGAGCGGCTCGATGAGATCCGCCGCTACAGGGAGGTCCAGGGAGCATGAGCAAAGCAACCGCAGGTGCGGCGCTTTTGGGTGGTTACGCGCTGGGACGAACGAAGAATGCCAAGTTGGCCATGGCTGTCGCAGCCTGGGTGATCAAGAGGAACGTGGATACGAAGAAGATCACTTCCGC
Organism: Streptomyces sp. ISL-100; assembly: GCF_018614615.1. Lineage (GTDB taxonomy): Bacteria > Actinomycetota > Actinomycetes > Streptomycetales > Streptomycetaceae > Streptomyces. The sequence goes on along the minus strand of NZ_JAGGOK010000004.1, from coordinate 42,308 downwards.
GATCACCGGCTCTCCGGCTCTGGACGCCGTCAGCGAGCAGATCCGCAAGGACCTGCTCAGCGCCGGAAAGGAAGTCGCCACCGCCGTCGTCGCCGCCCGCGCGGACAAACTGGCCGATTCGCTGCATGAGCGCACCGTCAGCCTCCGGGAGCAGGCAGTCCCCGACCTACCGGGGCAGGAAGAGGCAGAGGCAGAGGAAGAGGAAGAGGAAGAGGACAGGCGGGAGGAGGCAGAGGCCCAAGAGGAGGAGCGCCCCCGTAAAGCCGCCAAGCCGGCACGCAAGAAGAAGGCAGCGGACAAGTCCGCGCCGCCGCGCGACCGGGCCGGCACTGCCAAGAAGAGGAGGCAGGAGGGATGACCGACAGCAGAAATCCGCTGGCCGGCGACGCGGGGGCTCGGCTGATGGAAGAGCTCCAGCAGTACCTGCAAGCCCGCGCCGAACGGACCGTGGCGACCATGGGACGGCGCCTGGGCGAGGCCACCAAGCAACTGGCCGAACCCGACAGCTCGGTGAGCGGCACCCTCGGCACTCTGGCCAAGGGCGGCAAAGCACTTGGCCAGGGCAAGTCCCCGGCCCGGGCGGCCGGGGCCATGGGCCTGTCCAAGCTGACCAGCGGCATCAAGGAGAAGGTCACTGGTCTGTTCGGCATGGGCGGCAAGGGCGGCAAGGGTGAAACCAGGGCGAAAAGCGTCGTCATCATCGAGGACATCGACATAGGTGTGCCAGTGGAGCAGGCCTACAACCAGTGGACCGAGCTCCAGAAATTCAGTCGTTTCGCCAAGGGCGTGGTCAACGTCGAAAAGACTGACCAGACCAATTACAACTGGCAGGTGAAGGTCGCCAAGGCCGGCCGCAGCTGGAAGGCGAAGGTCACTGAACAGATACCGGACGAGCGCATCGTGTGGACTTCCGAGGGTGCTAAAGGCACAACAAAGGGAGTGGTCACCTTCCACCCGCTCGGCGACAACCTGACCAAGGTTCTCCTGGTGGTGGAGTACTTCCCCAAGGGACTGGTCGAGAAGACGGGCAACCTCGTCCGCGCCCAGGGCCGCCGGGTCCGGCTCGATCTGAAGCTGTTCCGCAAGTTCGTCACCATGCAGGACGAGGCCGCTGAGGGCTGGCGCGGTGAGATCCGCGACGCCGAGGTGGTACGCGAGGGCGAGGACGAGGACGGCCGCAGAGAAGCAGAAGCAGAATCCGACGAGCAGGACGAAGGCGACGACGGGGAGGAGGAAGACCAGGACGGAAGCTGGGACGAGAGCGAGCGTTGGGAGGAGGACGAGGAGCCCGAGGAGGAGCCTGCGAGGGCACGGAAGGCACCCAAGGAGGCAGCCGACGAAGAGGACGAAATCGAGGAGGAGGAAGAGGAGGACGAAGAGCCCTACGAACAGGACGCAGAACCGTACTCGGACGAAGAGCCGTACGAAGAGGAACGCCCGCGCCGCCGCGCCGCGAGTCGACGCTGACCGACCCTGAATCGAGGTCGAACGGCCGTGACCGAAAACAGCCTCGGCCCTTTCCCGTCGCGAGCTTCCCCCGCCCAGGGGCAGGGCTCCTCGGCCAATCTGGCCGACATCCTGGAACGCGTGCTGAACAAGGGCATCGTCATCGCGGGCGACATCCAGATCAACCTCCTCGACATCGAACTGCTCACCATCAAGCTGCGCCTCCTGGTGGTCTCGGCGGACAAGGCCAAGGAAATGGGCATCGACTGGTGGGAGCACGACCCGGCGCTTTCCTCCCGCGCCCGAGGCACCAGTGAGCTGGCCGAGGAAAACCGGCTACTGAGGGAGGAGATAGCCGCTATGCGTGAGGCCCGGGCCCTGCCGCCGGCCGAGGACCGCGGGCAGGCGCAGGCGCAGGAGCGTCCGCGGCGAACGACGAGCAAGGCCAAGCCTGCCGGGACCGGTAAGCGGCCTGTTCCGAGGACCGACCGATGACTGCGACGGTCAGCTACCTGTACGGCGTGGCAGCCGCGCAGACCGGGTTGTCCGACGCGGTGGCTGCCCTGCGGGGTGTCGCCGACGCTCCTGTGCGTCTGGTGGCGGACGAGGACGAGGACCTGGTAGCGGTCGTCAGCAGCGTCCCCGCGAGTGACTTCGAGGAGGCGCCGCTGGCGGCCCACCTCGAGGACATCACCTGGCTGGAGGCGGTCGCCCGGGCACACCACCGGGTAGTCGACGCCGTGGCGGCCCGTACGACCGTTCTGCCGCTGCGGCTGGCGACCATCTACCGCGATGACGACCGTGTCCTGTTCATGATGAGAGCCGACCGCCTCGCATTCGAACGTGGCCTGACCCACCTGGCCGGACGGGTGGAGTGGGGCGTCAAGATCTACTTCGATCCCCCCTCGGCCCCTTCGGCCTCCACGGCCGCCCCCGCTGCCGAACTGAGTCCCGGACGCGCCTACCTGCGGGCCCGCCACCAGGAGCGGCACGTCCGCCAGGACGCCTTCCGGGCGGCCGAGCAGGCCGCGCAAGGCGTCGAGGCCGCTGCCCGTACTCATGCCGTCGCACACACACGCCACCGCCTGCAACAAGGCCCCCTCACCCACGGCGCGGGCGAAAACATCGTCAACGACGCCTACCTTGTGCCCGAGGACCGTGCGGACGACTTCCGGCACGCCGTCCAGCGCGCCGCCGAGGAAAGCGACACGATCCGCGTCGAGATCACCGGACCGTGGGCGCCGTACTCCTTCGCCGCGCCCCGCCAGGATGAACACGGTGAGAAGAGCCAGGAGGTGATCACCTAGTGACGGCCGGTTCCTCCATGTCCAGCCGTGCGGAGTCCGGCCCGCCGGACCGCCGGGCGCTGCCCGACCGTCAGGTCGCGCTCATCGATCTGCTGGACCGCCTGCTCTCCGAGGGCGTTGTCATCACAGGTGACGTCACCTTGTCCATCGCCGACATCGACCTCGTCCGCATCTCCTTGCGGGCCCTCATCGCCTCCATCAACGACGAGACCCCGTCCCCCTGGGACCGTGGCGGACCCGTCCCGCTGCTGCCGCCCGGCCCGCGCGGCAGCCTCCCCTCCCCGTGACGTCCCCATGACGCCCGACGCACCGGACCCCCACAGCCGCTATGACGAAGTGGCCGACGCGGCCGTCCGCGCGTTCCGCCTGTTCCCCGCCGCTCCGCAGGACCTCTCTCCGCCGGGTCGCGACCGGCCAACTCGGCCCGGCGCCAGAATCAACGCCGATCCCGACACAGTGGAACGAGACCTGATCAAGCTGGTACTCACCCTCGTCGAACTCCTCCGCCAGCTCATGGAACGCCAGGCCCTGCACCGGGTGGACGTCGGCGACCTCACCGAGGACCAGGAGGAGCGCCTGGGTACAACCCTCATGGTCCTGCACGACCGCATGAACGATCTCTGCGCCCGCTACGGCCTGACCATGCAGGACCTCAACCTGGACCTCGGCCCCCTCGGCACGCTGCTCCCTCCCTCCGAGCCCACCGAATGAGATGCTCAGGGTTGCCCGTCGCCCAGGACTTGCCGCGCCTCGAATCCGCCGAGCCCGTCGAACCGCACCTCCATCACGGTGTCGAAGCCGTCAGAGAGCGCGGGCTTGGCCAGCCTCTTGAGGGTGGCGAAGATTCCGACGTCCGGGACGCGGTCCCGTCCCTCCCGTGCGGCGTTGCGTCGCAGGGAGCCCTCGACGTCCGGGGGAAACCAGTACGCCGTCACGGTCGCATCGTGGGCGTGGCCCAGACTTACCAGCGGCCCCCACTCGTCCGCCGAGGGATTGGTGTTGTCGAGCGCCACCGATCTTCCGGCGGTGAGCGACTCTTCCACCAGGCGCATCTGCCGCTGCTGCTTGTTGCGGGCGCCACGAGGGAACAGGTCCTTGCTGACCAGCGTGTAACGGCCAGAGAGGTACTGCTCGTAGAAGGTGGATTTCCCGGCCGCCTGCAGCCCGACGAGCACGGCCACGTCAAGCCCTCTGTTCGCCTGCATCTGCGCGAGACACCTCCTCGCAAGAAAAGTACTTCTTTGTGTCACGCAGCAGCCATACCGGCACCAGCCCGGCGTCGCGCCGGCTACAGCGCGTCCACCGCTGAGACCTTCCAGGCTTGCGGGGTGCGTACGAGCGTCATCCGCACCCGGTTGAGGTCGAGGCGGGGGCCCGAGACCTGGGTGCTGGTGGTGAGCTGGTTCATGAAGATCAGGACCACGGCCTTGTCCGGGGAGGCCGACACCACCGAGGCCGCCGGGGTGTCACCGCCCGGGGGCTTCGCGACCGTGGCCTTGACCACGCCTCGGTACTTCTTGGCAGTGGGCGCGACAACGGCCTTCGTGGTCTTGCCGTACTGGTCGAGAAACGGGGCGGTGAGGTGGCCGCGGGCCGCGGCGAAGTCGCGGTCCAGGTGGCGGTAGTCGTACGAAAGGATCACCGGGGCCGCTTCGCGCGCCGCCGCGAGGGCGGCCGTGCGTGCCTGGGCCGTGCGTTCGGCCTCTCGGTACCGCAGGCCCAGCGTGGCGGTGGCGACCAGACCCACGAGGGTGAGGACGGCGAGCACCGCGCTGAGGACGCCGGGGCGGCTGAGGCTGCGGCTGCGGGTCGGTTCGGCGGGCGGTGTGTCCGCCGGGTACGGGGCCGGGGCGGGCTCGGTGGGGCGCCGCGTCCTCTCGGAGCGTTTGGCCGCCGCCCGGGCGGCCGCTGCCACGGAGCGCTGCCGGGGGGCGCCGGTGCCGCCGCGGCCTCGGAGGGTCGGGTTCGCCACGGTGTTTCTCCTCACGGGGGTGGTGCGAAGTGCCAGGGGTGGGGGATGTGTCAGCCGACGAATTCGACGTTGGACGTCAGCCACCGTCCGTCCTCGAAGACGAGGTCGAGCTGAAGGCGGTAGTTGCGGGACGTTCCCTGGGGAGCCGCGACGTTGGTGACCTTGCTGTCGGCCACCACCAGGACACGGGCGGTGCGTTCGTCCGCGTCGGCGATGCCCGCGTCGAGGATCTGTCCCTCGGAGACCGACTTGTTGCCGGCGACGATTTTCGTCAGCTTCTCGGTCTGCGCCGAGAACTGCTTCTCGAAGTCCCCGGTCGCGCCCTTCAGGACGTTCTCGCTGTCCCGGTCGTAGTGCCGGTAGTCGAGCGAGGTGAAGTTGAGCGCCGACTGGCGGGCGGCGACCAGGATGTCCTGGTGCCGCCGCTCCGTCGTATGGCGCTCGTACACCTGGACGCCCAGCCAGCCGGATGCGGCCGCCGACACGGCGGCCACGACGGCCAGTACCGCCACGGCTCGCCGGTGGCGCAGGGGCCGGACCGCACGGGTCAGGAGTACGCGGATCATGCCATGGGTCCCACCAGCAGCCATTGCCAGGAGTCCTTTCCGAAGAGGCTTTGTGCTCCGCCCGTCGAGCCGATCTGTACGGGCTTTCCGTCCGGGCCGCTCGCGGCGCCCGTCTCGGGGTCGTAGGCGGTTACGTGCGATGCCCGGCCCGAAGTCCCGCCCGCGCCCGGGGCGTTCTGGGCTCCCCGGACCGAGGTGTCGCCGCCGCGCGGGGCCGTGCAGCGGGCACCGGTGTTGGCCGCGCGCTGCGTGGTGTCGGCGGGGTCGCGGCGCTGGGTGTCGTAGCCCTGGCGGCAGGGCGGGGGTTCGTCGGCGTTGGTGACCATGCCGAAGTGGGTGGTGCCGTCTCCGGGGAGGACTGTGTAGCTGCCCGAGACCACCACGGGGAAGGTGACGAGCGCCTGTTCCACACCCGGCAGGCGGGCGACGGTGACCTGACCGCCGCTGATCAGGTTGCCCAGCAGAACCGGGAGGTGGGTCCGGTTGTCCTTCAGGAGCGCGTCCACTTGGCGGGAGGCCGAGGTGCCGTTGTCCATCAGGGCGCGGATGTCCCCGTCGCTCGTCTTCAACTGGGCGGTCAGCGCCGCCAGATCGCGGGAGAAGGACTTGATCGCGGAGCCCTGGTCGGCCTGTGTCTTCAGGACCTTCCGCGAGTCCTCGATCAGCGCGATCGTCTGGGGGAGCGAGTCCGATGCCGACTCGACCAGGGCGTTGCCCGAGTCCACCAGCCGGCTCAGGTGCGGGCCGGTGCCGGCGAAGGCCTTGCCCAGCTCGTCGACCGTGACGCGCAGGTCCTTCTTGTCCACCGAGTTGACCAGCCGGTCCAGGCTGAGGATCAGCTCAGTGGTGGGTGCGGGCACACGCGTGTTCCGGCGCGGGATGGTGCTGCCGTCCCGCAGGCCCGGGCCGTCATCGGAGCGCGGCTGGAGGTCGACGTACTGCTCGCCGACGGCCGAACGGTTCGCCACCACGGCCAGGCTGTCCGCCGGGATGCTGGGGGAGTCCTCCAGATCCAGCGCCACCGATACGCCGCTCGCCTCGGTCAGCCGGAGATCGCCGACGCGGCCCACGGGGACCCCGCGGTAGGTGACCTCGGCGCCGGAGTAGATGCCTCCGGAATCGGCGAACTCGGCCCGTACGGTGTAGCCGCGGTCCAGGACGCGGTCGACCAGTCCGGTGTACTCGACGCCGACGTACGACACTCCGAGGGCGGTGACGATCGCGAAGGCGAGCAGTTGGAGCCTGACCATGCGGGTGATCACGGCATCATCCCCTTCATCAGCAGTTCCGCGAGGGACACGTCGACACCGCGCGGATAGCCGCTCCCGGCGCCCGCGGAGGTCGTCGGGTACGCGGCGTGGGTGCCGGTGCACAGCGGCAGGCACCCCAGGTCGCCGTCCCCCGCCCCCGGCGGATCCGAAGGATGCGAAGGATCCGCCGGGGCGGGAGGTACCGGCGGGGCCGAAGGCGAGTCCGGCAGGTCCGGTGTGTCCGGCAGCCGGGGGGTATCGGGGAGTTGAGGGGTCCCGGGAAGCTCGGGGACCCCGGGGATCTCCGGGGTGGGCGCACCGGGAAGCCCGGGCTTGCCCGGCTTCTTCGGGTCGTCGGCGAGATTGCCGTAGATGCTCGCCAGGTCGAGATCGGCGGTCACCTTGAGGTTGACGTAGTCACCCTTGATCGCGTCCACCACATTGCGGGGGAACGGATACGTCGTCAGCAGTTCCAGCGCGTTGGGGAGATCGGCGCCTGCCTTGTTCAGCTGGCTGAGAATCGGCTGGAGATGGCGGAGATTGGCGATGACGTCGGCCCGCGACGCCTTGATCACCTCGGTGCCGGTCGTGCCGAGCTTCGACAGCGAAGTGAGCATCCTGGTCAGTTTGGTCCGCTGGTCGGCCAGCACCTTCAGCGCGGGCGGCATGGTGGTGATGGCCTTGTCGATCGTCTTCTTCTCCCTGGCCAGGGTCTTGGACAGCTTGTCGATGCCCTCCAGCGCGCGGACGATCTCCTTCTTCTGCTTGTCGAGGCCGCCGATAAAGGTGTCCAGCTCCGTGAGCAGGGCCTTGACGCGGTCCTCGCGGCCGTCCAGGGCTTTGTTCAGCTCCACCGTGATCGTCTTGAGCTGAGCGACCCCGCCACCGTTGAGCAGAGCGGACAGGGCCGACAGCACCTCCTCGATCTCGGGATTGCGTCCGCTGCGGGAAAGCGGGATCTTCGCGCCGTCGGTCAGCCTGCCCACCGGCTCGGTGTCGGTGGGCGCCGAGAGTGCCACGTACTTCTCACCGAGCATGCTGGTCTGCCGCAGCCCGGCGATCGCGTTGCCGGGCAGCTTGACCGAATCGGAGATGCGCAGCCGCACGAGGGCGTGCCAGCCGTGCAGTTCCACTTTCTCGACGGCGCCTACGGTGACGTTGTTGACCTTCACCGTGGACTGCGGGACGAGATCGAGGACGTCCTGGAATTCCACTGTGACCCGGTAGCTGTTGCCGTCCGTGGCCGCGCCGCCGGGCAGCGGAACGTCGTACAGCCCGTCGAATTCGCAGCCGGTGAGCAGCAATGAGCCGGCGGCCGCCCACAGGGCTGCCTTCCGTGGAGCTGTCATGTACGGGCCTCCAGGATTCCGCCGAGCGTCTTGTCGGTCGAGCCCGTCGAGCCCGTCGGCACCGCTCCGGTGACCGCGTCGGCCTCCGGCAGCTCGGGCAGGGAGTCGAACAGCTTCTTCAGGTCCCGGCAGTCGGCCGTCTTCCCGGCCGTCTCGCCGGTCGTCTTCAGCAGGGAGCACAGCAGGGAGGCCGGGTCCTGGTGAAGCTGTTCGGCGTTGTTACGCGTGTCGAGCGTGCCGGATTCGGGGTTGTAGGCGTTCTGGAGGTTGGACAGGCCGGCGGGGGCTACCTCCAGCAGCTCCTCCAGGGCCGCTCGCTGCGTGACCAGCACGCTGGTCACCTTGCTCAGCCCCTTCACATTCGCGGTCAGCGCCTTCTTGTTCTTCTTCACGAAGTCCGACACATCGGCGAGCGCGGCCGCCAGGTGCTTGATGGCGGCGGCGAGGTCCTTGCGCTCCCCGGCCAGCTGATCGGCGACCTTGGCCAGGCTGTTGTTGAACGACCGGACGCTCGAATCGTCGGCCGCCAGCACAGCCGTGAACTGCTGAAGGTTCTCCACCGTCCCGAAGAGGTCCTGCCGGCCGTCGGACAGCGTGGTGACGGCCTGCGAAAGGTCCTCGACCGTCCGGTGCAGCTTCCCGCCCTGCCCCTGGAGGTTGTCCGCACTGACAGCCAGGAGCCGGGACAGCGAACCGTCCTTGTTGGCGCCCCGGGGGCCGAGCGCCTCGCCTGTCGTACGCAGGCTGTCGAAGACGCGGTCGAGCTCGACCGGCACGGCCGTGCGGTGCTCGGGGATTACGTCGGCGCTCTTCATGGCAGGGCCGGAGCGGTAGACGGGGAGCAGCTGGAGGTAACGGTCGCTGACCACCGAGGAGTTGATGATCGCCGCCTTGGCGTCCGCCGGGACCTTGTATTCATCGGCGTACTCCAGCTCGACGCGCACCCGGTCACCTTGCGGCGTGATCTTCTTGACCTCGCCGATCCGGACGCCGAGCACGCGCACGTCGGACCCTGGATAGATGCCGACCGTACGCGGGAAGTACGCCGTCACCCGGACCACCGGCGACTTGGACAGGTGGACGAAGGTGAGGACGGCGCAGACCACGAGGACTGTGGCGAGCGCGATGCGGCGTACGGCTTTGATGCGGTCGGTCGTCATCGTGACCCTCCCGTCCGTGGTTCCACCGGTGTCGGGGCGACCAGGTTCTGGATGTAGCTGTCGAACCAGCGGCCATTGCCGAGGGTGTTGGTGAAGACGCGGGTGAAGGGCGCCAGCAGCTTGACGCTGCGGTCGAGGCTGGCTTGGTTGCGTTCCAGCATCTTCACCACGGTGTTCAGGCGGCTGAGCGCGGGCCCGATGGCCTCTCGGTTGTCCTTGACCAGGCCGGACAGCTGAATGCTCAGCGCAACGGAGCTCTTCAGCAGCGCGTGGATGACCTGCCGCCGCGCGTTGATCTCCTCGAACAGCTTGTCGCCGTCCTTGACCAGCTTGCTGAACTCGCCCTTGCGCTTGGCGAGCACACCGGTGACGCCGTTGGCATGGCCTAGGAGTTCGCGCAGCGCCTCGTCACGGGAGGACACGGTCCGCGAGATCTTCGACAGCCCCGCGATGGAGGCTTTGACCTCGTCGGGAGCGTCCTCGAAGGTGGCGGAGAGAGTGTCCAGGGCCGTGGCCAGCCGTTCTTTGTCGATCTTCTCCGTGGTGGTGGTGAGTTCGCTGAAGGCCTCCACCACGTCGTACGCCGGAACGGTCCGGCTCAGCGGGATCTCGCTGCCCGGCTCCAGCAGCCCGGAGCCTTTCGGCTCCAGCGCGAGGTACTTCGAGCCGAGGATCGTCTTGACGCGGATGGACGCACCGGTCCGCGTCCCGAATTCAGGGTCTTCCTTCACCCGGAAGGTCACCTTGACGTGGCCGTCGTCCAGCCCGACGTCGTCGACCTTGCCGACCTTGACGCCGGCGATCCGTACCTCGTCGCCGGGCTTGAGCCCGCCGGCCTCGGAGAACGCGGCGCTGTACTTCTCACCGCTGCCGATCAGCGGCAGGTCCTGGACGTTGAACGCGGCGGCGATCAGCAGCGCGATCGTGGTGAGGCCGACGGTGCCGATCACCACGGGATTGCGTTCACGGAAGGGAATCAACGGCCGCACCTCGCTCGCGCGACATGGAGTTCCGGAGTGATGACTTCGGCGGTCTTCGGCAGCACGATCCGGCCGTCGAAGTCGCACAGGTAGAAGTTGAACCAGGAGCCGTACGAGGCGGTGCCGGTCAATTTGTTGAGCTTGTTGGGCAGCCGTTGCAGGACGCCCTCCACTGTCTTCTCGTGGTCGTTCAGCGTCCCGGTGAGCTCGCCGAGCTCAGCTATGTCGTTCTTCAGCGGCGGGCGGGCGTCCTTGAGCAGCCCCGAAGTCGCCTCCGCGAGGCCGTTGATGCCGGCCAGCGATTCCCCGATGGGCTTCCGGTCGGCCGACAGCCCCGAAATGAGCCGCTGCAGTTGGGAGATCAGGTCAGAGAAGCGGGTGCTGCGCTTGTCCACCGTCTTCAGCACGGTGTTGAGGTTGTCGATCACCGAGCCGATCAGCTTGTCCCGTTCGGCGAGCGTCGTCGTGAGCGAGGCGGTGTGCGCGAGCAGACTGCGGACCGTACCGCCCTCGCCCTGAAGGGTCTTGACGATCTCGGTGGCGAGCTGGTTGACGTCCTTGGGGCTCAGCGCGGCGAACAGCGGCTTGAACCCGTTCAGCAACGCGTTGAGATCAAGCGCCGGCTCGGTGCGGGCCAGCGGGATACGCCCACCGGGCCGCAGTGGCGTCGCATCCCCCGTGCCTTCCATCAGCGCGACGTACCGCTGCCCGATCAGACTCCGGTAGCGGATGGCGGCGCGGGTGCTGGTGAGCAGCGGGCGGTCGCGGGAGACGGTGAAGGTGACCTCGGCCAGCGTCCGGTCCTTGATGTCGATGCTTTCGACCTCGCCGACGCGCACCCCGGCGACCCGGATGTCGTCGCCCTCCTCCAGGCTGGTGACATCGCTGAATACGGCGGCGTACGTCTCCTTGGGAGTGAAGGAGAGGTTGACGATGGTGGCCGCGAGCACGGCGGTCGCCGCCACCGTCACCACCGCGAAGATACCGAGCTTGATCAGCTGGGGAGCTGTCGTCCTGGCGTTCTTACGGCTCATGCGACGCTCACCGCCGTTCCTCGTGCCATCGGACCGAAGAGCAGCGTCGTGACCGCCGGTACCTCGTCGGCGGGCACGCCCATGGCCGGGGCCACGAGCGAGGCGACGGCGTTCTGTTCGGCCGTCGTGCCGGAGACGGAGGGCACAGCACCGCGCGGGCTGTGCGACGCCGACGTACCGTCGTTGAGCTTGGTCGGTGGTGCGGGAACGTGAGGGTGGGGAAGACCTCTGCAGTTGGGGCCGGAGCGGTCGGCATAGCGCGGTTCCTCGCCGGGTCGGTAGGAGGGACGTTGGGGGACAAATTCGAGGGTGATGCGCATCTTCCCGCCCTTGAACGCCTCTTCGGCCGCCGCTTCCTGCCGCACCAGCCCGGCCAGCAGGCACGGGTACTCCGGTGAGTAACGGGCGAACAGAGCCAGCGTGGGACGGGAGACGCGGCCCAGGGTGATGAGCCGCTGCGAGTTCTCGTCGAGTACGCCTTCGGTGGTGTTCGCGGCGGTGGCGGTCGAGGAGAGGACCGACGCCAGCTGGTCCTCCTTCTCGACCAGGGTCCGGCTGGTGGTGAGGGTGTTGCGCAGGACCCGCAGCAGGTCGGGGGCGGCTTCGCCGTACACCTCGGCCACATCGGCGAACCGGGAGATGTCCTTCTGGAGGGACGGCATGTGCGGGTTGAGCCGGCGCAGGTACTTCTCGAGACGTACGAGGTTGTCGCCGATCTTGTCGCCGCGCCCTTCGAGGGCCGTGGAGAAGGCGGACAGGGTGGCGTTCAGCTTCGCGGGCTGCACGGTGCGCAGCAGCGGCAGCAGGTCGTTCATCAGCTGCTGGAGCTCGATGCCGACCTTGGTGCGGTCCTGGGTGATGACGTCACCGGCCCGGATGTGCCGCGTGGAGGTGTGGGGTGTGGCCACCAGGTCGACGTACTTCTCACCGAACAGTGTCTTCGGCAGCAGCCGGGCGTGCACGTCGGCCGGGATGAGGCGGACGTGTTCCGGCTTCAGCGCGATGCCGAGGGTCGCCTTCTCGCCGTCGGCCCGCACGTCGCGGACCTCACCGACCAGCAGGCCGCGCAGCTTGACGTCGGCGCGCGGCTCCAGCTGGTTGCCGAGGGTGTCCGCCTCCAGGGTGATCCGCACGACCGAGGTGAAGACCTGCTGGTAGACGGCGACCGTCAGCGACAGCAGCAGGGCGATGACCGCGATGAACACGACTCCGTACAGGCGGAGTTGGGTGGGCCGGGCGAGAGCCACCGGCATCTTCGGTATTCGTATGCGCATCGGCCCGCCTACCCCGCTATCCGTACGGTCGTGTTGGCGCCCCAGATCGCAAGGCTGAGGAAGAAGTCGAGGATGTTGATGGCCACGATCGACGTCCGTACGCCGCGTCCGACCGCGACCCCGACACCGGCCGGGCCGCCGCTCGCGTAATAGCCGTAGTAGCAGTGCACCAGGATGATGACGACGGCGAAGACGATCACCTTGCCGAAGGACCACAGCACGTCGACCGGTGGCAGGTACTGCTGGAAGTAGTGGTCGTACGTTCCGGTGGACTGCCCGTAATAGCCGGTGGTGATGGTACGGGCGGCGAAGTAGGAGGACAGCAGCCCGACGACGTACAGCGGGATCACCGCCACGAAGCCGGCGATCATGCGGGTGGTCACCAGGAACGGCAGCGACGGTACGCCCATCACCTCCAGCGCGTCGGTCTCCTCGCTGATGCGCATCGCACCGAGCTGGGCGGTGAAGCCCGCGCCTACCGTCGCCGACAGAGCAAGCCCTGCGACGAGCGGGGCGATTTCGCGGGTGTTGAAGTACGCGGAGAGGAACGCCACGAAGTTGGACGTGCCGAGCTGGTTGAGGGCGGCGTACCCCTGAAGTCCGACCTCGGTGCCGGTGAAGAAGGAGAGAAAGGCGATGACGCCGACCGTGCCGCCGACGACCGCCAGCGCGCCGCGGCCGAAACTCACCTCGGCCAGCAGGCGCAGAACTTCCTTCTTGTAGCGGCGCAGGGTGCGGCCGGTCCAGGCGACGGAACGCCCGTAGAAGACCATCTGCGTGCCCAGCTCCTCCAGGGAGCGCAGCGGGCGGTCGAGAAGTCGCACAACTAACCTCTCTGCGGGACGATTTGGAAGTACACGGCGGTCATCACGAAGTTCGTCACGAACAGCAACATGAAGGTGATGACCACGGACTGGTTCACGGCGTCGCCCACGCCCTTGGGTCCGCCCTTGGCGTTGAGGCCCTTGTACGAGGCGACGATCGCGGCGATGGCGCCGAAGACCAGCGCCTTGAGTTCGCCCGCCCACAGGTCCGACAACTGGGCGAGGGTGGTGAAGGAGGCCAGATACGCGCCGGGGGTGCCGTTCTGCATGATCACGTTGAAGAAGTAGCCGCCGGCGACCCCGACGACGGAGACCAGGCCGTTGAGGAGGACCGCCACGAGCATCGTGGCCAGGACGCGCGGCACGACCAGGCGGTGGATCGGGTCGATGCCGAGCACCTGCATGGCGTCGATCTCCTCCCGGATCTTGCGTGCCCCGAGGTCCGCACAGATCGCTGTGCCGCCGGCCCCGGCGATGAGCAGCGCCGTAACGATGGGGGATGCCTCGCGCAGTACGGCAAGCACGGAGGCGGCGCCGGAGAACGACTGGGCGCCGAGCTGCCGGGTCAGGCTGCCGATCTGGAGCGCGATGACGGCGCCGAAGGGGATGGAGACGAGGGCGGTAGGGAGGATGGTGACGCTGGCGATGAACCAGGCCTGCTGAATGAATTCCCTTAGCTGGAAGGGGCGTCGGGGGAGGGTCCTGAGGACGTCCAGGGCCATGGCGAACAGGCTGCCGGAGTGTTTCAGCGCTCCCGTGGGGGACAGACTCACGCGTCCGTCACCTCCTTCGTCTCCTTCGTCTCCTTCTTCGGCTGGTGGAGCGCCGTCTCGCGCTCGGCGATCGCCTGCCAGCGGGGCGGGCGGGTGACTCCGGGGCTGGGCAGCAGGCGCGGGGTCATGACCGTTGCGGACGTTTCCTCTGTGCTCTGTCCTGTGCCGTTGCCGAGCTCGGCGAGCTCCTGTTCGACCTGGGCGGCGTCTTTTTCCTCCGCCATCCCGATCGGCCCCTGCATGCGGCCGTTGAGGAACTGCCGTACGACCGGTTCGTCGCTGGTGAGCAGCTCCTCGCGAGGCCCGAACATCACCAGTTCGCGCCGGAAAAGCAGCCCTATGTTGTCCGGGACCAGGCGGGCCGAGGCGATGTCGTGGGTGACGATCAGGAAGGTGGCGTCGATCTGCGCGTTCAGATCGACGATCAGCTGGTTGAGATAGGCCACCCGCACCGGGTCGAGCCCCGAGTCCGGCTCGTCGAAAAGGATGATCTCGGGGTCGAGCACCAGTGCCCGCGCCAGTCCCGCCCGCTTGCGCATCCCGCCGGATATCTCGCCGGGCAGCTTGTCCTCGGCACCGATCAGACCGACCATGTCCATCTTTTCGAGGACGATCCGTCTGACTTCGCTCTCCGGCTTTCGGGTGTGCTCCCGCAGCGGGAAGGCGATGTTGTCGTACAGGCTCATCGACCCGAACAGGGCGCCGTCCTGGAACAGCACACCGAAGAGCTTGCGCACCTCGTAGAGGTCGCGCTCGCGGAGCTTGGTGATGTCCTGCCCGGCGATCGTGATCGAACCCCGCTCCGGCTTGAGCAGGCCCACGAGCGTCTTGAGAAACACCGACTTTCCCGTCCCCGAGGGGCCGAGCATGACGGATACCTCACCGGCGGGCAGTGTCAGTGAGACGTCCTGCCAGATGACCTGGTTGCCGAAGGATTTTGTCAACCCTTCCACACAGATCTCGACACCCATCCGGTTCACCCTTCAGCGGGGAGCAGCTCTGACATCTGCTCTACGGGGAAGGGCGGCGGATCCGTCGCGAAGAAGTCGAGAAATTTTTACGAGGCGGAAATCAGGGGTGTTCGCCGGTGTGCGGGGCCTCGTCCAGCACGTCGGTCGGTACGTCGGTGGGTGTGTCGGTGGGAACGGCCCCGACGGCGTCCGGTACGGCGGTGGTGTCAGGGAGCGGTGGCGCTGAGGGCAGTGGCGGTGCGGCCGGGAGCCGTGGTGTGTCCGGGGTGGCCGGCAGCGGTGGTGAGACTTCCGGCAGAGCGACCTTCGGCATCGGAACCTCAGGCATCGGAACCTCCGGCAACGGCGTCGGGAGCCCCGTGGGTGACGCCTTCCCGCTCCGCGCCGCCGTGTGTGCGGCATCGGGGCGAACGGACGAGGCCGGGGAGTCGGGGGAGACCGGTGAGACGGACCGGGCAGCCGGGTTTTCGGAGTAGCCGGCCGTGTCCACGTCCTCCGTCGCCTCCGACGTGCCGGACCGCGCAGGCCCCGGCGGAGTCGGCTCGTACGCGAAGGGCACGACCAGTCCCACTACGGCCAACGTCGCCGCGGCGGAAGCTGCGGCCAGCGCCTGGGCATGCCCGCCCGCATGACCCGCCTGACCTGCCTGATCCCGGCCGCGCCCGATCAGCCACAGGCCGAGCGCCAGCGTGCCGGCCAGGGAGTTGCGGAGCGTACGCCGGGCCCTGGCCAGCAGTGACTCGACCGCCTCGTAACTGAGATCCATCTCGCTGGCGATCTGCCCGATGTCGCGGTCCTCCGACTTCAGCCGGAGTGCCTCCGCCTGGCGGGCTGGCAGCTCCTTGCTCTGGAACGCCACCCACCTGGCCTCCGCCCGGTCGCACACCGCCTCCTCGACCGGGACGGGGCCGGGGGCGGTGAGCGTGCGGGTGCCGGACACCTGGGCCTCGCGGTGGACCTGCCGGTACCGGTCGACGCACAGGCGCATGGTCACCGTGGTCAGCCATGCGCCCATGCGTGCGTCGTCGAGATGCGTGTGCTGCGCGCCGCGCAGCATCGCCTCCTGTACGGCGTCCTCGGCGTCCTCCGCACTCATGGACCTGCGGCGCGCCACCTTGAGCAGTTGCTCGCGATGGGCCCACATGTGCTGCCACCGCAGATGGGCCGCTTCCTCGCCCGGTCGCGACGCCAGGTATGAAGGATCCATATCCGTCGCCATGAAGCCCCTCCTCGCGCTCACTCCTGATCGCCCGGAGGTTACCGCCCGGTATTCGGAGTTGTGGAGGGGGGAGGCGGGAGTGAGTCCTAACCGTTGTCGGTCAGCGTCCCGCCGTCCGCGTCCGGAAGGACGCCTTCGCCGTCTCCCGGCAGCCCGATGCCGGGGCCGGTGCCGGTGCCGGGAGCGCTGGGCAGAGGCGCCACGGGCTTCACCCCGCCCGTGGACCGGTCCGACGGCGAGGGCTTCGGAACGGGCTTGGGTGTGGGCTTCGCGGACGGCTTGGGTGAGGACGAGGGCGGCTCGGACGCCGGCCGTGAGGGTGTGGCGGGGGTACGCGGCCCGGCACCGCCCGGCTTGCTCCCCGCGGTACCGGGCGAGCCCGGCTTCGTACCAGAACCAGAACCGGAACCGGAAGCGGAACCCGTACCGCTCCGGTCCGGCACCACCTGGTGCCCGTCCCTGAAGTAGCCGTACCAGGACAAGACCACACGAAGGTATTCCCGCGAGCGGTTGTAGGACAGGATCGCGCTGTCGAGGTCCTGGGCCCGGGAGAGGTCGCGCCCGCCCGCGCACAGGTAGCGGCCCGCCGCGAGCGCCGCGTCGTAGACGTTGTGGGGGTCCGCGCTGCCGTCGCCGTTGCCGTCGGCGCCCCACCGTGCCCAGGTCGACGGGATGAACTGCATCGGGCCGACGGCATGGTCGTAGGAGGTGTCACGGTCGTACGCGCCGCCGTCGGTGTCCCGGATCTGGGCGAACCCCCGGCCGTTCAGCTGGGGACCGATGATGGGCGCGTACGTCGTGCCGTCCGCGTCCACTCGCCCGCCCCGCGCCTGCCCGGACTCCACCTGGCCGATCGCGGCGAGCAACTGCCAGCGCAGATCGCATCCCGGGGCGCTCTGTGCGAGCGCCGCCTCCGCCTTCCGGTACGCGGCGAGGACCGTGCCCGGCAGCGCCGCGCGGTCGACCGCGACGACGGGGCCGCCCGAGGACGGCTGTGCGGACGGGCCGGACATGTAGCGCACCCCCAAGGGGGGCAGTTCGTGATAGTAGTGCGTATCGCCTGAAATCTCCTGGTCCGGTGATGTGTTGGCACCCCCGGGCGTGGAGGCTCCCGCCGCGAGACCCGGCGCCTGCGATCCCGTCAGCGCCGCCATGGCCGCCGCCGCGACCGCCGTCCCCGTAACACCTCTGCGTATCCGCCCCGACAACCGCCCCGACAACCGTCCTGCCAACTGCCCGGCCACCCGTCCAGCCATATGTCAGACCCCTCCCCATCCCGCTGCCGCGCCGAAGGGGCGCGGACACTGTCACCTGTCTCTACGGGGGGGAGGCGGCCGGTCCGTCGCGCGAAGTCGGGTCACAGGCCCGCGACGCGGTGGGTGGGGCGCCCGTCGAGGACCGTGAGCAGCACCGGGAGCTGGGGCAGGTCGGTGGACGGGGTGGTGAGGGGGTTGTCGGCGAAGACGGTCAGATCGGCGCGATGGCCGACGGCGAGGAGCCCCGCATGCCGCTCCTCGCCCGCGGCGTAGGCGGGGTTGACGGTCAATGCCTGGAGCGCCTCCAGTGGTGTCAGCGCCTGTTCGGGGCCGTGCGGAGGCTGTGTCACATCGCGGCTGGGTCGGCGGTGGCGTGCGCCCGCCATGACGGCCAGCGGGGGATAGG
This sequence comes from Streptomyces sp. ISL-100, assembly GCF_018614615.1. Lineage (GTDB taxonomy): Bacteria > Actinomycetota > Actinomycetes > Streptomycetales > Streptomycetaceae > Streptomyces. The sequence continues at coordinate 24,521 of NZ_JAGGOK010000004.1, read as the reverse complement.
GGGCGATGGGCCAGTCGGAGCCGAGGACGACGATGGCGCCGGAGTCCCACAGGTCGCGACAGCGCCAGGCGCGCGAGGCGCGCTCCTCGCCGATGCGGCGCGACCAGTTGTCGGAGTGGTCGGCACGCGTGAAATCGCAGCAGTGGGTGGGCTGCATGGACGCGACGACGCCGAGCTCGGCGAAGCGGCGCAGGGTGTCGTCCGGCACGGTCTCGATGTGCTCGACCCGGTTCCGTACCCCGCCATCGCCGGTGGCCAGGGCCTTCTCGACGGTGTCGAGGACGTGCCGTACGGCCGCGTCACCGATGGCGTGGGTGGCGGTGGGTACGCCGGCCCGGTGGAGTTCGCCGATGATGTGGGTGTATGCCTCGGGGTCGGGCCAGAAGGCGTGCGTGGACTCGCCGTGACAGTCCGGGTGTTCCAGCCAGGCGGTGCCGTTGTCGATGGTGCCGTCCATGAAGAGCTTGACGCCCGCGGTCCGCCACAGCGTGCCGCCGGTGCCCTGTTGCTCGATGAGCGCGCGCAGCGTGTCGGCGTCGGCGCCGGGCTGGCACCAGGGTGCGATCCGCAGCCGCACCGGCAGCTCTCCGGCCGCGTCGAGTTCGGCGTAGAGCGCGAGGCTGTCGCCGTTGGCGTCCATGGCGTGACCGCCGGTGAGCCCCGCGGCGGCCATGCCGCGCAGGGCTGCGGCGAGCCGGTCGCGGCGCTCCGCATGCGTGGGCTGCGGGGCGGCGCGCTCGACGAGTTCGCAGGCGGCGTCCTCCAGGAGAAGCCCGGTGGGCCGACCCGCGTCGTCGCAGACGACCTCGGCCGCCTGGGCGAAGGTCCGCGGCCCGTCGACGCCGGCGAGTTCGAGCGCGCGGGGGCTGGCCAGCATGGAGTGGGCGTCGAAGAGCTGGAGGAGTGCCGGCACGCACCGGGGCGAGGGCGGCGGCCTCGACGGACCGGTCGCCGAAGGCGTTCGGGTCCAGGCCCCAGCCGTGCAGCCATGCGCCGGGCGCGAGGGTACGAACCGCGCGGGCCAGCGTCTCGGGCACCGCGTGCAGGTCGGCGCAGCCCGACAGGTCCAGTCCGTGGGTGAGCTCGGCGCCCGAGGCGGGGTGGAGGTGCCCGTCGACCAGACCTGGGGTCACCACGGCCCCCTTGAGGTCGATCACCGTCGTCGAGGAGTCCGCGAGCGCGCGTATCGGGCGGTCGGCGCCCATCGCGGAGATCCGCCCTGCGGAGACGGCCAGGGCGGTCTCCGGCAGGAACTCGCCCGTGACCGGGTCGAGCAGGCGGGCGGAGAGCAGGACGAGACGGGTGCGCACGGAAGCTCCTCGGAAAGCGGGTGGGGGACGGTCAGTTGGAGGTGTTGGACGAGTCGGCGGCCGGGTCCGTGGAGGGGCTGACGGACCGGGTAATAGTGCCGCTCGTCAGCCCGAGTTCCCGCTCCGCCGTGGTGACGGCCATGCGCGTCACCGCCTCCGGGCGATTGCTGGTGTCGGTGTTCGCGTGGGCGCCGAGGCCGTCGAGTACGACCAGGATCTGGATGGCCGTCACCTGGGGGTCGTCCGTACGGAATTCCTTCCGCTCGACGCCCTGCCGGATGAGGTCTGTCAACCGCCCGCGCCAGGCGGCCTCCTGCTCTGCGACGCGGTCGCGCAGAACGGGCCGGTAGCGGCTGAGGTGGCGCGCGTTGATCCAGAGGCGGCTGATGTCGTCGTACGCCGGTCCCGACGCATGGGCGAAGAACCGCGCCAGGTGCTCCGTGGGGGTCCCATCGGGTCTCTCGGCCGGCAGGAGGATGTCGAGTTCGGCGCTCGCGGCGGTGCCGAACGCCTCCGCCACGAGGTCCTCCGCCGCGGGGAAGTAGTGGCTGATGAGGCCCGGCCGTACGTCGAGATCTTCGCCGATCCGCCGCAGCGTGACGCACTCCAGCCCCTCGGTCAGCGCGACGGCTGCGGCCGCTTCGACGATTTCCGCACGTCGGGCGGCCGGAGATTTCCGAACTCGCTTGCTCTGAACGCTTGACGACATACCCCAGACGTTATTGAGTGTGCGACCAATAAGCAAGCAGGTGGGCACGACCAAACCCGGAGGGCTCCATGGCGTCCACGATCCCCGACCCGCACCCAGCCACGCACGGTGCGCCGCCGCCCTCGGACCGCGCGGGCAGTGTCGAGGCCCACGGCATCGATTACATTCCCGACGAGGAACGCCACGGTCGCCCCCGCGAGTTGTTCGCCGTCTGGGCGGCGGCGAACGTCAACTAACTCAGCCTGGTGCTCGGCGGCGCGCTGGTCCTTATGGGCCTGAGCCTGGGGCAGGCCATCGCCGTGATCGTGGTGGGCAACCTGTTCTGGCTGCTCACGGGACTTCTCGCCGTCTCAGGCCCGGCCTCGGGCACGCCGAGCGAAGTGATCACGCGGGCCATGTACGGCATCCGCGGCAACCGGGTGAACAACGCGATCACCGGATGGATGATCTCCGTCTGTTACTTCGCCCTGAACCTGGCCGCCGCCGCGACCGCCGCCTTCTCCCTCGTCCAGAAGGCCGGCATCACGACGAACACCGGCGTCAAAATCACCGTCGTGGTGGTCATCGCCGCGCTCACCCTGACCATCAGCGTCTACGGGCACGCCACGATCGTAAGGCTCTACCTCCCGATCACCCTGGCCCTCACCGCGGTGTTCGCCGTCGTCGCCTTCGGCGTACTCGGGCACACCGACTTCTCGTACGTACCCGCCGAACCGCTGACCGGCGCCGATCTGTGGGCGACCCTCATAGCCGGTGTCACCCTCATCGCCTCGGGCCCGCTGTCCTACACGACCAGCGCCGACTTCTCCCGCTACCTGCCCCGTACGACGTCCCCCAAGGCGATCGTGGGCTGGACGGCCTTCGGCGGCTTCCTGCCCAGCATCATCGTCTGCTCCCTGGGCGCCTTCGCCGCGACCGCGGTCGACATGACTGACCCGCAGACCGCGCTGGAGGAGATCCTCCCGGGCTGGTTCACCCCCGTTTTCCTGCTCGCCCTGGTCCTCGGCACGATCTCCATCAACGCCCTGACCGCCTACAGCGCCGGCCTGGCCCTCCAGGCCGTCGGCCTCCGTATCCGCCGCTCCTTCAGCGTGATCGTCGACGGATTCGTCGCCGTATCCCTGACCCTGTACGCGGTGCTCGTGTCCAACTTCCTCGACACCGTCAGCAACGTCCTCCAGCTGACCGTCGTCCTGCTCGGCCCCAGCATGGCCGTCTACGCCACGGACATCCTGCTGCGCCAGGGCCGCTACGACGGCCTCGCGCTCACGGACGAGAGCCCCGGCAGCCCCTTCTGGTTCACCGCGGGCGTCAACTGGGCGGGTGCACTGGCGCTCGCGGCAGGCACCACCGCTGCCGCCCTCTGCGTGAACACGCTGTACACGGGGCCGCTCGCCCAAACCCTGGGTGGTGTGGACCTGGCCCTGCCCGTCGGAGTCGTCACCGCGTCGGCCGTCTACGCGATCCTGATGCGCGGCTCCCGCGACGGCCTCGGCGCGGCGGTGAGCGCATGAGCCAGCCGGGCGGCGCCGGGCTTACGCTCCCTCCCGCTCCGCATCGGCGTGTATCCGGGATCGACCCATGTACCTGCCGTCGCCAGGTAGTTCAGCACAAGGTTTCACGCAGGGTCAGTTGAGTGCGGCGAAGGTCTCCACCGCCTGCGTCCTGCCCGTGACGACGATGACGTCGCCCTTCTCTATAACCGTTTCCGCCGTGGCGTACGTGAAGTCCTGGCCCGGTCGTTTGATGCCCACGACCGTCACGCCGTACTTGCTGCGCACCTGGCTCTGGCCGAGCGGCACACCGGTGGCGGAGGCGGGTGCCACGGTCTTCACGAGCGCGTAGTCGTCGTCGAACTCGATGAAGTCGAGCATGCGCCCGGTCACGAGGTGGGCCACGCGTTCGCCCATCTCGTGCTCCGGCAGTACGACGTGGTGGGCGCCGAGGCGTTCGAGGATTTGGCCGTGCTGACGGCTGATGGCCTTGGCCCAGATGTTGGGCACTCCCTCGTCCAGCAGGTTCGAGGTGATCAGGATGCTCGCCTCGATGTCGGTGCCGATACCGACCACCGCGCTGGTGAACTCGTTCACCCCGAGTTGGCGGAGCACCTCCGGGTCGGTGCAGTCCGCGACCGCGGAATGCGTCAGGGCATCACTGTGCCGCTGCACCAGCTGTGCGTCGGTGTCGATGCCCATGACGTCCCAGCCACGCCGGGTCAGCTCATGGGCCAGCGAACTGCCGAACCGGCCCAGACCGATCACGGCGACCCGCTGGTCGCTCGCTTCGGCGTGCTGGTCGGCGAGCCGCTTGCGGCGGCGACGGCGCATGTTTTGCAGGTAGTTACCCAATGACAGGTCGCTCCTCGGGTAGCTGGTAGCGGCGGGTGCGCTCGCGCAGGGCGAGGGCCGAGACCAGGGTGATCGGGCCGAGCCGGCCGACGAACATGAGCAGGATCAGTATCAGGCGGCCGGGATCCGAGAAGTCCGCGGTGATGCCCGTGGACATTCCGACGGTTCCGAACGCGGAGACCGCTTCGAAGAGCACTGCTTCGAGGGGCGCCTTGACCATCGTCAGCAGGGTGAGCGTCGAGGCCATGACCAGCCCGACACCGAGCAGTGCCACAGTCAGCGCCTGCCGCAGGGCATGCGGCGCGAGACGGCGGCCCATCGTCTCGGAGTGGGGCTCACCACGCACTTCGGCGAGCATCGCGGCGGCGAGTACCGCGAAGGTCGTCACCTTGATACCGCCGGCCGTTCCCGCGCTGCCGCCACCGATGAACATCAGCACGCACGTGAACAGCAGGGTCGAGGCTTCCATCGCACCGATGTCGAGGGCGTTGAAGCCCGCAGTGCGGCTCATCGCGGAGTGGAAGAAGCCGTTCAACAGTTTCTGGCCCCAGTCGAAGGCACCCAGCGTCCCCGGGTTGGACCATTCGAGAAGGCTGGTGAGCGCTGTTCCGGCCACCAAGAGCACCGCCGTCGTGAGCAGCGTCAGTCTGGTGTGCAGCGACCAGTTGCGCCGGCCCGTGGTGCGCTTGCGGTGTCGATGGCGCAGCAGTTCCAGCAGGACCGGGAAGCCGATGCCGCCCAGGATGACCGCCGCGGCGATGGGCAGCGTCACCCACGGATCCTGTGCGTACGGAACGAGGTTGTCGACGCGCAGCCCGAAGCCGGCGTTGTTGAAGGCCGATACCGCGTGGAAGAACCCGAGGTAGACGGAGTCTCCGATGGGCTCGTCATAGCCGAACCGAAGCCGCAGGGCCAGCATGGCGCCGACCGCCAGCTCCACGATCAGCGTGCTGCCGGCGACCCCGAGCAGTACCCGGCGTACGTCGCCGATGCCGAGGCTCTTCGTCTCCGCCTGCGCGGTCAGCTGCATGCGCAGGCGCAGCTTGCCGGACACGAGTAGCGCGAGCAGCGAGGCCATGGTCATGATGCCGAAGCCGCCGACTTGAATGAGCGCGAGAATGACGCCTTCGCCGAAGCCGCTCCAGTATGTGCCCGTGTCGACCACTACGAGGCCGGTCACACACACCGCTGAGGTGGACGTGAACAGGGCGGTGACGAAGTCCGCGGCGCGGCCGTCCTGCGCAGCGAGCGGCAGTGCCAGCAGAGCGGTCCCGAGCAGGATCACCGCAGCGAAGGCCATCACGACCGTACGGGCCGGATGCTTTGCGAACAGCGAGTGCCGCACCCGCATCGCGCGTACGGTCACCTGCCGGCCTTCCACCACGTTCCGTGCCTTCCATCGGCTCTCTGGCGTCAACGCTGCGTCAACACTCCAGCGGGCGTCACCCTACTGTGCGTCAGAGGGACCGGAACGGCGGACACAGCCGTGTGTGCGGTACTTGCGCCGCTCTGCCCACCGCATACGGCGTCAAGCCCCGCGCCGCAGCTCAGTCCCGGGGCGGGCGGCGGTCCACGATGCAGGCGACGGTTCCCGCAGCTCCAGCACGGCGGTCCTACCAGGGCGGCGACGATGATCGCCACCGTCATCACGGAGGGGTCCATGACGCCTGCCCGATTCGTCAGTTCTGGCCGGTACTGGTGCGCTGGTAGATGTCGGGGATGCCGTCGTGGTCGTCGTCCCGGTTCTCTTCCTCGTACAGGCGGCGGTAGATCCCGTTGCGGCGCTTGATCAGCAGTGCGGCCAGGCCGGCCGCGATCAGTGATCCGATGAGGACTGCGGCCTTGATGTGTTCGGCTGCGGTCGGGTCGGGGAAGGCGAGTTCACCGATCAGCAGGGCGACGGTGAATCCGATCCCGGCCAGTACAGCGAGCGCGAAGACGTCGGCCCACGCCAGGTCCGGGTTGAGCCGGGCTCGGGTGTAGCGGGCAGCAAGGTAGGTGCCGGCGAAGATGCCCAGGGTCTTGCCGACGACCAGTCCCAGCACCACCCCGAGCGGCTCCGGCTGAGTGAAGACCTCTGAGAGCGACGCGGCGGAGACACCGACGCCTGCGGCGAAGAGAGCGAACAGCGGCACCGCGACGCCCGCCGATACCGGGTGCAGCAGGTGGGAGGTCCGCTCGGCGGGCGTGGAGGTCTCGCCCTTGTCGCGGGTGGTGCGCAGGATCAGGCCCATGGCAACGCCGGCGACGGTCGCGTGGACGCCGCCGTTGTACATCAGGGCCCAGGTGGTGATGGAGAGCGGGACGTACCACCACCAGCCCCGGACGCGGTAGCGCTGGAGAAGGTAGAAGACGACGAGACCGGCAAGGGCTCCGCCGAGGGCCATGAAGTTCAGATCGCTGGTGAAGAAGATCGCGATGATGAAGATCGCACCCAGGTCGTCCACGACGGCAAGGGTGAGCAGAAAGGCCCGGAGAGCGGCGGGCAGGTGGGTGCTGAGGACCGCCAGGACGGCCAGTGCGAAGGCGATGTCGGTGGCCATGGGCACCGCCCAGCCTTCAAGGCTGCCCCCGCCGGCCGCGACCGTAGCGGCGTACAGGGCGGCCGGCACCACCATGCCGCACAACGCAGCGACGACGGGCAGGGCCGCTGTGGCGGGCGTGCGCAGTTCGCCGACCACGAATTCGCGTTTCAGCTCGATGCCCGCGACCAGGAAGAAGATGGTGAGGAGTCCGTCGGAGGTCCAGTGCTGCACCGAGAGGTCCAGGCCGAGGGCCGGTATGCCGAAGTGGAAGTCGCGTATCTGCTCGTACGCCTCGCTCCACGGGGTGTTCGCCCACACCAGCGCGACTACCGCGGCGGCCAGGAGCACCAGGCCGCCGACTGTTTCCGTCCTCAGCGCCTGGGTTACGGCTGTGCGCTCAGGCAGCGGCAGAAGGCCGAGAAAAGGGGAACGCTCGCGTGGGGCGGCAGCCATCGGTGAAGCCTCCGGGGCATCGGCATGGGGTATCGACACAAGGGCATGCGGCCCCTAGGACGCCGACCAGACTTCCCGGCACACCGCGCGTCGGATGCATCCGCCTTGGGCGGGCTGTTGACGCGTTCCGCACACCCTAACGGCCTTCCACATATCTCGCCATAGGCCATTTCACGTGCCGAAACGCACAGCGAGCGGGTCCGTACACACCAAGGCGCGAGGTGTGTACGGACCCGCTCAGGAGCCGGGCCGCGAGGCGGTCAGACGGTGGTCTTCACCGACTCCTGGTCTTCGTCGTCTGCGTCGTTTGCGTCTGTCTCACCGGCGTTGCGGGCGCGGACGAACTCCAGGAAGGAGTTCAGTTCGCGCTTGACGACCGGGGCGAGCAGGTACAGGCCGATGATGTTGATGACGGCGAGCATGAACAGCACCGCGTCGGCCATGGCGATCAGGGTCTGCAGCGTAAGCAGCGAACCGGCGATCGCGCACAGCGTGTAGACGACCTTGTACGTCAGCTCGCTGGCCTTGCTGCGGCCGAAGAGGTGCGTCCAGGCCTTGAGGCCGTAGTAACCCCAGGTCAGCACGGTGGAGATGGCGAACAGCATCACCGCGATGGTGAGGATGTACGGGAACCAGGGCATGACCGTACCGAAGGCGTCGGAGGTGATGGTGACGCCTTCGACGGACGCACCGGGCTCGCGGGCCTCGGCCCAGCTGGCCGGGTTGGCGATCACAATCGTCAGCGCGGTCATGGTGCAGATGACGACGGTGTCGATGAACGGCTCCAGCAGGGCGACCAGGCCCTCGCTGGCGGGGTGCTTGGTCTTGACCGCGGAGTGGGCGATCGGGGCGGAGCCGAGACCGGCCTCGTTGGAGAACGCGGCCCGCTTGAAACCGACGATCAGCGCGCCGAGCACACCACCGGCGACACCCTCGGGGTTGAAGGCTTCCTCGATGATCGTGCTGATCGCGGCCGGGACCGCGGTGACGTGGACCAGGATGACGACCAGGCAAGCCGCGATGTAGATGCCGGCCATGGCGGGCACGAGCTTGCTGGTGACGTTGGCGATCGAGCGGATGCCGCCGAGGAGCACGATGCCGACGAGGGCGGCGATCAGGATGCCGAAGAACAGGGCGCCGGCGGAGGAGCCCATCAGGCCGTCTTCGCCACCTGTGACGGAGACCAGCTGCGCGTAGCTCTGGTTGACCTGGAAGAGGTTGCCGCCGAAGAGGCCGAAGAAAAGGATCATGAAGGAAGCGAGGACCCCGAGGACCTTGCCGAGGGTCTTGCCCTTCTTGCCGAAGCGGTCGACCAGGCCCTTGGGCAGGTAGTGCATGGGGCCGCCGGAGACCGTGCCGTCGGCGTGCACCTCGCGGTACTTCACACCGAGGGTGACCTCGACGAACTTGGTGGCCATGGCGAGCAGGCCGCACAGGATCATCCAGAAGGTGGCACCGGGGCCGCCGATGGAGACGGCGACCGCGACACCGGCGATGTTGCCGAGGCCGACGGTGCCAGAGACGGCGGCGGTCAGTGCCTGGAAGTGGTTGACCTCGCCGGCCGACCCCTTCTCGTCGTACTTGCCGCGCACCACATCGATGGCGAGGCGGAATTTTCGGACCTGTACGAAGCCGAACCAGCCGGTGAAGACGAGACCGGCGATGACGAGCCAGGCAACGATGAGGGGCAGGGCCGTCCCACCGACGGGCACGGAATAGAAGACGACTTCCTCGAGCCAGGTGGCTATGGGCTCGAAGAAACCGCTGACGGCTTCGTCGACGGTCTGGGTGATGGAGTCGAGTGACACTGTGGCTACCTCGATGGCGCAGGGCCGGGGCACGGGAGGAGTGCTGCCGGTTGATGTGCGGTATTTGAGTGAACGCCGTCGTCCGATCGGCGACCCTGGGCGTACGGTCCGCGGACTCGGACCGTGATCACCCTGGTCGTGCTGCCGGTGCGTGCCGGCCACTCCGTACGGCGGCTAGGGGTGGTGCCACCTGCGGAGTTGCGCAGTTCTACCACGCCTTTACGCGATCTTTAGTGACTCAAGTCACATAACCGTGCGTGATGTTGGAAAGTCCCAGGGAGTGACATCAGACCGTTATGCGGGGACCGGAGTCCGTTCATCGGACACTTATTTCTCGGCCGACGGGCAGGCCGGGGGATTCTCGTGCGATCCGCGCGTCCGGCGAGGCACTCTACGCAGGTGCCTTCACTTCCCCCTCAGCGCTCTTCCGACAGCCCGCCAGCCGGACACATGATTGTCTGCGGTGACGACGCCCTGGCCCACCGGCTCGTCGCAGAGCTACGCGACGTCTACCGGGAGCGGGTCATGCTGGTCCATCCCGGTGGTGGGCCTGCGCTCGGTCCAGGGCTGTCCGTGCCAGGGCGGGGGCGGTCCTCCACCCTCCTCGGGCGGGTCTCCGCCGCTATGACCGGGACGCCGCCCACCCCCGTAGCAGTGCCCGGTCAAGTGCTCCAGCTCCTGTCCGGGCTCGTGGGCCTCGCGCTCCTGCCCCTCCTCGTCGCCGGGGGACTGGAGGCGCTGGGAACGTTCCGCAGCGCCTCGACCCTGCGCCGCCCACCGCGCGGCCTGTCCGGCCACGTCGTCCTGCTCGGCCTCGGCAAGATCGGCACCCGAGTTCTGGCCCAGCTGCGCGACCTCGACATCCCCGTCGTGTGCGTGGAAGAGGACCCAGAGGCACGCGGCGTGGCACTGGCCCGCCGCCTGCGGGTGCCGACCGTGATCGGCGACGTCACGCAGGAGGGCGTCCTGGAAGCGGCGAAAACCCACCGGGCGCACGCCCTGCTCGCCCTCACGTCCTCCGACACCACCAACCTGGAGGCCGCCCTCTACGCCCGTACGGTCAAAGCGGACCTGCGCGTGGCACTGCGGCTGTACGACGACGACTTCGCCACCGCCGTCTACCGCACCCTGCGCGCCGCCCATCCGGACGCGCTCACCCGCAGCCGCAGCGTCTCCCACCTGGCCGCCCCCGCCTTCGCCGGAGCGATGATGGGCCGCCAGGTCCTGGGCGCCATACCGGTCGAACGCAAAGTGCTCGTCTTCGCCGCGCTCGTGGTCGCCGGCCACCCGCAGCTGGAGGGCCGCACCGTCGCGGAAACCTTCCGGCCCGGCGCCTGGCGCGTCCTCGCCCTGGACACCATCGCCCCAGCCGACCGGCGCCCCGATCTGGCCACCCCGCACCCGGCCGACGGCGAACAGCACCCCACAGGCCTCGTCTGGGACCTCCACCCGGGATACGTCCTCCAGCCCCAGGACCGCGTCGTCCTGGCCGCCACCCGTCGGGGACTGGCCGAACTGCTCGGCAGGCACCCGCAGCCCCATACCAGGTATGGGAGGAACGCACAGCGCTGAGTACCCCGCCGGGCCAGGAGGAGCGGGACTTCAGTTCCGCAGTCGCCTGCCCCGCGCCGACCGGATCCGACGCCTGGACAAGGGGTCAATGGCCCTGGACAGAATCTGGCCCCGCGCCATGGTCCCTTGCGAACGCCGCGAACGTCAGCGCAGCCGTTGCTCGTGTGTGCAGGAAACGCCGATCGAGAATGAGCGCGAGGTCCTCCAACGCTGTCCTCAGTACGGCTGAGCACAACTGGACATCGGCATGTTGCGACTCGGATGTCAGATCGGCGAGTTCCACGGCGTAGTGGATGTTGTGCGCCAGTGAGGTGTGGTCGTCCCCGTCGTGGAAGTAATAGGACTCCGCGTACTGGAGGAAGTCCACGCAGACGTTCGCCACGCCGGCGGCCAGGTGTTCAAGGACGGCTGCTCCGGCAGAGGAATCGAGCTGCCGTGCCGTCGGCCTGGTGCGCTGCAAGTGAGAGAGCCGCAGTGCGAGTGCCCGGCGGCGAGCCAGGGCGGGGTAGATGCCGAGAACCCACGACACTGTCGCGGTCAAGAGGGCGAAGCCGACGAGGGCTTCCATGGGCCCGAGGACACGAAGCCATCCGGTGGCCGGCGCGATGTCACCGAGGCCGAGGGTGGTCACGGTGACCATGGAAATGTAGAGCGCGTCCACAAAGCCGGAGTGCTCGTCCGGCGTGAGACCGCTCGCGAAGGAGAAGGCATCAGGCAGGTGCGGCCAATAGATAAGCGCCCAGCCGAGGGTGATCGTGAACGCCCACAGAGCGACCACCGTGACCATGGCGAGGGGCCCGGCCAGCCCGGCTGCTCGTCGGCGGCCGAATCGGGAGGACAGCCTCCACGAAGCCGTCATGACGCGTCTGCTCAAGCCTCCATGTCGCGTGGGGTGCCACAAGGTGTGAAACACATCCCGCAGGATGATCAGCACCAGGCCGACTCCCGCCAGCGTGACCAGCCACTTCATGCGATGTCCCTTCTGCCCTGTGGCATACCACCGGGCTGGAGGCCGCTGGTGCGGCGCCACCACGTACATACCCATCTGCGAGGACTGACGTCACGTCACCATGATTCATCTGGGCATTCATCCGGGCCGGACCACATGCGGCCTCTATCGCTTGCAACGGGCCGAGCGTGCTCATCCTGTTCCGTTACTGCGCAGGGCGTGACGTTGGACGAGTCGGGAGGTGTCGCGTGCGGTGATGATGCCCACCAGGCGCCGGCCGTCCACGATGAGGATCCGCATTCCGTTGCTGGGGCTGAGCTTTTGCAGTACGTCTTCAAAGAGGTCGTCCGGACCACATGCGGTGCATTGCGCCGGCCGGGTCGCCACGTCACGCACGCGCAGTGTCTCCCGCTGCGGTGACGGAACTTTCACGAGCTGCGGCAGGTGAACCATGCCGCTGGGCCCCTTCGAAGTCGAGCAGCGGTAGCGTCGAGTGGCACGCCCGCAAGGCCTCTTCGTTGACAACGCGTTCGCGCGCCAGGCGGAGGGTTGCATGGACAGAATCCGCCGTGCGCCTCTCACCGGGTCACCTATCCGTGTTGCCGCCGAAGCCAAACGGCCTGCTCCATAGTCATGCCCGTGCCGTCCCAGCGGACGGGGCGAAGGGTTCCGATCGGCAACCGGACGGCGCAGTAGGACGTCCCAATCAAGTACACCAGGAGCTGACTGGGGCTACGCCTGCCAGGTAGTACGCCCGCAGGCGTCCTGCCGAAGCCTGCCCGTTTCAGCATTCGACTTCCGACACTGCACAGGAGCGCGGCGTTGAAGGGGCGAGGCTGGCTCCAGTCCGCCTCATTACGGCTGTTCAAGGAGGACTTGCGATGTGGCCCAGCATCATTGCCGTGGTCGGCACACTGCTTGGAGGCGCGCTCACCGGGCTGCTTCAAATTAAGAGCGCGCGGATGGCTCAGAGTGCTGCCCGAGCCGACCAGAGGGCGGAATCGCTGCGCAGGGCGCTGGGCGAATTGGTGGCCGCCCTGGGCGACCATCGGCGGGCCATGTGGCATCGCGAAGTCCTGCGCCTGGACGGCGCGAGCGAGGAAGCCGTCGAGGCAGCCCGCACGGCCTCCCGCGCCACGCGCTCGGCCGTAACCGGCCCCCTGGTCGCGGTCTCTGTCCTTGAACAGTCCCTTGCTGAGCCGGCTCGCCAGGCTGCCCTCGCCGCGTTCAACCTGCGCAACGCCGGCAACCACCCCGCCCTGGCCTCCCGCCGCGACGCCGCCATCGCAGCGACCGACGAACTGGTCGCCGCTGCCGGCCGAGCCATGGCCTGACTTCCCGGAGAGGCTCATCAAAGGTGGAGAGGACTACATACTCAAGGTCAGCACGTCCGGCGCTCCGGGCGCTCGCGGAGCGCCGCCAGCACCCCCCGGTCCGCACGCATGTGGGGAGGCACAACGATTTTCGGGAAGTTGAACAGGACGACACTGGCCTCGCAGAGGAGGGCGGCCAGGATGGTGCCCACCGCACCCACCAGTACGTGCATGCCAGCTCCGGTCAAGTTCGGGTCCAGCAGCGGCAGCGCGAGTATGGCCGAGATCGCCCATAGCGAGACCGCGGTGAGGCCGACGGACCGCACTTCCCCCTGCGGACGTCCTTCCCGAACGGCAGGAAGGCGAGGGTGGCCATGAGTTCGTCAACCAGGTCCGCGTCTCTCCAGAGCTGGACAGCCTTCCAGGTCACAAATGCCGCCCCTATCGTGAAGAAGAGCGCCAAGTAATACGACATCGGTGTGATACCTCCCAGATTCTCCTGCGCATGCCATGCCCTTCCTCAAGCACTCACCCAGGAGATTACGCTCTGGTCCAAGATGATCACTTTTTTGGCAGCAGGCTGCCTGGCGAGGCAACTACACGTCAGTACACGGGACTTGGTGGGCTCTGTTTGATTGTGCTGAGGCGATAACCGTGCCGGTGGCGGGGCCGTGTGATCCACGCATAGGGTCGATATCCGCGCCCAGCCCGGGACCTGGGGCGTTCAAGGAGTTCGGCGAAAGCCAACGACCGTCAACCACCGGAGTCGGCCACGAGCGAGCCAGATAAACCAAGCAGTGCGACAGCCGGCTTGTGGAGTCCGAAAGCGGACGGCCGTCTGGGGAGCGGTAGGGCTTCGCTCCTCGGCGGAGGCGCCTTCGGCTACATCCTCGCCATGCGCGAGAGCGAGCCGGACTGTGCAGGGCTGCAGGGGTACCCGCAAAGGCCACCAGAGACCTACACATGGAGTGTCGGCAGAGGCATGGGCCCTGACAGCGACCCGGCGAGGTGCCCCCCGGCCCTCCTCGGTCGCCGGTCCGCTGGTACGGCCTGAACGGTCAGAGCGTCTCGTCCGGCCAGTCCAGCAGACGGGCGCCGACCACCGCCGTCTGCAGGGTGTAGCGATCAACGGGGTCTCCGGGATCGGCGCCCGTCAGCTGGTGGATCCGCTCCAGCCGGTACGTCATGGCCCTGGCGCTCAGGGAGAGTTGGCGGGCCGCCTCGGCGGCCACACACCCGGTGTGGAAGTACGCGTTGAGGGTGTCGATCAGCGGCTGCGCTCCGCCGCGGGCTTGCTGGAGCGGGCCCAGCACGCTGCGTACGAGGTCGGCCATCGCCTGCCGGTCTCGGGTGAGGACCGGGTAGACCAAGAGGTCCGCGGCGTGCAGCACCGGGTCCTTCAGATGCATGCGCGCGGCCAGATCGAGGGCGTTGAGCGCCTCCTCGTAGGAGTGGACGACTCCGCCGACGCCCGGGTGGGGGCGGCCGATGGCCACGCGGCCGCCGTCGGTCGCGGCGTACGCCTGCTTGGCGAAGAAGGCGAGGACCTCGGCCTCGTCGCCCGGCGCGATGCAGATGAGCCGGCCGTTTTTCGTGGTCAGCAGGATTCGGCGGTTCCCGAAGCGGGCCGCGAGGGACGCCTCGATGCCGCGGGTGACCGAGTAACCGTCTTCGTACGGCTCGGTGCCCTGGGCCACGGCGACCGCGTGGGCGTGGGACAGCAACAGCCCGAAGCGCTCGGCCCGTTCGGCGAGGCGGCCGGCATCGCTGCGCCCGTGGAGCAGGTCGTCGATGAACTCCCGCCGGGCGGCCTCCTGCTGGCGGATCGCGAGCCGCTGCGCCCGCTCGTGTCCTTCGGCGAAGGCGTCCACGGCCTGCTCCACTGCCGCGAGGAGGTGATCGGCGCTCGCGCCCCGCAAGCTCGCCCGTACGTCCTGAGCGGCGGACAGATGGGCGCGCACCAGCAGGCGCAGCCCGAGGCCGGCCTCGGCGGCCCGCTCCCCCTGCGCCCGCAGTGCCGCCAGCTCGTCCCGGTTCAGCCGCCTGCCGGTGGCGCAGGCACTGGTCAGGATGTGGGCGTACCCCTCCAGATATTTCTCGGCTCCGTCCGGCTCCGCCATGTCCCCTCCCCGTTCTTGACGCGCCGATGACGCCTTCCTCACGCGTGTACGCCAAGGGTGACACGCGCGTACCGAGGGGCGGCCACCGGCATCAAGAGGCCGTAAAGATTGCCGGTGGACGGCAATGCGGACGCGCAAGCCGACCTGCCAGCATGAGCCTGCCGGGCCAGGCGCACGACATCGGTGCCGGAGGCCGGAAAGCAGCACTCCGCAGTACAGAAGCGAGGGGGAAGAGCAATGGACGGGTTTCTGCATGCCACGGCGACCTTCCCCGCGGTGCTGTTCTCCGCATCCCTACTGGTCGTTGTCGGCTTCTGGCTGCTGGTGCTGCTCGGCGCCGCCGACCCCGACAGCTTCGACGGGGACGTGGACACCGACGCGCTCAGCCTCGGTGGAGTCCCCGTCTCGGTGTCGGCTTCGCTGCTGATCGCCCTGTCCTGGTTCTTCAGCGTCACCGGGTCTCTCCTTCTCGCCCGTACGGGCTGGTCCGATGGTGTGCTCCACCTGCTCGGGGCCGTGCTGCTGTTCGCCTCCCTGATCGGCTCCTGGCAGCTGACACGAGCGCTCGTACGCCCGCTGGCCAAACTCTTCCCCGACGAACCCGGGCCGTCTCGGCAGGACTTCGTCGGCCAGACCTGCACCATTCGCACGGGGCGGGTGGACGCGGACTTCGGCCAGGCGGAGGTCGCCGCCCGGGACGGCTCCACCGCGGTCGTGCAGGTCCGCCAGAACGACCAGGGCCCACTGGCGCTCGGCAGCACAGGGCTGCTGTACGCGTACGACGACGTCGGCGAGTTCTTCTGGGTCGCGCCCTTCGACGCGGCGCTCGACCCCCGCGGCTGACCGCCGCCCCCACTTCTTCTCCCACCTCCGATTCGGGGATTCCTCATGGATGCCATCACCTGGGGCATCGGCGTGCTCGCGGCCGTTGTCCTGCTCATCGCCATCGCCATGCTGTTCGTGATCAGCCGGCTGTTCCGCAAGGTGGAGCAGGGCAAGGCGCTGATCGTGTCGAAGATGCGGAAGGTCGACGTCACCTTCACCGGGCAGGCCGTCCTCCCGGTCCTGCACAAGGCCGAGGTCATGGACATCTCGGTGAAGACCATCGACATCAGCAGGACGGGCCGGGACGGTCTGATCTGTCAGGACAACATCCGGGCCGACATCCGCATCTCGTTCTTCGTACGGGTCAACAAGACCGTCGAGGACGTCATCAAGGTCGCCCAGGCCATCGGCACGGCCCGCGCCAGTGACCAGGCCACGCTGCAGGAGCTGTTCAACGCCAAGTTCTCCGAGGCGCTCAAGACGGTCGGCAAACAACTCGACTTCACCGACCTCTACACCAAGCGCGACGAGTTCCGGGACCGGATCATCCAGGTCATCGGCACCGACCTCAACGGCTACAGCCTGGAGGACGCGGCGATCGACTATCTGGAGCAGACCCCGCTCGCGCAGCTGGACGCCTCCAACATCCTCGACGCCCAGGGCATCCGGAAGATCACGGAACTGACGGCCGTCGAGCATGTACGGACCAACGAGTTCCAGCGTACGGAGGAGAAGGAGATCACCCGGCAGAACGTCGACGCCCGCGAGGCGATCCTGGAGCTGGAGCGCCGCCAGACCGACGCGGAGACCAAGCAGAGGCGGGAGATCGAGACCGTACGGGCCAAGGAGGAGGCAGAGACCGCCCGTGTCGTCGAGGAAGAGCGGCTGCGAGCACAGAGCGCCTTCCTGAAGACCGAGGAGCAGCTCGGTATCCAGCGCGAGAACCAGGCCCGTGAGGTCGCCGTCGCGCAGAAGAACCGTGAGCGGGTCATCGCCATCGAGAACGAGCGCATCGAGAAGGACCGTCTCCTCGAAGTGATCGCGCGGGACCGGGAGACGGAACTGAGCCGGATCTCCGCCGAGAAGGAGGTTGAGGCCGAGCGCCGCGAGATCGCCGAGGTCATTCGCGAGCGGGTCGCCGTGGACCGTACGGTCGCGGAGCAGGAGGAGTCGATCAAGAAGCTCCGCGCGATCGAGGAGGCCGAGCGCAAGCGGCAGACGGTGGTGATCGCGGCCGAGGCGGAGGCCCAGGAACTGCTGGTCAAGGACATCAAGGGCCGCCGAGGCCGCCGAGCAGGCCGCGGTCCACCGGGCAGCGGAGGAGCTGACGCTGGCCGAGGCCCGCAACAAGGCCGCCGACATGGACGCCCGCTCCAAGGTGCTTCTGGCCGAGGGCATCCAGGCCGAAGCCGCGGCCGAGGGCCTGGCGGCCGTCCAGGTACGGGAGAAGGAAGCGGACGCCATCGAGAAGGCGGGGCGCGCCGAGGCCGGGGCGACGGAGGCCCGGCTGCGCGCCGAGGCGATCGGCACCCGCGAGAAGGCCATGGCCGAGGCGACCGCAATCGGCGAGAAGCTCAAGGCCGAGGCGGCCGGTCTCACCGAGAAGGCCGCCGCGATGGCCGCGCTGGACGAGGCGTCGCGCACGCACGAGGAGTTCCGGCTGCGCCTGGAGGCGGAGAAGGACATCCGGCTCGCCGAAATCGACGTACAGCGCCAGGTCGCCGAGGCGCAGGCCACGGTGCTCGCCACCGGCCTGGAGAGCGCCGACATCAACATCGTCGGAGGCGAGTCCGCCTTCTTCGACCGGATCGTCGGCGCGATGTCGCTCGGCAAGAGTGTCGACGGCTTCTTCCAGCACTCGCAGACCGCTCAGACGCTCGCCGGGCCCTGGCTGGACGGCTCCGAGTCATTCACCGAGGACCTGACGAAGGTGCTGGGCTCTGTCTCCACCGCCGACGTGCAGAACCTGACCGTCTCCGCCCTGCTGATGAAGCTCATGCCGGCCGGTTCGGGGCAGCTGGACGAACTCATCGGCAAGGCGCGGCAGCTGGGCCTGGCCGACATGCTGCTGGCCGAACTCGCCGGACTCGCCGGACCGAAGGACACCGTGGGACTGAACGGCACGGTCAAGGGCTGACCGCCCGGTCCGACAGCTTCCGGAGCTGCCGCGCGGGGGCCGGCAGCTCCGGAATTCATCCACCGACACGAGGGAGCTGGACAGTGACTGGGACCGGGACGGGAAGCGGCCTGGACGCCGGTACGTACGAGGTACTGCGTGACCGCCTCGGCGCTCAGGCCGGCGAGCTGGCCCGGCGCGCCGCCGCACTCAACACCGCCCGAATCGCGGCGTTCGGCTCCACCGAGCTGGCTCTCCTCGGTACCGAGCGCATCCGTACGGAGCGAAACGTCGTGCCCCGCGACATCGTCGCCATCGGCGACGCCATGCTCGTCGGCTACGAGGCCCCGGCCGCCGACGTCTTCGCCCTCTACGACCGCGACCTGAACCGTCTCCCGGACGAGGCGGTGCCCGGCCTGCTCGACGACCCCGCCTTCGTACGGGAATTCGAAGCCCTGTACCGCTACTTCCAGGGAGCGCGCCTCCTGCAGCTCCGCCACGTCGACGGCAAACTGCTGGCCGTGTTCCGGACCGGCGAGCAGGCCGACGACATCCGCGTCCTGCGCTGGTCCCTCTCGCCGTCGGGCGAGGTGCGGTTCCTGGACGCCCGTGGGGAGCGCGACCACGTCTTCCCCGCGTCCCACGACTTCCCCTGGGTCGAGACGAGCCGGGACGATCACGTCCCGGGGCGTCACCCGCACATCGCCATCGCCGACAGCGCCCTCTTCCTCGCGACAGTCGGCGGCACCCTCACCCTGAAGACCGAGGACGACACGGAGACCGGCGAGGGCATCCACAGCGAGCCCGTCGACGAACCCCTGCAGTCCCTCGCCGACGCCGAGGTGGCGTACGCGGTCGTCGGCGCGCTGATCCTGCTGCGCGTCCGGCCCTACAAGGAAGAGACCTGGCGGCACCTGGTTTTCAACACGATCACCAAGTCCGTGGTCCGGCTGAACGGCATCGGGCAGTCCTGCCGCCGGCTGCCCGAAGACCAGGGCATCGTCTTCCCCGGCGGCTACTGCCTCGCGTCGGGGGCGGTGAAGACCTTCGACACGGCGGACACCTCCGGCCTGGAGTTCGAGCACGCCGTGCGCTCACCCAACGGCGAGGACGTGCTGTTCAGCTTCCACGCGCGGGCTGAGGGCCGTACCCTCCTGCTCTCCTACAACCTCATCCGCAAGGAGGTCGCAGCCCCACTGTCCTGTCACGGCTACGCCCTCTTCGACGACGGCGGTCTCACCGTGCTGCGCGCCGATTCCGGCGAGCCGGCGCGCGTGCACCCGGTCCAGGTGTGGCGGACACCGTACGTCTGCGACACCTACCCCGCTCCGGTGGTCGAGGGCCCTCTCGCGCGCATCGGCAACGCCGACCTCGTACACGGCATCTCCGACTGCCTCGCCATCGCTCGGCAGGCCGCCGAGACCACCGCCACCAGCGAGCTGTACGAGGCGCTGGTCACCGCCTGCACGCGGGCCGCCGACCGGTTCCACTGGCTGGGCGACGCCGACGCCGGGGACCTGCGTACTCCGCTGGACGAGGTGCGGGCCACTGCCGAGCAGGTGCTGGAGGAGTTCGAGACCGTACAGTCCCTGACCCGGCAGGCCACCGACACACTCGCCGAGTCGGCGGAGCACCTTCAGCGAGTGATCCGTCGCGTCCGCGGTGAGGCTCCCGCCACCGCCGAGGAGTGGGTCGAGCGCATCACCGAACTGCGCCGGGCCCAGGGCCGCCTGGTGACTCTGAAGGAGATGCGGTACGCGGACGCGGAAGCCATCGAGGCGCTTGCCGGGGACGCCGAGGCCCACATCGTTTCCACCGCGCACCGGGCGGTCGCCTTCCTCCACCGCGACGACGCCTTCGCCCACCACCAAGCGGAAGTGGAGCGGCTCTGCGCCGACGCGCAGACCATCACCACGGCTGCCGGGGCTGCTCCGGTCACCGAGCGGCTGAACGAGCAGGTCTACGGTCTCCAGACCCTCACCGAGGTGGTCGCCGGGCTGGACATCGGGGACGCGACCGTGCGCACCACCATCCTGGAGCGGATCGCCGAGGTACTGGGCGGCCTGAACCGCGCCCGTGCCACCCTCACCGCCCGGCGCCGCGAACTCCTCGACCACGAGGGGCAGGCGGCGTTCACGGCCGAGTTCGCCCTGCTCGCCCAGTCGGTCACCGGCGCGCTGGCAGCGGCGGACACCCCGGAGACCTGCGACGCGCAGCTCGCCCGTCTGCTGCTCCAGTTGGACACCCTGGAGTCGCGCTTCGCCGACCACGACGGATTCCTCGCCGAGATCGCCGACAAGCGCGCCGAGGTCCACGACGCCTTCTCGGGCCGCAAGCAGACGCTCCAGGACGCCCGCGCCCGCCGCGGGGAGCGCCTCGCCGCGTCGGCCGGCCGCGTCTTGGAGACGATCGCCCGCCGGGCGGCGACCCTGGGCAGCCTCGACGCGGTCAATACGTACTTCGCCTCGGACCCCATGGCTGCCAAGGTCCGCCGGACCGCCGACGAGCTGCGCGAGCTCGGGGACCAGGTGCGGGCGGAGGAGCTGGAGGGGCGGCTGAAGGCCACCCGCCAGGAGGCCGGCCGGGCACTGCGCGACCGTACCGAGCTGTACGCGGACGGCGGCGACACCATCCAACTGGGCGCGCACCGGTTCGCCGTCAACACCCAGCCTCCTGAGCTCACGCTCGTTCCGCACGCGGACGGAAGGCTGGCCTTCGCGCTGACCGGTACGGACTACCGGCGCCCGGTCACCGACCCGCAGTTCGCGGACACGCGCGCCTACTGGGACCAGCTCCTGCCGTCCGAGGACGCGGACGTCTACCGGGCGGAGTACCTGGCGGCGCGACTGCTGGCCGAGCGCGGCGCCGAAAACCTGGCCGCAGCCGAGCTGCCGGGGCTGGTCCGGGCGGCCGCCGAGGCGTCGTACGACGAGGGGTACGAGCGCGGCGTCCACGACCACGACGCGGCGGCCATCCTCTCCGTACTGCTGCGTCTCCACGAGCAGGCCGGGCTCCTGTGCTACCCCGCGGCCGACCGCGCCGCCGCCCAGCTGTTCTGGGCCCACGGGACGACGCCGCAGGCGCGCAAGGCATGGACGCGCGAGGCGGCATCCCTGGTGCGGGCGCGGGAAACCTTCGGTACGGCCCCGGCGCTTGACGCGCTGCGCACCGACCTCGCCGAAGCGGGAGCACTCTCCGCCCTCGCCGCCGAGTACCTCGTCGAGGAGCTGGCGACCGGCGAGTCCTTCGCGACCAGCCCGCAGGCCCGCACGTTGCTGGACAAGTTCCGCCGGGCGGTGGGCTCGTCTCCGTACGCCGAGGACGTGCGCGACCGGCTCGCCGAAGGGGACACGGGCGCCGCGCAGCGACTGGTGGAGGGCTGGCTCGTCTCGTACGCCGCCTCCTGCGGGGAGGACGTCAGTGCCGGCGACCTCGCCGAAGCCGTGGCCATCGAGGTCTGCCCGGACCTCGCGCGCCACGACGTGGAAGGGGCCCTGACCGCCACGGTGGCGGGCCTGCTGGGCGCGCACCCGAGGATCGACCGCCGCCGCGCCCTTTCCCTGCGCCTCGATGAATTCCTGGCCAGGACGAGCGACTTCGCCCGGCGCTCGGTGCCCGGCTTCCGCGCGTACCAGCAGCGCAGAACCGCCCTCGTCGCCGCCGAGCGGGCCCGGCTGCACCTGGACGAGTACCGGCCGCGCGTCATGTCCTCCTTCGTACGCAACCGCCTCGTCGACGAGGTGTACCTGCCTCTCATCGGCGACAACCTCGCCAAGCAGCTCGGAGCCGCCGGCGACGGCAAGCGGACCGACAGCAGCGGACTGCTGCTGCTCGTCTCGCCGCCCGGCTACGGCAAGACGACGCTCATGGAGTACGTCGCCGACCGCCTCGGGCTGCTCCTGGTGAAGGTCGACGGACCGGCCCTCGGCCACGGGGTCACGTCTCTCGACCCGGCGGAGGCACCGAACGCCACCGCCCGCAAGGAGATAGAGAAGGTCAACTTCGCGCTGGCGGCGGGCAACAACGTCCTGCTGTACCTCGACGACATCCAGCACACCTCACCGGAGCTGCTGCAGAAGTTCATCCCGCTGTGCGACGCGACCCGCACGCTGAACGGCCACGACCTGCGGGGCAAGCGCTTCGCGGTCTGCATGGCGGGCAACCCCTACACCGAGTCCGGTCAGCGCTTCCGGGTCCCCGACATGCTCGCCAACCGCGCCGACGTGTGGAACCTCGGCGACGTCCTCACCGGCAAGGAGGACGTCTTCGCGCTCAGCTTCGTGGAGAACGCCCTCACCTCCCACCCGGCCCTCGCTCCCCTCGCCGGGCGTGAGCGCGGCGACCTGGATCTGCTGGTACGTCTCGCCGCCGGGGACCCGGCTGCCCGCCGCGACCGGCTCACCCACCCGTACCCGCCGGCCGAACTTGACCGCGTCCTCGCGGTACTGCGCCACCTGCTCACCGCGCGCGAGACGGTCCTGGCCGTCAACGAGACGTACATCGCCTCCGCCGCCCAGTCCGAAGCCACCCGCACCGAACCGTCCTTCCAACTCCAGGGCTCGTACCGCAACATGAACAAGATCGCGGCCCGCATCTCGCCTGTCATGAACGACGACGAGCTGGCCGCCGTGATCGACGACCACTACACCGGCGTGGCCCAAACCCTCACCACCGGAGCCGAGACCAACCTGCTCAAGCTGGCGGCCCTGCGCGGCACGCTCACCGAGCAACAGGCGGCTCGCTGGACCGACATCACGTCGGCGTACGTCCGCGCCCAGGCACTCGGCGGCTCGGGGGACGACTCCCTCGGCCGGGCGGTGGCCGCGCTCGGCCTGCTCGCCGACCGGGTCGCAGCCGTCGAAACGGCCATCACGCGAGCCGCAGACCCCCGCCACCTGCTGAGCCGCCCACCCGGCCGACACGCGGCCCGCCCGGGAAGCGGCCCGGACCGATGACCCGTCGTCGGCGACCCTCAACTGGAGGGCCGCACCCGACCGGCGCTCCTGCGGTACGCGCTGTGCGGTACTGGAACTTCCGTGCCGCAGGCGCCTGTCGCCGCGCCAACGGGATCCGACGGCCGAGACAAGTGTCAATGGCGCTGGACAGACGCTTGCTTCCCACCAAGGTCCCTGGCGAACTCCGAGAACGTCAGCGACGTCGTTGCCCCGGTTGCTCCGAAAGGGGGCGTGAGGGTACTGGTGTCTAAGAACGGCCCTGATTCGGCCCGGTAACGGGCGACTCGGGGGCAGATCGTGACCGCATGTTCCAGAAATCGGCGAAGGCAAAGCGGCTGCTGCGCCATGGGAGTTGAGGAGCGTGCGAAAGCCTGGCGTCACCCTTCCGGGGTGTTGCGCCAGTCGCGTGCCGGGCCCGGTCAGGGCTTGCTCAAGGCCTCATGTCAGGTAGCCTGACATCGGGCCGCTTTTCGCCGACCGTATCAGGAGGAACGATGACTTTCGAGTACACGACCCAGTACCGCCGGGCCTCGCAGATCCCCGCCGAGCCGGGCACGCCGTACTTCATCGAGAAGGGCATGGGTGACCGCGCGCACCTGTTCGGCGACCTGATCACCATCTACGCCGGGGGCGAGCAGACGGAGAACGCCTTCAACTTCTTCACCTGCGAAGGGCCCAAGGGCGACCTCATCCCGGCCCATCTGCACCCCGACACCTACGAGGTCTTCTACGTCACCGCCGGAGCGGTCCGGGTGTTCGTCGAGGATCTGGAGGGGGAGCAGTACGAGAAGCTCCTGGGCACCGGCGACTTCGGCTTCGTACCGAAGAACTGCCCCCACGCGTACCGCATCGAGCGGCACCACAGCCAGATTGTCGGCGTCGCGGCCGGCCCGGGTGGCACCTTCGAGCGCTTCTTCGAGAACCTCGGCGTGCCGACCGACGCGATAGGCCTGCCGCAGCAGCCGGTCGTACCCGAGCCGCACAAGTTCGCCACTGTTCCTCAGCAGTACGACGTGCGCTTCCTGTCCGAACACCAGTGGCGCACCCGGAGCTGAGCGCGATGGCCTGTCTCAAGGCGCTGCTCGCCGGAGTCCTGGTCGGCATGCTGCATATGCCTTCGACGAACTCGACGCCGACGGTGTCGTGCTGGAGACCAACACCCACCTCGACACCGTCCGCGCGGTCACCGACCTGCCCTTCGCCGACACGCTGGAGCGCCACGCCGGCTTGGAAGTGATCGTGCCGCACTGCGGTAGAGCCCTGCCGGTGCCGGCCGACCGGATCAACGGTTTCATGAAGCTGTTCATGCCGTCTCAGGACGGCCGGGCCCCGGACACGGTTGCCCAACTGAGGCGCCTGCACTACGACATCGCCGGTCCCGCCCACCCGCGTCAGCTCCCCGCCGACCGCGCCACCTGGCAGTCCCTGACAACCGGTGCCGTCCTGAGCCTGCGGCCGCGTCGCACCCGCTGACCCCGCCGCCCCCGACACCGGGTGTACGCCGCTGCGGGGGGGGGG